>DBRH01000071.1:0-4431 GCA_002305955.1 Kosmotogaceae bacterium UBA1373
CTATCGAAGCTTCCGAACTCTTTCCGGACCTTCAAAAAGGCAGACGAGTTGTTTATCGCGGCCGTTATCTTGCGGCGGTTTCTGACTATTCCAGGGTCATTCATAAGCCTTTCGATATCTCTTTCTCCGTACCTTGATACAGCCTCCGGGTCGAAGTCGACGAAAGCCCGGCGGTAGTTCTCACGTTTTCTGAGAATCGTTATCCAGCTCAGACCGGCCTGCGCGCTCTCGAGAATCAAAAATTCGAAGAGTTTTGTGTCGTCGTGGACCGGGACGCCCCACTCGTTATCGTGATAGTCGATATATAGAGGGCCTCCATAAGCCCAGGGACAGCGAGTTATTTCTTCCAAAGCGATCGCCTCCATTGATTCACCAGGCTCCGAAGATCTCTTCGACCACACCCCTGGCCTGTTCGCAAGAGGTAGTTCTGGGATCTCTCATCAAAATCTCGACTATTAGACCGGGGTCTTTTTTCATGAAGGCTTCCAGTGCCCACTCCATGCGCATTATCCTTGGTCTGAGATACCAGTCGATCACCCTGTCGGGCAGGTGGGGAGCGATCTCCTCTATATGTATGCCCTGGTTATCTACGACGGCCGTAACTTCGACGGCGACGTCATTGTCGATACCCCTTATCGCTCCATTATTAAGAGTGTTGACGACGAATCTGGAGGCGTTGTTGTTCACTATGGCGTCTATAAAAGGTACATGCTGCTCTCCGCTCATCTGGGAGGGATCGTAGAGCTTCATCGCCTCGCCTGTGAAGTCGCCCGAGAGGCTCTTCGCTCCCTCGGTCACGAGCATTTCCAGGCTGGCCTGTGGATAGTAGGCAATAGCCTGGGCCAGTCCCATCGTAGCCTGAGTGATCTGACCTAGCTGATCTTTGTACCACTGCCAGCCCGGTTCCGAATCGGGACTACCCCAGGGGCTTCCGTACCATTTTTCGAGCGTCTCCTGGTCGTAGTGATACTTCCAGCCGCTGTTCCTGACGGTATCGCCGATGGGCATGATCCCGTAGAAGCCGTACATCTCCAGCGAGGCCGGTGACATCTGTATTCTGAAAGGGTTGGCCGGTTTGAAACGCTCCGCGCCCTTTTCGGCGATGTATCTGTCAAGGATCGGGTAGGCGTCTCTTCCGTCGTATTTGAATCTGTTCATCCATATCCCGTGGTTCACACCGGCGACCTGCCAGTCTATCTTCTCTCTCTCAAGACCGAGAGCCTCTGATACTTCGAAGACGTCGTAGTGACCGTGGCAGAAGCCTATCATCTTTATCTTGCTGTTGCGCCTTATGAGGGTGGTCCCTTCGAAGACGGGGTTGGCGGCCTGAAGGAGCCATGCGTCGGGACTGAGCTCCTCCATCGTTCGCGCGATCTGGAGGAAGTATGAGAGCTGGTTCCAGTTGGTCAGGGTGTAGTAGTCCGAGACCATGTTAAACTCCTGGCTGTCTATACCCCTGAAATAACCGTGTTTCTCGCCGATCGCCCTCATTTTGTCGAGAAAGGCGTGCCCGCCGACCAGCGCGGTGTTGATCACAAAGTCGCTTCCCTTTATCGCCTCTCGAAGGTCTGTCGTGGTTTTGAAGGTCAACTCGGTTTTCATCTCCGCGGCGAATTTGGTTGCGAGGACCTGCACCGCCTTCAGCCGGTTCTCGTCGATATCCATGAGAGTCACCTCGCTCCCGTGGAGACCGCGGGTTTTGCACAGGTCACTCACCAGCCTCAGTGAGAAGACAGCGCTGCCGGCGCCGATGATGCTTATCTTTACTCTAGACAAGATGATCCCTCCCATTGAATGTTTGAAACAATAATAACACCTGATCAGAGATAAGAGGAACAGTCCACAGAGAGGAGCGGAAGAGCGGTTGTTTGTCTGACGACGCTACGCGTCCAGGTTCTTGGTAAACCTGAGGTCAGAGGCGAGAGGTGTGAAGAGCGTGAAGATCTTGACTTTCTAACCTCTGTTTAGAGACGGACGATATGCGAGACGCGAAAAATGGGACAGACGCTAGGAGCCCGTCAGTCCCTATTTTCGCCCATCAGGACAGGCTCTCCCTTCACGTCATCCTCGTGCAGAGGATCCTGGTCTTTCCACCCTTCCCGTCATGCCGGACCTCGACCCGGCATCTCGCTCTTACCCACAACACACCACGCACAACCAACAACGTTTCTTAAGAGAATTCTCGCCTTCTCGTGAGCGAAGCGAGCTCTATCGTTCCGTCGTGTAAAGATCGGTTTGTTAGTGAATTGGCCATCTGACAGAGAGAGTAGAAATGTATTGAGTAAATATTTCCAGTTGTATAATAACAATGTAATTATCCGTTCGGTCTGGGGGGACTGTATTCGTAAAGTACGGCTTAAAAGCCGAAAACACAGGGGGTGTTTAGATGAAAAAGCTTTTGGTAGCGGTTCTTCTTTTATCCGTTAGCGCACTCTTAGCGTCCGGGAGTGTGGAGATTTTCAGCTGGTGGACGGGCGGTGGAGAAGAGGAGGGCCTCGCGGCGATATACGAGGTCTTCAAAGCGAAGTTCCCCGACGTCGAGATAATAAACGCAACGGTCGCCGGTGGAGCCGGAACGAACGCGAAGGCCGTTTTGAAGACGAGGATGCTGGGTGGCAACCCGCCGGATTCCTTCCAGGTGCACGGTGGAATGGAGCTTATAGACACCTACGTCATCACGAGCATGATGGAACCTCTGACGGACATCCTCGAAGGCTGGGGGATACTCGACAAGTTCCCCAAAGACATCATGACGATCTGCAGTTACGAGGGAGAGGTTTACTCCATACCGGTGAACGTGCACAGGGGTAATGTGATGTTCATCAACAACGAGATTCTGAAGAAAGCCGGTGTCGAGACGGTACCGCAGGACGGACCGGGGTTCCTGCAGGTCTGTGAGAAGATCAAGCAGGCCGGCTTCATTCCTCTAGCCCTCGGCGACAAGGACAAGTGGGAAGCGGCTCATCTCTTCGAAACCGTACTGCTTTCGGCTCTCGGTCCTGAAGGTTACAACGGTCTATGGAACGGCACGACCAGCTTCAACGACCCGGGGATCGGAAGGGCTATCGTTATCTTCGAAGAGTTGATCAAGTACGTCAACGAGGACCACGCCGCGCTCACGTGGCAGGATGCAACGAAGATGGTTTTCGACGGTAAGGCCGCCTTCAACGTCATGGGCGACTGGGCCGAAGGTTACCTCAAGACGCTAGGCTGGACTCCCGGCGTCGAATTCGGCTGGATGGCCGTCCCCGGAACTCAGGGCTCCTTCATGGTCGTAACAGATACCTTCGGTCTTCCGAAGAACGCGCCCAACAGGGAAAACGCCCTGAAGTGGCTCGAAATAGTGGCTTCGGTCGAGGGACAGGACGCTTTCAACCCGATCAAGGGGTCGATTCCGGCGAGGCTAGATGCCGACAAGTCGCTTTACGATCCTTACCTGACCTGGTCGATGAACGACTTCGCCACCAACGCGCTCTGTCCGTCAATAGCTCACGGTTCGGCGGCTCCAGAGGGCTTCATAACCGAATTGAACGACGCTGTCAATATCTTCATAACTACAAAAGACAGGGACGGCTTCTTGAAGGCAATAAGAAACGCCGCGGAAGACTACATAGACTGATATGTTCGGCGGGGCCTGCGTTGAAGCGGGCCCCCTTCTCTGGAGGTGTTGTAGATCAAGCGGAAAACCAGGCGTGGAATTATTTCCTTCCTCATACTATCGCCAACGTTCGCCGCGATAGGTATTTTCGTTTATTTCTTCATAGGCTGGACGGCCAGAACGTCGGTGTCGAACTGGAACAGCTTTGCCAGGCTATTGAAGGGAGAGTTCGAGTTCGTGGGTCTGCGCAATTATCTCAGGCTCTTCGAAGATCCGAGGTTTCAGACCGATCTCTGGAACACTTTCTATTTCACTCTTTTCTTCATCGCCGGTTGTCTAATACTGGGCATAATTCTCGCCGTTCTTATAGACAGGAATCTTAAAGGGTCGGCTATATTCAGAAATATCTATCTCTTTCCAATGGCGCTTTCGTTCGTCGTCACCGGGGCGGTCTGGCGGTGGATATTTGCGCCGGGAATTCTACCGGGCAGTCCCCAGGGTATGAACCTTCTCCTGGATCTGGTGGGACTGGATATATTCCAGTGGAAGTGGTTCACGAGTACGACGAGTTTTTTGAAGTTCAACGTGGCTCTAATTCCGGTCATAATCGCCGCCGTCTGGCAGCTTTCGGGCTATACGATGGCGATGTATCTGGCCGGACTGCGCGGGATATCGCAGGATCTGATCGAAGCGGCCGAGGTCGATGGCGCGACCGGCTGGCAGATCTTCTGGAGGATAAAGTTTCCGATACTGAGGCCCATAACGTTGAGCGCCATGATAATTCTGGGACATATCTCGTTGAAGATCTTCGACCTCGTTTACGCGATGACCGG
>DBRH01000071.1:4449-18946 GCA_002305955.1 Kosmotogaceae bacterium UBA1373
GGCTCGGCGATCGCCATGGTAATGCTGATCATGGTCGCCGTGGTAATAGTGCCGTACCTCTTCTCGGCGTTCAGAAAGGAGAAAAGTATATGATCAGGAAGCTTGTGATCTACATACTTCTGGTTGTTTTCGCCCTGTTCTTTCTGATGCCGGTTTACGTTCTCCTGGCCACGAGTTTCAAGCCCCTGAAGGAGGTCGGACTGGTGAGAATGTGGTTTCCACCGAACGAGTTCTCCTTCGATGGTTTCGTCAAGGCCTTCAACAAACTGGCTCCCAACCTGAGAAACTCTTTCATGCTGGTGATACCGGCCACTCTGTTATCGGCCGTGATCGGTTCGATCAACGGGTACGTTTTATCCAAGTTGAAGTTCAGGGGATCGGACTTTCTCTTCGCCCTCGTTCTCTTCGGGATGTTCATCCCCTACCAGAGCGTGCTCTTCCCGCTGATACGCTTTTTGCAGGATATAGGTCTTTACGGTTCGATCTGGGGGCTGGTTCTGGTGCATGTGGTTTACGGGTTGCCTATAACGACTTTGATCTTCAGGAATTATTACAGCGAGGTGCCTACCGAGTTGATAGAAGCGGCCAGCATAGACGGGGCCGGTATCTTCAAGACGTATCTCAAGGTTCTCTTCCCCATATCGCTGCCGGGCTTCGTGGTCGTGGTAATCTGGCAGTTCACGAACATATGGAATGAATTTCTCTTCGCCGTCACCGTCACTAGCGACCCGACGAAGCAACCGATCACCGTGGCGCTGGTAAACCTGGCCGGAAGCCAGGTGGTGGAGTGGAACGTCCAGATGGCCGGCGCCCTGCTCGCGGCTCTTCCAACGTTGATCGTCTATATACTTCTGGGCAAGTACTTCCTGAGGGGGCTCCTCGCCGGCTCTGTCAAAGGTTGAACATCACCGGAAGGTAATCGAAAAGGTTCGTGTATTCGCCATTCTTTCTTTCCTCCAAATAACGGAGAAGCGGCTCTCCCATAGGTCTTACGCCCGAGAAGCCGGACCTCTCTTCCATGGTTCTGTGAAAAATTTCGGCCGTCTCCCGATCGAACTCGTGGAAAAGATAGGCGTAGGTCATTGCGTATATTAGAAATTCGGCCAGCATGTCCTCCCAGGAAGGGTACCTGTCCATGAAGGCGGAAAGCACGCCACGTGAAAAGGGCGAAGTTCTCAACGCTTCCACCAGTTCGGGCTTTGCCGTTATGAGCGGGTCTATGAGTGGGTGGCAGAACTCGTGGAAGGCGACTATCCTTGACCAGACTGGCTGGTCGCCGAAACTTCCGAATTCCTCGCCAGGCAGGGTGACTCCCGGTTCGTGGGGCCATTTCTGGCTGGACCTACCGGGGTATCTGGCTATACAGTATAGACAATTATCGCTGGCCGCACCTAGAGAGGCCAGTTCGGGAAAGAGGGGATTGGGGAAGAAAAAGAGATTTCTTCCGTGATCGCCGAAGAAATCTCTCAGGAGCTCTTCTATGCGGTTGTCTTCGAGCGCCGTCGAGGCATCCCGCTCCAGTTTCTCCCAGCCGGTTTTCTGGCCTTCCCACAGACTTTCGAGATCGGCGGAAGCCAGTAACTCTCTCAACTCGAGGTGAAGTTTGCTGGCGCAAAGCGCCGGTTCGTATCGGTAAAGGTAATCTGGAAAGCTCAGGGGTTCGAGGTAAGGCCACGATAGGTTTACGGCGTAAGTGAAGAGAAAATAATAGGCCGTCCCATCTTTGAGAAGCGAGTTGAGGAGTTCAGGTTGCTTTCTGCCCGCCAGATGGCGCATCGTGTCCTCGTATAGGAAGTGATGGGCGTGGGGCTTGCGCAGTTCCAGCTCCGGCAATTCGGTCAGCATCATCGCGGTTGATACAAGCCTGATCCTTTTGTCCGTAGATACTTTCAAGATCAACCTCCCGGTTTCTTTCTCTTCCCCAACTTGCCGGCCCTCCTGGCCAGCGTCTGGTATGAAGGAAGGCTTTCGATGTCCAGTTTGTCGAGCATGGCCGGGTTTTCCCTGAGGTAGGCCACAACGCCTCTGTAACTCAGTCTCTTCTCATCGGCCAGAGAGAGGATCTTCTCGATAATCCCGTCGCTGAACTTTTCGACCGCGCCGGAACGGAGGTTTCTCCTGTCTTTATCCTCTCTCTCGCACTGCTTTGTAGCCGGCTCCTCGATGAAACGGCCGATGGCGGCCAGCTCATCTCTCCAGCCGTCGAGAAATTCACTCACCAGCATATGTCTGTCGATAGAGATCCTCTGAACTGTTTCGCCCGGAACGGAGAGCCTTCTTTTATTAACCAGTTTACCTATAGTCTTCAGCAGTACGGTGAGGTCCTGAACCTTTCCAAGTCTGTCCTGGATCTTTTTGAGGAGCGCGAGCGTATCGCCGTCAAGCCCTGTGTATCCGTCAAGTGTCTCGAGTGTGTAACGGAGCTTCTTTATGGCGATCCTGGAGCTGTGGAGCGTGGCAAAATCGGCAGGGTCCGACCCGGTGAAGCTCTTCCCGACTGACGAATAACGTTTTTCTATCCGGTTAGATATTCGTTCTGTGTTCTGTTTCAGGAGATTCCCGTCGTTGCAGACCACTATGAGCTCTCTGTGAAAGTGGAGGAAGTCTCTCTCGAGACGTTCCATATCGAAATCGGCCAGCGATTTGGAGGCCTGCGCCGCGAGTCTTTCACCTTTGGCCTCCAGGTATTCGGGAAGGCCTTCGATACCGTATTCGATGGCCAGAGATCTCTGGACGTGGTTGTCCCTGAGACGACCGAGCGAGGTCCTGAGAGCCGAAAGCATTTCAAGAGATCTGGAGGGCTTTCTGTCGATGAGAATGGCACCGATCGAAAGCGCCCCGGAAAGTCTCCGGCTCCACACCCTCGTATCGTGGACAGCATCTTCGTCCAGCGAGTCTCTTCCCTTATCGATATGGCCCTTGAGAGTGTCCAGCATCGTTCCGACCTTCTGCGGGAAGGCCTTGAGAAAAGACTCCTGAACGGTCCAGTCGAAGATCATTTCGTCTTTCTTAATAGCGACGGCTTGAGGAGAAATTCGAGCTTGAACTTGTTTAGGTCCAGCTCTTTCCAGCTGTTGCAATCGACCTTGAAGAAGGCCACCGATGAGGTCGCCATTCTGGCGACGCACCGGGCGGCTGCCATGAACTCTTCGATTGCCGGGTTGTGGCCGACTATAATCACGCAATTGTACTTGTCGTCCGTTGCGGTAATCGTCGCAGCTATGGTCTCCCCCGTTCCGGTGTAGAGCTCGCCGTTCTCGATCAGCTCGATCCCTCCTATGGCTTTCCGGAACTTTCTGGCCGTCTGCATGGCGCGCTTCGCTCCGGAGGAGATTATTATCGCCGGTCCGTCTATAAACGGTTTTACGATTTCGGCCATCGACAGTGAATCGGTCTTTCCGCTATCGGTGAGCGGCCTGTCTATATCCTGCATATCGCCTTTTTTCCCTTTTTCGGCCTCTGCGTGACGTACTACGAAAATTCTTCTCAATCATTCCACCTCTTTAGTGAACCAAAGTCGTCACCCGTTGGAACGTACGAGAACAATGATACTATCTCTCCTTCCAGAAAACCAAGAGAGCTAGACTCTCTTCAGTCTATTCTCAATTCGTCGGTTCTGGCCCGGTATATGAAAACATCGTGAAACCTCTCGAAGGGTGCGAACCGGTTTTTCAAAAAGGCGTCTAACTCAACGTTTTCGGGCACCATCGTATGGACGCGGGAGTAACCTTTTTCGCGGGCGTACCCGGCAAGCAACGAAAGAAAGTTTTCGGCGTCTTCGCTCTTGCCTATCTCGATGTAGTTGATCTCCATGCATTCGGGGACTTTCGGATTTCTGGAGACTACGGCCATATTGCCCTCCCGGCTCAAGGTTTCCGGTTCTTTCAACCAGTTGCTTTTGCGGCCGATTTCCGGGGGGATGAAGAACCAGTCGTTGCTCATGTAAGTCTCTATCTCCGCGATCTCCCGGCCAATCTGCAATCCTGCGTATTTCAATTCACCCTCAAGATCCGCGGAGGGCTTGAGTTCCAGCTCCAGGTTCGTAAAGACGGCGACCCTGGAGAATCCCAGCGATTCGTTGATCCTGATCGAGGCCAGATTGTCGAAGTAAGTCGAAAAATAAAGTTCTTCCAGCCTGTCATTCCGGGCCAGTTTCATCATTTCTACGGCCAGTTCTCTGCCGTATCCCTTCCCCTGAAACTCTGGCTTGATCCTCATTCCTTCGAGCCAGCCCACCGTCGGCGAGAGACGCCTGAGGTTGGCCACACCAACTAGCGCTTCGTCCTTCCACATTCCCATGAAACGGCAGTCGCCGTCGCTAACCCACGAGTCGAAGGCGGCCGGGATATAATCGTCGCCCTCCCATATGTCTTTGACAATCTCGAGAACACTTTTCCTGTCTTTAAGCTCGAGTTCTCTAATCATGATAAATCCCTGTACTCTTTGGCGATATAGCGGGAGGTCATAACCCTTAGAAGGGCTCCGTAAGACATTCTGAACGGTATCCTATCATCCACCGAAAGTTTTTCCGGACAATCGGTAACGTCAACTATCAGATGATCGCTGGATGCGTGGAGGACCCGGCAACCTTCAAGCATCGGTGTGAGGCCTGATGGAACGACATCTTGCTCACCGATATCCAGAATGGCTTTCAACCTCTCGCCCATATCCTCGAAATGGGGCTTTCTTCCGAAGGCATCCGATCCTATCTCTCCAATCGGGACGGACGGTTTTCTCTTGAGCTCCAGAACAGTTCCGTAGAGTGTGAAGGTCTCCCTGGTAGTTCCGGGTACGGCGCGGCTATTGGTCACGTCGGTGCCGCACATGATGGATTCGCCGAGTCTGTAATGGTTGATCCCTCGCGGGAGTGTTCCATTCTCTATCAGCGGTAGCGATGCGGTGTTTCCAGCCGAATACCTCTCGATCTCGATACCGTCCTCCCTGCGCAGCCTATCGCCCAGAGCGAGAAGTATCTCGAATTTTTCCGGCGTTGCTATCACACCGCCGAAGCAGCCGAGGTTCGTGCCGATACCGTCTAAACTCCGCCCCGCTATCTTCGCGGCCTCTCCAAGCTCTTCGAAGGCCCGGTCGTACATCACGCCCTCTCTAAGGTCACCGGTATCCACCATGTAGATGAACTTCAAGCGGCGGCCCATCTCTTCCGAGAGCTCCTTGAGAGCCTTCAGGGATTTCAGTTCACTAAGAAGGACGGAATCGACCGATTCGACGACTTTTCTATAAAGTTGCGGAGATGGGAGACGCAACAGGAGAAAGGCCGGCGAGAGGCCGAACTTCCTGATTCGATCTATGTTCTCCAGTCTCGATTCGCCGATCTCTCGCACACCGGCCTCGATTATCTTCGAAACTATTTCAGGGTCGCCACAGACGACCTTCGTGACGGAGGCCATCTCCACACCGGCTCTTCCCGTAAGATTCAGCAGATGGCGGGCGTTTTTCGATATGTTCGATTTGTTGATTTCCACGTAAGCCATGCGATCACCTCTCAAGGAATTATACGCAACCCGACGGACAACTTTCAAGGAGTCTCTTCTATCATATTCGATCGCTATCGTATAATAGCTACGTCATGGATGCTAACAGGGGAGTTTATCTCGTTTTGCTCGAGCTTGAGCATAGAACGTTGATTTCGACCGGTGCAAGGGAATGGGAGCTCGAGCCGGGGATGTATATATACGTGGGATCGGCGATGAACTCGCTCTCTGAGAGAATCGGGCGCCATTTGAGGCTTGAAAAGAGGAAGCACTGGCACATAGACTATCTCAGGGAGAAGTCGAGGGTCCTTGCCGCTCTTCTCCTTCCCTCCGACAGGAGGATGGAAGAGGAGCTCTCGCGGTTCGTCTCTAAATACGGCGAGAGCGTGAAGGGTTTTGGTGCTAGCGATTGCAATGTGGAGTCGAACCTTTACAGAATAGAACTGGAAGCCGTTTCGGAAGTATTCTATGCGATAGTAAAAAACTGGAGGGAGAGAGATGATAGCTTTTTTGACTGACTGGGGGTACGACAGTTACTACGTCGGGATAGCCAAGGCCGTGGTAAGGGAGATAAACAGGGACGTGGAGATTCTCGACATCTGCCACAATATAAAGCCTTTCAGCGTTAGGCACGCAGCTCACGTGATAGAGAGGGCGATCAAAGACCTGCCGGCCGATACGGTCTTCCTGGCCGTGGTCGATCCTGGTGTAGGGACTTCTAGAAAGCCTGTGGCGATGGTTCTCAAGAATGGAATGTGCATGGTCGGACCTGACAACGGGATCTTCACGCTGGCCGCCGAGAGTTTTGGCGTCCACGAAGTGAGGGAGCTCGAGAACCGCCAATACCACAGGGGAGTTTCAAGGAGCTTCCACGGAAGAGATATCTTCGCACCGGTCGCCGCCCACATAGCCAAGGGACTGGCGGTGGAGAAGCTGGGATCCAGACTGATGAACTTCGAATACCTCAAATACAGAAAGGCAACCAGAAGCGGAGACGCTCTCACTGGCGAGGTGGCCTTCTACGACGGTTTCGGCAATCTCGAGACCAACATTCCGCTCTCTCTCGGAACAGGGCTGGAAGAGGGGGATATTCTGGAGTTGAGCCGTGGTAGAAAGCAGTTCACTATAACCTTCGGCAACACTTATTACGACGTGAATTTCGGACAGCTTATGGCCCACTTCGATTCCAGCGGTTATATGGAGATAACGGTCAACAAGGGAAGCGCCAGGGAACTCCTCGGAATGGACGAAGGAGAGCAGATAACGGTTGTCAAAGCCAGATAAGGTCCTTTTCGGTTCCGGTTACCACTACATCACGGGAATCGTGGTGGCGGGTGCCGGCTTGCTGGCCTCGTTGCTTATCGGGTTCAACGTGGAGAGTCTCCTGCTGGTTATCTTTTCAGGTCTTTCGGCGACGGCCTTCGTTTACCTGGTGATCGTGAGACAGCTCAACAGGCTGGTGAAACTCATACGGAGCGGCGAGCGGAAACCGGCTGCCGAACTGGAGGGCCAGTTCCACGAACTTTACGGTTTTTACAGGAACCTCTCGCTTCAGGTGGAGCAGGAGAGAAACTACTACGAAAAGCTATACAGGGATTATTCCGAGCTGCTGAACACGCTGAACATATCCGTGGTTTCGCTCGATGGGAGCGGAAATATTGATCTGGCGAACGAGGCTTTCGTAAAGAGCTTTTCCTACGGCGCCCAGAACATGAGATACCTGAAGCTCGATCATTTCATAAGGAGAACCGGGCTGCTCTTTCCACTCCAGGAGGGGCAGTACGATGTTTACAGTAAAAAACTGGGCAGGCGTTACCTGGTGACGGTGACCAAAAAGAAGAGGAGCGGCTTTCTCGTCACTCTGGATGACAAGACTAGCCAGTGGAAGACCAGGCAACTCCTCGAGAAGACCAGGCGCTACGCCGTCGATGCCCAGACCGTCGCCGACCTGGCCCACGGGCTCAAACAGCCGCTGGCCAACATGAGGCTGGCGCTGGATCTGTATATACGCTCCAGGAAAGACTCCTACCTGCAAACACTCTCGAACGAGCTTTCGGGTTTCCAGGTGAAGGTGGGCGGAATTTTGCAAATCTTCAGGTATGGCGAGGAGTTCGAACGGCTCGATCTCTCCGAATCGGTCAGGAAGGTTCTTTCGTTCATGGAACCGATACTGGCAGCCAGAAGTATATCTCTCGATACAATCTCGCTGGATGACGGAAAGGTCCTGGTTCAAAAGGGTAGGCTGGAGAACGTAGTGAAAAACCTACTGATGAATGCGGTGGAGGCCAGCGAAGACGGAGGGGAGATCGCTCTGAAGGTTCGCCGTTCGAGCGAGTACCTCACTCTGATCGTGTCCGACCGGGGAAAGGGCATCGACGAGTCGATACAGGCCGAGGTCTTCAAACCCTTCTACACGACCAAATCGGAGGGTTCGGGGCTGGGACTGTACCTGATCAAGAATTTCTGCGATGAGAACGATGTAAGATTGAAGATGAAAAGCGTTCCGGGAAAGGGAACGGTTTTCGTTTTGACTTTCAGGAGGAATGATGATGAATCGCAGGATTCTTCTGGTAGATGACGATCTGGCCTTCAACGGCCTTCTCGCGGCGGCTCTTCGCGAGGAAGGTTACGATGTGACACAGGTTTACAATCTGAAGCAAGCCGAAAAGTCGCTGCTGGACGAGTTCTTCGATTGCGTGATACTGGATGTGAGACTTCCAGATGGGTCAGGATTGGACCTTCTCCCAGATGCCGCCCAGACCGCTCCGGTCATAGTTGTGTCGGCCCACGGCGATATAAACACCGCCATAGACGCGGTGAGAAAGGGAGCCTTCAACTTCCTGGAGAAGCCCTTCGATCTGACCCACGCCCTGCTGGAGGTGAAAAGGTCGATAGAGTACTCGGAACTCAGCAGGGAGAGAGACGATCTGGCAGGAATGGTCGGAGGCGATACGCTCTCGGAGTTCGTGGGAAAGAGTCCGTCTGTTATTCGTCTGAAAGAGACGATCTCGATGATCGCTCCCAAGAAGGTAACGGTTCTCCTGGAGGGAGAGAGTGGAACGGGCAAGGAGATAGTTGCCCGGGCGATCCACCAATTGAGCGGACGGAAGAGGTTCGTCGCGATCAACTGCGGGGCCATACCGGAGAACCTCTTCGAGAGTGAGCTGTTCGGCTACGAAAAGGGAGCTTTCACCGGCGCGCTTCATTCCAGGCCCGGCCTCATAGAGGAGTCGAGCAGGGGAACTCTCTTTCTAGACGAGGTTTCGGAGATGCCGCTCGCCCTTCAGGTGAAGCTGCTGAGGGTGTTGGAAACCTCCACCAACCAGCGTCTTGGTGGCAACATCTCGCGCAGGCTGGACCTGAGGGTCATAGCGGCTACCAACAGGGACCTGGAATCTTACGTGACTGCCGGGCAGTTCAGGAGCGACCTGTACTACAGGTTGAACGTGGTGAAGTTGAAGATCGCTCCGCTCAGGGAGAAACGGGAGGACATTCCCGTGCTGGTCGAGTACTTTCTCCCCAGGCTCTGCCAGGAGCTCGGTCTGAGAAAAAACCCCATGATACCGGCCGGTTTGCTGGACGAGATGATGGGGTACGACTGGCCGGGCAACATCCGTGAGCTCAGAAATAAGCTCCTCTCCATGCTTGCCGTTAACGGAGACAGAGAGATCCTCTCCTCGATAGGTCTGGAAAATCCTGAAAACGAAAAGTGCGTCGAAAAAGGTTTCGAAGAGGTATCACTGGATGAGATGGAGAGACGCTATATCTCGTGGTTGTTGAAGAGACACTCGGGAAACAAGAGCGAGACGGCCAGGGTACTGAAGATAAGCAAGAGTACGTTATACGAGAAAATGAAGAGGTGGGAAAGCTTTGAAGGTGATAACGACCCATCTTAACCCCGATTTCGATGCCTTCGCATCGGCCGTGGCCGCACAGAAGTTTTTCCCCGATCACATGATCGTTCTGGGCGGCGAGCTTTCGCCGGCGCTGAAAGGTTTTCTCTCTTCCAGAGGACTGCTCCTCTCTTTCTACAAGACCGGGGAGCTGAAACTGGAAAGACTGAACTCGCTCATAGTAGTCGATACTTCAGATATTCAGAGGCTTCCCTTTTCGATAAGGCGGCTGATAACCGCCGGCACGGAAGTCAAATTCTTCGATCATCATCTTCAGGCCACCGGCGAGAAGCCTGGTACCTACCGCGATCTGGGAGCCTGCACCACCCTTATGTGCACCCTCCTGAGAAAGAAGAAGAAGCACATCACGCAGAACGAGGCATCGCTCTTCGCCACGGCGATCTACAGGGAGACCGGCAACTTCACGCACGCCAACACAAAACCGCAGGATTTGAGAACGGCCGCCTGGCTGCTGGATTCGGGCGTCCATCCCGACGAACTTGGCGTCTATTCCAGCTACAGGTTGAGTCTATCGCAGCAAAAGCTGGTCGAGACGCTTCTGCTCAACATCGAGACGGTCGATGTCGGGGGGGTAGAGATTAGCTTCGCCAGAGCACAGAGAGACTCTCTCCCCAGCGGTATGAGTCTGGCGATAGAGAAACTCTGGTCTTTTCTGGGCGTGGAGAATCTGGTGGTACTGGTGAAGGTTGGAGAGAGGATTTATTTCACTATCAGATCGAGGCATATGAACCTCGACCTCAACGGGCTCGGCGGAAGTTTAAGGAACGGCGTAGGGGCCTTCACGATGGGTTATTTCGAAGAGGGCGACTTCGAAAAGGCAGATCTGGCCATCAGGGGAGCCTTCGAGAAGAATATAGAGAGACTTATAAAGGTCAGGGACATAATGTCCTCTCCGGTCAGGACCGTTCTGACGGAAATGAGAGTCGAGGACGTTCTGAAAATAATGCAGAGAACGGGCCACCACACTCTGCCGGTGGTCGATCAGGACAAGATCGTGGGTATCGCCAGACACAGGAACGTGGAGAAGGCCTCCAGGCACAACCTTGGCGACAGGAAGATCGTTGAAATCATGGACCCCTTCTTCGTTGTGGCTTCGGCAAACGATTCCGTTCAGTCGGTTACGGACAGAATGGTGGAAAACGATACTACTTCGGCGCTGGTCCTTGAAAACGGTATTCTCACAGGCATAGTGACCAGAACGGATCTTTTGAAGAGCCCTTTCAGTCGCCAGAGGTTCCTTCAGAGCAGAGAGCAGAAGGAAGACCAGAACTATGTCAAGCTTTCGATAGCACGGCTACTGGAAGAGCGCGTCGAAGGCAGGCTACTGACCATGCTCAGATTCCTGGGCGCCGTTGGAAGCGAGCTGGGTATGCCGACTTACATCGTGGGAGGATTCGTGAGAGACCTTCTGCTGAACAAGACGAACCTCGATCTCGACATAGTGGTCGAAGGAAATGCGAACAGTTTCGCGGCGGCCTTCAAAAAGTACTTCGATATAAAGATAGTGGAACACAAGGAATTCCTGGCCAGTTCGATGTTCTTTCACGACGGGCTGAGGATAGATGTCGCCACTGCGCGCACCGAGTTCTATAAGAGACCGGCCGCACTGCCTGAGGTCGATATGAGCACCATCAAGAAGGATCTTTACAGGCGGGACTTCTCGATAAACGCCATGGCCGTAAAGCTCAACCAGGAGGAGTTCGGAATGCTGATCGACTTCTTCGGTTCGAGAAACGATCTGGCCAGGGGAACCATAAGGGCGCTTCATCCGCTGAGCTTCATAGAGGATCCGACGAGGGTTCTGAGGGCCGTCAGATTCGAGCAGAGGTTCGGTTTCGAAATAGAAGTAAGAACGGCGGAGCTCCTTAAAAACTGCGTTCGCGAGGACTATCTGGACAAAGTAGCAGGCCAGCGGTTGAGGGACGAGCTAAACAAAATCCTGCTGGAGCCTCAGCCCCTTAAAGCTATAAGGAGGCTTTCGACACTGGGCGTTATAGAGAAGCTCTTCCCGGGAGTGGTCTTCGACAGGCGGATCGATTTCGCGATCGAGAAGTATTTTCTGAGGCGGCCGAGAAACAACGGCTATATCGGGGAGGATAGAATACTTTATACACTAATGATGATACTGTTGAGGTATAGTATTAATGAGCAGGTTCAGTGGAACATTCAACGTTACGGTCTCCCCAGAAACTTTCTGGAGAGGCTCAGAGATGCCAGGGAGAACGCCGAGAGTATCTCCCGTGAGAACCCGGAAAAACCTTCGCAATATCACTGTGCGATCAAGTCGAAAAAGGCAGAGACGTTGAACTTTCTCAACAGCCAGCTCGAGGATGAAAGAGACAGGTCTTTCGTGGAGTACCTTAAAAGGCTCAAAGAGACGAAGCTGGCGGTCGACGGCGAGCGTCTGAAGAGAGCGTACGGTCTGAAAGAGGGACCGGAAATAAAGAAAGTACTCGATGCCCTGTACTGTGCTAGACTGGACGGGCTTGAAATCGAGAAGGAAGATGGATTCGTGAAAGATTTTCTTAGAATGGAGGGGATATGAATGAAAAGATTCAGAACGTTACTGGTGATTTCCTTCATCGCCGCCATAGGGCTTCTCGTAAGTTCTTGCTGGCCGATGCTTCCATCGATATCGTTGACCATCCAGGGAAGCAACAGGGAACCGGGCAAACCGATAATGGTAGAGGCGATGAACTTCAGATTCGCCCCAAACGCGGCAGGTTATATCTGGAAACTCGAGAAGGAACTCGGTGGAGGCGGCTGGCAGGACATCACCGCTCAGAATCTCAAGATCATGAAAAGCACCCGATTCAAAGACGACACAGTAGTGGTCTATATTCCGACCGTGCCCGAGACGGGAAGAGTTAAGATAACGGCCAGGGCAACGGGCCAGGACGACGATGGCGCTCTCGTGACTGTTGAATACAGCCAGACGGTCACCTACAACCCGAAGACATCCGTTCTGGTGGAGGTCTTCGAGAAGGCAGGAACGACCTTCGGACAGCCATCCAGCTGGTTCGGCGCCTTCTCCTTCTCCTGGTCCAACAGGGTCCCCAATTTCGTCCGCTACAAAGAGGGCTTCCTGGAATCGGCCGTGGGACTCGATCCCTACGCCCAGAGATTGCTCTTCGGAATCGATCCGACGAGCGCCGGGGCGATATACAACGCCGGCGAGGTCTTCTTCCAGGCCTGGACGAAACTGCCCAGCAACACCTACACAAGCGCCCAGATGAGCACCATGTTCAACAACGCTCCCACCACGGGTGACTGGGCTATCAGAATAGAACCCACCACCTTCAGCGGCTGGCGCGCAACGGGCTGGAAAGTCAAGGTCCAGAACATCGATCGCTTCACCGACGACCTGTGGCTCTTCAGGGCCAGAAAAAGCGACAACCGGGCCACACACCTGGTCAAGATAAACAGTTACTACGTACCCGGAGCAGTGGAGGAGTTCGTCGAGGAAGATATCGGCACATTCGTGAGTTTCGCCTTCAGCGAAGGCAATCTATTGCCGCCCGGCAGCCGTCTCTGGGATGAAAATTACTACTTCGGAGTTATCGTGGTACAGAAGACGGCTCCTTCTTCCCAGTACAACGAGGAAGACGTAATTTTCACGACACTGAAGGGCTCGGCCATGGTTCTCTTCCCCAACAAGAGCTGGTAGTGGGGAGAACGGTTTGAAGGAAAAAGTTCTCATAGTCGATGTTGATCGTCTTGGAGAGCTGGCAACCCGTAACGGGTTGCTGGCTCTTCCTTTAGAGTGTATAAAAAAACCCGTCGAGCTTTACGGACGTTTCGTCCCCCGCGAGGAAGCCGAAAGCGACGAGAGCGGCCGGCAGATAATACCTTACGTGATTTTGAGGGACGAAAAGAGATATCTCCTGATGCGCAGGACGAACAGGCAGGGCGAGTCGAGACTTCACGATAAATACTCGATCGGGGTTGGCGGCCATATAAACCCCGAAGACGGCCGGAATCTCTGGCAGGCCTTCGAGAGAGGCATGAGGCGGGAAATCGACGAGGAAGTGAAGGTAGATATCTCCTCGCTGGAGTATCTGGGTATCCTCAATGATCTCTCCACGGCCGTGAGCAGAGTCCACATGGGGATAGTCTATATCGCCAGCGTAGTCTTTCACGGCTTCAACGAAAAGGACAAGTTCACCGGTTCGATGGTAGAATTCGAAGAGCTAGAAATGTACAGAGAGAAGATGGAAACATGGTCGCAGATCGTAATGAGCCGGTTGAAATAACCCTGAAATGTCCCGCGAAGATCAATCTCTTTCTCGAGGTAGGCCAAAAGAGAGAGGACGGTTACCACGAGATATTGACTATCTTCCAGACGATAGATCTCTACGACGAATTGATCCTGCATCCGGGGGTACCCACGGGCTACTTCCGGAGCAACATCGATCTTGCGTGGAATGGTTCGAACACGCTTTATAAAGCTGTTAAAGCCGTGGAGAAGCACCTTGGCAAAGAGCTCGCTCTGGGAATGGAGCTAAAAAAGAAGATACCTGCCGGCGGGGGTCTCGGAGGCGGTAGCTCAGACGCTGCGGCGCTTCTGAGATACCTCGGAGAGACCTTTCACATCGAAAGAGAAGCGCTTTTCGAAGTGGCCTGCTCTATCGGGAGCGATGTACCCTTTTTTCTAAGGGGCGGGACGGCAATCGGGACCGGCCGGGGGGAAGTTCTGACCTTTCCCGGCGATCTGGAAGACTACTCGGTAGATCTCTGCTTCCCGGGGATCGGGGTCTCGACCCCTCTGGCTTACACCCTTCTGGGCAGATCGGCAGACGGACACGAGTTAGGGAATAAAGAGGTAGAAAAGCTTCTTTCGGCTTTAAGGGAGCGGGATTTGACACTAATTGGCAGGCTCTCGAAGAACGATTTCGAGGGGCCAGTTTTCGCAATGTTTCCGGAGATCGGGAGAGCTTACGATAAATTCAAAGAGAAAAGAGAGGCCATCGCAACCAGAATGACGGGATCGGGATCTACCCTCTTCTCTCTGTTCGAAGGGACGAAGGGTGAATACAGGTTCATCACTTCCACAGATGGGTGAGGTATGAAGGGCAACAGGAGCCATGGTGG
>DBRH01000071.1:19007-27275 GCA_002305955.1 Kosmotogaceae bacterium UBA1373
TTCAAAGGACGGGTCCATGCTCCTGGACGAAGGGCCAAGGACGGCTCTTTCGCTCTATAGTTAGAATTCAGAAATGAGGTGTTATATCTGTGATATTCGACGGTCTGGTTTTGAAGAGGGTGGTCAACGGACTGCAAAACATAGTAGGGCAGCAGCTACGTCAGGTTTACCAGAAGGGTAAGAGCGAGTTCTTCTTCAAATTCTCCCGGTCCGGATTGAACGTCTCTCTCGATCCTTCGACTCCCTATATCTCTTTTGGCGAGAAGGATGAAAGCTCTTCTCTGGAGACGCCCTTCAGTATTTATCTTCGCAGGCATTTGAACGGACTCTTTCTCGAGTCGATCACCCAGGAGAAGACGGACAGGATCGTCCGTTTAATCCTGGAGGGCGGAAACGCCTTCGGTATGAGAGAGATCTATCAATTGGTCATCGAGTTGATGGGACCTGGTTCGAATATGATTGTGCTCGATGGTAAGGGAACCGTCACCCACGCCTTTCGCGAGATGATAACCGAAAAGAGGACCCTCGCCCGCGGGGTTAGGTACGTGCCGCCCGAACCGAGGGGAAAGGATCTGTCGAGCCTGTCGGACGGGGAGATCAGGAGTTCGATGCTCGTATCGGGTGAGAAACTCCCCAAAGCTATATGGAGCACATTCTCCGGTATCTCGAAAAGGACCTCACATAATATAACCGGTTACCTGGGTCTGGAGGAGGTCGCCCCGGACGAGCTGGAAGATGAGAAGCTAGATGAACTGTGTACCTTTCTTGGCAAGATAGCCAGCGATTTCAACAGTTCTATCCTTTACACTTGCCTGAATGAGGGAGAGATGGAGATCTCGCCCATACCGCTGGATTTCAAGGGCGATTGCAAAGCCATGCAGGCCTCTATGGTGATAAACGAGGCGCTCGTCCATTTTGGGGTCGATAAGGAGATAGATCGCAGACGTAGATCGATTGTAGGGAAGCTACTCAAAGCGATCGCGAGACAGGAAAAGTTGATCGAAAAGCTCGAGAGGGAATTGCAGGAGGTTAACGATTACGACAGATACAGGTATTACGGAGAATTGCTGGTGGCCAACCTTTACAGACTGAAAGATAGAACCCCCAGTATCGAACTCGAAGACTGGGAGAGCGGTGAAAGGATCAGGATAGATCTGGACGATCGGCTCACCCCTTCGGAGAACGCCCAGCTTTTCTTCAAATACTACGACAAATCCCGCAGGAAAGAGATTCAGGTAACCAGGAGACTGAAAGAACTCAACGGCGAGAGGGAGTATCTCGAACAGCTCGAAGAGATGGTAAGTCTTTCGGAGAATCTGGTCGAGCTGGACTCCTTCAAAGACGAATTGAGACAGGCCGGAATCATCAGGGCCGAGAGCGTCGAAAAGAAGAGAAAGAGGACACCTCCTTCCGGGCCGAGGATCTTTGAGAGGCACGAATTCAAGTACCTGGTCGGAAAGAACAACACACAGAACGACGAAATAACAAAGGCCGCTTCTAAAGAAGACTTCTGGTTTCATGCCCGCGGGATACCCGGGGCTCATGTTATACTTAAGAAGGCCGGGAAAGACGTTCCGGAGAAGGCGATAAGCTTTGGCGCCGCACTTGCAGGACGTTATTCGAAGGGCAGATTTTCGGGCAAAGTGGAGGTCGTCTACACGACGGCCGGCAATATTATCAAGCCAAAGGGAGCGAAGCCGGGAATGGTGGTTTACAGGAAGGCAAAAACTATCCTAGTCGATCTTTCGACGGAGCTGGAGGAAGGGCTTTGATAAGACTTCCGTCTTATTTGTTCTTCATCGGAGGCTTTTTTTCTTACGCTTCGATCTTTTTCGCCAGTCCCGCCGTCTCTATGACGATGTCGATCATCGGCATGATTATAAGTCTCTACATATGGTACGTTCTGGCCCGCAACAGAGATATACACCTCAAGATAATGAAGGTCAGAAAACTGATCGCTGAAGAAAACCTGAGGAATCTGAAGATCTATCCGAACGCGAGACTGTGGGTCATCCTTTATTCGGCCTCTTTCATAGTGATGAACATCTCGGGACTGTTCGTGATAAAGGCGATAATAGACAATGTCGATGTAACTCTGGAAGCTCCGAGGATGGAAGAATTGATCGAGATGCTCGGAACCGGTTATGTGCTCTTCAGCTGGGTCTTCTTTCTGTCGGGAATAGCCTCGATCCTTCTTTATGCCAAGCTGATAGTGCTACTGTACAACGACGAGATGAAGATCCAATCTCTCGAGGGAAAAGCGAGGAACATCCCGCTATTAGTCACCAAACCGCTTTCGGTGATTCTCGTGTTGCTCTTCACTCTCGTAACCTACGGGCTTTTCAGCTGGTTCATGAGGTACAGGCTATCCTCCTTTCAAAAGTTGCACAACTTCTTTGAGAAGAAGCTCGACAGCGAGTCTATGAAATTGGTCAGTTTACAGGAGAGAGGACAGGATAGGGAAGTAAAAAGTGAATCGGAGGAATTAGCCAAAGACCTGCTGAAAAAATATTCCGAGAGCCTGGGTCGTGTCAATGGACCGGAAGATCGCAAAGAAGTGATAGCCTTGCTCTTCAAAGACCTGGGAGATCTTAAGACCGATCAGGCCAGATCGCTTCTCGATCAATTGCTTTCGAAGGAGCTGCTTAGCGAGAACGAGTTCAACAGGTTGATAAGACTTTTGGTATAGGAGGGTATTTTGAATCGATACAGAAACTCTACGATAGTCTTGATAGTCATAAACGTCGCCGTGTATCTTTTCGTAGCGATACTTGGCTTTTTCAAAGGTCCCGGCGGTATAAGCCTGCGCGATCTCATAACTCTTTACGGCGGGGTCAGCAGGTACGCGCTCTCCAGCGGATTGATCTACACTCCGGTGACGGCGCTGTTCCTTCACGGGAATTTCATGCACATTCTTTTCAACATGTGGGCTCTCTTTCAACTCGGTATGGTTGTCGAGGCCGTTTACGGGAAGAAGCTGTATCTGCTCTTCTACTTCGTGACAGGTATCGCCGGAGGGCTCAGCGCCGCGGCTTTTTCGCCGGCCCTCACCATAGGCTCGAGCAGCGCGATCTTCGGGTTGGTCGGAATTCTCTTCACTCTGGGACTGAAGAAGGACACCCCGGTGATGTTGAGGTCGATAACCGGCTATTCGCTTCTCCCCATAATTCTGATAAACCTCTTCCTCGGTTTCAGTATTCCGGGTATAAGCAACGCCGCCCATATAGGCGGATTGATCGCCGGAGCGGCCATCGGCTGGTTCGCAAAGCCGGCCTATGCACGCTTTGGAAGACAGAGGAGAGTTTATACCAGGGTTACGGAAAAAAGTTCCCAGGAGGTCTCGCAGGAGATCCTCATCAAGTATCTGCCGATTCTGAACGCGCTCAAGAACGGCGATTCCGAAGAGAGAACCGTGAGGTTGGCCCAGTTGAGGAGCGAGTTGAGCAACCTCAGAGATGAAGAGGTGGCTTCAAAGGTTCTCTGGG
This sequence comes from Kosmotogaceae bacterium UBA1373, assembly GCA_002305955.1. Classification (GTDB taxonomy): domain Bacteria; phylum Thermotogota; class Thermotogae; order Petrotogales; family Kosmotogaceae; genus Mesotoga. Next base: position 22,493 of record DBRH01000071.1, read on the forward strand.
AGCTCTTCAAGAGGGATCTCATATCGCAAGAGGAATTCGAGAAGCTGAGAAAGTTTCTATAGAAAATAAGAGCCCCGAAAGGGGCTCTTATTCTGCAAAGTCGCCTTCTATTGGCATCTGTGCGTCCACGAAGTCTTCAACAAAATAGACCCTCGGGGCTTCGATGCCGTTGAAATTGGTTGCATATTCTGTGGTGTAAGCACCGGCGTTGATGAAATAAACGATATCTCCATAACCTATGTTCTTGGGGAGATCGATTTCGTGGTAAACGGTATCCACGGAATCGCATGTCGGCCCGGCCAGGTGGAAGGAGATCTTGGTATCGTCGACCTTTCCCTCGGTCAGGACCTCGTACCTGAAGCCTTCGATAGTCTCCGTCAGGCCATGGAAAACTCCCGCGTCGATGTAAACCCAGTCTTCGTCTCCTTTTCTGCTTCGAAGTATCACCTGGCTTACCAGAATGGCCGAATTACCCACCATCGACCTTCCCGGTTCGATAAAGAGATCCAGATCGGTAACGAAGGACATGTATTTCTTCAGGGCCTTGTTTATAACGTCACCGTAGGCCTTTACGGATTTGATCTCCCGAATGTGCTTGACGGGCATTCCGCCTCCGAGGTTCAGCATCCTGAGGTTTATACCCTTCGCTCTGAGGGCCTTGAAGACCTGCGCGGCATCCTTTATGGCGTCGTCCCAGCTGTTGACGTTGTAGTTCTGGGAACCTACGTGAAAGCTGACGCCGTACGCATCGAGCCCGAGTTGATCGGCGTATTCGAGGATAGAGATAACATGGTTGACATCCGTTCCAAACTTCCTTGAAAGCGGCCAATCGCAGTCACCGCCGCTGGTTGCTATTCTTCCATAAACCTTGCTCCCGGGGGCGTGGGCGGCGATCTTCTCAACTTCCATTTCGGAATCGACCGCATAGTAATCGATACCCACCGAATAAGCGAAGGCGATATCTTCCACTTTTTTTATCGTATTGCCAAAACTCATTCTCTCCGGAGTTACTCCAAGGGAAAGGAGCTTCTCGATCTCTCCACGTGATGCTACATCGAAGTTGCTGCCAAGATCCCGAAGGGTTTCGATGATCCTGGGATGTGAATTCGCCTTAACCGCGTAAAACACCTGGACATTTCTTACATGGTTTACTATGTCGAAGTAATTGTTTCTAACGTAGTCCATATCCATTATCAAGAACGGTGTCTTTATTTCCATTGCGGCCTTTCTTACTTCAGGCGTTATGTGCACTACGGCATCCCTCCCATAAAATGATCAAGTTATTGTAGCACCATTAGTATGAAAGAATGCCAAAGATAAAATGTCAGTTTTAGTTTAAAAAAGTTACAATACTGAATGGCAATTTGTCAGCCACTTTCAGCTGCCAATCAGGAACTGGCAGATTTTTTCCAGAAACTCCCTGTCTGAATCAAAGAAACTATTTTGAAAATGACTGTCAATATCCAGTTCACCTATAACTCTCTCTTCCTTTATCAAAGGGAGTACAATTTCCGATTTCGTTTTCGGACTGCACGAGAGGTAGTTGCTCTCCTTCGTAACGTCCGGGACGAGAAAGACGTTTCGGGTTTCTGCCGCCTGGCCGCAAATGCCTCTTCCAAAAGGGATCCTGGTGTGCTCTGTCGGTTCCCCCACGTACGGGCCGAGCACCAGGTAATTTTCACCGTCACTCAGGTAGAAGCCTGTCCAATTGTAATGTTCGATGTATTTATCTAGAAAAGCCACCGTTCTTTTCATTCTATGCTCGAAAGACAGACCGTCGAGTTCTTTAATCAGTCTTTCGTGAAGGATGGTGTACCGTTCCTCTCTCTGCTGGGGGTTCATCGTGTTTCTGACGTGTATCCGCGAGTAGTCGAGAAAGTCTTCCAGAGCCCTATTGACGACGGCGAGAAAGTCGTTTATACTTCCGTTTTTCCAGCAGTGCAACAGGTCGATCATCACGACATTGCCTTTCGAAGTCGGCACAATGAGATGTTCCTGCTTTCCAAGGCCACCGAGTATGTGGATGACGAAGTCCTCTCTTTCAAGGTGGAGATCGGCCGACATGGTTCCGAGTTCTTTGAGGACACGTGATTTTTCACGGGGACCGGCTTCCTGCCAGTACTGTGAAAGCCTGTCTATCTCTCTCCTGTCAAGTCTTTCCAGCTCCCTGCTAAGCGATGAGTCGTCGAGGTTGTTTTTGTGCATATACTCTTCGAGAACCCTTGGATGCTTTTCCCTGTAGATGAGCCAGAAGTCATGCCATTTCTCTTTAGGGTAAGCCAGTATGCTGAAGTAATCGTAGGTGAAATCTCTGAAAATGCTTCTCATAGTCCTCCTTCATCTTCCTCCGACACCCAGCAGCACCAGGGCGTCGTAAGTAACCGGATAGAATCTCTCTTTCGAAAGCGAATCGAGTAGAGCGTAGTACTTTTCTATATTGGCGAAGTTGTATGTAGTAATCACCACGGGGTTGTGGTATAGATGAGCCAAAGAGAAGGCGTCCCTAACTTCTGAGGCTCTTGAGTTTATGAATAAGTATGTTTCACGCTTCTCGATACCTGGTATCTCCGGGACTATGCCGGTGGCTTCGACCTTTATACTGGCCTGTTTCAGCCACTGGCTCTTCACCGTCTCGACGAAATCGCCCAGCCTGGTTTGATAATCGGGTATATTGTTTATCACCAGTATCGTAGGCGAGCTAACGGTAGGCGTGACCGGTGTCTGGACCGTTGTGGCCGCTGGCTCTCTCGGGATTATCTGTCCGTCCCTGTCCAGGTAGTAATCTATCTGGGAGAAGGTGATGGATCTGCTGCCCCTGAGAAAGCTGTAAGCAACTCCCAGAAGCGTCTTCTTGTCTACGTTGATCTCGGTCTTGCTCATGACGTAATCGATCAACTCCAGAATCTTCTTCGGTCCCGCCTGTATGAGCTGGGAGACCAGCTGATTTATGATGTACTTCTGTCTTTCGATCCTCCCCAGATCACCTGTATCGCTGCTTCTGAAGCGGAGGTATTTCAAAAGATCTTCCCCTTCAAGGTAATGAACGCCGGTTTCGAAGTGGATGTGCAGATCCTGCTGGTAGTCGTCGTGGTGCATGGGGGAGAGCACATCTACCCGGATAGGGCCGGTGAAATCCGTCAGATCGTTGACCGTGTTGAAGTCTACTATCACGAAACCGGATATCTTCCTTTTAGTGAGAGTTTCCACCTGTGAGATCAGTGCGTTCATACCGAAAGAGTTGTAGAGAGAGTTTATCTTCCTTGTCGCACCGTTGTGAGTTATGACGGTATCGCGCGGTATGCTCTTGATGTTGAAAGTACCGGCATCGTCGAGATAGAAGAGAGCTATGTAATCGGTCCGGCCACCGATGGAGTTGTTTGCCTTTCCACCGGTGTCTATACCGACTATGAGGAAACTCTCTCCCGGGGTCGTCAGATTTATGATGGAGGAATAGGACCCTCTGAAGAGTAAGACCAGCAGGGAGAAGAAAAGAGCCATTAGAACCACACAGAGCAAGAAGAGAAGGTACTGAACTCTCCTCATCACCTTGCCAGTGCCTTTTTCACACTTTCTATAGAATCGGTCTTTATGTACAGTCTATTCACCGACTCGCCGGTGACACCGACTTTTATCTTCAGCGGATACTGGGTGAGCGTCTCCACCTGGTACGCGATCCTCGAAGAGGTGCTCAGCCTTTTCAGGAGAACGGCCATTCCCTTCGGGGTGATTGTCGTGGAGGGGTTGAATTCTTTTATCACTTTTGAGAAACCTCCAAGCTTCCAGTAATCGAGCAGCTTGAAACCCCTCACGGCCATTCCGTCGATCAACTGAACGGCGTTGGAAGCTTTGATCCCTAGAGATTCGGAAAGGTTGGCCAGGAGCGTGTCAGAGAGGCGCACGAAATATGAATAATCGCCACTCGTGTTTAGCCAGCTCTGGATGAGCTTTATGGCTGAGGCTTCCAGCTGCGGATCGAGGACCTCTTTGGAGTTTTCGATCGTCGAATAGACAGGGAAGGTGACCAGCGAGCTCCTGCCGTCGTTTGAGGTCAGCAGGTAGTAATAAGAACCGCCGCCCGGCTCTTCCAGGTAAAAGAGATAATCCACGTATCTGGCCTTGACTTCGTTGCTGTTATTGACACCGTTCATTGTCAGATATACATAGAGGCCCAGCGCCGCTACGATCAATACGGGCACCAGGATCAACCACAGCATCCTCGGACCACGACGTCTCTTCGGTTTAATCAGAGACATAATCGGCACCTCCAATACAGTAATTCCATGCCAATACGGTTTCGGGAAGTAGATACTTCTCCGAGTTCAACGACCATTGTATCTTCAATCTTATCACGTTGAGAAAAGATTTTTCCAGATCACTTTTCGCCTGCTCTCTGACCCTGGCCGCCTGGGTGAACTGCCTAGTCTCTTCGCCCATATCGGCGATCATCAATATCTTCGCCAGCCGCGGAAGGGAGTGATAGCCGCTTACATGCCAGTATATCGATTCGAAGATATCGCCATCGATCCCGTACTCGTTCCTGATATGAGAAGCCGCCACTTTTCCGTGGAGTAGTACGGGTTGCTTAATTTCAAGAATACACGGTTCGAGGCCGTAAACGTTGGCCAGTCTCAACAGCTCGCCTCCGGGAAGGTCTCTGAAAATATCGTGTCCCAGAGCGGCCAGCGAGGCCTTTTCTTCATCCTCGCCGTGTAGTCTGCTCAGTTCCACCGCGAGTCTCTCGACGCCCATGATGTGCTCGAACCTGGATACGGTGCAGAGAGCT
>DBRH01000071.1:27321-54758 GCA_002305955.1 Kosmotogaceae bacterium UBA1373
TCCCCTATGACTTCGAAGCCGTTCCAGAGGATTCTCTCATAGACAGAGTTGAAGAGAGAATCTAGTTCTCCCCTTGTGTTGGCGACTATCCCTATCGTCACTTCAAACTCTTCCCTGGAATCGTGACGTCCCGTTTCGACAATGGAGGCGTTGAAGTTTTTCTTGAGGTCGTTGAAAACAGGTCTGATAACACCGCGTTTCTCCTTCAAGGAATTTATACCCTCGAGCTTTACAAGGTAAGTCATATAACCGAAATGCATCACACGGCCTCCCGAAAAGAAAGATATCGCTGCCTTTATGACGGATAAGGCCAAAGCCACGTTCATAAAAAAGGAGCCCCGATTCCAGGGCTCCCCGTAGAATTTTCTGGATTATTTCTGCTCTTCAAGTTCGCGCTGGCGTTCGACCACTATTTTCTGCTGAACGTCGGGCGGGGTTTCCTGATAACCGTTGAATTTCATGGTGAAGTAGCCCCTGCCGCTGGTTATTGAGCTCAGCTTGTTGGCGAAATCGAGCATCTCAGCCAGAGGAGCCTGGGCGACGACTTTGGAAGTACCTTTTCCCTGGGGTTCCATTCCCATGGGGCGACCCCTTCTCGAGGTGATTTCACCCATTATATCGCCGGTTGCTTCGTCGGGAACGAAGACTTCAATATCCATTATGGGCTCGAGAATGACAGGGTTGGCATCGGTCATACCGTTCTTGAAGGCCTGTCTTGCAGCTATCTGGAACGACATATCGGAAGAATCAACGTCGTGGTACGATCCGTAGAAGAGCGTGACTTTCGTGTCCACGACCGGATAGAAGGCTACGATGCCCTTCTTCATGGCTTCGACTACTCCCTTTTCGACGGCCGGTATGTAGTTCTTGGGCACAACGCCTCCGACGATCTTGTCGATAAATTCGAAGCCGCCGCCGCGCTCGTTGGGCTCTATCCTTATCTGAACGTGACCGTACTGGCCGTGGCCACCGGTCTGTTTTTTGTGTTTGTACTCCGTTTCGACGGTCTTTCTGACCGTTTCTCTGTAGGCTATCTTCGGCTTGCCCACTTCAACATCGACCGAGAAGAGTTTCTTGAGCCTCTCTATCATAATGTCGAGGTGAACCGAGCCAAGACCGCTGATGACCGTTTCGTTGGTTTCCGGGTCGTTTTCCCACTTGAAAGTCGGATCGGACTCGGCCAGTCTCGCCAGACCTCCGCTTATCTTGTCTATGTCTCCCTTGGATTTCGGCTGGATAGATTTCGATATCATGGGTTCGGGCAGTACGGGGAGATCGAGTTTCATCTGTCTATCTTTATGCGTCGCCGTGTTTCCGACAGCGCTTTTCTTCAATTTGCTGAGCTTTACGACATCGCCGACCGTCGCTTCATCGACCTCGATTTCTTTTAGACCTTCGGGCAGTATCACGTGACCGGCCTTTTCCTGGGAATCCTGATCTACTACGACGAAAGTGTCACCCTGTTTTAGACTTCCCGACAGAAGCTTCATATAGGTGAGCTTTCCAACGAAAGGATCGACGACGGACTTGAAAATATAGGCTACCAGTGGCTCTTCTTCGGTCGGGTTGACCTCGATTTTATCATCCGAAAGAAGCGTAGCGCTCCTTGGAGAACTTTCGGAAGTCTTTTTGCCGACGCTTACAACGAAATCGATCAACTGGTGGACTCCAATGTTCTTGAGGGCCGAGCCGAGAAGGACCGGAACTACTTCGTTTGCCAGGTAGGCCTTTTTCAACGCACCAACTATCTCGTCGCCGGAGAGTTCCTCACCTTCAAGGTACTTCATCATGAGTTCTTCGTCGTTCTGCACTATATCTTCGATCATCTTCGTCCTGGCCTCTTCGGCCGCCTGGGCCAGGTCGGCCGGGATAGCCGATTCACTGAAGGTCCCGCTGTTGCCTTCGTAGATGTAGGCCTTCATGGCGATGAGATCGACAAGTCCCTTGAAGTTTCCTTCACTACCAATCTGAAGCTGAACCAGTACCGGTGTTCTCTCGAAGGTGTCGGCGAGGTCGGCCAGAGCGTCCTGATAGGAAGACCTCTCTTTGTCTAGCATGTTGAAGAAGGCGATAATCCCCTTACCCTGTTCCCCGGCTATCGCACCGAACCTCTCGGTCTGTATTTCCATTCCCGCCGTTGAATTTATGACCGCAACCACATTTTCACAGGCATAGATCCCGTTAACGGTTTCGGCCATAAAGTCGGCCATACCAGGGGTATCGAGCACGTATATTCTGTTATCTCCGTGAGCGAAACTCGTTACTCCCATAGAGAAGCTGGCCTTCTTCTCCTTTTCTACCTCTTCAGTATCAGTTGCCAGGATGCCGGTTCTATCGATAAGCTTGGCATTGAACAGCATCGCATCCACCAGCTGAGTTTTTCCGGAGCCGTGGTGTCCAATGAGCGCGATATCTCTTTTGGCATCGACCGGAATCTTGTTCATAATCTGACCACCTCCAAATCTATCTATTTACGTGTACCCATTATTACTACTGGAAGGGAAGGTATTCCAGAAGAAGGAGTGTTAACAACTTTTCCCTCAACCATCATTATAGAGGACTTACCGCCATCCAGACACATCAGGGAATCGAAACCTTTGTCCCTGAAGAATTCTATCATTTCTTTCATGGATAGACCATAGCTGCTCTGCTGGTAACCGTCGATAACTATGAAAACTATCTCGCCGGTCTCTTTGACGCCCACCAGAGTTCTTGGAGCGCGAACGTCGATCAACGACGAGGAGTAGTAGTTACGTTCGTAATCGCTTACCGGCGCGCCGTCGTGGATTATCATCGGGCCGCCCTCGACCGCAGAGACCAGGTTCTCCCCGTAGGAGTTGAGAAGTTTGAATTTGACGGTACTGCCGACGGAAACGTTTCCCGATTTCTGGACCGCCGACGGCGAGAGGACGAGGACGTTGGTGCCCTGCCTGGCGAAGGAGACGTACCCTTTAGAGATAACTCTTCCGGAGTTCTCGATAACCAGGTACTGGAAATCGTCGAATTCAGGAAGGGTGTTTCTGTACTCGTCCGTGTAGAGAACGACCTCTCCCCTGTACGGAGAGTTGACGCCGGTTATCTGTACGGTTCTTCCGCCGATTTCGGCCAGGTAGATTATGTCCATCCTGGAGACGTAAACTCTACCCTTGTCGGTTACGTACAGCGCCGGCCTGCCCAGCGAAGGCAGCCCCAGTACCTCTCCGTTTCTTATTAGCAATCCAATGGGCAGGTTCTGGTTCTGATCGAAGTATCCGCCGTTGATCATGATTTCGGACTTCCTTCGATTGAGTATATCGGAAGCCTTTTCGAGCCCGGCTATCCCGTTGGAGGCGAGCTCGACGGAGAAAACGAATTTCTCGGGATTCATTTCGAGATAAGACATGCTGAACCTGCGGCCATCGACGTACGACTCGTAAAGACTCAGAGAGTAGCTGGATGCGGTTTCTATCTGGACCGTCCTGCCCAGTCCGCTCTTGTTTCGGAAAATCACGGACAGCCCATCGATCTCGTACTCGATGTCGCCCCAGGGCTTCTCGAAGACCAGGCGAACGAAGTCTCTTCCAGATGATATCGAAACTTCATCGTAGTCCAGCAGCGGGTCGACCATAGCTGGGCGAAGGGTTATCGCCAGCGAGCCGCTCCCGGTCCACCAGTATGTTATGAAGTCAGGAAGGACCTTCCGGTCCAGCGTGATTCTGATGCTGTCGGCCTGGTTATCGATCTTCTTGATTCTCAGAGGCTGCGAATAGAGCACCAGCGAGTCTGTTTCGCTGAAAATGGATGCCCTGGTTATAACCGAGAGCAGTTCGGAATTGATGTATGCAACACCATCCCTTATCAGAAGAGCGTTATCGAATTCGTTCCCGAACTCTACTGTGGCCCTGGAAGTTTTGTGTGAAAACGATACTATCGCCCCGGAGGGCAGGATCATTATCGTCTCCTCCTGTCGGAGAGACTGGGAAATCACAACACCTTTCAGTATTTTGTCGATGATTTCGATGCTCACAAATTCGCCGGAAGGAGTCGAGATGACGACATCGTCGTAGGTCATCATCTGTCCTCTTTCGTCGAGATAAACGAGGTTTTTCGAAAGGGCGGTGAGACAAGCAACAATGAAAAGGAGAAGAAATATACGTCTCATTGGCGCCTCAGAGAACCTCGTGCACGGTCGGAGGAGGCACTACCTCGCCAGAGGAAAAAGAAAAGGTCTCGGTAAGGGCCTTCTTCTCCAACTCTACCAGTTCCCGACTGTTCCCGTGTATTATGGCCAGCGTTTCACCTCTGGCTACTCTGTCGCCGATCTTCTTCACTAATTCCACCCCTACGACCGGATCTATCACATCCTCTTTAGTCTTTCTGCCCGCTCCAAGCCTCATGCAGACAAGCCCGACACCTTCTGCATCGATTCCGGAGACGAAGCCATCGCATTCGGCCTTCACCTCTTCGATAATACCGGCTGGGGAAAGATATTTCCGGTAGTTGGTGGAGAAGTCTGTCGGACCTCCTTGAGCAGCCACGAACCCGTCGAATTTGGCCAGGGCTTTTCCCGAGTCGATCGCGTCCTTAACTATACCGGGCGCGCTCTGTTCGTCGGCTCTTCCTCCTATTATCAACATTCTTTCGGAGATCACCTGGCACAGCAGTTCAAAATCTGCCGGACCGTTGCCCTTCAGCGTCTCTATAGCCTCGATGACCTCCAGAGAATTGCCCACCATCCTTCCGAGTGGCTGGTCCATGTCGCTTATGACCGCGCCTACTTTTTTGCCTCCTCTTTCGCCGATGTCGATCATGGCCAGCGCTAGCTCCCTTGCATCTTCGAAGTTCTTCATGAAGGCGCCTCTGCCGGTCTTGACGTCGAGAAGTATTCCATCGGAATCGATGGCAAGTTTTTTACTCATTATGCTCGAGGCTATGAGCGAGATCTCTTCGACCGTTGCCGTGACATCTCTGAGAGCGTATATCTTCTTATCGGCAGGCGCGACTTCGGCAGTCTGACCGGCGATGGCTATTCCGATTCTGGAGGCCTGTCTCTTGAATCTATCTGCATCCAGCGAAGTTGTGAAGCCCGGGATCGACTCGAGTTTATCGATCGTACCCCCGGTGTGGCCCAGACCTCTGCCGGAGAGCTTTGCGAAGACCAGCCCGCAGGAGGCCACCACAGGCCCCACGACGAGGGTAACCTTGTCGCCGACGCCACCGGTTGAGTGTTTATCTACCTTGATCCCCTCGATTGACGACAGATCTATTCTCTCTCCGGAGTTCAGCATTATATGGGTCAGGTAGGATCTTTCACCCGGGGAGAGATGATTGAAGTAAACGGCCATTAACCAGGCTGTCATCTGGTAGTCGGGCACCGCACCTTTCACATAGCCCATTACCAGTTCTTCTATTTCGGACCGGGTGTTTTCCAGTCCGTTGCGCTTTTTCAGGATGATATCGTATATTCTCATTCAAACACCTTCTTCAACGGCAGTTTTACCTTGAAAATCGTACCCGTTCCATACTCGCTCTCCAGGTGGATGCTACCTCTGTGTTTTTCTACTATGAAGCGAGTTATGGCCAGCCCGAGACCGGTTCCACCCATCTTCCTTGATCGAGCCTTGTCGACTCTGTAGAACCTTTCGAAAATATGTTTTAGCGATTCTTCGGGGATCCCGACACCGCTGTCTTCTACTTCGATCAGGGCGAAATTGTTTTGCGCATAAATTCTCAGCCAGACTTCTTTCGAGCCGTGCTCTTTGGCAGCGGTGTATTTGACTGCGTTGTCCACCAGGTTCAGAAGTAACTGAACAAGTCTGTCGAAATCTCCATCTATGAAGATGCCCTCTTCCAGATCGGTGTTCAGTTGCACTTCTCTTTCGTCGGCAAGCGGTTTCACTATTCTGAGAACGTAATTGGCCACCTCTACCAGTTCGACTTCTTCGAAATTGAAGGCCGCATCACCCGATTCAAGTTTTTCCAGATCGAGAAGATCGTTTATCAATCTCGTCATTCTCGCCGATTCGTTCTCGATTATCTTCAGAAATCTGTAAACGGTTTCTCTGTCCTCGAGATCGTCTTCGGCCAGCGTCTCGGAGTATCCGTGTATTGAAGTAAGCGGCGTTCTCAACTCGTGCGAGACGTTGGCCACAAAGTCTCTTCTCATCGCTTCCAGTTCTTTCTCTTTGGTTATATCTCTCAGCAATATTAAGTGCTTCACCTGTTCCTTCAGAGCAACGCGGATGATCTTGCATTCCTTTATCGCTCTCTTGGGGTAGTACATATTTATTTCCGATTCCTGGTTTTCGCCAGTCCTGATAACCTCGTCGAGCAGATCTCCAATATAATAGTTGTCTATGCCTTCGCTTATCTTCCTTCCCAGGAGTTCTTTGCTGGAGAGATCTCTGGCCGATTTGTTCACATATTCGATCCTCCCGTCGTCGGAAGTTATTAAGAGCGCTTCGCCGAGGTTATCCAGGATGGTCATCAAATTCTCCTGTCTCGCGCTGAGCCGGTTGTAAGCCTCCCGGCTCTGGGCGAGCAGTTGTTGAACTCTTTTGTATATTAAAATGAACTCGGCGCTTTGTGGAACATCCACCATGTCCGCAAAGCGCCTTTTAGCAGCTTCAGCTCGTTCGTTCTTCTGCTTCTCGACAAAAAAAAGTATAAAGAGAGAAACAGCTACAATTGTAAAAAGTAGACAGAGAAGGAGCAATGAATCAGTCTTCCTTTCCCGGGTCTCTGAACTTGTAACCTTTTCCTCTCACGGTTATTATGTACTTTGGATTCGAAGCATCTTCTTCTATCTTGGTTCTGAGCCTTCTTATGTGCACGTCCACCGTTCTGGTATCGCCGTAGTAGTCGTAGCCCCACAGCTTGTCGAGGAGAACGTCCCTACTGAAGACCTTTCCTTCGTTCTCGGCCAGGAATCTCAAAAGTTCGAACTCCAGGGGCGTCAGACTTACCATTCTGTTTCTCACCCTGACTTCGTACTTCTCGGTATCGATTTCGAGTTCTCTGGCGATTATCTTCTTGGGTCTTTCTTCCTTGGCCTGGGCGCTCTGCTGAATTCTTCTGAAAACCGCCCTGATTCTGGCCAGGACCTCCCTTACACTGAAAGGCTTTGTGATGTAATCATCGGCGCCGAGTTCCAGTCCGAGGACTTTGTCGAACTCCTCGCTTTTTGCGCTGAGGAAGATCACCGGTGTCTGTCTGAATTTTTCTGTAGCTCTCAAGTTTCTTACCAGCTCGAAGCCATCCATCCCGGGAAGCATTATATCGACTATGAACATGTCCGTTTCGTTGTCTTCGGCAATCTTTAAGGCTTCTTCCGCGTCGTAGGCTTTCAGAACGTCGTAACCCTCCTTCTTCAGGTTAAAGGTCAAGAGTTCCACAATCGAGGGTTCATCATCAATAACAAGAATACTCTTCTTTGCCATGCATCTTCCACTCCTTCCGTCTCAAATTCAGTTCCTCTACATATCTCTGGAGGAAAGGAATAGCATTTCTCTCCTCTTTCAGATATTCCAGGAAATTCTCAGAACCTGCCTCATCGATGTTTCCTAGTGCGTACTGCAGAGATGATTCCTTAAGACTTTCAAAATCCGATTTTACACCGGGCATTCTCAATTTGCTTCTGAGTTCCCTTTCGATCTTCTTCAGTGACTGCAAGTTTTCCATCGGAAGTTCTTCGAAAGGGGTTCCCGGTTTGGGTACGAGGGGATTCAAGCTCAACACCACCTGCGAATAACCCATACCCACGGCCAATTTCGCGATCTCCACTATTCCACTCCTGTCGGACTCGTTTTCGAAGGAAGCTCCGTATATGAAATAGAGTTTGATGTTTTTGAATCCTTTTTTTATGCCCATTTCCAGAGCAGATTCTATGTCTCTGTCGTTTATACCTTTCCCGAAGAGGTTTCTTATCCTCTGACTTCCCCCTTCGGGCGCTACGGTGAAAACCTTCTGTTTACCTTTTTTTAAAACTTCCAGAAGGTTTTCCGACAGAGCGTCCAGTCTCAACGAAGAGACCGACAGGTCGTAACCGAGTTCGAGGGAGCGTTCCAGTACACGGTCGATGAACGGGTAGTCGGTCACCGTTGCCGCGACCAGTCCGAACCTTTTCGTGATGCGTGCTTGGCGCTCCATTATCGCCAGAAGTTCTTCAAGATCTCTGAATCTGGCTTTACCAAAGCGATAACCAGAAACACAGAATCTACATTTTCTTGCACAGCCTCTACCGATCTCTATCAGAAAACGATCTTTGAAAACCGATTCCGGTGTGATGAACAGACTCTGCCCCAGCTCGTCGTCGTAAAAAACGTCTGGAGCCTCCGGTTCCACAGTCATTGCAGAGGCCGTTTCATCTCTGTTCATGGACGGCCTGAGTGTGGCCAGCCTTTCCAGAAAATTCCGGCTTAGATCGCCCCTGTTGACCACGTCGGCTACCCTGGAAACTAGGGAATCGTTGAAATACGTCATGGCCCCGCCTATAACTATCACTGGATGGGAGGGTAGTCTATCCTCGCTTTTAAGGGGTATACCGTAACTATTCAAAATGTCAAAGACGTTTAGTATATCGAGTTCGAAGTGTACCGAAAAGGCCCAGATTCTGAACTCGTCCAGCGGTGTCAAACTATCCAGAGAATAGAACCTCTCCAATTCAGGAACGTAGTAAAACCGTTCGGCCCTCACGTTTGGCAGGGAGTTGAACCTTCTCAAGAGTACATGTGTCGATAAACTGGAACTCGCTACCCTGTAATCGTTAGGATATATAAGAGCCACGGCCACATCACCTGTGAAGTCTATCTCTTCGACGAAACGCTCTTTCGATCTTAAGGCCGACACCAGCGAGTATTCGTTCCAGCTTCTCGTATCCCTGGGCTTACGCACTAACGCTTCTCCTGAGAAAATCGAGAGATACGAATCTCCTTACGAACTCAAAAGAAGCTCTTAAAACTTCGTTTTGAAAGACCGTGCCTGAAAATTTGATGTTTACACCGTCTAAAACCGTTAGATCTATATTCACAGTTATCTCTTCGAAGATCTTAGCTGGCGACAGATGCCTGAGAGAAGTCTCGCACACTACACTCACCAGACCATCGACTTCAAATTCGCTGATGAGAGAATAGCCACATCCGTGGACTATCTTCAAAAGTCCACTCGTAGAGAGCAGTCCAAGTATTTCGCCATCGTAGTTTTCCGACCAGCGCAACGAAACATCATCGGGAGTGAGAGAAAAGGTGTACATCCTTCCCGTGAGAGCTCTCAATTTCTCAAGATCACGCATTTCCCAGCTCCGGCTTTCCCATGATTTTTCCACCTTCGGTTCTTGGACCGGGGGCGACATTTACATTTGCCTCTTCAAAATCGTCTTTGTAGAAGTTGCCGCGGTCGAGGCCGAGAATTTCGGCCAGTTCTTTTCCCGAAATAGTCTCTTTCTGAAGAAGGAACTCGGCCGCTTCATCGAGTTTTTTCCTCTGATCAGAAAGTACCCTCTTGGCCTTTTCGTAACTGGTGAGGACTATCTTCTTCACTTCGGAATCGATTTCGCTCGCTATCTCCTCGGAGTAGTTCTTCATCCTTGTCAGTTCTCTGCCGAGGAATACCTCTTCTTCTTCCTTGCCCCAGGCTATCGGTCCCAGTCTCTCGCTCATGCCGAACTGCGTCACCATGCTCCTGGCCATGGCGCTTGCCCTTTCGAGATCGCTGGAAGCTCCTGTGGTTATTTCACCGAAGACCAGGTCTTCGGCGGCCCTTCCACCGAGAGCCTGGGCCATGTTGTCCAGAAGCTCAGATTTGGTTATCAGGTAGCGATCCTCTAGCGGAAGACTCTCGGTGAAGCCCAATGTCGAAGTGCCGCGTGGTATGATCGTTACTTTGTGAACGGGGAAGGCGTTCGGCAAAACAAGGCCTACCACCGCGTGTCCCAGTTCATGGTAGGCGAGGATTTTCTTCTCCTTATCGCTGATTATCCTGGATTTTTTCGCCGGGCCGGCCAGGACTCTGTCGATAGCCTCTTCCAGCTCGAACATGCCGATCATCTTTTTCTTCTTTCTGGCAGAGAGAATGGCCGCTTCGTTTATCAGGTTTTCCAGATCGGCACCAACGAAGCCGGGGGTTCTTCTTGCCAGAAGCTGCACATCTACATCGGGGTCGATCGGTTTACCGCGCATGTGTATCTTCAGAATAGCCGCTCTGCCATTGAGATCTGGTGGATCGACGGAGATTTTTTTATCGAATCTTCCCGGTCTTAAAAGAGCTTTATCGAGGATATCCGGTCTGTTCGTAGCGGCGATCACTATTACTCCGGTCTTGGCGTCGAAGCCGTCCATTTCTACCAGTATCTGGTTGAGAGTCTGTTCACGTTCATCGTGACCGCCTCCCAGGCCGGCCCCCCTGTGCCTGCCCACGGCATCGATTTCGTCTATAAAAACGATGGCCGGAGCAGATACCTTTGCCTGCGCGAAGAGATCCCTGACTCTGGCTGCACCGACACCGACGAAAAGCTCTACGAAATCCGAGCCGCTTATGAAGAAGAAAGGAACCCCGGCTTCTCCGGCGACCGATCTTGCCAGAAGAGTCTTTCCCGTTCCGGGAGGTCCGACCAGAAGGATTCCTTTGGGCATTCTGGCACCCGTGTCCGTAAATATACCGGGATCTTTCAGGAAGCTAACCACATCGGCCAGTTCCTGCTGAGCTTCGTCAACACCGGCAACATCCTTGAAGGTCACCCTCTTATCGCTGCTAGTGTACTTCTTGGCCGGGCTCTTTGTGAAAGTGAAGGCCTGAGAGTTTCTCCCAGAAAGCGACCTCATGGCGAAGAACCATATGAAGACTATTATTGCCAGAGGGATTATAGTTCCCAGAAGATTCACCCAGAAGAGCGAATCGCCTCCCCTTTCGAAAGTTATGTTCACACCCCTTCCGGCGAGCTGATCTATCTGATCCTGGAAGGTTTGAGTGATCAATGTTTGAGAGGGGAAGTAGGTTTCGAGAGAACGTCTGGGGTTGTCCCCTGTAACGTACACAACTTTTCCATTGTCATAGATAACTATATCTATTATGTTATTGAAATCATCCAGAAACTTGGTATAGGGGACTTCAACGCTGGTCTCTGACGGGTACAGACCCCGAAGAGCAACAAGCAAGAATATGCCCAAAACAACATAAAAAAGGATCATCCCGAGCCTGGGCCTTTGTTCCACTGAATTACCTCCTTTCAAGGCTAAAAACTGCTAATTCGGTATATGAAGGGTCTGCTCTGCAAAGTTCACTGGTAACAACACCGGGAACCCAGAGAATCTCGCCTTTTGCATTTTCCAAAACCATCAATTTGCTCCAAAAACCCTTCATACCTTTCTCCGCGACTATTCGTTCAACTCTCCTGGTACGGCTCATCCCGAAAGGAACGATAGAATCTTTTTTATCGACCGGCCTTAGTTTCAATGGAAGGGCCATTCTTCCGATACCGCACACGCTTAAAAACCGCCCATCCAGCCTGTCAAAAGGCTTTCCCCCTTCTCTGATTCTCAACCTCCAGACTCCATGAGAGAATTCAAAGGGCAAAGAAAACACCTCTACCGCCTCAAGAGTTTTAAAAACCAGACCCTTCTTGTAAAAGAACACGTAATCTCCCAGCCTGGAGCTTTTGAGGTCTTCTCTGAATTCGACAGTCCAGCCGTTTCTATCGCTCATAAGAAGATCGTAAAAGGCCTCGACCCTCTCTCTAGAAGGCGGATAACCGTCTGAGCTCATCCTCGAGACGATCTCTCTCACAGTCTCAAAGAGCAATGCTCTGTAAACACCTTTCAAAATTACACTCTCAACGAAGAGGATTCCGTCTATCGCTTTGAACGACGACAGTGCCTCTTTAACATCTCTTTCGACTATCGAGTAGCCGTCGTAAAGATTTTCAAAAAAACGCCACATCGCTTCGTTGAAAGACGGGTTAAGCCTCTTGAACTCCGGCACTATCTTGAGACGTACAGAGTTTCTGTCAAAGCTGGTATCCAGATTTGTCTCGTCTTCCATAAATGTAACCATGTTAATTGTAACATAATCCATAATACGTTGCATATCACAGAACAGTAATGGTCTTACTATATCACCATTCGACGGTCTTAGACCAACCACTCCCTTCAATCCTGTTCCCCGTGCCATACGAAGCAACATGGTTTCGGTCAGGTCGTCGCGGTTGTGAGCCACGGCTATTACATCGCACAATTGTGCGTTTTTGACTTCTCTCAGGAAATCGTATCTTACTTTTCTTGCAGCTTCTTCGACCGATAGACCGGGGACTTTCGACATGTAATCCTTCACGTCTCTTCTCTCGTGAAAAAAAGCGATCCCCTTTTCGATACAAATTCGCTTTATCATCTCGGCTTCTTCCGACGGTCCTCTTTCGCGAAGACCGTGATCCAGGTTGGCTGCGACAAGTTCGATCGAAAGGAGAGGACTCAGGTTCCACAGTATGTTTAAAAGTGCCATTGAATCTTTCCCGCCGGAAACAGCTACGAGAACTCTCTGACCGGGCTTTAACAGGTTCCATCGTCCGATAAAACCAAGTGTCTCTTCTTCAAGCACATGCATCCTTTACACCACCATCTATAACAATGCGCCCATTAAGGGCGCATCTGGAGCCAACGAAGGGAATTGAACCCCCAACCTGCTCATTACGAATGAGCCGCTCTGCCGATTGAGCTACGTTGGCACCTGGAATCAATTTTATATCACCCGACAGTCTATGTCAACGAGTTCACGATGCGTAGGAAACGCTCCTGCGTTCCCTGATAACAGTTACCTTTATGACTCCCGGGTATTCCAGTTCTTCCTCGATCTTTTTGGCTATGTCCATCGCAAGCTTTTCGGCCAGTATGTCGTCGACCTTCTCCGGCTCGACGATGACCCGTATCTCCCTGCCAGCCTGTATGGCGTAAGCCTTTTCGATATGTTTGAAGCTCGTGGCTATATTTTCCAGACTTTCCAGTCTCTTTATGTACATATCAAGCGATTCTCTCCTGGCACCGGGTCTGGATGCGGAAACGGCATCAGCCGCCGCCACTAGAACGGCCTCGGGTGTCATGGCTTCGGTCTCACCGTGGTGGTACTGAATCATGTTCACCACCTGGGTCTTCTCTCCGAATCTCTTGGCTATCTCTCCTCCGATGATCGAGTGCGATCCTTCAATTTCATGATCTACGGCCTTTCCTATATCGTGGAGTATGGCTCCGCGCTTGACCTTGTCAACGTTGAGCCCCAGCTCTGAAGCCATGAGGGCGGCCAAATGTGCGACCTCTATGGAGTGTTGCAGGACGTTCTGACCGTAACTGGTTCTGAACTTCAGCCGTCCGAGAAGCTTGACCAGTTCGGGATGCATGGAAGGTATCCCGACCTTCATAAGCGCTTCCTGGCCGGCTTCCTTTATTTCGTTGTAGATTTCCTTCTTCGATTTTTCGTACATCTCTTCGATGCGGGCCGGATGAATTCTGCCGTCTTCAACCAGTTTATCCAGGGTCATTTTCGCTATGGCCCTCCTTAGGGGATTGAAGCATGAGACAACAACCACTTCGGGCGTGTCGTCGATCACCAGGTCCGATCCGGTGAGTTTCTCGAAGGCCCTTATGTTTCTTCCCTCTCTACCTATTATCCTTCCCTTCATCTCGTCGGACGGCAGGCTCACAGTGCTTACGGTCACATCACCGGTGTAATCGGCCGCATACCTCTGTATAGAATTAACGATGACCCATTTTGCGTAACGACTTCCCTCTTCGTCGTATTGGTCCTTAAGCTGCTTAAGCTTCTGTGCCAGATCGTGCTCGTAGATCTCCTCGGCCCTCTTGAGGACAATATCCCTGGCCTCTTCCATGGTGAGTTCGGAAAGGTGGAATAGCTTCTTTTCAGCCTCTTCTTTCATGGTCTCCACCGCTATTCTTTCGTTCTCCACCTGTTGTCTCGCCTTTTCGATAGTCTCTTCTTTCTTATCGATGTTGTCCTCTCTTCTCGAGATCCTTTCTTCCCATTGTTTGAGTTCTTCTCTGTCTCTCTTGAACTCTTTTTCTTGCTCTTCCCTCAGTTTATGTAATTCTTCTCTGCCCTCGATCAAGGCTTTCTTTTTCAGGTGTTCGGCCTCTTCGTTCGCCCTTTTTAGTATCGATTCCGAATCCTGCTTGGCCGCTTTAAGCTGGCTTTGCAAATCATCTTTTACTTTTTTGACGGCCCGAGGAATCAATATATAATAAGCCAGGGCAAATCCGGCTGCCAGACCGACCATTATTCCAACTATTACTAAAATCATCCACGCGTCGCTGGCCCTTTGCTGTAATTACTCGAGGATACCAGCTCCCTCCTTTCACAATATCTCTCTCAATACTTCGTCGATGCTCCCGATCGAGAAACCTTTTCTGAAGAGTTTTCTCTTTAGTTTCTCAGCATCCTCTGCCCTCGCGTTTCCAATGGCTCTCTTGATTATCTCCTTCAGGTCGCATTCTTTCATTTCTCTGTTCATGGCCGCCTCTATCGTTTCCTCGGCCACACCCAGCTCTAAAAGTTCCATCTTAAGTCTGAACGGACCTTTGTAGTGCACGTTGAGACCATCGCTTATATAAATGCCCGCAAATCGCTCATCGTTTATCAGACCCTGCTCCTCGAGTTTCTTTATGGTTTCGGCGATTTCATCCTGCTCATATTGTCTTCGAGAGAGATATTCCTGAACTTCTCTGGCCGATCTAAGCCTGAATTTCAGGTATCTCAACGCATCGCCGACCGGATCGGACTTCATTCTTCTTCCTTTTCCTCTTTTTGCCTTTCCAGCAGGGGCAGATTGTTTGTGGTCCTGAGTCTGTTCTCGATTTCGAACATAACTTCGGGGTTGTTTTTAAGATACTCCACTCCGTTGGCCTTCCCCTGTCCGATGCTGACTTCCGCGTTATCGGGGGTTATGTAGTTGTACCAGGCGCCTTTTCTCTCTATTATGTTTGCGTCGGCGGCCAGGTTGAACAGCTCGTTGGCATGCTCAATACCCTGTCCGTAGATGATATCGACTTTGGCTTCTCTGAACGGTGGGGCCACTTTATTCTTCACGACCTTGATGGTTGTTTCATTTCCAAGTACGTTGGTTCCTTCTCTTATAGCGCTTCCCTTTCTTACCTCTAGTCTTACCGAAGAGTAGAACTTCAGTGCTACTCCTCCGGTTGTGGTTTCAGGATTTCCGTAAACGACACCGATCTTCATTCTTGTCTGGTTGATGAAGACAACTATGCATTTGGATCTGTTCACATTGCCGGAGATCTTTCTCAGAGCCTGCGACATAAGTCTGGCCTGGAGGCCGACCTGCAGTTCGCCCATGGCTCCTTCTATCTCGGTACGCGGTACGAGGGCCGCCACGGAGTCAACCACTATAAGATCTACGGCGTTGGATCTGATGAGTCCATCTACTATATCGAGTGCCTGCTCACCGTAATCGGGCTGTGAAACCAGAAGATTATCGACATCAACTCCCAGATTCTTTGCGTAATTGATATCGAGCGCATGTTCGGCATCTATGAAAGCCGCTATGCCGCCGCGCTTCTGTACCTCGGCAATCGCATGAAGTGCGATCGTTGTCTTGCCGCTGGATTCGGCACCGTAAATTTCGACGACTCTCCCCCTCGGGTAACCACCGACGGTGAGGGCGATATCCAGAGCCAGCGAACCGGTGGAGATGACTTCGATGTTCTGATCCTCTCTTTCACCCATCAACATAACCGAACCTTTTCCGAACTGCTTTTCGATGTCCTTTATTGCTCTTTCAAGTGCGTTCTTCTTATCCTTCGAAATCATGCTTAATCAGTCCTCCTTCAAAACTGCACGTGAAGACTTCCCTGTACTTCGCTCCCTCTCTGGAGAGAATAGACTCGAACACGCTCACTTCGTTGACCTGAAATACTATCTTCTCTGTTTCGATGGTTTCGAGAAACTTACGCCAAAGGGGCGGGCTGAACTTCATCCTCCCTACCGTAAGATGAGGCCTGAAATTGTCCTCGACGGGAAAATTCATCGATTCCAGGACAGATCGGACTTCTCTGTAGAGGTTTGAAAGTGTCTGATTCCTTTCTATACCGATCCATACAACTTTAGGCAGTTCTTTATGCTTGAAGTAACCGAGCTTTCCGGTCTCGAGAGTGAAAGCGGGAAAGCCCCGAAGCCTTTTGGAAAGCATCGTAGCCAGTAGCTCCAGCCTTTGAACCTCCACGTTGTCCAGGAATGAGATAGTGACGTGCGAGTTGCCCCCCGGCACCCACGAGGCTCTGAAGCCCATTCTCTTGAGTTTTTCGACCACCGATTCAACCATCGTCTGAACCTGCTGCCCTGTGTCTATAGCGATGAATGAGCGCAACTCAACTACCTCCTTTGAAAATCTGCAAATTCTTTCTGAGGTAATTGAAGCCGCTCGCGAGTGTGAGTGCCGCAACCAACAACTCTATGACAACTATCAGCGGTGGACCAAAAAGACCCCATATTACATTCAAATAAAGGATTCCAATGAAGACCATTTGAGATACCGTCTTGGCCTTGCCGAAAAGATCGGCCGCGATCACTCTCCCCCGATTGGAGGCCATCATCCTGATTCCCGATACCATGGTATCTCTGAAGATCATCACGAAGAGAAACCAGACGCTAATCTTCGACAGAGTCAAAAAGCCCAGGAAGATCGATGTCACCAGTATCTTGTCGGAAAGCTGATCGAGAAACTTTCCCAGATCGGTTACCAGACCGCGCTTTCGGGCTATTCTTCCGTCGAAGAAGTCCGTCAATGCCGCGACGACGAAGACCACGGCCGACAGAAAGTATAGAACCGTTCCATTCCCGGCCGTCAAAAAAAAGAGGGCCGGAACGGTGAGTACTATCCTGCTCAAGGTCAATAGATTAGGCAAGTTCATCAAGAACAACACCTTCCATATCGTGTTCAAAAGTATCTGTGATTCTAACGTTAGTGAAAAGTCCCTCTTCGACGTGACCTTTAAGCACGACCACGCCGTCTATTTCCGGGGCACTGTTGAAGGCTCTGCCAATGCTGTAGCTCTGTCCCGCCTCTTCGACCAGAACCTTCAACACCTTACCTCTGTACTGACTCAACCTTGCAGCCGATATACCGTCCTGTTCCTGGAGGAGAAGTTCGAGCATCTCCTTCGCGCGGACGGTGGTGGTCGTTCTTCTCTTGTTGAAAGAATCTGTTCCCTCTTCACTCGAATAGACGAATCCTCCAAGTCTGTCGAACTCGACGCTTTTCACGAAGTTCATGGTTTCTCTGAAAGTCTCTTCCGTCTCTCCGGGAAAACCCAGCATTATAGTTGTTCTCAATACGCTGTGAGGAGCCTTGTCTCTTATAAAATTGAAGATCGAACCGAGCTCCGAACTATTCCTGGTCCTGCCCATCGCTTTCAAGATTCTGTCCGAGCCGCTCTGGACTGGCATATCAAAGTAATCCACAACCTTAGGTAACTCGAGCATGGTATCGATCAGAGGAAGATCGACGTGGTCGGGGTGGAGATACATAACCCTTATCCAGAATTCTTCGTTCAGATCGTTGAGTTCCCTCAACAGACGACCCAGATCCAGATCGCCGTCGAGATCCCTGCCGTACTGGGTATTATCCTGAGATACAAGTACAATTTCCTTGACACCTTTCCTCACAAGGGAAAGTGCTTCGCTTTTTAGGCTCTCCAGAGAACGGCTTACAGAGAGTCCCTTGAAGAGAGGTATCGAACAAAAGGCACAGTTTCTATTACAGCCGTCGCCTATCTTCACATAGGCGCTGTAACCTGTTGCCCGGCGGTTGAAGTAGCCATAGACTCCTTCCGGCTCTTGAAAATAAAAGAGTTCACCCCTCTCTATGAGTCTGGCCAGAGTCAGTGGACTCGTGACACCTATCAATCCATCGAGCTCTGGAATATCCGACTTCATCTCGTCGAAATACCTCTGAACCAGACAGCCTACGGCGATGATTTTAAGCCCGGGCTTCCCTTTTCTGGCCGAAATGGCCTTGAATATCTCGTCGATGCTCTCTTTCTTCGCCTCTTCGATGAAACCGCAAGTGTCTATAACTATCAAATCGGCCATGTCGATTTCATCGACTATCGTGTGACCCTGGCTCTTCATGATTCCCGCGAAGTTGTCCATGTCGGCCAGGTTCTTGGGACAACCCAGAGTGAGTACCCCGAGGTTCATAACCTTTCCTTTCTCTTTTGCAAGTACTGTTCACGGATCTTCATGAGTTCTTCTATGTACTCGCGATCCCTGTAATTTGGGTAAGTGTAGGGCAGCGGTGAAAATTGGCCGTTTATGAACATCAGGGTAATCTCGGCGTACATTCCGTCACCTATGTAGATGCGGTTAGCCCAGTGTTTGGTGGATGCCAGAACGAACTGGGCGTGGTGTACGTAACCAGGGTCGATGTTGACCTTTCTCTTTCCGTCCACCGACAGATCTATTTCGATGGAGTTGGTGGCGCGTTTTATCAATGAAAGCTGCTGTGGATGTATCAATCTCTTGAAAGACAGTAACTTCCCCGAGAGTTTGTACCCCATCTCGTCGTTGTAGAAAGAAGTGAATCGATCGAAATCTAGAGTTTTGGAGATGTAATCTACCGGACCGAACCGCCTTTCAAGAATAGGTTGAACTTCTTGGAGTCTGTAATCTATATAAGATCCGAAAATAAACGTAACCAGATTCACCAGCTCAGTTCTTCTGAGATCTCCCATTTATCTGACACTCACTTCCACTTGTGGAATTGTCACGCTGACCATCTTTTCACCACTTTTAATTGTATATCTTCCCGGGGTCTCTTGCCTTACAACCACTTTCTCATTGCGATGAACCTTTATGGTGAGACTGTCTCCAGACACCAACCTGTAGCCTTCATCTCCGATCAGTATTCTCAACTCGGCCGACAACGATTGGAACTCTATCTCGTATTCTACGGCCATCGTATCTTTTACAAAGCGATAGAGAAAAAGAGATTCGACAAAAAGAAAAAGCGAAATGACCAACAACAAAATTACTATCATCTGATCATTGGAATTGCCCCTCTTTGCCATAAAACAGAACTCCCACCATTCTCCAGGTAAAGGACTACAGCAATTATAGCATGGGAAAGCACTACAATCTGAGAGCCCAACACTGGGGCCGTAGAGAATCCACACGTGATATAATTTTCACAAATGGAATCTCTGTGATTTTCAGGGGGTTGATCGGATTGGATAACCAGAAAATTCCGAAACCAACCATAAAGAGACTGGCCGTGTATCACAGATGTCTTGAAAATATGCTCTTTTCTGGTAAAGCGAGTGTGTCGTCCAAAGATATCGCCGATCAACTCGGCATAAAGGCCAGCCAGGTTCGTAAAGACCTATCGTATTTTGGCGAGTTCGGAAGACGCGGAGTCGGCTACAACACCCAGCAGTTGCTAGACAGTGTCAGCGATATTCTGGGAATGAGAAAGGTATGGAACGTGTGCATAGTAGGTATGGGAAATTTAGGAATGGCCCTGGCCACATATCCGGGACTGGGCAGGTCGGGCTTTTTCATTAGGGCTCTCTTGGACAACAACCCCAACAAGATTGGGATTCCCATTCCGAACGATCTCTCGATCGAGCCCATTTCGGTCCTGAAGAGTGTCGTGAAAGAGAGAGCGATAAATATGGGAGTGATCACGGTACCGGCCGAGGTGGCTCAGGAAACGGCCGATGCGCTGGTTGATGCGGGAGTACAGGGAATAGTGAACTTCGCTCCGGTAAGGTTGAATCTGCCCGATAGTGTGAACGTAGAAGAAATAGATATTTCCGTTTCCTTCCGATCTCTGGCCTTCAGCATAAGTCTTCACTCTGGCAGGAGGAGGAGGGAGTAATGGTTCTGGTCTCTATAATCGGCGGAAGCGGTGCCGGGAAGACCTCGGTCACGAACGTTATATACAACCATTTCAACGACCGGGCCGCCGTACTTTCCATGGATGATTACTACAAAAACCTGGAACCGGGGACCGATCCAAGGGAGTTCAATTTCGATTCGCCCAAAGCCTTTGACTTCGAGCTCTTCGAGTCGCACCTCAGAACTATAAAGGAGAACGGTACTGTGAAAGTGCCTGTCTATAGTATGGTGACATACAGACGAGAGGACGGGATATGGAGAACATTCGAACCCAGACCGCTCGTGCTGGTCGAGGGATTGCTGGTGATGTTCAGGAAAGAGATGAGAGAACTGTTCGATTTCTCGATTTACATCGATGCACCGGCCGATGAGAGGCTGATCAGGAGAATAGAGAGAGATACCAGGGAGCGTGGTCGTTCACTCGAGAGTATAATCACTCAGTACAGGAAGTTCGTCTCTCCGTCGTTCGAGAGTTTCATAGAACCCCAGAAGTATTTTTGTGATATAGTTTTACCTGACGGCGCTGCCAACACAACAGGGCTCAACGTCATTATCAATGCCATAGAGAACATGCTAAAAAAGTGATCGGGGCTGGAGGTGTGAAGTGCCAAAGAGATTTCTCACGGTCGTTCTTTTACTAGCCGTTTCTGTACTCTCCTTTTCTTTCAGCCAGGAAGAGGTACTGGATAGATTCAAGAGCTATATGAACGATTATCAGAGAGAAGCTCCGGAACTCCAAAAGATAAAAAAGCTGGAAGAGGATCTGAACTATCTCTCCGTTTACAGGTTGTACAAACTTCAAACGGTCGGTAGTATCGAGAAGAAGGAAAGTGCGACCACCATAGCCGATCTTCTTTCAAGGCATCTTGAATCGCTTCCGGCCGAGGACTTTTCGAGCAACGACGACAGGATAGCCTACAGTGCCTTTCTCGCATGGGTGCTCTCGGATTTCTCCGGCAAGGCTTTCCAGGTTGGAACTCTGAACGAGATGCCCGCCTACCTTTCGACATTCAACTCCTTCACCAGTCAGGTCAGGAGTATGGCCGAAGCTGTCTACAAAGAATGGATGGCTTACGCGCTGGGCCTGGTCAAAGATGAACCATCGGTCTTTCCGGGCGAGCTGAAAAAGACCGATACTTTTGCTCAGTACTCTCTAAAAGCAGACGCCGACGAGAAATCCGAAAGAGAGATACTCTCTCTGTCCAGCAATCAGATTTACAATCTTCTCAATTCGAGTATCGATACTATTGGCAAGCGCGAGTACGACATTTCATCGCTGGTAGAAGAGGAAGTGAAGAGATTCGCCGTTCAGGCGACGCTGGATGTGGCTCCCCTCATGGATTCCAATCTGATGAACGCTGCGAGAGACCTATTCCAGCTCTGGTTGTACAGATCGCTCGGGCTGGTCGAGGAAGTTCCTCACTATCCGGCCGAAATAAGTGTTAAAACGCTTTCTATCAAAGGGTTCAATTTGAGTTTACCTCTGGATAATCCAGATTACGAAAGAGTGGTCGAGATCCTCAACAACAATCTGGATTCGCGTCTGAAGTCCATCGAGAAGCTACAGATGGCTTCGCAGGTACTTTCCATCAGACAGTTCACCCCGGTAGGTCTAATAGAGAGGGACATTGGCGACGAAGTGAAAAAGATAATCCCCGTTCAGGCCGGCATCCTGGGGCAGTTGCGGAATTCGTTATCCAGAGAGATCGTCTCCGTGAGCGAAAAGGGCGTAAATCTCTGGTGGTTAAGATTTGTAGGTTATATAATTCTAGCTTTGATAGCCTTTTTCCTTCTTCCGGCGCTCAGAAAATACTGGCTAGGGATCGTCATTACCTTCGAGATATTCTATATGCTTTTCCTGACCGACGTGACGAGGAACCTCTTCGATCTCTCGCTGTACTCGATAATAGTGCTACCGGTCTTCGCCTTCATTCTGATAATGGCCGTCTTCTCGATTTTCAAGAAGGGCGGAAAAAAGTCGCTGCTAGTGATAAAGCTTCTACTACTGGCGACGATCGCGATCTTTCCGTTTTTGAAGCTTTACAACGATGTACCGGAGATCTCGATGGACAGTTTCGAAGGTTTCTACGATTCGATCTATTATTCAACTCTCAAGAGGGATCTCTTCCTCGCACCCGAGTCTCTGATAAGCCTCGAAATAAGGGATCTAAGTTCGGTCGTCTCCAGCGAATTGAACAGCTTCAAGAGAGTTTTGAGAGTCATCGTGCCCAACGAGATGAACGCATTTTCCAACAACGCCGGTCTATCATACACCGTTGACGGCAACGGAAGACTAAGAGTAACCGCACCGGCTTTTTCAGAGTACATGTCTATCGAAAACCAGCAAGCCTACGCCGATGAACTCCGTGGATTGTCGAAAGACCTGAACAGTTTCATAAGAGACAGCGAAAGAAACGCCAGAACTTACGAGTCTTTGCTTAAGAGTTTCGTATCTTCTTCCGAGAGGATAATTAGATATTCGGGAGAAACACTGAGGGCAGACTTCACTGAATTCGTCGAAACCTCGCTCAAGTCCAAACCCGAGCTGAACGTAGTTATGGACGACTATCTCGCTGAGGTGTCCGACGATCTGGAAAGAGAGGCTCTTCCGGCCGTTGTGAGAGTCTTCAGGGTTCCAAAATTCGTTGCACTGGCACTGGGTCTCTTCCTGCTCTCGGCTGTCGTTTTTGTAGTTAAGAAACCGTTGATCTCACTGATCAATATCGTCGTTGTGAGTGTTTATTTCGTGATATCTCTTGCCGGAATCAAAGAGCTAACTCTATTCGTTCAAGGTGGCTCCCCAGTTCTCAACATAACTGTTGATCCGTCCGTAAACGCTTTGTTTTTGATTGTTTTTGCAGGTATAATTGTTCTATCAGTTCTATGGGTTTTACTATCTCAAAAGAAAGGGAGTGTTAGTGAATGAAACTCAGAGTGCTTCTTGTCATTTCTCTTATTCTCATGGTTGCCCTCCCGGTAATGGCGATGAAGGTAATCATGGTTACCGACGTCGGCGGGCTTGGCGACAAATCATTCAACGATGGAACCTGGGAAGGAATCGTTAAGGCATCTGATTTTCTCGGACTCGAGAAAGAGGTAGTCCAGTCCAAAGAGCAGTCGGACTACATACCCAACCTCTCCAACGCGGCTAAAGAAGCCGATATAATCTTCGGAGTCGGATTCATGATGGCCGATGCTCTTTACAAAGTAGCTCCCCAGTTCCCGGACACGTACTTCATCGGAATCGACATCGACCCTATCGAGAACATGCCAGACAACGTGGCAACGTATCTCTTCAAAGAGCAGGAAGGAGCCTTCCTTGTAGGTTATGTCGTTGCGGCAATGACGAAGACCAATATGGTGGGTTTCGTCGGCGGAATCCCGATACCGCCGGTCGAGAGGTTCCGCTACGGTTATGAAGCCGGAATAAGGGTCTACGAAGAGCTTCACGGAAAGACAATCTCCATGCTTCAGGGATACACCATGGACTTTAACGATCCCAAAAAGGGTAAAGACCTCGCTCTGGCACAGTTCGCGGAAGGCGCAGATATAGTTTTCCACGCTTCCGGCGCCTGTGGAAATGGAGTAATCGAAGCTGCTGCCGAGAAGGGCGAAGGCTTCTTTGCAGTCGGTGTTGACGTTGACCAGGATTATATGGCACCTGGAAGAGTTCTAACCAGCTCGGTAAAGAGAGTCGATATGGCTTCCTATCAGGCGGTCATGAGTATCGCTCTGGGAACTTTCGAGCCTGGCACCAAGACCCTGGGTATAAAAGATGAGGGTGTCGGAATAAGCCCGATGAAGTACACCAAGGACGTCGTCGGTCCGATCATTCTCAGTGAAATCGAATTCTTGAGGGAACAGATCAAGGCCGGAACCATTGTTGCCCCCGATACGCAGGAAAAGCTGGACGCTTTCGTTGTTCCCGCTATAGCGCTGCCATAATGGTTTCTTTTCACACAATCGTGTGATATCAAAGATCGGGAGGGTTAACGCTCTCCCGATCTTTCGTATCATGAACGATGGGGGTGAGCGTGTGGACGCCACAAACGTTAAAAACCTCGATCTTTCCGGTATGGCCGTTGCCATGAAGGGAATCACCAAGAGATTTCCCTCCGTGGTTGCCAACGATAACGTAGATTTCTTTGTAAAGAAAGGCGAAATACACGCGCTCGTTGGGGAGAACGGTGCAGGAAAATCCACTCTCGTGAACCAGCTTTACGGTCTTTATACCCCCGACGAAGGCGAGATCTATATAAACGGAAAGAAATTCGTTTTCAAAGGGCCGAGAGACGCCATAGACGCGGAAATAGGAATGGTTCACCAGCACTTCATGCTCGTTGACAACCAGACCGTCTCGGAAAACGTCGTTCTCGGTTCCGAGCCGAGACGTGGTCCCTTCAACCTCTTCATTGACAGCGGTAAGTCGAGGAGATCCGTCTTGGAACTCTCCAAGAAGTACGGTCTGTTGGTCGATGTCGATGCGATGATAGAAGATATACCGGTCGGTATGCAGCAGAGAGTCGAAATTTTGAAGATCCTTTACAGAGGTGCCAGCATACTGATCTTCGACGAACCGACTGCGGTGTTGACTCCCCAGGAGACAGAGGAACTCTTCAAGATCCTGAGAGTCCTCAAAGAAAATGGAAAGACCATCATCTTCATCACTCACAAGCTGAACGAAGTGATGGCTATAACTGACAGAGTAACGGTTATGCGACTGGGAAAGGTCACCGGCCAGGTCGATACCAGAGATACCAACCCCAGGCAACTGGCCAACATGATGGTGGGGAGAGAAGTGCTGCTCAGAGTCGAGAAAGAGGCTCACGAGCCCGGGAAGACGCTCCTGGAGGTCAAAAACCTCCATGTGAAAGACAACAGAAAGCTCGATACCGTCAAAAGCGTATCCTTCAGCGTTAGGGAGGGCGAGATACTGGGAATCGCCGGAGTGGCCGGAAATGGCCAGACGGAACTCATAGAAGCCATCACGGGATTGAGAAAGGCCGAGAGTGGCAGTATAACTCTCATGGGAAAGGATCTCACGAACAAGTCGGCCCTCGACATCAGAGAATCTGGATTGACACATATTCCAGAAGACAGGCTTAAAAGGGGCCTGATCTCACAGTACCCGGTCTATTACAATCTGATCCTGGGAAAGCACAACGACAAACCCTTCGCGTCCGAAGGTTTCATCGATATGAAAGAGGTCAAAAATTTCGCCAGGTACATCGTCGAAACCTTTGATGTGAGGCCCAAAGACATAGATATCCTGGGTGGTAACCTTTCAGGTGGAAACCAGCAGAAAGTCGTAGTGGGGAGGGAATTGAGCACCGTTCCTATAGAGCCGAAGGTCGTGGCGATATCGCAGCCGACCAGGGGACTCGATATCGGAGCTATTGAGTTCATACACAGAACGATACTGAACATGAGGACGAAAGGTATAGGCATCCTTCTGGTCTCCATGGAGCTGGACGAAATATTCTCCCTCTCAGACAGGATACTGGTTTTCTATGAAGGTGAAATAATGGGTGAAGTGCTTCCCAATGAAGTGAACCGTGAAGAGATAGGACTGATGATGGCCGGTCACAGCAAGGCAGAAGTAGTGAAAGAGCGGGGGTGATTGAGAATGAACCGAAGCAAAATCTACGCTCTGCTGGTACCTGTAGTTTCTGTAATTATCGCGCTACTGATAGCTTCGATCATTATAATAATCATCGGCAAGAATCCTCTGACTGCCTACGGAATAATGCTGGAAGGAGCTTTCGGCGGTGCCGAACAGCTCGCCAACACTATAATCAAGATGACTCCGTTGATACTCACCGGTCTGGCCGTCGGTTTCGGTTTCCGCGCCGGTGTCTTCAACATAGGGGCCGAAGGGCAGATGACTATCGGCGCACTGATGGGAGCGGTAGTTGCGATGAACATAGGCGGTGTTCCTTCGGTGATAGCTATACCGCTATCCATAATAGTCGGGATGCTGGCAGGCGCCTTCTGGGCCTCGATAGCCGGTTTTCTGAAGGCCTTCACCGGCGCTCACGAAGTCATTTCGACCATAATGCTCAACTGGATAGCAGCCAACTTTGCCTCTTTCATGGTCACCGGACCGCTGGCCGTGGGCTCGGGTACGCCCAAGAGCCCTGAGATAGCCGAAGCCGCGAAGCTGCCGGTCGTCCTGAAGGTTCAGGCGACGGAACTGAGTATAGGCATCTTCATAGCCGTTGTTGTGGCGGTGGTCATGTACGTCTTCATCGAGAAGACAACGACCGGTTACGAACTGAAAGGTGTGGGTTTCAACCCCCACGCGGCCGAGTACGGCGGCATCAGCATAAGAAAGAGTATCATAATGACGATGGCCATCAGCGGAGCGCTTGCCGGAATGGCCGGTATAGTGGACCTTCTCGGAGTTCCACCCCACAGATTCGTGGGTGAGCTGACCGGCGGACGCGGCTTCGACGGAATAACTATAGCGCTCATCGGGCGAAACAATCCGATAGGCATCATTTTCGCCGCTCTTCTGATAGCGGCTCTGAGAACAGGGTCCAACGCTATGCAGATAAGGGCACAGATACCGAACGACATAGTTTCCATAATCCAGGGAATAGTGATCTTCCTGGTGGCGGCGGAAAGAATCGTCACCACCCTGATCTACTGGAAAGGCAGGAAAGGGGTGACCACGGCATGAGCTGGATTGAGGCTATTTTTGCGATTCTCGTTAATCCGCTTTTCTATAAGTTGACTCTGCTTTCTGCGACGCCTCTGATTTTCTCCGCCCTGGGCGGTACTTACAGCGAGATCACAGGGGTTACTAACATCGCTCTCGAAGGGATCATGTTGATGGGCGCCTTCAACTCTATAGTCTTCACTTTCATCACGGGGAACGCCTGGATCGGCGTTTTGATGGCGGTCATAATAGGGGTTGGGTTCACATGGTTCCACGCGTGGGCGAGCATACGCTGGTCGGCCAACCAGATAGTCAGCGCAACGGCCCTGGTTATCGTCGCTCAGGGTACCACCTCTTTTCTCATGATTCCCATTTTCGGCAACGAGGGTCAGACGGATTTCATAGGAAGGGTACCCTACATAGAGATAGGCTGGCTGAAGGGAATACCCTTCATCGGCGACATCTTCGGCTCTATGAGCCCCTTCACTTATCTGGCGATCGCCGCGGTTATAGCTAGCTGGATCCTGATGTACAGGACGCCTCTAGGTTTGAGGATGAGGGCGGTCGGTGAAAACCCCGAAGCGGCCGATACTCTAGGTATAAACGTTTTCAAGACCAGATATTTCGGTGTCCTCATGAGCGGAGCCCTGAGCAGTCTAGGCGGAGCCTTCCTCTCAGTGGGAGAGCTGGGAAGGTTCGTCGAGAACATGATCCACGGGAGGGGCTTCATAGCTCTGGCCGCGATGATACTAGGGAATTGGAACCCCGCGGGCGCAATGTGGGCGGCCCTTCTCTTTGGTGCCGCCGAAGCCATGAACCTCCAGCTGCAGAGCAGTTCGATCGTATCTGTTTCGGCCAACGTGAAACCGCTTTTCAATATGTTGCCCTTCAT
>DBRH01000071.1:54772-106280 GCA_002305955.1 Kosmotogaceae bacterium UBA1373
AGGGGCCTTTTTTATGGAAGTCTAAGGGCCTGCTGGAGACGGTGCAGGGTCTTGTTTCTGCCGAGCAGGAAGACGACATCTACGAGTTCCGGTCCCTCTTCGCTGGCAGTCAACACGTGTCTCAGGCTCATGTAGAAGGACTTCCTGTCGGGTTTTATCTCCTTTAGTATCTCTTTGATCGTCGAGACTATCTCTTCGTTGCTCCAGCTGTTCAGGTACTCTATCCTGTCCTTGAAAGCTTCGAGTGATCTGAAGACCTTCCGCTGTTCCTCGTTCTCGGGGCTCAGAGGTCTCACCTGGATTTCTTCGAAGTAGAGCTTCATCTTTTCAGGTATTTCCGACAGTAATTCCACACCCTTTCTCACCGAATCGATGGCCCGCTTTAGCCACTTCAGGTTCGCACCGGCCTCCTCGAGCGAGATCAGCCCGGCCTGCACGAGGAAGGGTATGGTGAGATCGGTAATTCTATCCAGATCGGCTTCGCGTATATAAACCCCGTTCATCCAGCGAGCTTTGGCTTCATCGAATATAGCCGCACTGGTGTTGACCCTGTCTATGGTGAAACTCTCTATTATTTCGCCGTAGGAAAGTATCTCCTTTCCCTCCGGGTGCGACCATCCAAGAAGGGTGAGAAAGTTGAAAAAGGCTTCCGGGAGAAAACCTCTGTCCCTGAATTGTTCGACCGATGTGTCTCCATGCCTCTTGCTGAGTTTTTTACCGTCGGGACCAAGGATCATCGATACGTGGGCGAACGAAGGGATGGGCGCTTCAAAGGCCTCGTAAAGCGCGAGCTGCCGAAGGGTGTTTGAAAGGTGATCGTCCCCCCTTATTACGTGCGTGATCTCCATCAATATATCATCGACGACGACCGCGAAGTTGTAGATGGGCTGGTTGTTGGAGCGGAGTATCACGAAATCGCCGATCGCGCCTTCTTTGAAAATAACTTCGCCCTTTATCAGGTCGAGGAGACGGTATTCCTTTCTCGGCATCTTAAAAAAAACCACTGGGTTGAGACCCCCGCCCTCGAACTCCTTTTTCCTTTCGGGAGTGTTGAACTTCTCTAGCATCTGCTGATCGTAGTGGGGCGGCTTGCCCTGGGAGAGGAGATCATCATGAAGCGTCTCTATCTCTTCTGGGTAGGCATAGACTCTGTAGGCTTTGCCGGAATTTATCAACTCATCGACCATTTTCACGTATATATCGGTCCTCTCGGTCTGTCTGTACGGACCCGTCTCTCCCCCGACATCCGGCCCCTCGTCCCAGGTTATTCCCATCCAGAGGAGAGATTCCATCAGCTGCCCTTCGTACTCTTTCGTAGATCTGGAAATGTCTGTGTCTTCTATCCTGAGCACGAATTTGCCGTCGTAATGCTTGGCGAAAAGGTAGTTGAAAAGCGCGGTACGCGCGCCGCCAACGTGCAGATAGCCGGTGGGACTTGGAGCGAATCTCACCCTATTCATTTTCATCATAGACTCTCCTTTCTGCGCAGGGCAAGTAGAACACCGGAAATTGTCTTGCTATCGCTTATGCTTCCTTCTAGTATCCTCTTTACCACTTCTTCGATTCTCATAAAGACCGGTTCGACGAACTCACCTTCGTCGGGATCGGATTCTCCGACCCTCTCGACTTCGCAGGTGAAAATGTGGATCGCCTCGTCGGAAAAGCCCGGCGAAGTCTCTATCACCGTCAGTTTTTCAAGCCTCACCGGTCCGTAACCGGTCTCTTCGAGCAGTTCTCTCCTGGCGCAGTTCACGGGGTCCTCTCCTTCATCGAGTTTGCCGGCCGGTATTTCCAGCATATACTTCTGAACAGGAAACCTGTACTGCCTTACCAGCAGCAGTTCTTCTCCCTTGAAGGCGACGACTGCCACGGCTCCAGGATGCCTTACCACCTCTCTGGAAGCCTCGCTGTCGTCGATCAACTTCACCAGATGTCTCTCCAGTTTCAATATCCTTCCGGAGAAGATCTCCTCTTTATGCAACGAAATCTCCATTTCATTCCTCCAGTTCGAAGTGCATGGGGAGCAGCTCGAAAACAGTTGTTCTTACAACACTGTCCTTCCCCACCAGTATCACTTCGAAGTCTCCGAATTCGGCCATGAACTGTCTGCACATTCCACAGGGAGAAGTCGCTTCATCTCTCTTGCTGACGATGGCTATAGCCCTGAAACTTCTCCGCCCCCTGGACACGGCCGAGGCTATCGCGGATCTCTCGGCGCAGATCGATAAACCGAACGACGCGTTCTCGACGTTCGTACCGGTGAAGATCTCCCCTTCCACCGTCAGAAGGGCCGCTCCCACCGGAAAATTCGAATAGGGAGAATAGGAGTTCTCCATGGCTTCAATAGCTTTCTGTATCAGTATGTTCTCCTTTGAACTGTCTTTCATCGACGCTCCTCCTGTCAACGCTTAGCCTGATCTTTTCGACCTTGTTCTTTCCGGCTGCCAGGATCTCGAAGGTAAAGCCGTTGACTATTATCTTCTCTCCCACTTCGGGAAATCTTTCGAGAACCTCCAGCAAGTAGCCGCCGATAGTTTCGAACTCGGTATCGGGAAAGACCTGTTCGAGCTCCCTCTCGATATCGTTTATAGGCGTCATGCCATCGACTATGTACTCGCTGTCGCTGACCTTTTCTATCATCATTTCTTCGGACTCTTCGTCGTACTCGTCCAGTATTTCACCGGTCAATTCCTCTATAGCGTCTTCCATGGTTATCAGGCCGGCCGTCCCCCCGTACTCGTCGATAACTATCGCCATATGGTTCTTCTTCTCTTTGAACTCTCTGAGAAGGTCATCGACCTTTTTAGTTTCGGGAACGAAGTAGGGCGCCCTCATTATTTCTTTGACATGGACGACCTGGAGAAGATCGTTATCTTTCCTATCCAGGATGAAGTTGAGCAGATCCTTCGCATAACAAACCCCGACGATCCTGTCGACATTTTCCCTGTATATGGGATAACGCGAATAACCTTCCGATTCTACGAGCTCCATCAATTCTATGAGCGGTGCGTCCTCTTCCAGTGAAACTATCTCGACCCTCGGAGTCATTATCTCCTTGACCGAGATATCCTTCAACTCGAGAGTGCGCTTCATGATCATTCTCTCTTCGGATTGAAGAACGCCCTCTTCGTGTCCGGCGTCCACGGCAGATCTTATCTCATCTTCCGTTATGAACGGAGCGTACGGGACTTTTTTTCCACCCACTATGACTATGAAGAGATTCGAGATGCGCAGAAGCAACCAGAGTAGGGGCCTGAGAACAGACGTTAAGATGGTTATAAAAACTATAACTCTCTTGAAAAAACGCTCGGGGTTCTCTCTGGCAAAGATCTTGGGTGTTATTTCACCGAAGACCAGTATCAGAAAAGTCATCACGCCGGTTACTATCGCAGCGGCGACACCTGCAGAGTTCTGCGGCAACAGCTGGATTGCAAGAAGCGTGGCGAGTGAAGAGGCGAGAATGTTCACTATGTTGTTCATTACCAGAATAGCTGTCAGAATGCTGTTGGGATTGTCAATGAAATTCTTAACCGATTTGCTGAGCCTTTTTTCATCACTCTCCGAGAGCTCGCGCAATTTCAATTTGCTCACGGACATTAGAGCCGCTTCAGATCCAGAGAAAAGTCCCGATAGATACAGCAATAGAATCAGAAAGGCCAGGTTCAATAAAAGCGACACAGGGTCCTCGCTACTAGTAGGGTCGCCCACTTCTTTTTTACACCTCCAGATCAGTAATGGTATGTCCTGTTGTCCAGAATAGAATAGGCCCTGTAGAGCTGCTCGAGTAGAAGCATGAGAGCCATCTCGTGTGTGAAAGTCATTCTGGACAGCGATAATTTCTGCCACTCTCTCGAGAGAAGCTCGTCGCTGAAACCGAGCGGTCCTCCCAGGAGAAAAGACAGATTCTTCACTCCTATATTCTGCCATTTTTGTAGCTTCTGTGCAAACTCTACCGATGAGTATTGTTCACCCTGTTCATGCAACAGAACGACAGTTTCATCGGGTCTCAAAAGTTTCAGGTAGTTTTTGCCTTCTTTCTCCTTGATCTTCTCCCTCTCTCTGTCCGTTCCTCCGCCCAGGGGAAGATGCCGGATTTCGATTCTCACGTACGGTTTGAGCCATTTGTCATATTGCTCGATACCTTGGACGACAAAATCCGATTTCGGTTTTCCCGTTAGAATTACCCTTATGTTCATCCGATTACAGTTCCGCTTTTTATGACATTCGAGACTATATCCCTCGAGAAATTGTACACCACTTCCGAGTAATCCCCGGCTCTCAGTAGCACTAGATCGGCGTCGTAACCTTCTCTGATCAATCCCTTCCTGTCCTCGGCCCCGAGAACGGCCGCCGCGTTGGCGGTGTAGGCGGTTATTGCTTCTTCAACCTTGAGGCCGCACCTGGTGACGGCGAGAAACATGACGATGAAGGGGTTGTATATGTTGCAGGAGCCCGGGTTGAAATCCGATGCTATGGCGACGATCGCCCCCCGATCGATCAATTCTCTGCCACTTGCGAAACTCTCGTTCAAAAAGAAGGAGGTTCCGGGAAGGAGCGTGGCGATGGTGTCGCTTTTCGCAAGCGCCTTGATGGTGGCATCGTCGGCCGATATCAGGTGGTCGGCGGAAACGGCCCCCAGTTCCACGGCAAGCAAACCGCCTCCCGATGAGGAGAGCTCGTCGGCGTGTATTCTGATCCTGAAGCCACGGTCTCTGGCGGCGAGCATGTAACGTCTCGATTGATCTACGTTGAAAACCCCATCCTCACAGAAAATATCGATAGTATCTGTCAGTTTGTGAACTTCATCGAACGTTTCGATCAATGAGGAGAGGTATTCGTCTTTGGATGAATACTCTCGCGGCAGGGCATGAGCACCCAGAAAAGTCGAGAAGACATCGACCGGGTGTATTTCGTCGAGCGCTTCGAGAACACGAAGCTGCTTGAGCTCCCCATCTCTGTCGAGACCGTACCCGCTCTTACCCTCGACAGTCGTGACTCCCAGGGAGAGCATGGAGTCGAGAAATCGCGAAGACTCGGCCATCAAAGAGGTAGCCGGGGCCTTTCTCACCGCTTCCGTTGTCGATCTTATTCCACCGCCGGCCTTCATTATGTCCATATAACTCCGGCCTTCCAGCCGCATGAGGAACTCCTTGCTCCTGTTACCTGTGAAGGGGATGTGTGTGTGACAGTCTATAAACCCCGGCATGGCGATCAACCCACGGCCGTCGATATATTTTTCAGCGACTGGTATTTCCGGTCCGACGTATTCGATTTTCCCATCAAGGATTCCGATGTTGCTTTCCTTTATACATTCGATGCGGGCCATATCTCTCCCCCTGACCGGTCCGTGGGCGACCGGAGTTACGATTGAGTTAAGGTTCAGTATGGCCAGATCGAGTTTCACTCTACTCTCCTTCCCTCGAAATGAAGTCGAGAACTCTCTTCTCGAGAATCGACGACGAATCGAACTTCTCCAGTTTGAGATAGTGTTCGGCAACATCTACGAGGGCCTGCAGGGGTGTAAGGCCAACTATTTCCGATCCCACGATAGAAACTCCGTATCGTTCGGCCTCGGACTTTATGACTTCGTAAACCCTGAAGAGCGGTGTCTTTCTGTAGTTGGTCATATTCATGGAGACCTGCACTATGCCTCTGTCTTCCAGTCTGAACCCGAGGGCTTTGACATAGCGAAAGCCGCCGCTTATGTGTCTTATGGCCTTGGCTATCTTGTTGGCTATCTCTATGTTGTCGGTTCCCAGATTGACGTTGAAGGCGATAAGGTATTCCCTGCAACCGACAGCGACCACGCCAGCCGAAGGATGAACAGAAGAAGGTCCAAAATCGGGTTTCCAGGCCTCCTGGGTGATCTTGGAGTTGAAGTTCTCGAACTCACCCTTCCTTATGTTCGAAAGACTGACACGTTCCGGGCTGGTTGCGGAATCCTCGTAAAGGTAAACCGGTATCGACAGTTCCTCGCCGATTCTCCTGCCCAACCTTCTGGAAAGTTCTATACACTCGTCTTTTGTTGTGTTCATAACTGGAATCAGCGGAATGACATCGGCGGAGCCCATTCTGGGATGTTCTCCGGAATGGTTCTTCAGATCTATCAGATCTCGGGCCTTCTTCGTCATATCGAAGAGGGCTTCCTCTATCGCCTCGGGAACCCCTGTGAGCGTTACAACCGAGCGATTGTGGTTGGGGTCGCTCGAGTAATCCAGTATCCATACCCCATCGATCTTTCTACCTTCGTTCACTATCTCTTCGATAACCTCGGCTCTCCTGCCTTCGCTGAAATTAGGTACTGATTCAATAAGTCTCATAAAATACCTCCCTGGAAATATCGCTGTTTTTTCTACTTCTTATCGTAATCTGCTCTTCTGCTAGCATAACTCTGCACTATTCCAAGTTGCAGGGCGAATATCATCGATGAAGATCCTCCGTAACTTATCAAAGGAAGGGGAATACCGGTTACCGGGAGAAGACCGAGATTCATACCGATATTCTCCACCACGTGAAAAGCGAACATGGCGAAAAAACCGCTCATTACGAGTCTACCAAAAAAATCACCGGTTCTTCTGGTGATTGCCCAGATTCTCCATAGCAGTAGCGAATAAAGCAATATGACCGTGATCGCACCTACAAAGCCCCACTCCTCGCCTATCACGGAAAAAATGAAATCGGTGTGATCGGCCGGCACATAACCCAGTCTGTTCATGGTACCCTGCACGAATCCCTTTCCGGTCCATCCACCCGAACCGATCGCCCTTATAGCCTGAATGGTGTTGTAGGCGGCCCCGGAAGCGTATTCTTCGGGATTGAGAAAACTCAAAATCCTGTCTCTCTGGTAGGATTCGAGCCCGAACATGAGAACTGCCGGCACTGCCACGGCTATCAAAGCGGTCATGACTATCATCAATCTGTCGAATTTTTTGCTTATCAGTGTCATAAAGTACCAGATCACCACGATGATTATCGTCGTTCCAAGATCGGGTTCCAGATAGATCAACCCCATGATCAGAAACGTCGCCAGCAAGCCTGCTAAAAAAGAAAGATACCGCCTGGTCTCGAGCGAATAAAGATAACCGAGGAAGAGTATCAAGGAAAACTTCGCAATTTCCGATGGCTGTAAACTGGCGATGCCAAGATCTATCCATCTTCTCGATCCTTCGATGGGATTCAAGAAAAGCACCAGAACAAGGCCCGCTATAGACAGCGTCATGAGCGCAATGGCGAAATCTCTCCATACTTTTCTTTTCAGTACGTACGCCGTGAAAACGAAGACGGCCCACGAAAGAAGAGCCCACACCACCTGGCGCCCGAACATGTATTCCTCTCTCTCGCCAAAGGTCGCGCTGTAAAGTACCACCAGACCAAAGGCCATGAGAATTGCCATAACAAAGGGAAGTTGCCACTCGAACCTAGCTTTCATCAAACTCTCTCCTTCCATCAATTATATAACCTGGTGAGAGAAACTGAGATTACACAAGCAAAACAGCCTGCAATCGCCGGGAAATATTGACAGTGAGAATGCCGTTACTGTACCAGTAGAGAGAAAAATGTATAATCGTAGATGAGGGAATACAACGGTCCTTTACTGGTTGTTATCTCACAATAAAAGCGAGTTCTCTGAAGGGAAGGTGCTTCTCGAATGAACGTACGTGAGATAATCGCGTCGAAAGATTCAAGAAAATTATCGATGGTAACGGCTTTCAGCTACTTCGAGGCGAAGTTCGCTTTAGAGTCGGGGATCGACATGATTCTTGTGGGCGATTCGCTCGGTACATACGTGATGGGTAAGAAAGATACTCTGTCGGTAACCATGGAAGAGATGCTCTGGTCTCTGAAGGCCGTCCGGCGCGGGGCGAGAGATGGGTTCATCATCGCCGACATGCCCTTCGGTTCGTACCAGCAATCGAGAGAGAAGGCCGTAGAAAACGCCATCGCTTTTTTACGGCACGGTGCAAACGCATTGAAGATCGAGGGAGGTTATGAAACGGCCGAGCTGATCAAATACCTTGTCGATAGAGGATTTCCCGTCATGGGCCACGTAGGGATCACTCCTCATCACGCCAGCCTCGAGGGGACGTATCAGGTACAGGGAAAGGACGAGAAGAGCATCAAGCGCCTCATCGAATCGGTAAAAAACCTTGAAGAGGCCGGGGTCTTCGCGATACTTCTGGAGCTGGTGGT
The DNA here is from genome assembly GCA_002305955.1 of Kosmotogaceae bacterium UBA1373. GTDB lineage: Bacteria > Thermotogota > Thermotogae > Petrotogales > Kosmotogaceae > Mesotoga. Next base: position 62,963 of record DBRH01000071.1, read on the forward strand.
GGAAGAAGTCGCCGGAAAACTCACTCAGGAAGCCTCCGTTCCCGTGCTGGGACTTGGATCGGGCCGGTTCTGCGATGGACAGTTCTTGAAGTGGCACGATCTTCTGGGCATAAACGATGAATCTGAGCCGAGGTACGTTAAAAGGTACGCCAATTTGAAGGAGAACATCGTGAGCGCCCTGAAACACTTCGACCGGGACGTTAAAGAAGGGAGGTTCCCGATAGAGGATCATGCCTTCGGTGGAGGAGAAGAGATCTAGAAAAGGTGATAATGATCCGTCTTGAACTGGCGGGCCAAATAACAAACTTGGAGAGGGATGAAGCGATTTGATGATCGGGGAGAAGATAATCTCTTTCTCTGAAATAGATTCGACCAATAAATTCGCCATAGAGAATCTCGACAGGCTGCCTTACGGCACGGTTATCTGGTCTCTATCGCAGACTTTCGCCTACGGAAGATACGGTCGCTCGTGGTCTTCTGGTGACGGCGGACTCTGGTTTTCGATAATTTTTAAACCGCTTCAAATAACAGAACCGAACGCATACACGAAACTTCTATCCGTTGCGGTTGTTGAGACCGTTAGGGATCTGAAGTACAGAAACGCTCAGATAAAATGGCCTAACGATATTCTCATCGATGGGAAGAAGGTTGCGGGAATACTGACCGAATCGGTTTTCGCCGGAGAAAGACTGAAAGGAATCGTCGTGGGGGTCGGTTTGAACGTGAACAACGAGCTGCCTAAGGAGCTCTTGAGTTCTGCAACTTCGCTCTCTTACTTGAAAAACGAATATATTCCTCTGAACCTGCTGATAGAGAAAATACTCCGCAGGGTTGAGGTCTTGAGAAAGAAGTATATGATAAAGGGAAAGACCAAGTATCTCACGAGAAGGTGGAAGAAGCTTCAGGCCTTCGTCGAGGGGGATGAAATAACCGTATCTCTCAACGAAAACGAGAAATTGACAGGTATAATAAAGAGGATCTCCCCGGTGTCACTTCAGCTGCAATCTTACGACGGGGAGATCCACAACGTAGTTTCGGGTGAAATTATTCTTTGATCTCTTTCAATATCTCTATTTCAAAGTCTTCCAGAACTTTAACCACCAGCGTTCGATTGGAATATCTTATCGAGATTGTGTCTCCCGGCTTTACTTCTGAAGACGGTTTGGCCTGAATCCCGTTTCTCGATATGAAGCCCTTTTCGATCGCTTCTTTGGCGAGTATTCTTCTCTTTATGATTCTGCTCTGTTTCAGGAATTTATCCAGTCTCAACCCCGACCACCCCTGAGTATACACTTGACTAACACTATGTCGAAAGGGTATAATAATGTCAACGAGATGTTCTGCCCCGCGCTACTCCGCTTGGCGAAGGGGCTCTTTTTTTATTTGATCAAAAGTATACCTTTCACTGCGCCACTCTGTGCAAGATAACTCGTGCCGAAAAGCAGACCACTGTTGATATCCATTCCCATCAATCCGGTTAGGACATATCCGCTATCCACGAAGAACCTGGCGAAACCTGGTTCGTGAATCATCGAAGAGAGCTCGGCATAGGCTGCTGAATTCAACAACGGGACACTGTTGTCGAGCGTCTGAACCGTCTTATCTCTATCTCTGGAGGAGATGAACAACCATCCGTTATCTATCCACATGTGCTGACCTTCCACGAGTAGAGTATCTCCTTTGACTTCAATTTTTGTTTCGGGACTCGATTTTTCGATGGAATTTTTGAGGACATCCAGTGAACCGCTAAACCCCACTCTCGCTATATAGGTGATATTCATCTGGGATGTCTGGGATGAGGAAGTTCCCTGAGAGCCCATCAAACTGGCGAAGATATCGTCAACGGAGAGATCTATATCGACCAGGAAGTCGCCGGTAAGGTAGTCGTCTAGCTCGTCGGTGTTGAGATTTCCCGGGACCAGGCCTTCGATATCCAGAGGAACGGAGGTTAGCTGATCTCCGGCGTAGTCTGCCAGCATGCTTATATCGCCTAGCCTGGCGAATATGGAAACCAGCGGAAGGTGACTCATGTCTTCCAGGTCTGTGACCTCTCCACCGGAGAAGGCTTTCCTGAAGGCCTCTATGCTTTCTTCGGTCGTCGGAAGGGTCAAAGTTTCCATCACGATAAGCTTGTCCTGGTTTCTGAAGGAAGCCTTTGTGAGGCTTTCGTCCATCTCCGAATAGAGATAACCGAATCCTGCCGGAAGGCCGTCTATGAGTTTCGTCGAATCGAAGCCTCTGACAGCCTGAGAGTACTGATCGATGTCCCCGACGTACAGGTATTCGCTGTCGGTAGCCATCTTTATCTTGAAATCAACCGGAAGAAGTTGCGGCAGTATCTTTTCGGCTGCGCTTTTCAGAGTCCTCGGATCCTTCATAGGGCCAAGAACAGCTATCAATCGGTCGTCGCCCGAGGAATCTCTCCAAACCGCAAGCCCAAGATCGCCATCGAAGGCTTTGTAGATGTCCTTAGGATCCAGTCCGTTGTTGTAGGCCAGCATTTCTACGTACTGGGCCACCAGCTGTTCAATGGCCAGCTGGTTAAGTATCATATCCATCAAAACGACTTCCTTAGATTTGGCGTAGTTTTCTTTCAAATCCTCCATAACGAGTACGGTATGGGAATCTGAGGGAAGCCTTTCGGCCATCGAGGTTACGCTGGCCAGAGAAACAGCGGCTATCGTCAAAACCACTAAAAAGCATATCTTTTTCAAACCGTCCACCTCCTTAGTGCTGTTGTCTTCTATGACACTTGAACTCCCGAGCTGGTTCTCGATGATATAATTCTATCATCGTACGGTTCTGACCGGTATCGCGAGAAATAATTCGCTTGGCGTGGAGGCTAATCAATTGAAATTCCCAGGGCTTTTGCTGAACGATCTACTTCTGATGAGAAAGTCTCGAGCTTTCGTTCTGCTGTTGTTTCTGCTGCCTCTGATACTGGCCCTCATTTCTACCATAACATCGGAAAGCGGTGGCTATACGGACCTGAAAATCGCGATCGTCAACGAAGACAAAACCTTCATAGGTCTCTTTTTCCTGCAATACGCCACTTCAATGCTCAAGGGCGAGAACATAGTGCAGCTCTCTAGTAGAGACCAGATAGACGGAGTGCTGGAAGACCTAGACGGGGTCTTCATCATTCCAAGGGGATTCGCGAACAAACTCCTGTTCCAGGAACCGTCCGAATTGATCTTCGTACCTAATCCGGGATCGATGCAAACGGCCGTCGCGATCTACCAGGTGCTCAACAACGTGTTGAAAGAGTTCAAAGCTCTTCCCGTGGTGGCCGATCCGGAGTTCATGAAGGGTGTGGAGATAGACCCGGAGTACGTTGCTCCGGCGATCACCGTCGAAGGAATTCGCGAGAGGAAATTGAACTTTTCTTCTCTGCTATTCCCCATGGTTCTTTCGATAACCATAATGTTTGTGACCGCCATTGGAGCGGCAAGCGGAACCTTCGAGGATAGGCGGAACGGAGTGATCGACCTGTTGAAACTCTCTAATCTCTCCGGGATGAGTTATATGGCCGCCAAGACGCTCAGTTTCTCCATCTTTTCCACTCTTCAGGTTCTGGTGTTCCTTCTGGCCGGAAAGGTTCTGGGTCTCGATGTGGCTTCGAACATCTTCCTTTATCTGCTGGTCATCGAAGTTTATATAGTTCTCTTCACCTCGATCGGCCTCTCGATCGGGATGGTCTTCAGCTCTTCGAGGAGCGCCCAGTTGACGTCTGTTACTCTGGTCACCTCGTTGTTGATACTGAGCGGTACCATAATTCCTCACTCGATGTTTCCCGACTGGTTGGGGATCTTCAGCAAAAATCTCCCTACAACCCGTTTGATGGTCTCTCTCCAGGGGGTCTCGATGCTGGATTTCACCATAGGTAAGGTCCTTTATCCTGTTCTGATATCGCTGCTGATCTCGATATCTTTGATCTTCCTGTCGAGTTTCATGTATTCCAGGGAGTCGATCACGATGGCCGAGTAGCTACGAAGATTGACTGAGCTGTAGAAAAAAGGTATAATCCCATGTAGTAAGTCGTATTGTAATACTCCCAAAGGGAGAGGGCTTTTGTCGCCCTCTATTTTTTATTATGGTGGTGTTGATTATGGAAGACCTGAAGGAAGAGCTTAGAGAACTTGCCGAGGAGGTAGCGAAGAGTCTTGGATTCTCTGTGTACGACTTCAGTTTTTCCAGAAGAGGAAGGAAGAGACTCCTCAAAGTCACTATAGACAAACTGGAGGGATACGTATCGATAAAGGATTGTGAAGCCTTTTCCAACAGTTTTGGAAAGGCTCTGGATACGGCCGATATAGTGCCTTTTCCTTACGATCTCGTCGTTGAGTCGCCCGGTGTCGAGAGGGCACTTAGAAACATGGATGAATTCAAAAGATTCACCGGTGAGAAAGTCAAAATCGTTTTCAATGAACCGTTAAACGGAAATTCCACACTTTCGGGAAAGATCTTATCTTGCGAAGGAAAGAAGATCGTCGTCGAAAGTGCGGATAATCAAATGGAAGTGGTCATATCTTTCGAGAATGTCAAAAGAGCAAACTTAAAATTATGATACATAACAGCGAGGTGTTACCGTGAATCTCAATCTCTTAGAAGCTTTGGATCAGCTTGAGCAGGATAAGGGAATCGAAAAAGATGAGGTAATAAACATACTTGAAAAGGCCCTGCAGAGTGCCTACAAGAAGAATTTCGCTTCCGAGAGTGATGTCGAAGTGCACATAGACCGGCTAACCGGCGATATCGAAGTTTACGAGGTGCTGACGATCGTGGAAGAGATCGAGAACCAGGCTACCGAGACAACACTCGAGGAGGCTTTGAAGATAAGCTCCGGTGCAGAGATCGGGGCGACCATCGAAAGAAAACTGAACATCAAGAAGTTCAAAAGAATAGCCGCCCAGACGGCCAGACAGGTATTGATTCAAAAGATCAGGGAAAAGGAAAAGGAAAATCTCTTCGACAAATATGTTGACATAAAGGGTACCGTCAGCACTTCGGAGGTTCTCAGAATAACCCCTGAATGGGTAGATTTGAGAATTGGAAAGATAGAGACCCGCATTCCGACCAAAGAGTTGATACCCGGTGAGCAGCCCAGACTGAACAGCCTGATGAAAGTTTACGTCGTCGATGTATCGAAATCCTCGAAAGGACCGAGGATCATGGTTACGAGAAAGATGCCGGAATTCGTCGTGGAGCTTCTCAAACTGCAGGTCCCCGAGATAGCCAGTGGGGATGTGACCGTCAAATCGATAGCCAGGGAGGAAGGGATAAGATCGAAGGTAGCAGTCTACAGCCAGAACGCAAAGGTAGATCCCGTCGGAGCCTGTATAGGTGAGAGCGGAACTAGAATCGCCGAAGTTTTGCGCGAGATAAAGCCGGAAAAAGTCGATATACTTCGCTGGAGCAACGATCCAGCCGAGCTGGTAGGAAACTCCATCGCTCCTGCGACCGCTCTGGAGGTTAGAGTCGTGAGTTCCCAGAACCGTGAAGCGGTGGTTTATGTCTCTCCAACACAGCTTTCGCTGGCAATAGGAAAGGGCGGGCAGAACGCCAGACTGGCCGCGAAGCTCACGGGCTGGAAGATCGATATAAAACCAATCATGTAGTTTTATCTCATGAATGGAGGTTTATCATGAAATGCGATCAGCTCAGAACGGAGCTGAAAAAGAGAAACCAGAGGATGACGGCCCAGAGAGATATAGTTCTGAAGTCTTTTATCGAGGCGGAAACAGATCATCTGAGCGCCGACGAAGCTTACCGGAAAGTGATGGAGAAAAATTGCAGAATAAGCAAAGCGACCGTCTACAGAACGGTCGAGCTCCTCGCCGGACTCGGGCTGTTGCGCAGGATCGTCTTCAGGGACGGAATAATAAGGTATGAACTGGTGAAGAAGGGCGAGCATCACCACCATCACGTTGTCTGCAACAGATGCGGTAGCGTCGTCGAATTTCCTCTGGATAATCTCGATGATCTGGAAGAACTGGTCAGGGAGAAGACGGGGTACACGATCGAAGATCATCAGTTGAAATTCTACGGCTTGTGCCCGAAATGCCAGAGCGAAAAGAAAACACAGAACAACAGAGACAGCGAAACCAAATAAGCGCCCACACCTTCCAGTCTCATCACGGGTATCAATCCAGAGATCGTTTCGGTAGAGATTTCGAAGATTCTGGAAAGCTGCTTGAGTGCTCCGGCCAGAAAGTCGCAGATAGGGCCGAAGTTCAGCGCATCGAATATCATTAGCGAGATGACGCCTATATAGGAAGGTATGATGAACAGCGGTACCATGAGTATGGTGAGCGGGATACTGGCTACCGAGATGGTTCCGAAAACGTTGAGGGACAGAGGTATGACGGCGATCTGTGCGATAACGCCCGTCATGAAGGCCTGAAACATGAAGTTGTGCTCTGTGAATACTGGCAAAAAGATGAGCAGCATCGCGGTCGCGAAGAAACTGAGCTGGAAAGAGATCGATACGATTATCGACGGCTGAGATAACATCATAAGTATACCGGTGAGTCCGAGAACGTTCAGTGGGTGTTGCCGATAGTCGATGAATTTGAAGAACGAATAGATGGCGAGCATTAGGAAGCTCCTCATCGCCGAGATCGAGGGACCGGTCGCCATTGTGTAGAGAAAGATGAGCGATACGGAAAGCATCAATTTCGTCCTTCTTCCGAGAAGAAATCTGGATAAGGCATAGTTCGCGAACAGGTACATCATGCCGATATGGAGGCCCGAAACGGCGAACAGGTGGGCAACCCCCAGATTGGAAACCTCGTTCCTTGTACCGCTTTCCATAGATCTCCTGTCACCCAGAAAGACGGAGCCGGCCATTGTATCCAGCAACCCGTACTTCTTCAGTTTGTCTCTGGAATACCTTCCCGGCAAAGAGAGTAGTCTGAACCTCTCGAAATGGCCGTCGGCAACTGAATCTATAACGTAAAGCGGGAAGATGCTTCTGACCTCCATATTTCCGGCGGCCCAGATTATCTGTCCGGTGTAGAGCTCCTCATTGCTTTTTGAAAGCCTTATCTGGACCGTGTCTCTAAGAGAGCGCCAGTTCCCGTTGATCAATATCTTTCCTTCCGATGCCTCGACGAATCCCGTCCCTCCACGCGTAACGTATCCGGTGTACTCGATACCGCCCGGTTCGATCTTTCGAGGCACCATCATCTGTAAAGAGAGACCGGCCAGGAAAAAGGCCAGCCACAGAAACCTGTTGACCGATCTCTGCGAGATCAGAAAGGCTGCGGTCGAAAGCGACAGGAGCGCAATAGTACCGGCAGGAGACGAAAAGGCTAGGAGTATCGACAGCCCGCCTAGAATAATAGCAAAGAGATAATAGATCAGTGGAAACTCTGTGTTACTCTTCAAAAGTCCATCCCCCCGACTAATTGTACAACCCGTTTGAAATCTTTTGTATAGGGGTATCTGAAATTCACTTGTGATAAAATACTATTGTCTAATGTTCCCGGAGGTTATGTTGTGAGACAATTTCCGTTTGGCGGGTTAACTCTGGTGGGTTACTACGGTTATGACAACCTTGGTGACGATCTTTTGTTGCTCTCTTCTCTTACGCTACTGGAAGAGATAGAATTCAGCGGTCCCGTCTTTCTGCCAGCCGCAACTCCGGTCGAAAAGGTCTCTGGAAGGTTTCCGGAGAAACTGGACATACGGATCATAAAAAGATTCGACCCGCGAGAGCTCGCCCTGGCCATAGGCCGCTCGGTGATGACCGTCTTCGGCGGGGGAAATCTTTTGCAGGACTGCACTAGCTGGAGAAGCTTCATCTACTACTACGGACTGGCCAGATACACTTTGAGAAAGGGAAAGCCGCTCCTCTTTCTTTCCCAGGGTTTCGGGCCCGTTGAGCATAGATCCAACAAAAAGGCTCTGGACAGAATCCTCTCGAATCCTCTCACCTCGGGAGTGATGAGGGACGATTGCAGCTTCCAGCACTTCTATTCGCTTTCGAAGAACGTCCATCCCGGCACCGATTATGGACCTTACTACCTTTTCAAGAAGGAAATTCTCCCCAAAAGGAGGCGAAGTGAAACGGGCCTGGCGGTGATCGTTCTGAAAAACGGAACGAAGGTCGATGATGTTCTGAAAGCCTTGAAACTGAACAACATAACCGCCGTCTGCGCGATCGGTTTTCACAACCATCACGACGAAGAGAAGAGAAGAGAGCTCGAGGAGAAGGCGAGAGTGAACGGCTTCAAGATCTACAAGACTTCCACAGATATGGAAGGTGTCATAGATGTATTCAACAGCGCACAACTTATAATCACCGAGAGACTCCACGGAGCGATACTGGCAATCTCCATGGGAATACCCTTCGTGTGGCGTAAAAACAGCAAACTCGACAGTTTCGTCAAGTCGCTGGACGGTCGATGCGACCTCAACTTTGAGGATGGTTGCGAGGGTTTGACGATAGCGATCAACAACTCTTTGAAGTACTCGGTCGATCTTAAGGGAGAATATCTCTCCCGCCTGAACGAAACTGTAGAGACAAGCAAAGGAATTATGAGAAAAATTATAGATAGAGGGTGATGAGATGTGGAGATACTTTCTACCAACGAGAATCTTCTCGGGAAGCGGTGTCCTGAAAAGTAACCAGACGGTCTTCAAAGAGAATGGAACGAAAGCCCTCGTAGTTACCGGTAGATCATCGGCCCGGCTCAGCGGCGCCCTTGACGATGCAATCGAGATTCTCAAGAACCTCGATGTGCCTTATGCGCTCTTCGACGAGGTCGAGGAGAACCCATCCTTTGCGACGGTTGAGAAGGGTGGAAGGATCATGGAGGAGAACGACTGTGATTTCGTTGTCGCCATCGGTGGAGGCAGTCCGCTCGATGCGGCCAAGGCTATCTCGGCTCTCAACAAAAACAGAGAAATAACCTGCGACGACCTTTATCGAGGCGATTCGCTGGTGGCCTTTCCGATAATAGCGATTCCCACAACCTCGGGAACCGGAAGCGAGGTGACGCCCTACTCGATCCTGACCGACGGTAACGGTATAAAGAAAGGGTTCGGAATGCCCTCGGCTTTTCCGATCGTTTCCTTTCTGGATGCAGGATACACCCTCACCATGTCCCGAGAGGTGACTCTGGCCACAGCTCTGGATGCGTTATCCCATTCACTCGAGGGAGAGATAGTGAACAACGGATACAACCCTCTGGTGAAAATGCTCTCCGTAGAATCCACCGGAATAATCTATCGTGTTCTTCCCCGGCTTATCGACAGAGAAAGAGATTTCGCCCTTAGAGAGAAAATGCAGTACGCCGCCATGCTCGCCGGCATGGTGATAGCCCATACAGGCACCACGGCCGTTCATGCGGCCGGCTATCCGCTCTCTTCGTTCAAAGGCGTCAAGCATGGAATCGCAAACGCCGTGACTATGATAAAGGTCTTCGAAAGAATAGCGCAGGCCGATCCCGAAAGGATAGCCAGAGCCATCGAGCCATTCAAGGATCTCGGGGAGCTCGAAGACTTCCTCGATAGCTTCAGGGTCCAGGAAATGGCGCCTATTCTCACCGAGGAGGAGGTACAGAGATGGTCGGAACTGTCGTCGAAGGCCTCTCACAATAAGAAAACTCCTGGAGATCTCGATAGAGACTTTTACGTAGAACTCTACAGGGGGCTGGGGAAACGTTGAATTCCGCCGTACTGAAGAGGAACATCAAAAGGCGCATCTCGGCAGGGCACCCCTGGATCTACGATAATGAAATCGAAAGGTGCGAATCACCGCTCGATGGAAGCCTGGTCGATGTTTTCACTTTTTCCGGCCAGTTCGTGGGACGCGGATACTACAATTCGAACTCGATCATACGCATAAGGCTCCTGACGCGGAAGAATGTGCCAATAGACAGAGAATTCTTCAAAGAAAGGTTTTCCAGGGTCTTTCGCGCCAGAGAAGGCCTTCTACGTAACAGCAACGCGGTACGGGTCATATTCGGAGAGGCAGACGGAGTACCGGGTTTGATTGTTGACAGGTTTTCCGACTATCTGGTCGTTCAGTTCAACACCCTTGGAATAAACACTTTCAGGGACGAAATAGTCGAATCGCTCGTGAAACTCTTCAACCCTCCGGGGATCTATGAAAAGAGCGAGGGTCTGGCGCTGAGCAAAGAGGGTTTGGAGAGAAGAGAGGAATGGATACACGGCAAAGGGCCTGAGTTGATCCCTTTCGTGTTGAACGGCATCAGATTTCTTGCAGACACGAAGGGCCAGAAGACCGGTTTTTTCCTCGATCAACGTGAAAATGCCCTAAGGCTCTCGCCCATGAGTGATGGTGGAAAGGTGATCGATCTCTTCTCGTACACGGGAAATTTTGCGCTTCACTGTCTCGCCGGAGGCGCCAGAGAGGCAACGTTAGTCGATATATCCCAGAGAGCCCTGGATGTGGCCAGGGAAAGTGCTTCACTCAACGGATGGAAAGACAGGTGCACTTTCATCACCGCCAACGCCTTCGATTATTTACGTGAAAGCGATCAGTCGTCGGCCGATATAATCGTTATCGATCCTCCCGCAATGGCTAAATCTTCCTCATCTAAGGCGAATGCCCTGAGGGGGTATAAAGAATTAAACCTCAGGGCAATCAAGAGCCTCAGGAGCGGTCGTCTTCTTGCCACTTCGTCCTGTACACAGATACTTTCTGAGGAGGAGTGGCAGAGATCGATAAACGAAGCCTTTCAGGACAGCAAGAAACTGGGGATCGTCTCTTTCAGGGGAGGTCAACCTCCCGACCACCCGGAGGTCAGTTCCATATACGAGACGAAGTACCTCAAATTCCTTATATACAGGGTGTTTGGTATCAACGAGTTTTGATTTTCCTTTCTGTTGCGAGCTCTTGTTAATGTACAATGTTATAATTCATAAAAGTCTAACGGCTGGAGGTTGATGGAAATGGCCAAGGTATTCGTTGTGACTTCCGGAAAAGGGGGAGTCGGAAAGACGACAGTAACGGCCAATATCGGTTGTGCTCTCGCCAACAAGGGCGCCAAGGTCTGTTTAATAGACGCAGACATAGGTCTGAAGAACCTTGATATCGCCCTGGGTCTGGAGAACAGAGTTGTGCATACGATACTGGACGTTGCGAACGGAAAAGTAACGGCTTCTGAGGCTCTGGTGAGGCACAAACAGATAAAGGGGCTGTACCTTCTGGCGGCATCGCAGATAGCGACCAAGGAGATGCTCTCTCCCGAGGACATGAAGAAAATCGTGGCGGAGATTTATCCGAAGTTCGACTATATCATCGTCGATTCCCCCGCCGGAATCGAAAGAGGCTTCAGAAACGCTATCGCTGCTGCCGAAAGGGCTTTGGTGGTTACCACCCCGGAGCTTCCAGCTATTACCGACGCAGACAGAGTCATAGGGCTCCTGGAAAACTCCGGTATGCTCGAGAGCAATATACGCCTTCTCATAAACCGTTTCAAGATACAGATGGTTAAGCGCGGAGACATGCTCACCAGGGAAGATATACAGGGAAACCTCGCCATAGACCTCATCGGCATCATCCCCGACAGCGACGAAGTGATCGTGGCGACAAACAAGGGCGTGCCGGTTGTCCTCAACGGAAACGGTGAGGGGATCGGAAGGGTTTTCAACAACATCGCCCAGAGAATAAAAGGGGAAGCGATTCCAGTCGAAAACGACATCCAGGAACAGGGATCCCGCGGATTCCTGGAATTCCTCAAGCGACTTTTCAGAAGAAACTGAGAGGGAGTTGAAGCGTATGTTCTTTGGACTTTTCAGAAAAAAGAAGAAGACTGAAGGAAGCAGAAAAGAAGCGAAGGATAGACTGGAATCGATCACCGGCGGTAGAAGATACTCCGTGCCGGTTCGAGAAGTGATTCCTCAAGAGCTTCTCCAATCCAGCGGCAAGGATATGATCTACCAGATAAAGGCTTACGTCGCCGACAAATACAAGGTAAAAGAAGAGAACGTCAAGGTCCAGCTCGAAGAGCACAACGGTTATGTTGTGATAATCACCAACGTTGTCTTCCACTGAGCCATGGTATATACGATAAAAAGCGGTAAGCGTGTTGAATTCATAGACATCACCGATCTGGTTCACCAGTCTCTCAGAGAATCACGTGTCTCCCACGGTGTGGTCAACGTGTTCGTACCCCACACGACGGCCGGCGCAACGGTAAATGAAAACTCCGACCCGAACGTTGTAGAGGATATGATAAACTGGCTGGGTCGTTTGGTGCCGGTCAGTGAAGAGTTCAGGCATTTCGAAGGAAATTCTGACGCCCATATCAAAGCCACCCTTGTAGGTTCTTCGGTAAATATTCCATTCAGCGANNCCAAGGAAGAGAAACGTTGTGATCTCGGTGATCGGATAGGAGAGACGTAAAAAAGAATACTGGTGCGAAGGGTACATTGAAAGGAGCCTTTATGCGGAAAAGGTCGCTGCTTTTCTATGTAGTTTTCATCTTCGGTTCTTCCCTTTTTGCCATAAAGGGTTTCACCTGGGACATGGGTCTTCCCAAGTTCTATTTCGCCTCGGTCATGATCTCTATTTTGATCATATTTCTGGGTATGAAGGCCGTTCGCTCGCCATGGGAGCTCTCTATGGCTTTTCCGCAGATCATCGCGCTGATGTTGGCCGCTTACTCCTGTTTAACCACCCTGTTACTTCTTGAGAGCCTTCCCGAGGTCTTTCCCGTTTCACTGGGTTACGCCATGAACTTCCTGCTCTTCGTGGTCTTTTCGGTTCTGATCTCTAAGGATTCCGGAGACAAGCTGCTGATCTTTTTGCAGATTTTCATCGTTGCCGGTCTCGTGATCGCCCTGGACGCTTTGTTCGCTTTCTACTCGGGAACGAGTTTGCTCTGGGGTACGGAAAGCGCTCCCCTGTCGCGTGGCAATCTGGCCTCGGTGATAGGCAACGTAAACTTCACGACGGATCTGATGGGGATGTTACTCCTGCCGGTGGCATTCTTGGTCGTTACGAAGAAGCCCGTTTGGAAGCGTGAAACTCTTCGCAGAGTGTTTTATCTGGTTGTCTTCTCGGTCCTCCTTGTGGTTATTCTAATAGGTCAGACGAGATCGGTATATTATTCGGTTATTGGTTCTTTGATTTTCGTTGTTCTATTCTCAACGGTACTCTTGATAAGGTTCCGGCCGAAGGGAGTTTTCACCGCGTTCAGCCGCCTCTTCCTTCTTTTGCTGTTGCTGGTGACAGTTGCTGTCGTCTGGACCTATTCAGGAGACAATTTCCTCACACAGGGAAGCTTCAGCTTCTCGGAAAGATTGACGTACACTTTCGAGGACAGCATTTCCGTTGATTCGCGTCTTCTCCAGTGGGAAGCGGCGCTTGAGCAATGGAAGGGATCGAAGGTCCTCGGGACCGGTTTCGGCTCCTACAAGTACTTCTCGACGGAAAATATGGGTGTGGTTCTCGCCACGAAACCCCAGTACATGTACGCGGCCGGTCTGAACAGCATAAGGGCGCACAACGAGTACACACAGATGCTTGGCGAGACGGGTGTGGTCGGTCTGTCGCTGGTATTTCTTTTCATCTTTTCGATGGCGATACACTCCTGGAAGGTGGTCTCCAGGACAGATTCTCCCAAAAACGCTCTCGAGTACCTCTTTCTGGTCGCCGGTCTGCTCATACTTTTCATAGATTCGATCCTTTCATTTCCAGCCCATCTGATGCCTAATGCCCTTTTAGGGGTTTTTCTCTTCGGCTTTGCCATGAGAAGGGAATACTACGGTGGCAGGAGACTAACCGTAAAGTTCGGTGGGGCAGTATCGTTGATCGCGGTCGTTTTCTCGCTGGGGACTTCGGTCCTGATGAGCAGGAATTTCATCTCGGAAGGACTTTTCACCAGGGGTTATATAGCCTACAAAAACCTCGAAAATATCAATCCGCAGATCCCAGGGCTTCTGGAATCAATTAGCAGCATAAAGGTGGAAAAGGAACTGTTGCAGAATTTCACGGGTACCTACACGGCGCTCGCAACAGATACCTACGTCACCTCCAGAGAGAACCGGCTGCGTGAAAGGTATCCCGTTGCTCCGGAAAGGCTCCTTCACGATATGGCCGTTCAGGAACAAGAACTGGCTTACAAATCGGCTCAGTCTCAGCTGGATTCAAGGTTGAGGGCAGCTTCTAGCGCTTTGATGAACGCCAGGCAGGACGGGAACGAAAACTTCTACAGGGCTCTCAGGAACCTGGCTCTATCGAGAGAGCTCTCACCAGGGCAATACATGGCCGATGTGTATTTCGGCTATCTCTACCTGACTGCACAGAGGAAAGAGGATTTCAGGCTCAAGCTTTCCATGAGTCAGGGTAATCTTGAGGCAGTCTACAGGGAGATCTTCTCAAGAGAGGATGCCTTCTCGGCGTGGCTTAACGACTCCGGTCAGACCGGCGGTCTTCTGAATGAAATTTCGCTCGATCACGCGTTCTTGAGGAACCTTCCGGACGCGATATTTCATACCGTAAGCTCGACCGACCTTCAGTCGCTTCTTGACGGACTCGATTCAGATCTTTTGATCGATTTTCAGCTTTCTCTCGATGCGATCGACGCGCTCTTGAGGTCGCTTAGCACGGCTCCCGATCTGCAGGTGGTGAGAAACACCGCCAGTCTCCTCTTCAGGGTAATGATCGACTCATCTGGAGTGTCTGCCGAATTGAAGGAGATCGTTCCGATCCTGAAAGATCCCGCCACTTTGAACGGAATAATCGCAGATCTTGATGATCTACCGTCTTCTCACAGGCGTGAGATGGTCGCCCTTTACGAAGCGGCCATAGCCAACAGCCCTGGAAGCTGGCTCAAAGACGATCCGAACATCTACGAAGAGTACTCGAGAAACCTCCTCATGGTTTACGGCGAGGGCGAACTTGCGAAAGTCCTGGAGATCGCGGAGAGCGAGCTCTTCGCCTGGAGTTACATGAAGAGCCAGAACGTTGTGCCCGACGGGGTTCTGAAGGTTCTCCGGTCTTTTAAAGAAGATCTAAAAATTGGATGGGTAGAGGCTCTGTACGGAGAGGCGGCGGCCTGGTGCGAAGAGAGAATCGCCTTTTTGAAACCGGAGCTGGAGAACCAGGATATCCCGAACGTGGAAAGGGAAAAGCTTAACGTCTTTCTTAGAAGAGCAGACGGCTTCATAAAATTGTACAAATATTTTCTGGAATAGTGAAAAGTCACCAGGATGTAACATAAGCAACGTATCTGGCATTGCTGACGTTATTGATCGGACTTATGATAGTTATAGCGATGCCTGGAGGTATAAGATGCTGGAAGTAAAGGATATAAAGCTGGTTCGCGACGGAAGGGCGATTCTGAACAGCCTGTCCGCGCAGTTCGAAAAGGGAAAGGTTTACGCCGTTCTCGGCAACAACGGCGTGGGTAAATCGACGCTTTCGTACGTTTTGATGGGACTGGAATCCCACCGCGATTACGACGGCAGTATAGTACTTGATGGAGATCGAATAAACGGCCTGTCGGTGCCCGAAAGGGCAAAAAAAGGCATTACGCTGGGCTGGCAGGAGCCGGCCAGATTTACCGGATTGACCGTTAAAGAATACCTCACCCTCGGTGGAAAGATGAAGTTATCTTCCGAAGAGCTGCTGGAAATACTGGCGGTGGTGGGGCTGAACGGCGATTACCTGGATCGTTTCGTTGACGATACCTTGAGCGGAGGCGAGAGAAAACGTGTCGAACTGGCCTCCATAATGATCGTCAACCCTCATGTGGTTATACTGGACGAACCGGATTCCGGTATAGATATCATGTCGATGGAGATGATCGAAAACGTTCTCGAGAAACTGAAAGACAAAGGAACGACCGTCATAATAATCACCCACCGCGAAGAGATAGCGCGAATGGCCGATGAGGCTTACCTTCTCTGCGGTGGAAGAATGCTCGCATCGGGAGAACCAGAAGAGATAGTCCAGTTTTACAGAAAGCTCTGCGACAAATGCCAGCACATAAACGAGCCCGTCAGAGGAGACGTTTCGACATGATCGAGTCCAGTTACGAACGTGAATTCAAAGCGATAGCTCAGGAATACGAAAGGTCCGGTGGTAATGTATCGGACTTTCTCAGAAAAGATATAGTATCGATAATCGTGAGCGGCAACAAGATTATCGGAAGAAACACCGTCGAAGGAGTCCATCTCAGGGCAAAAGAACTGGATAACGGTGTCGAAGTCTGGCTGGATATAGACGACGGGATCGTTGTTGATAACCCCATCCACCTTTGTACGGGATACTTAAAGCCCGAGGGTGTTCAGACCGTTCTCATTCACAACAGGATCGGCGACGGTTCGAAGGTGAAGTTCATCTCTCATTGCGTTTTCCCGAGTGGAAAGAACTTCACGCATTCGATGGTTGCGGATACGAACGTGGGTAAAGGTGCCGAGATGCTGTACGAAGATACGCACATGCACAGCAAAGACGGCGGCGTAACGGTAATGGCCACTTACAGGACTAGAGTCGAAGAAGGCGGACGTTTTCAGAACCTCTTCTACCTCACAAAGACTCGCGTGGGCAAGCTCTACGTTAAAATGTACGTGGATCTCGAGAAAAACGCTTCCGCGCACCTCGAATCCAAGGTCTATGAAAGGGAGGACGACTATCTGGAGATCGATGAGGAGATCAACCTCAACGGCGAGGGCTCTTCAGGAATAGCCAAGACGACGGTCTTCGCCACAGATCAGAGCAAGGCTAAGATCATCAACAAGGCCTACGGAAATGCACCTTTCTCGAGAGGACATATAGAATGCAACGAGATAATCAAGGGAGACGCCGTCGAGGTCGGTACGGTGCCGGAACTGTATGTGAAGAACGAAAAGGCCGAATTGACACACGAGGCCTCCATCGGCAGGGTCAACGTGAAGCAGATGGAAACGCTCATGTCTAAAGGTCTCAGCGAAGAAGAAGCGACCGATTTGATAATCAAAGGGATGCTCAGATAAAAAGAACAGGGGGTAGGCGGTTTGAAGTATCTTGAAGATTACACGATCAGGAAGATCCTGGAGCTGGTGAATATTCCCAGCCCTTCGGGATTCACGGAGAAAATTATCGAGTTTGTGGCAACCCAGTTGCGGGAGATGGGTTTCGAGCCGCGTATCACCAGAAAGGGAGCGCTGGTGGTCGAGCTGGGCGGTTCGGGAAATCCGCTCGTTCTAGTGGCTCACGTCGATACGCTGGGTGCGATGGTGAAGTCTCTGAAATCTAACGGCAGACTGGAGATAACCAACGTAGGTGGTTTCACCATGAACAGCATAGAGAACGAAAACTGCACGATCCACACGAAATCGGGAAAGACGTACACCGGAACCATACAGAGTCTGGCGCCGTCGGTACATGTTTTCGAAAACGCCAGAACCCTGGAGCGAAAAATGTCAAACATGGAAATAAGGGTCGATGAAGAGGTCTCCTGTCAGTCCGATCTCGAAAAGCTGGGAATAGAGGCCGGGGATTTCATCTCTTTCCATCCCAGAGCCGTGGTTACCGACAGTGGTTTCATAAAGACCAGACATCTCGATGACAAGGCAAGCGCGGCCATTTTATTGGGCCTGGCCAGAAAGGTCTCCATCGGAGAGCTGGAATGCGGCCGGAAGGTCTACCTCTTTTTCTCTAACTACGAGGAGGTCGGACACGGTGCTTCGGCTGCGATGCCGGAAGACTCGGAGGAGATAATATCTGTCGATATGGGCGCCGTGGGCGACACGCTCAAGACCGACGAGTATGTGGTTTCCATCTGTGCCAAAGATTCCGGCGGTCCCTACGATGGCCAGACAGTGAAAAAACTCATCGATGCCGCCAGAAGGGCCGGTGCCGATTACAGGGTGGATATCTATCCCTTCTATGGATCGGATGTTGAAGCGTCGCTACGTGCCGGATACGATGTCATGTTCGGACTGCTGGGGCCGGGGGTTGAGGCATCGCACGGCTACGAGAGGACTCACTGTAAAGCCGTTGATAACACATTGAAGTTGTTGCAAGAGTACATAAAAAAATGAGGCGCTTTACGCGCCTCATTTTTTTATCAGAAGAGTATCTTCCCTTTTTTAGAACCTCTTTCCTGGCCGAGTTGATTGACGAAGCCGGCCGGCGCCACATCAATGACCTTGCTCTTCTCGGCTTCCATTGCTTCCTGCATTTTCTTGCGGTACTCGTCCATCCTTTCCTTGAGTTCTGAGACATCGCCCTGAAGCCAGTCGTAGATGTTATCGGTCAATCTATCCGTGATCTCTTCGCCACGCTCGTTCTCCTCCATGAGCCCGGCGTTCATTGTGATTTCGAGTTCATCTTCGACGGCTTTTTTTACGTCGTCCCTGGTAAAATCCGGTGCCATAATCTTCACCAGCCGCATCGCGATGTTGGTTCTCAATCTCAGATCGTCTATCGTAGCTTCGAGGTTGTCCACCCTCGCCATTATCGCACTGAGAAATTGATCAAGAGATATCTGCATGTTTTTCAACTCCCTTCTAAATTTTCCTCTTATATGATACTACCTGGAAGTGGTGAGAGAGTTAACACTTTGTTTTACGTCTAATTATCGAGAGATTTGAGATCTGTATCTCATCCTGATCAGCCATGCAGATAAAACCAGGACCAGCGCCGCCGCCATGAGATCGCCGGCGGCCACCGAGTCTATCCAGCCGGAGGGAAGATACTTTCCCCAAAAGAATCCTCCAAAGAAGTCGCTGTCGATAATACCCAGAGCGATGAGGCCCGTTCCAAGGAGGGCCGCGATCGACGACTCAAGGACGGCCAGATTTCTTTTGAAAAGAACGAAAGATACGAATGCGAATGAAAAAACCAGCGAT
Organism: Kosmotogaceae bacterium UBA1373; assembly: GCA_002305955.1. Classification (GTDB taxonomy): domain Bacteria; phylum Thermotogota; class Thermotogae; order Petrotogales; family Kosmotogaceae; genus Mesotoga. The sequence continues at coordinate 81,779 of DBRH01000071.1, forward strand.
AACATACACAGGGCCGCCAGGATCGCGAAATACCAGGTCTCTCCGTGAGTGACGGCCGTAAGTACAATCAGTAGCAACGTACAGGGTCTTTTGATTATATCTGAAAGCATCCTTCTAAAGTTGCCCGGGTTGTCAACCGGTACGATCGATCTGAGTTGCAGCGGACCGGTGATCAACGAAAAGAAAAGGACCGTTCCAGCATAGGATGAGCTCGCCAGAAAGAAAGACATAACCGCCAGAATCGCAATAACCGTCTCAGCTGTGGCAATGGCCAGAGTCGAATATTTCAATTTCAAAACCCTCACTCTCCAGACCCATTGCCGTAAGCGGTCTCACCGTTTCCGGTCATGTCAAGGAACAGCTCTTCTAGAGAGTACTCCATCTTTCCCGATCGACTCCTCAGCTCGTTCAATGTACCCTCTGCTATCAGTCTGCCGTTGTCGATGATTCCGATGCGGTCGCACATTTTCTCGGCCACTTCGAGCACATGAGTCGTGAAAAAGATGGCGGCACCCCCGCCGGCCATCGCCCTCAACGTCAGTTTGAGTTTCCGTGCGCTCGCGGCGTCCAGTCCCACTGTGGGCTCGTCGAGGAATATGACCGATGGGTTCCTCATCAGCGCGATAGAAACCATCAGTTTCTGTTTCATTCCGTGAGAATAGTCGCTTATGTACTTGCCCAGGTAGTCTATACCGAAGATCTCGGCGATCTCGTAAAGGCGCTTCAGGGTCTCTCTCTTGGGAAGCCTGTATATATCGATGATGAACATCGCGAATTCTATTCCTTTCAGGTTGTCGTACATCTTCGGCTCGTCGGGAACCACGGCGATCAATCTCTTTATCTCCATTCCCGATTCTCTCATCCTCAAACCGGCGATCTCTATCTCGCCGGAGTTCGGTTCCATGACTCCGGTGAGCATCTTAATCGTGGTAGTTTTACCCGCTCCGTTCGGTCCGAGAAAGCCGTAAATCTCGCCGCTCTCGACGCAGAGGTTCAGGTCGTTGACGGCGATAAGGTTGCCGAACCTCCTGGTCAATCCCCTGGCTACAATCATCGTTCAACCTCGAAGGCCTTTTCGAAGAAAGCCACCGTCTTCGGGTTGAAAATCATTTCGAGCGTCCCCACCGGCCCGTTCCGCTGTTTGCCGATGATTATCTTCGTCACCTGCGGCATGTCGCTCACTTCGCTTTTGTCTTTGTAATACTCTTCCCTGTACAGGAACATCACGGTATCGGCATCCTGCTCGATAGCGCCGGATTCCCTCAGGTCACTGAGCCGCGGTGTCTTGTCTTCTCGCTGCTCAACGGCCCTCGATAGCTGTGAGAGGGCAACGACAGTTATTTTTAACTCTCTGGCCAGGAGCTTCATCGAACGCGAGATCTCCGAGATTTCCTGTTGTCTGTTGTCGGTTTTGCCTTTCGTGTGCATCAGTTGCAGATAATCAACGAAGAGTACCTGTATACTGTGCTCCATCTTTATACGCCTGGCCTTGGCCCTGAGTGTGCGCGGATCTAGAGAGGGTTCGTCGTCTATGATTATCGGCGCTGTTTGCAGGACGCTGGCTCCCGTTGTGAGCCTCTTCCATTCTTCGTTGTTGATATCGCCGGCACGCAGCTTAGAGAGCTCGAAATTGCTGACGTTGCATAGAAGTCTTTGAGCGAGCTGTTCTTTCGACATCTCGAGACAGAAGATGCCCACCGGGATCCTGAACTCAAGCGCCATTTTACAGGCTATGCTCAAGGCAAAGGCAGTCTTTCCCATAGAGGGACGCGCCGCAACTATCACAAGATCGGAAGGTCTGAAACCGGTAGTCGTCTCGTCCAGTTTTCTGTAACCGGTGGCGACTCCGGTTATCCTTCCACTGAGCGCGTTTTCTTTGAGTTTCTCGAGGTTTTGAAAGACTTCGTGCATTATCTTGCCTATAGGTTGATAAGTCTTGGAAACCTGTGACTCCGTGATCTGGAATATAGCCTTCTCGGCGTTATCGAGAATCTCGTCGGTATCATTGTTTTCGTAAGCGCTTTCCACGATAGAACTGGCCGCGGTTATAAGTGATCTCAAAAGCGATTTTTCTTTGACCGTCTTCGCGTAATAGGAGAAGTTGGCCGAGGTCGGCACGAGGTCGGCCAGTTTGGCGAGTTCAACTTCTCCACCTATCTCTTCGAGCGATCCGGATGTTCTCAACCTCTCGGTGACGGAGACGATATCGACGGGGTTCCCCTCGTCGAAGAGCCTTTCCATCGTCGCGAAAATCAGCTGGTGCTTTCTCAAATAGAAGTCCTGACTTGTGAGAAGCTCCATGATATCTGGAACGACATCGGGATCGATCAATATGCTCCCGAGAACTGCCTCTTCAGATTCGACGCTACTGGGTGGAATCTTTGCTTTCACTCTTTTCACCAGCCTTTTGCAGATTTACAGCGGCTTCATGTATGTGTTCTTTCAAAAGCGAGGAGTCACCAGAGAAGATAAACTGTCCCCTTTCCTTTCCTGCGCCCCCTTTGACTTCCAGTTTGTCTCTGAGATAAGTCACGATCGTTCCGCAGTCGAAACCTTTGCTAGAAAGCAAGACCCTGTCTCCAAACCTTCCCGCGAAGAGGTACTCCTTCTTTTCGAGATATTTGGGAATCAATGAGACGACCTCTTCGCTATCTTCGACGAAAATAGTTTCTCCATCGGTCAGGTTCAATTCCCGTGCTACCGTCTCCGCAACTCTTTCAGAGAGTTTTCTAAGGGACGCTTTCGCTTCTTTGACTTCCTCCACCAGCGAGTCGACACGGCCTGGAAGATCGAGAAAGCCGCAGCTCAGAGTCGAAGAGGCCCTGACGAGCACACCGTGCTTTCTGCCGTAATCCAGCAGGGCCCTCTCGCCGGCAACGAAGAAGATCCTTATCAGATCGCCCTTGACCTTTTCTCGTTTGATTATTTTCAAAACTCTCAAATCGCCGGTGGATTCCACATGGAAGCCGCCGCAAGCGCTCTTGTCGATGCCTTCTATGGTGACGATCCTTACGTCTTTGCCGCTTTCCACAACCTTTTCGCTTATGGCCTTTCTAAGATCAAGCTTTCCGGCAGTGTCGCCCGGCATCATCTCGATGCCTACACCCCTGTTTTCCGCGATCATAGAGTTCGATATCTTCTCAACCAGTTCCTGCATTTCGTCGGTGAGAATGGATATGGTGAGATCGATCGTAGAATACTCCTCCCCCATCTGGAACCCTACGGTTCTTGCACCAAGTTCTCTATCGAAGACGGCCGAAAGAAGGTGCTGGGCGGTGTGCTGGACGGAGATATCTCTTCTCCTTCTGATGTCTATCTCGATATCAACGGTCTCCCCGGCTTTTTTGTGAATGAAACCTTCTATCTCTATCGAGCAAAGCTCTCCATCTTTTTTCACCGACAGAATTTTGTGGTCGTCAACACTCCCCCTGTCACCTAACTGTCCACCTTCGCCATCAACGTAAACATTACCGTAACAAATTCCGACCAAGGTAGTACTGTCTCCTAACCTTATTTCCCTTATTGCTTCTAACATACATCGCCTCCAGCCACTTGATATTATATGCAAATATATGTAATAATTATACAGTAAGGTACGATCCGCTCCGTGGGTGATATCTCGAAAGATGAATATGAGGTGATTTGGTTGCAGGAAAGACCGATCCTTTCGGTTAAAAACCTCTCCACACATTTCAAAATGGTAGAAGGTGTCGTAAAAGCCGTTCAGGACGCCACTTTTGATCTATATCGTGATGAGGTTCTGGGCATTGTTGGAGAGACCGGCTCCGGCAAGAGTGTTACGGTCAAGGCCATCGCCGGAATGATAGACAATCCGGGATTCATAGCGGGCGGAGAGGTCCTCTTTCTAACCGACGAGTTTTCGAAGAGTGGTGAAAAAGAGTACATAGATCTCGCCAAGCTTCCCAAAGAGAGCTTTTCACGAATACGTGGTAAGCACATCGGAATGATTTTTCAGGATCCGATGACCTCTCTGGACCCTATGTACACCATAGGTAATCAAATGATAGAGACCATAGTACACCACAAGGGTGTTACGGTAGAGGAAGCCCGAGAAAGGGCAGTCAAGTTGCTCGAACAGGTGGGTATTCCAAAGCCTTCGGAGAGGATAAACGATTACCCCTTCCAGCTTTCCGGGGGTCAGAGGCAGAGAGTGGTAATTGCAATAGCGCTCTCGTGCGACCCCGATATACTGATAGCCGACGAGCCTTCTACGGCCCTCGACGTAACCGTTCAGGCTCAGATACTGGAATTGATGAAGGATCTTCAGGAACAGTTCAACAGCAGCATGATGTTCATCACGCACGATATGGCGGTAATAGCCGAAATCGCCACGAAAATAACCGTGATGTACGGGAGTTACCAGATGGAGATGGGGCAATCCAAAGATATATTCGAACACCCTATGAATCCATATACATATGCGTTGCTTGAATGTATCCCGAGACTAGACGTAAAGCAGGACAGGCTTCTCCCAATTCCAGGCCAGCCGCCAGTGATGCTCAATCCGCCGGACCTTTGTCCCTTTCTGCCTCGATGTTCAAGGGCGAGCGAAAAGTGTTACAAAGATCTTCCACAGCTGGAGCAGACGGGCGACAGTCATTTCGTTAGATGCTGGAATCCAATCGCAGGAAAAGTCAAGCTGGTCAAGGAGGCTCAAGGATGAAGCTTCTCGAAGTCAAAAATTTGAAAAAGTACTTTCCGATAAAGCAAGGCTTCCTCGTAGAGAGGGTGGTCGGATTCGTCAAAGCCGTGGATGACGTCTCTTTTTCCGTTGACCGGGGTAAGACGATTGGAATAGTTGGAGAATCCGGTTGCGGGAAGACCACGATAGGCAAATCGATTATCAGGTTGCATGAAGTGACCGACGGAGAGATGCTCATAGACGAGGAAGACACGACTTTCTACTTCATGAAGCGCAAAAGGGCTCTCCAATATCTGAAATCTAAGTACTTCAAGGATCAGGATTTCGATGGCGATGGAAGTGGCCTAGAAACGTACAAGAAGAAGATACACGACGTTTTTGTGAAGTCCGATAGAAATCCTTCAAAAACGTTGAACACTCTTTTCGAGAACCTTGAAGAAAAGAAGAGACTCTTGAGAAGAAAGGCCCAGATAGTCTTTCAAGACCCGATGTCGTCGCTCAACCCCAGAATGACGGTCGGGCAGATGCTCGCCGAACCACTTCTCTTCCACAAAATGGCCGAAAAAATGGATGATGCGATAGCGATGGTCAAAGACCTTCTCGTCAAGGTTGGTCTTAAGGCCTACCATGTGGATAGATACCCTCACCAGTTCAGCGGAGGCCAGCGACAGAGAATAGCCGTGGCGAGGGCTATAAGCGTGAATCCCGACCTGATAGTTCTCGACGAACCGACCTCGGCTCTGGATGTTTCGGTTCAGGCACAGATAGTGAACCTTTTCGAAGAGCTTCAGAAACAGCTGAACGCAGGTTATGTTTTCATCTCTCACAATCTTGCGCTCGTGAGATTCATCTGCCAGGAAGTCTCTGTCATGTATCTCGGAAGGATCGTTGAACAGGGCGATAGCGAGTCGATATTCGCCGCTCCACTCCACCCATACACCAAAGCCTTGCTCGCGGCGGCCCCGGTCCCCGATCCGAACAAAAAACGCAATCGGAAAGATCTAATAGGTGGACAGGTTCCAAGTCCAATAAACAGGCCATCCGGTTGCTTCTTCAATCCGAGGTGCAAGTACAGGATGGATATATGTACCAGGGAATATCCACCGATGTTCAAGGTGGATCAAAAGCATTTTGTAGCGTGCCATCTTTATTCCACATCTCAAGAACAAGGAGGGGAAAAGTAATGAAGAAATTCTTAGTACTAGTTTCAGTACTCTTGATAGCAGGCCTTGCATTGTCTGCGACGGAGTACAAAGTAGAAAACTTCAACGGAAAAACCGGTGGAACTTTCTATTACTGGGGACTGGGCGATCCCAAATCCTTTAACATCGATTGGGCGCAGGAAACCAGTTCGACCGTTCCTCTGGGCTTTATCCATGCTACGTTGCTCGAAGCCGATGAGGGCGGTATGCCGACCGAATCTGGCCTTGCTAAGGAATGGTGGTTCTCCGACGACGGACTGACCTTCTTCGTCAAGATAAGAGAAGGTCTCAAGTGGTCCGATGGAGCTCCTTTTACCATTGACGACGTTTACTGGACTTTTGTGGATGTTTCACTTAACCCCGAACAGACGGCCAACGGCAACGGCTCTTACATGGACTCCAACGACCAACTCCCCGTTGTAGAGATAGTTGACAGTACAACCATCTCCTTCACCTGGACCGTTCCGATGGTGACTGCGTTGAGACAGGTCGGTTTCAGGACGATAATTCCGAAACACGCTCTGAGCGAGGCCGTTGCAAGTGGAACCTATGCCGAGCAGTGGACGATAGCCGACGTTGACAAGCTCGTCGGAATGGGTCCCTACGTGATGACCGAGTATGTCGAAGGCGTCAGAATAGCTTTCGAGAGAAACCCCAATTACTGGAAATTTGATGCCAATGGTGTTCAGCTTCCTTATCTCGACAAATTGAACTACGAAATCATCAGCGATCAAAACACCGCCCTTCTGAGATTTGAGGCTGGCGAACTGGATATTTACGGCCCGAGTGCCGAGCAGTTCCCGAGACTCGCCGGGATGGCTGCGGAAAAGGGCTGGGTTACCGGCGTCGGTGGACCGGCTCTCGGTTCGGAGTTTATAACCTTCAACTTCAACACCAAGGATCCTGTCAAGAACGAATGGTTCAGAAACGAGTACTTCAGAAAGGCCTTCGTTTACGCGCTCGACAGACAGTCGATCATCGACTCTCTGTACAACGGACTCGGCTCTCCTCTCTATGGACCGGTCTCCCCCTCGAGTGGTTTCTACAACCCCGAGATCGAGAAGTACAACTACAAGTACTCCATAACCAGGGCCAGACTCGAGCTTAAGAAGGGTGGCTTCGACTGGGCGCCGGACGGTACACTTGTTGACTCGAAGGGTAACAAGGTTGAGTTCGAACTCCTCACCAACGCAGGAAACAGAACGCGTGAAGCTATCGGTAACATCGTAGTTGACGGAGCTTCGAAACTCGGAATAAAGGTCAATTACACACCTATTCAGTTCAACACCGTGGTCAGCAGACTTCTCGATGCCACTTACGATGCCGTTGTTATAGGTCTCACCGGTTCGGTCGATCCCGGAACCGGCTGGAACGTTTACAGGCTCGACGGCGGTCTCCACTTCTGGAACTACCCGCCGTTCTACAACGAAGAAGACCACATAACTGAAGACATGTACATTCTTCCAGACTGGGAGAAGAGAGTCGACGAGATCTACAGACTCCAGACTTCCGCGGTTGTCGATCAGGACAGGTACGACCTCTTCGCGGAGTTCCAGATGCTCTTCGCCGAGTACCAGCCAGTCGTCTTCACGATGGCCCAGAACTTCCTCTATGTTCACAAGGGAGATTTCCACCTGACGATTCCGCAGCTGAGTCCTGCAACAGGCATCCTGTACCAGGTAGAGGGTTTCTGGAAAGACTGATAGGTTTTTTGATTTGATGCGGGAGGGGTTTTCCCTCCCGCTTTTAGTAAAATGAACGTCTTCGCAGTGTTGAGGAGGGAAATAAGGTGCTTAAGTATATAGTGAGAAGGCTCATACTGGCGATTCCCGTTTTGCTCGGGGTTTCGGTTCTAGCCTTCTTGATCATCTCCGCCGCTCCGGGTGATTTTCTGGATGCCTATAGAATGAATCCTTCTATCACCAGAGATCAGCTGAGGCTTCTGGAGAGACAGTTCGGGCTCGATCAGAACGTCTTCGTTCAGTATTTCAAATGGCTTGGAAATGTCTTGACGGGAAATTTTGGATACTCGTTCACCTACAGAGTGCCCGTTTTCAATCTGGTGTGGAGGAGACTCGGTGCTACACTTCTTCTCAGCATAACCACAATGATCTTCACCTGGGGAATCGCCATACCTCTGGGTATATATTCGGCGCTTCACCAGTACTCGTTGAGCGACCAGACCTTCTCCTTCCTCGCGTTCATAGGTATCTCCATTCCAAACTTCTTTTTCGCCTTGCTATGGCTTTTTATGTCGGCCAAAACCGGCTGGTTTCCCATAGGGGGCTTGATATCGCAAAACTTCAACGATCTCAGCTTCTTCGGGAAGATAGGAGATTACCTGTGGCACGTTGTCGGGCCGATGGTTACTCTCGGTACATCTGGGCTGGCAGGGCTCATGAGACAGATGCGCGGACAGCTCCTGGACCAGCTGAGGCAGGATTACGTGCTTTTCGCCAGGGCGAAGGGCATGCCTGAGAAGAACGTTATATACAAGCACGCCGTTAGAAACGCGATAAACCCGATAGTGACAATATTTGGCTACGCACTTTCCGGACTCCTCGGCGGCGCCGTTCTCACAGAGACGGTCTTCGGCTGGCCTGGTATGGGTAGGCTTGTCATAGAGGCTTTGAACGCTCAGGATCTATTCCTGGTCATGGCTACGCTTCTTCTGTCGGCCGTTCTCCTGGTTATAGGTAATCTTCTGGCCGATCTTATGCTTGCCTGGGTCGATCCGAGAATAAGGTTCAGGTTAGGCTGAGGGGTGAGTTGGAGTGAAAAAGGAAAAGAAGAACGATCTGGTAACGGCGACTCCTCAGGAAGTGAAAAAAGACGAACTCTTCGAAATCAAATACATGGGACGCTGGCAACTCGCATGGCGCGCCCTCAAAAAGCATAAACTGGGGCTTTTTTCGCTTTGGGTACTCATAATACTCTATCTCGTTGCGATTTTCGCGGATTTTCTGGCTCCCAACAACCCCTACGATCAGAGACAGGATCTTTCGTACGCCCCCCCTTCGAAAGTCCACTGGACCGACGAGGATGGAAAACTGACGGCCCCGTACATTTATGCCTGGGTGCTTGAGAGGGATCCAGAGACTTACAGAACCTTTTTTACGGAGGGAATCTCTCTAGGATCCGTTGTCGCCATCGATAAGACAACCGGCGAGGAGAAGACCTTTGAACAGGGTAAAGATGGCGTATTGAATATATACGTAACAACCAGAACGATACGCTACGCACTCGATGCGGACGGAAACAGGGCCAACCTCGGAGGTCCGGAATACAGTACGGTTCAGACCGTCAAATTGACCGAACTGGATATGTTGAAAGAGACTGTTGTCACCGAAACATCCAACAGGACAACACTCGGCGCGCTCGCCCCGAGCAGGTTCAGAGAGTTGCTGAGGATCGGCCCACCTGTCAAGGTTGTAACGGAGAGGTCTTTGCACAGGATCTTCGCCCAGAAGGAAAATGAAATAAAAGACGTCGTAGTAGAAGCAATAAGCATAGTAAATGAAGTGATAGACGTCGATGGTGGAGACCTAGAACTGGCCAGAGAGTTTCTCGCGGAACTAGAAATCTCGCCAAACCTCGTGGATGTGATTCAAGACCCCCAGGTCACAGATTATGTGACCAAGAAGTATCCGATCAAGTTCTTCACACAGTCCTGGGAGTACAAGTTACTGGGATTCATCCCCATGAAACTTCACCTGGTGGGAACGGAACTGCCTTCGAAGTTTCTTCTTTTCGGTTCCGATATGTACGGTAGAGACGTTTTCTCCAGAATACTGTTCGGTTCGAGAGTATCGATGAGCATCGGGCTTCTCGCGATCCTTATAACCTTCTCTCTGGGACTTTCCATAGGCGGAGCGGCCGGATACTTCGGTGGTATCACCGATGAAATACTTATGAGAGTGACGGAAATTCTGATGTCGATACCGAGTTTCTACCTGCTGATCTCTCTGAGAGCCGTTCTTCCGACCAGCATACCTCCGCACATCACATATATTCTCATAGTCCTTATACTGAGTTTCATCGGCTGGCCGGGAATGTCGAGGGTGATCAGGGGTATGGTTTTGAGTTACAAAGAAACGGAGTTCGTACAGGCGGCCATAGCTATGGGTTATCCCTCGGGAAGGGTTATACTGCGTCACATCATACCAAATACTGCGACTTACATAATCGTATCGGCCACTCTATCGATTCCAGGGTACATACTGGGAGAGGCCGGCCTGAGCTTCCTGGGTCTGGGAATAACGGAACCCTCGGCCAGCTGGGGACTTATGCTCTCTCAGGCTCAGAACATAAAGGCGATGACCGAGGCACCGTGGCTTCTGATACCAGGTATCTTCATATTCATCGTGGTTATGGCCTTCAACCTGCTGGGTGATGCCCTGAGGGATGCGCTAGATCCAAGATCACTGGGTTTCTAATAAGTAATTAACTCAACTACAGACTTCGACGGGACCTAAGGGTCCCGTTTTTGTTCGAGGCGTCTTCCCTTTCCCTGCGTGGTTCATCGTTTCCTGTCTTCAGGGCAGACATGTTGAGCATCTTCACCACCAGCGAGGCCATCAGGACAACGAGTATAACCGGCAGTAGAGAGCCTGTAGCGGTGTACAGAAGTGTTGAGCTTATGTACTCTCTTAGAGGAACCAGCCACCAGGTTAGACCGCCTTCCAGACTTTCCCTCACGTAAAGAAATAGAGAGCCTGCAAGAAAGAGTTCTTCGATTACCGGGATGAAGTAATGTTTCGCTATCGAGCAGAATTGCAGGACAAAGCCCGTCAATAAGAGCGCAGCGGGAAAGAGAAAATCCATCCGGTCCAGTTCGGGACTCTCTCCGTTCAGCAAGGCCGTAACGAACTGACCGCCTCCAAAGACCAGGGCTATCACTATCGCGACTCCCATTAGCAGGTTACCGAGGAAAATATACATCTAATTCACCTCAAAGAAAAACCGGCCCGTCGGGCCGGTTCATCGTTAGCGTTAAAATCAGAACGAGTAGTTGTAGAACAGCTTCACGTACCAGTCGATCGCCGGGAAGAAGGCAACGCTGGCTTCGAAGTTTATCAGATCGAAGACCGGGAAGCCGAGCACAACGTTGAGTTCCTTCGTGCCGTTGAGCAGGTAGTAACCGCCGTCGATGCTGAGTGTCGGCTTGAATCCACCCATAGCGAGAGAGAGGGAAGCCTCTGCGTAAGCGGAGAGATCCTTCACATCGGCGAGTAGGTTGCCGACTATATCGTAACCGAAGCCGGATTTGTTGTTATCGTTCTTGGTCGTGAAGTCGCCGGAACCGACAAAGACAGCCAGAGAAACTGGATCTATCTCCCAGCCGTCGGACTTCACGAGGAATCCGAGCTTCATTTCATTCGTTCCGCCCACCAGGAAGGAGTGGTCGTACCAGAACTTCACGCCTGCCCAGCCTATGCCCTTCTTGGAGAGAGCGACCTGTATCCAGCTGAAGAGTTTGCTGGCGGCGATATCGTACTTAACATCGGCGTTGATTTTCAGAACGACGCTTTCACCGATACCGTAACCAACTTTGAGACCTACCCACTGGCCCTTGGTGCTGGCGTATCTGGCATACGGGTTGAGAGTGAGAAGTCCGAGGGTCATCTTGTAATCGAAATCTATAACGTAGTCGAACGTCGGTGTACCGGTGAGATCCTTGGCCTCGAGACCGCCCTTGAGCGTGAGACCGGTGAACGGCTTAATGGTAGCTTCGGCTATGAGGTCACCGCTCCAGCCCAGACCGGCCATACCTGTCTGAAGGGCCATGGAGAAGATATCCCAGGAGCCGTACAGGGCGATTCTGTCCGTACCGCCGAGGAGGGCTTCCTGCGTTGCCACCTGGAGACCGAGCGCCTTCATGTTGAGAACGAAGGTCTTAGACTTGGTAGTACCGTAGTAGCCGAACCAACCGAGGCCTTTGCCGCTGTCACTGCCAAAGGACTTACTGGCGTACCAGCTGGCAGCCGCCTTGTCGTTCTCCACAGTGAAGGAATTGAGAGTTACAGTACCGCCCACTAGATCGATAGTAAGGCTGAATGTCAGGTCACTGACATCTGCAGAGGCTCCAAAGCCTAGAGACTTCAAAGTAAAACCAAGATCAGTGGTCAGGCCGGTCTTGTCAAGCTGAGTCTTGCCCCATAACGTCCCTTTTATTGATGGGCTGAGAGTTATGGTTGCCGAGAAGGCGACCGATATGGCCAGGAGTACCACTAGGATTCCAACAAGCTTCTTCATGCACACTTACCCCCTTTATAAGAGTGTTTTGGTTTTGGTGATGCGCATAACGTAAATATACCACATTTCATGTAACAAAAGCAAACACGCACGTTCCTAAGTTGCACAGAAAGATCATTTCAGGATTAACCCTACCGCGCCAAATGCAAGAGCTACAAAAGAAAGTATTATCGCTGCATTTGTATTGGTGATGTTCTGTTTCTGGGTAGCTTCGAGAGCCAGCAGCTTTTCTTCGATGACGGTGTCGTTGGCTTCAAGACCGGAAATTCTCTCCTCGGCGGCCGCGAGGTCTGCCTTGTCGGCTTTGCCTTTGTCGAGCTTGTACATCTGCTTTGCCATCGTGTTCGTGATGCTAGTCAGACTGTCGACCTGGTCCTCGAGGGTGGAGGCAAGAACTTCTAGATCGCCAGTTCTCGTGCTCAAAGAGGCGATTTCCTTACCGTACTTATCAAGCCTGGCGATGTTGGCATCGATCTGATCGAAGGCGACTTCGAGCATCTCTCTGTTCGCGGATACTTCCATCTGAACAAGGTCCAGTTCTCCGTAGAGAAGGTCAATCTCTTCCTCGAGAGCTTCTTCGGTCAGTCCAAGCTTCTTGTAGAGGAAGTTGAGCTTGGCGGTGAGCTGATCGGGTGTCACGTAATCGAGATTGGAAATTCTCTTGTTGGCAGCGATTATTGCGTTGCTCAACATCTTCGAAGTTACTTCCAGATCCGTTACTTTCCCCTTGAGCGCATCGAGATCGGCGGAGGAAGCTTTCGTACCGAGGTCAAGCTCTATTTCAGATATGAGCTTTTCGTGCTTGTCGAGTCTGGCGATGTTGGCATCGACCTGATCAAACACAACGGCAAAGCTTTCATCGACATCGTTCACTATATCGACTATCGCCGCCTCGATATTTTCGATTTCGGTGTCGTAGTACTTCACTTCGGGCATTTTTGCAAGGGTGTCCTGAATCCTGAGGATTTTCGTGTACATGAGTGAAAGCTTATCGTTCAATTCTTCACCGGTCACGAAAGGTTCGAGATCGGGTGTAGCAGACTTGATAGCATCGCCTAACCTGCTCTCAAGGGCCGCCAGATCGTCTTTCGTAACCATAGCTTTCCTCAAAGCGAAGAGATCAGAAGTCAGCGAGTTTGCAACGTTCTCGACCACACCGATTCTTGAATCGAGATCCGCAATCTCACCTTTCTGCTCGTTTTCCTCAACCTTCTGGTTTGCAAGAGCCTGACCGAGCAGTTTCACTGTTACTTCGAGGTCCGTAGCCCTGTTCTTGAGAGCTTCGATTTCCGAGGCGTAACCGCCGACCGCTTTTAGTTTTGCATCGAGACCGGCAATATCGTCTCTGACTCCCAGAAGAGCCTCAAGATCTGCCCTGAGACCGGCTACTCCTTCGTTGGCACTTGCAGCTTCGCCGGAAAGCCTGTCGATTTCTCTGTAGAGATATGCAACGGTATCGTCGAAAGTCTTGGAAGAGACGAAGTTGCCTACGATACCGCTATCTTTGAGAGAAGCGACAGTAGCTTCAAGAGCCCTCAGTTCCGCCATGAAATCAACTAGATTTTTCTTGTTGTCAGAGATCTCCAGAGAAAGTCCTGCAACTTTCTTTGTGAGCGCAAAGACAACTTCCTGGAGTTTGGCATCCCCGGCATCAGAATAATCCATAAACCTGGCAAGGGTCATGGCCAGCTGGTAACGTGTAACATTCTCATTACCTCTGAAAGTACCATCGGGGAAACCAATGAACAATCCACCGGCTGTCGTCTTTATTACACTGTCGTAGGCCCAGTGATTCTCTGACAGATCGCTGTACTCGACACCCAGAGCGAGGGTTGCGAAAGTAACAACGAGTAGAGCCAGTATAGAAAGCTTCTTCATGGATCCTACCCCCTTTCAAAATGTTGTCATTTTTGCAGCAGACTACGGGTTTATTATACAGTAAAAGCGTGCCCAGATTCAAGAGTCTTCAGCACTTAACAAGGCGATAGAAACGCTTTTTTCCTATTCTCAAAACATCTCCGTCCGAGGGGTCCAGAACAGCGTAAACATCTTCGATCACTTTCTCGTTCAATTTTATACCACCCTGTTCCAGGAGCCTTCTTGCTTCGCTTCTTGAAGAAATATTAGCATACTTCACGAGAAGATCGACAACGGAAACACTGCCGGTATCGAGTCTTATTTCGGGCATTTCTTCCGGCACCTCTTTGTGACGGAAGATCTTTATAAACTCCTCAAGAGCTGCTCTAGAGGTTTCCTCATCATAAAACTGGGCGGTTATATCCCTGGCCAGTTCCATTTTGATATCTCTGGGGTTGACGGTTCTTGACTTGAGGCACTCTTCTGCATCCCTGAGCTCTTCGTCGTTTTTGTCCGTGAGAAGCCTCATGTACTTCATTATCAGGGTGTCCGGTATAGACATCAGCTTCCCGAACATGTCCCTGGGCGTATCTTCGAAGGCTATGTAGTTGTCATAGCTCTTGGACATCTTCAGATTTCCATCGGTGCCTTCTATGAGGGGTACAGTCAGTACCGCCTGCGGTTCCAGACCGTACTCCTCCTGGATCTTTCTGCCTACGACCAGATTGAAAAACTGATCGTCTCCCCCTATTTCAATGTCGGCCTTCACAAAAACGGAGTCGTAAGCCTGAGCGAGAGGGTAAAGGAACTCGGCTATAGCTATCGGTTCATTGTCGGAGTATCTCTTCGCAAAATCGTGTCTTTCGAGCATCCTCGCCACTGTGTACTTCGCCGATAACCTTATGACGTCTTCGAAATTGAGAGCATCCAGCCATTGCGAATTGAAGCATATCTCCGTCAAATCCTTATCGAGGATTTTGAAGGCCTGCTTGCTGTAGGATATAGCGTTGATTTTCGCTTCATCCTTCGAGATCATCGGACGCGTCTTCGATCGGCCAGAGGGGTCACCGATCCTGGCGGTGAAATCCCCTATTATCAGGACGACTTGATGACCGAACTGCTGAAACTGCCGCAATTTTCTGAGAACCACGGCATGACCCAAATGCAAATCTGGCCTCGACGGATCCACACCCAGCTTCACCCTTAGAGGTCGATTTTTGGAGAATTTTTCCAGCAGTTCTTTCTCCGAAATCAGAGAAACATGGTTTTTTGAAAGTTCCTTGAACTGGTCTTCAGGAGTCTGCAATCAAACCACCTTAACCAGGAAAGGCTCTGGACACAACGAAAGCGATCAGTACACTGTTAACCATGAAGCCGACCGCAAGTACAAGGGTAATCTTACCCATCGTGTCGAGACCCTTCTTTCTTCCAAACATCGTATGGGAAGCTCCACCACCAAAGGCACCGCCGAGCTCGGCGGACTTCGACATCTGCATCATGACTGCAACGCCAAGCGCTACGCTTATGGCTACGTGCAGAGATATCAAAACATAAGCAAGAACTACCATCTAAATACCTCCTGTATCTTTCCAACGCTCTTCTGGTATTATACAATATGTGCGACTTTGTAGCAAACGATAATAGAGATTGCGGGTGAGATATTGAAAGGAAAAACTGTGATCATTTATCTTCCGTTGAAGCCAGAGATGGCAAAGCTTAACAATCTTCCGGTCAGGCTCCCCATACTGGCTGAAGACCTACCTCTGGCGATCGACAGAGACAAGATCGAGCTCGAAGTAGTTCTGCGAGGCCTCAAAGCCCACTACATCAACGAACCGGACGATTATTACGGCTCATACCTGCAATTCTACTGCTATGAAGCTTTCAAGAAAGCTATTGGCGACAACGAACTGGAGAGATCGCTCGGCTTTCTCGAAGATGCGGCAAAGATTTCAAGAGATTACAGGTACCATTTTTACAAGGGTCTTTACTACAGACAGACAGGAAACGGCGAACTCTGTGAAATAGAACTCAAAAGATCTGTAGAGATGAATCCCGATTTCTACGTTGGCTTTTACGAGATAGGAAAACTGCTCCGGTCGAACGGCGACTACGAAGAAGCAGCGAATTATTTTCTACAATCGATAGAAAAATCCGAGGGAAAATTTGCCCTCCCGTTTCTGGGGATCGTGGATACCTACATCTCTTCTGGAGAATACGGCCAGGCGATGGAAATAATGAACAGTATTCCCCGCTCCTTTTCGCTGTATTCCGAGATTCTTTTAAGAAAGGGAGTGGTTCTCAACGAACTCCAGAGGTTCGGAGAGGCCGAAAAGGTTTTCGACGAATGTATTGCCATCGAGAATCGCTGGCAATGTTTCTACAACAGGTCTTTCTCGAGATCGCGGCAGGGAAAGCTTTGGGCTAGCCTTGAAGATTTACGAAGGGCTCACGAAATTTCCGGGGAGGTCGATGTCCTCTACGAAGAGGCGATAGCCGAAAAGAACCTGGGGTTACTCGACGAGGCGCTGGAGCATTGTGAGGAGTACTACTTCCATACCGGCGATGAAAAGGCCCTCTTTCTGCTCGTGAGAATTCTCGATATGCTCGGTCGGTACGAAAAGGCCCTGAAATATCTTGAGAAGGGCGATTACTCTGAACTGAAGAACACTGTACTTTTCCACAGAGGCCTTGCAAAAGGGAAAGCCATTGCCGGACTGGTGTTCGACAACCCGATCACGCAGGCCGCCTACCTTTCAACTCTTGCCGATATCGACAAAAGTACGATCTCCAGAGAGGCGGGAGGCTTAGTTACGCAGGGAAGACTCGACATTGGATCACTGATAAATCACCTGATGAAGTTCGATATCGCCGGAATGAGAGAGAGAACGACCTCTTTTCAGATGGGAATGATTCCCGAAACCTCCAGGATTGCATCGCTGGGAGAGGCAGGCGTTTATGTTTCAATCCTTAAAACGCTTCTTGACCTCCCCTCCCGGAGAGATCTGCTCTCTTATTCGATGGCTTTCCTGATTTCTGGACTTGGTACTACGACGGCCGTTTTCAGAATACTGCTGCACGTTTTGCGATGGAGGCGGTCGGGAATGGCTTTCAATCTAGAACTCTTTCTGGACGAGTATCTTGAAGAGATACGAGATCTCGACTTCCAGCTGGGATTGCGCATTACGAAACTTCTGGAAGAGGGTCCCATAGACATCGATACGATAGATGAATCGGGTATCGAGGATATCGAAGGATTCGTTCTATCAATGCTTTCAGCGCTGGAAAAAGGTACAATAGATCAACTGGATACGAACGACGAAAACCTGAAAGAATACTTGAAGCTGCTAGTTTAAGGAGGTTTGAATGGACAGGATAGAGGAGCTGCTTGGAAGATTCATGGAAACTATACAGAGCAGAAACATCGATCAGATCGACGAGGCGACTTTGAATAGAATCCTTCACGAAGAATTCGACGTCTCCGAGAGGCTGGAGCTTGAAGAAGCTCTTGGATCGCTTCTTGGAGAAGTTTCAAAGATGGCGGAGGATCCGAAAGAGTACTTCTTCAGAAACGATGAAGAAAAACTCATGGAGTATCTCAAAGAAAAAGAAGAAAAAGATTGATTTACTTGATCGATTAAGTGTATAATCGCTGTGAAGGGTTACTTCAGCGCAGAGTATAGCCGGTGTGAAGCACCGGTCTTTTTTATTTCATCAGCGCCCTCTCTGCCGTCTTCCATGCTAGAGAGACGCACTTGATTCTCATCGGATACTCTCTGAGTCTTTCGAAAAGGACAGCGTCTCCAAGAAGATTTTCGTCAAAGATTTCACCTCGCAGCATTTTACTGAAATTGGACAGCGTCTTCCGGGCCTCTTCCAGGGTCTTTCCTTCGAGAAGATCTGCCATTACCGAAGCCGATGCCTGACTTATGGCGCAGCCGTGGCCGTCGAAAGCTAGAGAGGTTATCTTCCCCTCTTTCATTCGTACAAAGAGAGTTATCTCGTCTCCGCACGAGAGATTCGCCCCCTTTTCCATGAGGTCGCTCTCTTTGTCGATGCCTCTATGACCGGAGTTTCTGTAATGGTGCATTATGAAATCGGAATAGATATCATCGAAACTCATCGAACCACCTCCCGGCCTCTTCAAGAGAATCTGCGAGTCTATCTACATCTTCGAATGTGTTGTAAAGGTAAAAGGAAACCCTGCAGGCCGAGACGACTCCAAGCTCTTTCATCTGCAATTGGGAACAGTGATGACCACTCCTCAGGGCGACGTTCATTTTTCTTCCCAGGAACTCGGCGATATCGTGAGAATGTACCCTGCTGTGAGTAAAAGTAATAACCGCTCTGCTGGATTCGGGGCTGTGGATTCTGTAACCACCGATGGCCTCGATTTTCTCTCTTGCCATGGCAACCAGATTAGAAACATGGGCGCTGACTCTCTCCATTCCGGCGTTTTCCAGATACTCGACGGCAGCCATCATTGAGATCGCACCGGAGATATTCTGGGTACCGCCTTCGAATTTCGCGACCCCTTCGGCGAAAGTCGTCTCCTCCTTTCCAACCATGTCAATCATCTGGCCGCCGAAAACAAAGGGATTCAGTTCGCCCAGAAGTTTCTCTCTGCCGACGAGGCAGCCTATACCTGTTTCGGCGAGCATCTTGTGACCGGAGAAGACGAGGAAATCGACGTTGCTTTCGCCGAAAGAAAACTTCTCATGCGGAATCAGCTGGGCGCTGTCGAGCACCATGACCCCGCCGGCCGAATGAACGAGTGATCCTATCTCTTCGAAAGGAGGTCTATAACCTGTTGAATTAACCAGACCGGCCAGAGAGAAGACGAATCTGCCGTCCATTTGCTGGAGAGTCTCGTACACCAGCGACATATCGAGAGAGTTTTGTCTTACCGGGAGCGGTATGAAGCGTAATCCATTTCTCCTGGCGTGATACTGCCAGGGGACGAAATTGCTGTGATGTTCGAAGACCGGTACGATGAAGGTGTCGTAATCTCCACTGATGGAGAGGGAAGAGGCGAGTACGTTGAGACCTTCGGTCGAACCTTTGGTGAAGACCAACTCGCCAGGCCAGCAGCCCACGAAGCCGCTCAACCTTCTTCTGCTGGATTCGTACAGTTCGGTAGCCGCTTCGGCCAGTGGATAAACGCCCCTGTGAACGTTCGAATTGTTCCTTTCGTAAAAATCCCTGACCGCTGCGAGAACGGCCGACGGTTTCTGGGTTGTGGCGGCGCTGTCCAGATAAACCAGCGAAGGGTCGTGCGAGAATATGGGGAAGTCTCCTTTGAGTCCCTTGAAATAACCGTTCAGATCTTCAGGCGAAAACACGGTCCAACCCTCTCGAATGATCGGGAAAGAGTTCCACAACTTTTCCAAGCACGGGGTCGAAAGTCCCTTTGATTATGAACTTCAGGGCCTCTTCCCTGGTCAGTCCGCGCGACATGAGGTAAAAGATCTTTTCCTCGTCCAGCGATCCGACCGTTGCGGCGTGAGACGCGTTCACTTCGTTTTCATCGACCAGAAGGGAGGGTATGGCATCCGTTCTGGCCTCGCGGGATAGTACCATCACACTGCTGTGCTCCTTACCTGTGGCTCCCCTCGAACCCTTTTTAAGATCTACCGTTCCTCTGAAAATGGAGTGGCCCCTGTCCATCACCACACCGGTGCCGTCTATGATCGCCTGCGATCGGGCCGATTTTACCCGCGCGATGTACTGTAAATCGATCTTCGAGTCTCCGTAAGCCATGAAGACCGGTTCGAACACCGTTCGGGATTCTTCGCCGGCGGCGACTCCCATGTGGTAACTGGCAAGAACCCCGCCGCCGTAAGAAACTTCATACACGTTCAAGCGGGCACCGGCCTCGAGCAGGTAGAAATTGTTCAAAAAACTAAAATCGCTTTTGGAGAGGCCGTTGACGACCAGCAGGTCTATGGAGGACTCTCTCTTCAGAAGAAACCGGTTGTTCTGAAGAGACCACTTTCCCCGTCCGGTCGAGTTCAGTACTATCTTCATCTTTGAACCTTTTCCTGCTACGAAGAGATTGCTTGAAATGCTTGAATTCATCTCCTCTCTGTTGAATATGTAAGGTTCTTTGAGATGGATTCCGGAAGGGACTGAAACGAAGTAACCGGTATCGAAAAAGATATCTCCCAGGAGCAACAGCTTCCTGTCAGATCCCTCGAAATCCAGATTATCCAGGAGCTCAACTTCTTCGCTGGTAAGCCACTTAATCGGTTTCACATATGGATCGGGATAGTGTTTTCCGTTTTTCGGAGAGACAGGCGGAAGGACCATCTTACTTATATCTACTCTCTTCCAGCGAGGAAAGCCGAGTTTTCTGTATTCGGAGTACCGGTTGCTTACGAAAACCGACATGGCGTTTCCGAGAGGTTCGGATGATACGAGGAAATCTCGGTCCCTGTAGTCCGGAATTTCGAGCTCCCGCCTGAGTGGCGAGACCATTTTGTATTTGTTGTGTTCGAGATTCAAAGTCTTCTCCATACGACACCTCATCCGATACTGCTTTCTATCTCCAGGTCAATCAAACGGTTCAATTCCACCGCATATTCGACTGGAAACTCCCTGGAAACCGGTTCCATGAATCCCCTTACGATCATCGATCTGGCCTGCGCTTCAGAAAGTCCCCTGCTCATCATGTAGAATATCTGCTCCTCGCTTATCCTGCCAATTTTGGCTTCGTGACCGATGTTAGCCGAATCGTTTTCAACTTCTATAATCGGTACTGTGTCGGACCTTGAATCGTTGTCCATCATCAGGGCGGTACATTGAACGGAAGATTTCGCATTGTCGGCCTGGCGAGAGATTTTTAAGGCTCCACGGTAAAAAGCCCATCCGCCGCCGGTGCTTATGCTTCTGGCATCGACCACGGAACTGGTTTCCGGAGCCAGATGGATCACTTTTGAACCGGTATCCATATGCTGTCCTGGGCCGGCGTAAGTTATACCCAGATGTTCGGCTCTGGCTCTTCTCCCTTTGAGAATGGTTGCCGGATAGAGCATCGTTTTCATACTGCCGAGCGAACCGGATATCCACTCCATAGTTCCGTCCTCTTCAACTATCGCCCGTTTCGTGTTCAGATTGTACGTATTCTTCGACCAGTTCTGTATGGTGGAGTACCTGACCTTCGCGCCCTTTAAGACGAAGATCTCCACCATACCGACGTGCAGGTTCAATTCGTTGAATCTGGGGGCCGAACAGCCTTCTATGAACTGGAGGTTAGAACCTTCGTCGGCGATGATCAGGGTGTGTTCAAACTGCCCGGAACTGGCCATGTTCATCCTGAAGTAGGCCTGCAAAGGCAGGGGTACGGAAACGTTTTTCGGAACGTACACAAAGGAGCCTCCGCTCCAGACGGCGCCGTGCAGGGCGGAGTATTTGTGGTCTGAGGGAGGGACGGCCTTCATGAAGTATTTCTCCACGTATTCGGGGTATTCTTTCACGGCCGTTTCCATGTCGAGAAAGATTATCCCGAGCTCCTCGAGGTTCTTTTTTATGTTCTGATAAACTACCTCGGAATCGTATTGAGCGCCAACTCCGGCCAGAGAGTTCCTCTCTGCTTCAGGGATACCGAGCCTTTCGAAGGTTTCTCTTATCTCCTTGGGCACTTCCTCCCAGGAACGGTTTCGCTCGGAACCGGGCTTGAGATAGGCTACTATGCTGGAGAGATCTAGATCCCCAGTTCCCACCCCGAAACCGGGTTCTAGCGAGCGGTTGAATATTTCAAAGGACTCCAGTCTTTTCCGAAGCATCCATTCCGGCTCGTCCTTCTTCGTCGATATCTGTCTTATAAGCTCCTCGTCGAAACCCTTTTCGCTTATATAACTGTAATCGGTTGTGGAGACGAAATCGAATCTCGAACTATCCAGAAACAGGTCTCTATCCATATTTACGCCTCCCTGTAAGATTTCCAGTTCCTTTCATAGCCTCTCTCTTCAATATCTCTTGCCAGTTCTGGGCCGCCTGTCATGACTATTGAACCGTCCACATATATGTGAACGTAGTCGGGTTCGATATACTCGAGAAGTCTCTCGTAATGGGTTATCAGTATAACTCCGTTTTCCGGGGATCTGAAATTCCTTATAGAGGTGGCTATGGATCTCATGGCATCTACATCGAGGCCCGAGTCGATCTCATCGAGGATCGCCAGATCGGGTTTCAAAAAATGCATCTGCATGATCTCGGTTTTCTTCTTCTCACCGCCGGAGAAGCCGAGGTTGAGATACCTGTCTATGAACTCTCTGCCGATGCCTATCTCGTCTGCCAGCCTCTCGAGTTCTCTGCTCTTTTTCAAAATCGGCTCGTCGTTTTTCAGGTTGTGTGAGGCCGATATCAAAAAACTGCGGAGCCTGATTCCGCTTATCTCCTGAGGATACTGAAAGGACATGAATATGCCCAGTCTGGCCCTTTGATCGACGGAGAGATCGTTGATCGTTTTGTTCTTGAAACGTATTTTGCCGGATGTAATTTCATATTTCGGGTTTCCCATCACCACATTGGCCAGGGTAGACTTTCCGCTTCCGTTTGGACCCATTATGGCATGAAGCTCCCCGGTCCTGACTTTGAGGTTGACTCCCTTCAAGATCTCCTTTCCGTCTTCTCTGAGTGCGGCTCTCAATTCCTTTATATCGAGCAGGTTCAATTCGATCCCTCCAAAGTGGGTATTATTTGTCAACATTATAACATATTCCGACAAAATATAGCAGTAATAAAATCACTTCATAGCTTCAAACTGGCAGTTGAAGGTTATATAATCTTTCTATCTCGGAGGTGGAGTATGTTCTATGTGATTACGATCGGAGTCATCATGGGTCTTGCAAATCTCATACCGGGAGTCAGCGGCGGCACTGTTGTGCTGCTCGGAGGTCTTTACGAGAGGTTTGTTGGTGCTGTCGCTTCTCTTTCCGAATTCAAATTCGAAAAGAAGCAGCTTATGTTCCTTGTACAGCTCTTCGCCGGGATAATTATTGGACTGCTCGCCTTTTCCGGTCTCATCGAGCTGTCTCTTACAAATGTCCCTTCGTTGATGTACGGAATCTTCTGCGGGCTTGTGGTGGGAAGTATCCCGGTAGTGCTGAAAAATATAAAGAAGTTCACCCCCGCCTCGGCTATATGTTTCGCGGTCGGTGCGGTCCTGGTGCTGACTATGGCCTTTTCCGGAGCCAGACCCGGGGACGATGCACTCCTGACCCATTCTCTTACAGCCTTTCTGTACGATTTGCTCGCCGGATTCGTGGGTGCGGCGGCCATGGTTCTCCCCGGACTCAGCGGGGCCTTCGTGCTGCTCTTGATGGGTGAGTACTCAAGGGCAATATCGGCCCTCAACGACCGCGACCTGTTGATAATACTTTTCATAGGACTGGGAGTTGTTGGGGGGATAGTTTTCATAAGCAAACTTCTGAAGTCGTTGATGAAAAAACGTCAAAACGAGACTTTCTCATTTTTGCTCGGCCTGATGATTGGTTCCATTCCCGACCTTCTCACCAGGACCGGTGAAGCTACGCGTTTATCGTTGCTGATTCCAGGAGTGGCGCTGGGGGTTTTTCTCTCTTACCTTCTCGCCGTCTTTGAAAGAAAAAACAGAAAAAGCCCATCTTCTGTGGTCGATAGTAACCGACAATAGCAATCCTATTGACGTAGTCTCGGGCGGACTCCCGGAGAGACGGTTCCTGATAATTTCTCGAATATCGCTGTTCTATGGCGTGCTCGGTGGGATTTGAACCCACAGTCTCTGGATCCGGAGTCCAGCGCTCTATCCGTTGAGCCACGAGCACATGTGCACGGTACAATTGTCTGCCAGCTCGATGTGCGACGCGGGCAGCTTATCCCCTTCAGTGACTACTATTATATCGTAAGTTGAGAAGTCGATATCGTCAAGAAGGTTTTTCGGTGTGAAGCCTTTTTTCAAGAAGGAGAAATAGATCTGTGGATCTTCTACATATACATCCATTTCTTTTGTCGAATCGAGCCCCTCTATCTTTGAAGAGAGTGGCGCGTAGAGAAGCGCTTTTTTGCCAGTATCTATCGGCGGAAAGTTTCGACATACGGGAAAGAGATCCCTGACCTCCCAGTTTGCAGTGGTTCCGCGAGAGTAGTTTCTCAGTATTTCCATGGCGCTCAGCATATCACGCCGGGTCGAGAAACTCAGTCCGCTGTTTTTCGCGATTCTTTCGGAGGATTTCGTTGTGAGTCTTTCATCGGTAAGTATCACCCTGCCCGAAAATATCTTCTTCACTTTTTCGGCGAATGAGACGGCTTTCATCGCCAGCTGGTTGAACCGGCCCGACATAGAAATTGGCAGCCCTATGACCGTGAGATCTATCTCTCTTTGAGAGAAGATTTCCTTCAGACTTTTGCGATAATCTCTGTGCTCAATAGTCTCGAGCGGAATCTCGACACCTTCTATCTGGATCGCCAGTCCGATTCTCACCGTGCCGAAATCAATTCCCAGTATCTTCATAAAACTCTCTCACGGGATTTGAAGAGCAGTGAA
>DBRH01000071.1:106415-128288 GCA_002305955.1 Kosmotogaceae bacterium UBA1373
ACCTCTTCGGAGTTGGTCAGACTGCGTAACAGTCCCCTGGTGGTCATAGTTGAAAGCTTTGTGGCGAACCAGCGCGTCATTCTCTTCTCGGCTATACCCTCTCTGTATCTCAGGGTTTTTTTGACCAGAGAAGTGTCCAGTTCTCCATTCGAACTGCTGTACCACACGTTGCCATCGTAATTCAGCAGGTTCATCTCTTCCAGAATCGAAAGATAGACCTTGGAGATCCCGTCCTCGAAGCTCAAAGCCTTTCTTATATCTCTTTCGGGAGCGGGGAGCACGTCCTTCAAATCCTGATAGACGGCTTCCAGTTCTTCGATAGTGGGGAAAAGCCTGTCCATTTCGCTGGTGTTCGAGAGGAGATCGCTTTTGTTGAACGAGAGGTTCAAGAAAAGTTCGGAGTCTTCACCCGGCCTTGTTGAGACGGAATCGAGGACCTCTAGAAAGTTTCTCGGAGCGCTGTAAAATACGATGTTGGAGTTTCCCAGCGTGACTCCCAGTCCGTCGCTGGAGGGCGTGGTGATCAGAACCCTTATCTTCTGCCTTTCGACCAGCGAGTAGATCACCGATCTCTGGAAGTCCTTCAACATATAGTTGTAGAATATCAGCTCACCGTTTTGAAGGGCGTGAGAAAGCCTCGAACCCATCGATTTGGCCAGCGTGACCGTCTTGTGTGGAGAATCGACGATAACGGCCACGTTTTCTCCATGACCGACGATAGACATGACTTGCTCGACCTTTTTCCGGGAGCCCCTGTTGTCTATGATGCCTACCTTTTTGATGGGGTTGGGCTTATACACGTGGGAGATTCTCCTGTCGGCCAGGAAGTCTTTGAGATCATCGTAATACACGCTTCCGGTGAAGCCCGATATGTCTATGACCGAATCTATCAAGCCCAGAAAGCTGTCGAGGTCGGGATGTCCCTTGAATATACCCGAGATAATGTAGGTTGGCTCGTCGAATATAATCTCTCCGGCAGTTTCCGAGATCTTCGCGAAGTTTTCGACGAAGAAGGGAAGGGTAACGAAGATCACGCTCTCTTCGAGATTCCCCCTGTACAGAGAATTGGCAAATACTGGTTTGATCGCATCGAGGTAATGCTGTAGAGAGTAGTAAGTGTGCGCGAGCGTTCCGTTGATCGCCGAAACTATGAAGGTCTTCAAGCCTTTCTGGTAGTTTTTTAGTATCCTGAGGGCAAGGAAGGGGTTCTTCAAACGTATATTGCCGAAGGCACCCCAGGGACTCTTCGAGCTTACATCCATGAATTCCGGGCATTTGTGCGAGAGCTTCTTCTCAAGTTCGGAAATCAAGGCCGAGACGTCGTTCTTCACCTGGGAAGCCGGTTGTTGATTCTTCCAGTCCCTTATGAATTCGAAGACGAAATTTTTGTCCCTTACTTCCTCTTCGAAGACGGGGTCTATGTACAGATTGACATCGGAAAGCGAGAGCTTCACACTTTGAAGTCCGTAAAGGTTGTCACTCTTTATCGAGGCGACGGCGTCCACCTTCAAAAGATTGGGTTTTACGTATTTGAAGTCGTCGAACATGGAACTCATGTTGTAGCCTATTGCCAGCGTTTTTCTATCGCCCGATCGAAGGACCATCTTCACGTGATCGCTTCCGTTCCCGAAGGTCTTGGCCTTTTCTATGTTCAACCCTTTTATCAGAAACTTGGGCTCGGGATTCGAATGTCCAAACGGTCTGAGAATCTCGAGCTTGTCCAGTACGTGGGGAGTTATCGAATCGAGGGACAATACGTCGTCCACATCTATCTTAAAGACCGGTAATTTCCTTCCGTATTGCCTTATATAAGCCTCGTTTATAGCCTTGCGAAACTCTGGAATGTTTTCTTTGCCTATGCTGAAGCCGGCCGCCATTTCATGACCGCCGAACTCCCTGAGCAGAGAGGAGACTTCGTTCAACAGGCTGATTATGCTGACTCCCGAAGGACTCCTGGCCGATCCCTTTCCGTCCTGTCCGTTGGTGGAAATGAGAAAGACCGGTTTGTTGTGTATAGAGACAAGTCTTGAAGCAACTATGCCCAGTACTCCCAGATGCCAGCTGTCACCATCGATGACGAGTGCGAAATCGTTGCTCATTCGATGGTTTATCTCCAGATCTTTGGAAGTCTGTTCAAAAATCTTGGCCTCGATCGTCTGGCGGTTCTGATTGTGTTTCAGGAGTCTGCTGGCCGTATTCATCGCAGAATCCATATCCTCGCTTATCAGTAACTCCAGCGCGACTATGGCCGAATCCATTCTACCGGCTGCGTTGAGCTTGGGTGCGATTTTGAAGGCAATATCCTGTGCCGTCAGGTTTTCCGAAGGAATTCTCAGATACGATAGGAGCGCTTTCAACCCCAGTAGAGGGCTACTCTGTATCTTCGCCGTTCCTTCTCTCACTATGTACCTGTTCTCGTCGCGTAGCGGTACAATGTCGGCTATAGTTCCAAGGGCGACTATGTCTAGATAGTCTTCGGGATTGATAGGGCAGCGCAACGTTTCGTTCAACGCCACCAGAAGTTTGAAGGCAACTCCTACACCGGCCAGTCCCTTGAAGGGATAAGAGTCGTCCGGTCTCTTGGGATTGATCACCGCGTTCGCAGGAGGAAGGATATCCTTCACCTCGTGATGGTCGGTGACGACCACGTCGAATCCTATCTCTCTAGCGTACTCTATTTCACCGAACGACGTAACTCCACAATCGACAGTTATGAGGAGACTGTGACCCCTGTCACGGAGATCTTTTAGCGCGTCTCTGCTGAGACCGTAACCCTCCTCGAGTCTCAGCGGTATGTAATAGCTGACGTTGAAGCCCATTCTCTTCATCGCCAGATAAAGCAATGCGGTGCTGGTAACACCGTCCACATCGTAATCACCGAAGATCACGATACTCTCGTCTCTGTCTCTCGCGCCGATAATGGTCCTGACGGCAACCGTCATGTCCTGGAGTATAAAAGGATCGTGCAGGATAGTTTTGTCGGGGTTCAGGAACTTCATAGCTTCGATTTCGTCTTTTATGCCCCTTGTAACAAGCAATCTGGCCAAAAAAGTGTCTATTCCCAGAAACTCGACGAGTCTCTTCACAGATTCATCGTCGGGCTTAAGCAGAAGCCACTCCTTTCTCATAAGGAATCCACCCTCTCTTTTTTCTTTTGTAAAGATTATACCATTGACCGCATTACCCTGGTTTAGCAAGCGCCTGGTTAAGCAAGAAATCCTGGTGTAGAATCTGTTTATGAGAATAGATCGCTATATTTCGAAGTTTGAAGGGCTTAGCAGGAATTACAGTCGATCGTTAATAAAGAGCGGGAAAGTCTCCGTTGACGGCAGGGTCGTGCGGGATCCTTCACTTCATGTGGAAGAGAATGCGAACGTTACGCTCGACGGAAGCAGGGTGATTGCTTTCGGAATGATTTATATCATGATGAACAAACCGGCCGGCTATGTATGCTCGAGAGAGGAATCGGAGGGGCCGACTGTCTTCGACCTTGTACAGGAAAGGTTTTCGTACGATCTCTCCGTTGCCGGAAGGCTCGATAGGGACTCCACCGGATTGACTTTGCTGTCGAACGACGGTCTGTTCGTACATCACGTTATCTCTCCGAAAAAAACTATCGAAAAGGAGTACCTGGTCCAGACGGTGAAGCCGGTCACGCCTGAACAGATCGAAGCCATGAATGGCGGTCTGTTAATAGGCCGTGGGGAGTTTTCGAAACCGGTGAGTGTGAGGACACTGGGAGAGAATTCGGTCGAGATAATCCTTACCGAAGGACGTTTCCACGAAGTCAAGAGGCTGATGAAGGCTTCAGGAAACGAGGTGCTGACACTTCACAGAAGTCGAATCGGCGGGCTTTCGCTCCCTGGGTCTCTGAAACCCGGCGAGTGGGCTAACATCGGAGAGGACGCACTGAAAATAATAACCGGGGCCGAATAGCCCCGGTTATTTCTGGATATCGATCGAGATCTCAATCGATTTTTGTCAGATTGAATGAAAGGTTGTGATCGCCCTTTCCGAAGTAGCGATAAGTCATCGATATCCTGTAGCCATCAAGAATGAGGATTATTTCGTAGTACCCGGGTTCCAATTCAACTATCCTGTCGGTTCTCCCGTAGTCCTTACCGTTTATAAAGATCCTGGCGTTCTTGGGATCGGAGGAGATGTTTATTCTTGCGACCGGTTTCTCTTCCTGCATAACCACCTTCAGCGACGATGTGGTACCGGCGCTCAGATTTACATCTCTGGTCTCGGTTAGATAGCCGGCCTTTTCGACCTTGACCGTGTGTCTTCCTGCATCGAGATCTATGGATATCGGAGATCTTCCGACATATGAGTTGTCAACATAGATGGTGGCGTTGGAAGGATCGGTTTCGATCGAAAGTCTGGCCTTTTTGCTGTAGAGCGTTGCGGTCACCTGTCTGTCTCTATCCAGATTGACCGACGTCACGAAGTCTTCGTAGCCGTCGAGCGTAAGCTGAACCGTGTATGTTCCCTCTTTCAACGTCAAAGCTATCGGGGTCATGCCTTCGTAAGTACCGTTGATATAGACTCTGGCGTTCGAAGGAGAACTCGAAATCGATAGCTTGTAGGTCTTGATTTGCGGGGAAAGCGTTATGCTCTTGGATATTGAACGGTCCAGCAGCAAGGTCTCGTAATAGGTTTCGTAACCCGACTTCTCGATCCGCAGGTTCTTGGTCCCTTCCGAAAGTGTCAGGTTCAGCGGGCTGCGCCCCATGTATGTGTTGTCGATATATACGTCGGCGCTCGAAGGGTTCGTTATCAGCGAGAGCTGGTAATTGGTGACGATCGCCTTGAGAGTTATGTTCTTGGAAAGGGAACGGTCGAGTACGAAGGTCTCGTAATAAGTCTCGTAACCGGACCTCTCGATCCGCAGATTCTTGGTTCCCTCTTCGAGCGTCAGGTTGAGCGGGCTGCGACCCATGTACGTGTTGTCGATATAGACATCTGCACCCGAAGGATTGGTTATGAGAGAAAGCTGATAATTGGTGGCGATCTTCTTGAGGGTTATGTTCTTGGAAAGAGAACGATCGAGCAGGAAGGTCTCGTAATAAGTCTCGTAACCGGACCTCTCGATCCGCAAACTCTTGGTTCCCTCTTCGAGCGTCAGATTGAGCGGACTGCGACCCACGTACCTGTTGTCGATATATACGTCGGCACTCGAAGGATTCGTTGCGATGGACAGCTGGTAGTTGCTGACCAGCTTCTGAAGATCGATCCTGATGTCCACAGTTCTACCGGCGCTGATGGTGAACTGTCTCGTTTCAGTCTTGTAACCGTCTCTGTAAGCCGTCACTATATGGTTGCCTTCGTCCAGTTCCAGAGTGATCGGGCTCGTTCCGATGTTCTTTCCATCGACGTACAGAATGGCGCCGGAAGGCGTGGTCGTTATCCTGGCGTATCCCTTGTTCGGCATTATATCCAGGTAGAACCAGGCAGTAGAAACTGCGTATTCCTGTTTGTCGATGACCGGTATGACCTTTGAAACAACGAAATCATCTGCACTGGAGCTGGCTTTCGGGAAGATATCGCCGCTCTGAACCTTCTTGAGGAGATCGTCGAGAAAACCCAGTGGCTGTGTCGATGCCACTATCTGGAAGATCTCCTTTCCTCCGCCAGTTTCGCTCGTCAGCTGCAATCTATAGCGTGTCGATGCGCTATCGGTTGGAAGGGTGTAATTTCTATTTGCCCTGACGAAATTGTCTCTATCGTAACCGTTGGGGAAGATCAACTGTATTTCTCCGTTGGGAGTTATGTCATATATAGCCACATAAGCGTCTTTGTTGACTTTGAAGTACGTTTTCACTTCCTCGCCGGAGTAATATAGAGATCCGTTGTCCCGGTCAAGCCAAATCGTAACCTCGAGAGTACCCTGAGGTTTTTCGGGAACGATTATCACCTTCTGTAGATCGTACGTTACCACTCCAAAGGAAACAACTGCCATGACTATCAAAAATGAAACCAGCAGCGCTTTTTTCATGTTAAATCCCTCCTCACTCAAGATGTTATTTAGACTCTTCTCTGCTTTCTACGTTCAAAGATCCTTCCAGTTCTTTCACATTGCTGCCGCTTTTCTTCGAAAACCAGTTGAGCGCCAGCGTGAACAATACTCCAAAAGCCACCGAGTATAGACTCCTCAGCAGACCTGTCCAGAGAGGAACAGTAGCGTGGCAAAAAGTATTAACGACTGAAACGACCGATATGGAACCACCGGCAACTATCAACGGTCCAAGCTTTCCCTCGAACTTGAAACCGTTCTTTATCGAAATAGCCAGAAGCGGGTATGCCAGAATTTCTTTGAAACGTGGTCTTACAAGTAACAGGCTATCCAGAACATCTCTGAACCGTCTTTCCAGATCCAGCACTAACGAAAAATTCCCGCTTCTCAGTATGTAGTATACAGCTCCGACAGCTACCAGGCAAAGAACCGTGAGATCTGCTCCACTTATCTTTTGTTTTACACTTCGCAAGAAACCTCTCAGGAATAGCCATCCAGGGAGGGCTACGAGGGATAGTTTTACTCCACGGAAGAGTTCAAGGCCATTTTGATAAGCCGGCGATAGCATAGAAGAGTTGATCGACAATCCCAGGAAAAGCGAAAACACAAAAAACAACAGGATTCCTCTCACAGTATCTCTGACAGTCCTCGATAGATAGTAATATATGGCGAAGTGACCCGATATCGCTCCCAGAGGCAGTCCGATAGAAGGGAAGAATATCCATAACGGCAGGACCACCAGTGCCAGGAAGGGGCTGAGGGAGGCTACCAGAAAGAAAATGAAAGCTGTAGAAAGAATGAAAAACCTGGAATTACCCGCTCTGGGAGAGGTCACCGAACTCTGAAGAAGGTTCAGCTCTCCAAGTTTATCGTCCACCTGTCTTACAAAATCCTCGTAGGCGAAGTCGTTTTCCGGTTTTAAGAACAGCAGCATGTCGATGCTTCTCTCGCGAACGGCCCTGATATATCTCACGACGGCTGCCTGAACATCGTAATTAGGGTATTCCTTTTTCTTCAGGTTGTGCACCCTGAAGACCAGTGATTTCTCCCTTCGCAACTTCAATACCTCTTTGACGTACTCGCCTCGCTCATCGAACTCCATATATCCGGTGTACGCCGAATGACTGTCAAGCATCTCGGCCAGTTGCACGGCGGTATAGGGAGAAATACCGGTCAATACAATAGGTCTCTGGAGGGGGAGAATCTCCGGAAGAAGCGACCAGTGATCCTTCAGATCGACGAATATAACTGAAATACCGATTTCCGATGGACGCGACTTCAACTCGTTCGCTGGGATCAACCTCAGAGAATCGACGCCTTCGACAGTGCTTTCGGTAACCAGGGCGGTTTTGACATATCCTCTGTCGAATCTGAATCTCCATGGAATGTACAGTACGGCGATCATTATACCCATTAGAGCAGCCAGCAAAATCAATCTTCCGGTGAGTTGTTTTACGACTTTTGATCGATCTCTCCGCTTTCTCCTCTTTTCAGACTTTCTGGGTTTAGTGGGTCTAAGGGGAACTGCCGCCAATATCTTTCCCTCCTCCCGATCAGAAGATAAAGAAATATTACAACACCGACCAGAAATGGAGAGTAAGGCAATAGAAATAGCACTCTCCATTTAATGATCAGGTTGTCCAGACTGGATCCAAAAATCGCTTTGAAAGACGAGTTCATATCACCACTCGAGGAGAACTCATCGACCAGGTGCAGCAGGTTTTCGTAATCGAACCTCGAAAGCAGAAAACCGGCAAAGCTTTCGACCGCACCGTAGAAGACAGATCTGTCTTTCTCTGGCGGATAATTCTTTATAGAAACTGTGAAGTCGAAAAATCCAGATCTGAGCGGGGGTCTCCCCGACCGGGAACGCAGATTCTGAAAGCCCTCGGCAATCAACTCATGATACCACAATGGTATCGTTTCAGGGCTCGAGCCTATCTTTCTTAAATATTCGAAGAAATAGACATGTGCCAGTTCGTGCCGTGCCACCCCATCTCTGAAGTTAGAAGTATAAAGGAAGATCTGATACATTCCGTTATCATCTATCGCAGCCGGCTGTTCGTGGCCCTGTCCCGTCAATATTGTCAGGTTGTACCTTACCTGAAAACCGTATATCTCTATCAACTCGTCGTTGGCGGCCCTTATCTCGTTTCTTATTTTCGTTTCGACCTGCGCGAAGAGAGAGATAGAGACGAGAAGCCAGAGTATCAGGAGCGATCGTACTCTCATTCGATTGACGCCAGAACCTTCAGGAGATCCTCTGGAAGTTCTGAATCTACAGCGATCTTCAATCCAGAACTACACGTGAATCCGAGGTGCTGGCAGTGCAGAAAATACCTTTTCAAGCCGCTTGCCTTTTTGAAGTTCCTGTTGAAGGTCCTATCACCGTAAACATCGTCTCCGGCGACGGGGCAGTTGATTTGAGCCATCTGACGCCTGATCTGGTGCTTCTTTCCTGTGTGAAGGCGAACCTTGAGTAACGACACTTCTCTATAGCGCTTCTCGAGTGAGTACTCAAGCACTTCGAGGATCCCTTCGTTCAGGGATTCTAGTCTCGCGCTCTCGATTTGTGGACAGCCTTTAACCAGCGTGAGGTATATCTTCTCGACTTCGTGTTCTCTGAACAATCTTGAAATCTCCCTGGCCGAGGCAGGGGACTTCGCAAACAGGATAACGCCGGAGGTGTGCTTGTCTAACCTGTGGACGGGATGAGGTTCGAACCCCTTTTCTCTTCCGTAGGCCAGCAAACCTTCAATCAGGGTTATAATCTGTATTCCCTTTCCCGGGTGCACCGAGATACCGGCCGGCTTGTCTATCGCTATAGTGGTATCGTCTTCGTAGAGAATATCGAGCGGAATCTTTTGGGGAACCAGTTCTCTGGTCTCTTCCAGCCTTTTCATCTTTGATGAGTCACCCAGGTAATAAACCTGCAGGACATCTCCTAAGGAAAGCCTGTGGGATTCATCCTTCACCCGTTTCCCGTTTACTTTAACGTTCCCTTTTCTGAGAAGTTTGTATATTGAAGAGAGCTTCAGGTCATTCAGAACATTTCTCAAGAACCTGTCCAGTCTCTCGTAGTAATTACCGTTGTCCACCTTGAATTCTCTATAGATTCAAATCACCTCTGGAGCAACGGGGAGCGGTGGCTCCCCGTGATAATTCATCCTTCAACTTTGAGACCCTTACTTATCTGCTCAACTATATCTCCAACGGTGGAGATGTTCTCGATCTGTTCATCTTCGACTTTAAAATTGAACTCATCTTCAAAAGCCATAACCAGATCGACCAGATCCAGGGAATCGGCTCCAAGGTCCTCGGTCAAATCGGAATCAAGCGCTATTTCATCCTCTTCAACACCGAGTTTTTCGGCTATTATGGTCTTTACCCTGTCAAAAACCTCGTCGTGTGTCAAAAGATTTCCTCCTTTCTCGTTGAATCTGGAAATCGAAACTGGAGCGGAAACCTCGGTAAAAAAACGTTATCACCCGTAGATTTCATGATGCTCTCATTATTATATAATAACTCTGTACGATAAGGTTTGATTCCGGAGGTTGTCGATGTTTAATTATTTCGAAGCAGCGAGTTCCATGATCAAGGAGGTTGGAGTGAAGCCGGAGGTTGCTCTCATTCTCGGGTCGGGACTCGGCTACCTTACTGGCGAGTTTCAGGGTGGCGTAAGTGTCGATTACTCGAAGATACAGGGCTTTCCAGTTTCAACAGTGAAGGGGC
The DNA here is from genome assembly GCA_002305955.1 of Kosmotogaceae bacterium UBA1373. GTDB lineage: Bacteria > Thermotogota > Thermotogae > Petrotogales > Kosmotogaceae > Mesotoga. The sequence continues at coordinate 116,164 of DBRH01000071.1, forward strand.
ACTCGGGAAGGTTTGTTTTTGGTAGCTTTCACGATATTCCCTCGGTTGCTATGGAAGGACGGTTTCACTTCTACGAAGGTCACGAAATCAAGGATGTCGTATCGCCCATTTATCTTTTCAAAGAGATGGGCATCGAGCGCCTTCTGATAACCAACGCTTCCGGAGGCATCAACAGAACCTATTCGCCCGGAGACATCGTAGCGATAAAAGACATAATAAATCTCGGATTTAGAAACCCGCTGATAGGACCGAACGATGACAGGTTCGGTGTCAGGTTTCCGGACATGTCGTCCGTGATGGACTTTAAATGGCTTTCAGGGCTCAGGGAAAGACTTTCACGGGATGGACGAGAATTGAAAGAGGGCACTTATATCTGGGCACTCGGACCGTCCTACGAGAGTCCCTCGGAGATCAGATCGTTCGAGTTTCTTGGAGCCGATATGGTCGGTATGTCAACGGTGCCGGAGGTGATAGCCGCCAACCACTGCCGGATGAAGATTCTGGCTCTCTCATGTATAACGAATATGGCTTCGGGAATTCTAAAAGAGAAATTGTCGCACGACGATGTTGTAGGAACGGCCAACAGGATAAGGCACAGGTTCAGTGACGTTGTTGGCAAGGCGCTGGAAGTTTTGAAGGAGATCGGTCATGAATAGAACTATGAACGCGGTTTTCTCGAAGTTGCTGCAGGCTCAAAATATACTGGTCTGCGGACATATAATGCCGGACGGAGATTGCGTATCTTCGGTTGTATCACTCTCAATGGGACTAGAAAAATTGGGAAAGAAGACGACCATGGCAATCGACTGGAAGATTCCATCAATCTTTTCACCTTTTCCCCGTGTGGAAAGGATCATCGATTATTCCCGTTATTCGACTCAGTTAGAAAATTCCGATTTACTGGTTATCGTTGATGCATCTTCGCCAGACAGGATCGGAAGGTTCGAAAGGTTACTTCGTTATGGAATGCCTTCGATTCTTATTGATCACCACGCGACCAACACCCGCTTCGCCAATCTCTGCTGGGTCGAGCCTTCCTATTCATCTACCGCACAGATGATCTTCGATCTCTTGAAGTTGATGGAAGTCTCTTACGACGGTGACCTGGCACTGATGAACTATCTTGGAATAGCAACCGATACGGGTTTTTTCCGATATTCCAATACCAACAGTACAGTGTTCGAAGCCGCAGCCGAACTCGTAAAACTCGGTGCAGATCCATGTCTGGTAGCCACCGCCATTCTCGAGACTCGAAGGCTGGAAGAGTTTTTTCTCGAGAGAGACGCTATAGACAATCTCAGGCTGCTTTCGAACGACAGGTTCGCTTACTCTTATCTCAGGGTCGAAGATTTCGAGAGGTACTCTCTGGGGGAGGATGATTTCGGTGGTTTCGTGGGTGATTTGAGATCCATAGCGAGCGTGGAAGTCGCCCTTTTTGCTTCGGAATCCGTCGGAGGCGAGGCGCACGTGTCGTTACGTTCGAAGAGCTATTTCGACGTCAGTTCTGTTGCCGTGGCATTTGGAGGAGGTGGACACCCCAGGGCCGCTGGCTTCACGCTCAAGTACGATGGCGATCTCGAAGAGGCCCTTCAGGAGGCCGTCGAGTTGATAAGCAGAAGGCTGGAGTCACACTCGAAAGATGCTACACTATGAGCCAGGAAAGAATCTGAATGAACTGTGTAACGGGCCACATGACGAGCTGGATCACGCCGATTAGAGAAAGCACCAGGAGGACAAGTATGCCGTACAGCTCGTACTTCACGAGCCAGTTCACATAGTTTTCCGGAACGATCACCGCGATGATGTTGGCACCGTCCAGAGGCGGTATGGGCAAAAGGTTGAAGAAGGCAGTGCTTAGATCGATGAACATTATCCAGTAGATCACGTCGGCGAAATAACTCAACGGGTAGCTGCTAAGGTAGTCGGGCATCAGAGTGGAATACCTGTGAAGGCCGGAAAGATAGAAGATCAGGCCGGCCAGGAGACCGACGACGAAGTTACCAAGAGAACCGGAAAGGGCGGTCAATATCGCCTTCGAGTAGCCGAGCTTTCTAAGTTTCCAGTAGTTAACGGGATAGGGTCTAGACCAACCGAACTTGAAGAGATAGTACATCAGCAGTCCGACGGGATCAATCCTTCTTATGAAGCCCGGTCTGCTCCACTCGGTTCTCGTTCTGTCGAAATAGCGTGCCAGATAGTAATGCGAATACTCGTGAGTGAGAATGGCAACGATTATCGCCGGTGTCAGAGAGATAAAGTTCCTAAGCATCTCTATCATCTTCACCGCTCCTTCCGGAAACTACAACCGTCAACTCTCCAACAGGTTCGCTCGAGGCGAAATGGGCTATTATCTCGGAGATTTTTCCGTTGAGGGATTGCTGAAACTTCTTGGTCATCTCTCTGGCAACGAAGATATCTCTGTCGCCAAGTATCTCCAGCAGATCTCTCAACGTCTCCAAAAGTCTGTACGGCGATTCGAAGAAAACGATCAAGCTCTCTTCGAACGTCCCTGCGGAGATTTTTCTGAAAAGCCTTCGCCGGTTCTTCCCTCTGGGAAGAAAGCCCACGAAGGTGAAATTCGTACCCGGGAAGCCGCTCAGGGCGACGGCCGTCGTGACAGCGCTCGGACCGGGTACCACGTCCACTTCGATACAGTTCTCGCGGCAGATTCTGACCAGCGTTGCACCGGGGTCGGATATAACAGGCATTCCGGCATCGCTCACCAGGGCTATTTTGTCACCGTTTTTAAGGCGGGCGAGAAGTGCCGGTATGCGTCGGGACTGGTTATGCATGTTGAAGGAGATTATCTCTCTACGCTTCAATTCAAGGGCACTCATGAGATTCGATGCCCTTCTGGTGTCCTCGGCAATAACCAGCTCCACCTCTCCAAGCACTCTCAGGGCACGGAGAGTTATGTCCTCCAGGTTCCCTATTGGAGTACCTACCAGGTAAAGTCTTCCATATTCCGAATCCATCACTTCTCTCCCAGGGGGAATTTCGATGCCATACCGGGCCTCCTCGGGAAGCCTTTCGGAGTTTCGGAGACCTTCTTGAAGGTTACGAGTTTCCTGGAGGAGCCGTCCGAAAGTCTGTAATTCCTCTCGTCCTGAAGCTGCAATCCCAATTTGGCCGAGGCCACGAAAGCATAGCGCTCTTCATCTTTCCAACCCGGTCCTTTGTACAGGTGTATCAGACCTCCGTTTTCAACAAGCGGGGCTGCCAGTTCCAGCGCCGCATCGCTCCTCGCCACAGCCCTCATGACGGCGCCGTCGAACCTATCGATCCCTTTCGGATACTCCTCGATCCTCGAGGTCACAGCCGTTACGTTAGACAGGGAAAGCGTCGATGAAAACCTCTCAATTTCCCTCACTTTTTTCGCGATTGAATCGACAAGTACCCACCTGGTTTCTGGAAAGGCTATCGCGAGAACCAGTCCGGGAATCCCCCCCCCGCTGCCGATATCGATATAGCTCCCTTCTAGCTTGTAGCCTTCGAAGGCCAACAGGGAATCTTCGATGTGTGCCACCATAGCCCTCTCCCGGTCCCTCACGGAGGTCAAATTGTGGGGAGAAGAGATCAACAAATCTACCAGCCGTTGAAACCTTTCGCAAGTGTCACTAGAAAAAGATTCCCCAAGATTCATCTGGAGCCCTTCTCAATACAGGCATAAGCCTCGTGGTTATGAATCGATTCCTGACTGAGAACCTCGACTCTATACCAGTCAACACGCGAATCCTTGTTTAGTTTGAGAACGACTTCTCTGGAAAGATCCTCCACAAACCTCGGATTATCGTAAGAGTGTTCAGTTATGAACTTCTCATCTTCCCTTTTGAGGAGCGAATATGTCGGTGCGCTGGCCGAGGTTTCGACAATATCGATTATCTCTTCTATCCATATCAAAGAGTTCATCCTTACAGAAACCGTCACTTCTGCCCTCTGGTTGTGGGCGCCCCTCTCGCTTATCTCTTTCGAACAGGGACAGACCGTCATTACTGGTACGCGAACGCGTAGAACGAAATCGAAGTCGCCGTCCTTCCTAGATATGAAGGAGCAGACGAAAGAGCTGAAGCTTTCGCTGTTGCTAACCGGGGCTTTTTTTCTCATGAAATACGGGAACTCGACTTCTATATGGGCAACATCGGCGTTCAAAGCCTGCCGCATATCCTCGAGAATAGACTCCATGTTCTTCGGAGTAATTTTCTTGTGGTGCCTCTCGAGAACCTCTACGAACCTGGACATGTGGGTCCCCCGGAAATCCTTTGGAAGGTCCACGAACAGGTCGAAGGTTCCTACTGTATGCTGATTGCCAAACGCCCTGTCCATAACTATTATCGGGTATTTGATTGATTTGATACCGACCATGTTTATTCTTATGTTTCGTCTATCTCTCTCATTCTGAACATCTCTCACGATTTATCGCCCCTTGAATGTATGAAGACAAAGAGTTATAATCGCACCGTGGAGGCGTATCCTAATTGGCTAAGGAGCCGGTCTTGAAAATCGGTGGGGTTGACGCCCCTTGTGGGTTCGAGTCCCACCGCCTCCGCCAGTAACCGGGAGTATCCCGGTTATTTTTTTAGCGGACCGAAATCCTCCAGCGGCCATATGGTCAGCATAGGACTGCCTACAATTGCCCTTTCCGGCACAAAGCCGAAATACCTGCTATCGAAACTCTCCGTCGAGTTGTCGCCCATCATGAACCGGAATCCTTCGGGCACGGTCACCAGAATAGAACCGGTTTCGGGATCGGTCTTTATGTACGTCTCCATACCGAGCGGAGCGAGTACGGAGTCGTAGTATTCGGTGTATTCTATCAGTCCTTTATACGCCTGAAACAATCTGTAATAGAGAGAGAACCTCACCGAAGCATCGTCGGGATGCGCCAGGCCGAAATAAAATCTGGTATCGTTGAATATACCCTCTTTCACGTATCTCCTGTTTTCCAGTTTTGGCGGAACCTCTCCGTTCACGTATAGCTGGTAAACCGGCCGGGCCGCCGTATAATCCGGGGCTCTACGCAGTTCGAGGATGTCGCCAGGCTTTCCGACGAGCCTTTTGACGTATTTCACATGGCCCTTGAACTCCGCCGGGGAGAAGAAATCCATGAACTTGTCGAATCCTCTCAGATATTTCTGCGATTCGATATCCACGTAAGGCGTCCAGAAGACCACTATATCGCCGTAATCTGGTTCTCTGTATGAGTAAGTTATCTTCTCCACAAAAAGCCTGGCGGGCGGGTTAATCGTTGGGATCATCGACCCCGTCGGCACGAGCATGGTTTCAAAGACGAACAAACGAATTATTGTACCGAAGACCACGGCATAAAGGATCGCCTTTCCCCACTCTTTGATTTCGTGAAGAAAGCGCGATCCCTTTTTACCAGAAGTCTTCTCCGATTTCACGGAAGCCACAGGACTTCAGTCCCTTTTCTCTTTTATCTTTACCTTACCCTTCACATTTCTTATGTAGTATATCTTCGCTCTTCTGACTTTACCCTTTCTGAGGACTTCGACCTTTTCTAGAGAAGGACTGGTGAACGGGAAGATTCTTTCGACTCCCACACCCGCCGCTCCAACTCTTCTGACAGTGAAAGATTTTCCCGTTCCGCTGCCCCTTATTCCCATGACAATTCCTTCGAAAGCCTGTACCCTCTCTTTATTTCCTTCCTTTATTCTTACACTAACCCTTACGGTGTCACCCGGGCCGATTTCGGGAAGGTCTTGCCTCATAAATTCATTCTCCAGAGATCTTATGTACTGATCCATGTTTAATCCCTCCTTTTTTCTGTATCTTCACCTATAAGTCTATCCAGTATAACAGCCACCGCCGCACGAACCGAAAGATGGTTGAAATCGGAATTAGCGCGGATCGGTTCAAGAGCGAACTTGCATAGTTTCAAAATCTCTTCGGGTAATCCCCAGCTGGTTCCGAAGAGAAGGAGATGGGGAATCTCCGAAGTCCTCAGCAGCCCTGACATTTCGCCATAGGAAAGTCTGTCGGGGCCTCTCTTGGCCGAAGTGAAAACCAGGTGTGGTCTGACGCCTTCGACACTCTCTATATCTTCAATAACATCTTCGAGATAGGAGGCCTTCCTCACAACGGTTAAAGCTTCACTCCTGCTTGGATTGTACTCTCTGCCAAACTCTTCCAGCCAGTAACTAAGAACATTGTCCACTATCTCCCGCTGCGCGGGAAGGTTGCTCACCACATAGTACCCTTTGATGTTGTAAGTCCTGCACGTTCTCGATATATCGTGAATATCGAGATTGGTTACGGCGCTGGAGACTATATTCGCGTGTCTACCGAGAACCGGGTAGTGCATCAAAGCCAGGTATATGTTATTCAACATTCTTTCTCAACTCCTCAAAAAGCGAGAGGATTGCCTTTTTGTCGTACAGGTCCAGTTCGTGTTTCAAAAAGATATCGGGTCGTCTTTCCATGGTTCTCTCAAGACTTTCTTTCCTTCTGAATATCTCTATCTTTTCGTGATCGCCGCTCAAGAGAACATCCGGTACCTCGAGCCCCCTGACGTTTCTTGGCCGGGTGTAGTGAGAGTGATCCAGAAGATCCCTGTAAAAGGAATCGTTAACAACCGATTCCATATCTCCCACGACACCTGGAACAAACCTGGAGAGGGCCTCGACCATCAACAGCACCGGGATCTCTCCGCCGCTCAGAACGAAATCGCCTATCGAGAGTTCTTCGTCAACGATGGACATAGCCCTTTCATCTATCCCTTCGTACCTGCCGCAGATGAACAACAGCCTCTCTTTCTTGCTTAGGTCTCTAGCCCTGGCGTTGTCGAAGATCTCGCCCTGCGGTGATGTGTATATCACATAAGGGGCTGGACCGTCGGTCCTCAGAGTGTCAACCGCCCTTAGGATAGGATCGGCCTTCATCACCAGGCCGCTCCCGCCGCCGAAGGGATAATCGTCCGTCGTTCTGTGGCGATCGTCCGTAAAATTCCGGAGATCGACCGCGCTGAATTCGATCAGCCCGCTCTCGATGGCTCTGGAGATCACTCCCCACTTTAGAACCGTTTCGAAAAGATCGGGAAATATCGTCAGCACATCGATCTTCATCGCTCTATCTCACCTCTTCGTAATCGAGCGATCTGGCGATCACTATCTTTCTCTCGAAATCCATCGAAACGATGTAGTCCTTTATCAGAGGAATCAGTTCCTCATGGACGTTGAAACCATCCTGTCTTCTGATAACCATAACGTCGTTCGAGCCCGTTTCGATTATATCCCCCACAGTTCCAACGAAATCTCCGCTCTCATTCCGAACCTGGCAACCTAGAACCTGGAAGAAATAATACTCACCCTCGGCCAGTTCGGGCAGATAGTCTCTTTCTACGTAGATGTAATATCCGGAAAGGCGTTCCACCTGAGAGAGAGTTTCGAATCCCTCGAAGTGAAGAATCCATCCCTTTACTGCCTTTCTGTAACCATCTATTCTGACTTTCACGCGTGATGTTTCGTTTGCTGAAAGGACCGCGTTCTTAAACTTCCTGAAGACCTCATCGTTATCGATGGCTATCTTGGCCTTTACCTCTCCCCTCAGTCCGTGGGGTTTAACTATGCGACCGATGGGTATCATGCCTTCAAAATTGTCGAAGGAGCCGCTTTTCATCTAACTACCTTTAGGATGAAGCTCTCTTTAGAGGAACCGGCAAGGGCGTTCATCAAAACGTTTATAGACTTTATGGTTCGTCCATCTTTTCCAATTATCTGGCCCACGTCGCTTTCGGAGGCCCTTATTTCAAAGACCCTGTTACCGTTTTCGTCGGTCGTATCGGTAACCTTTATCAGGTCTGGTTCCCTGACTATGCCCTTTAGAATGTGTTCAAGAACTTCTTTCATCACTCTTTGGTTTCTCCGCTCTTCACGTACTTGAGTTCGTTGACTTTCTTCATTACACCGAACTTTGAGAGAATAGATCTCGCCGTTTCTGTGGGTTGTGCGCCCTTCATGATCCACTGGACGGCCTTTTCAACATCGACGTTAGTCTGCGCCGGATCTCTTATCGGGTCGTAAAACCCCAGCGAGTCTATATAAGCGCCGTCGCGTCTCTTCTGCGAATCCACTACCACTAGCCTGTAGAAGGGCCTGTTTCTCCTGCCCATTCTGGTGAGTCTTATCTTTACCATGTTTTGCCTGCACCTCCTGAGTTGTTTTCACTATTTAAAATGGAAATCCTTTGATTCCTTTTCTGAGTTTTCCCTTCCTGTTGAACTGTTTCATCATGTCTTTCATCTGGTCGTAAGATTTGAGAAGTTTGTTCACGTCCTGAATGGTTGTGCCGCTGCCTCTGGCAACGCGTTGCTTTCTAGAATAGTTAAGTAGTTTCGGGTTTCTCCTCTCCTTGAGAGTCATCGAATGGATTATGGCCTCGGTTCTTTTCATGCTTTTTTCGCTGCCGGCCAGATCCACATCTTTTGGCGCTCCCGGTATCATTTCGAGGATATCGGCTATTGAACCCATCTTCTTTATCTCTCTCAGCTGGTCCAGAAAGTCCTCGAGGTCGAACTTGTTTTTGAGGAACTTCTCCTCCATTTCTCTAGCTTTTTCTTCATCGACGTTGGCCTGTATCTTGTCTATCAGAGATAGAACATCGCCCAGGCCGAGTATCCTTCCGGCGACCCTGTCTGGATAGAACACCTCGAGGCCGTCGGGCTTCTCCGAGATCCCGATGAACTTAACGGGTTTTCCTGTTACGTGTCTTATCGAGAGAATCACACCGCCCCTGGCGTCGCCGTCCAGCTTGGTGACAACGAAACCGGACAGTTCCAGCACTTCGTTGAAGGCCTTCGCAGAATTGACGGCATCCTGGCCGGTCATCGCGTCAACCACCATTAGTATTTCGTCGGGTTTCACCAATGTGGCTATTTCCTTCAGCTCACCCATCATCGTATCGTCTATGTGTAGCCTGCCTGCCGTATCGAGTATCACGACATCGTTGATATTTTTTATCGCCTGCTGCATAGCTTCTCTGACGATCGACACCGGGTTCCTGCGATCGCCGGTGAACACCGGAATATCGATCTGTTTTCCAAGCTGGATCAACTGGTCGATGGCCGCCGGCCTATAAACGTCGGCAGCCACCAGAAGCGGTTTCTTGCCTTCTTTTCGAAGGAGAGTAGCCAGTTTCGCCGTGGTGGTCGTTTTACCGCTTCCCTGGAGACCCACCATCATTATCCTGGCGGGCTGACTCGATAGTCTCAGCGGTACGGGTCTTTCTCCAAGCATGGTTATAAGTTCGTCCCTGACTATTTTTATGAACTGCTGGTCCGGAGAAAAGGACTTCAAAACCTCTTCGCCGAGGGATTTTTCCGTTACGCCGTTGATGAACTCCTTCACGACTTTGTAGTTGACATCGGCTTCCAGGAGCGAAAGCTTCACCTGTTTTACGGCTTCTTCTATGTTTTTCTCGGATATCCTTCCCTTTCCACTGAGCAGCTTGAAAGCTCTGCCAAGTTTATCCTGGAGATTCTCAAACATCCAAACACCTCCGCAGCCTGAAAAGTATACTACGAGGTTTCCTTCGATTGTTGAATTTACACGAACATCGAAGGTGATAATACCCGCCTTTAATTAAATTATGGTTACTATAATGAAATCAATAAACCTAACTAATCTATAAAAACTGTGGGATGAAGAGAGTGTTTAATGTGGATATCAAAACTCCGAATTACGTGATCACCGATGACAAAGCATATCGGCTGATACCAGCTTATAAATTTTGCTTCTTTGAATTCAGTTTTTTGTAACAATCTCGGCAGACGGCAATATATTTATCCATTCCTCCAACGTCGATTTCGCTATCGATATGGTTGGAAGTTCTGTGCGTGACCGTCGCGTTGTACTCCCCGCAGACATGGCAGACCGCTTTCTTCTTCACAACCTCGTCGGCAATGGCCATAAGGCTGGCCGTTATGGCGAATGGACGGTGCTTGTAGCTCATGTCCAGGCCCACACAGAAGACGTCTATTCCATCGAAGATTATCTGCTGAACTACCTCCAGCAGCTCCGGATCGAAAAAGTTCACTTCATCCACGAATACGGCATCGAGCCTGCCACTCTCTGCCTCCACCGCCATCATGACTTCGGCCGAGTTTTTTACATTCACCGCGGGAACCTTCTGACCTGTGTGGCTGACAACGTGGTCCGTCGAGTACCGATTATCTATGAGTGGTTTGAAGACCTTGACGTTTTTCCTTCCAAGTGTGTAGATCTCTACCATCGAGAGGAGCGTTGAGGTCTTTCCCGAGTACATGGGTCCCACGACGACCGTAAGCTTTCCAGCCATAGACTTACCTCCTCATCTTTTTTTCATTTGAAACAGGTAATCAGCGAGGCTTCCATCGAAAAGACAGTATTTCGAGCTTTCCAGTACTGCGACCTTCAGGGCTTCTTCGGCAGTTAGTCCCTGTAACAACCCGGAAGAAAACACTGCACCGAAGAGGTCTCCGCTTCCGAACTTATCCGCTCCCGGTACCGGGGGACTGTGAATCACACCCCTGTGAATGGCACCTTTGGCTCCGGCCTTTATTATCAGCTTCGATTCGCAAGCTATCACCCGTGTATGATCGTTCGCCAGAACATAATCGAACTTTTCAAAACCAGATAGATTTTTAAGCTCTATACCGGGCGATGGATCGAGAATTCTGTATCTGGAGTCGATAGCGTCAAGAAGATTCAGAGGTTCGGCACCTATCTCGAGTGTCGTGTACGCGAGGGCGAACTTCTCTCCTTCAAGAAGTCTCCGCAATGCTCCAGACACGGCAGGTCTCGAGGGTCTTTGAACTGCGAGAACTTCTGTGCCGCGGTAAAGGAAAATGCCGCGTTGACACCCGCTCTGAACGGGAAGAGAATCGAAAGCATAGCCGACCCTGTTGCCGGGGCCGAAACAGCTCAGAAAGAGCACATCCAGGCCCATCGACGAAAGGCACATCGCCACGTTGTACGCCGAACCGCCGGGCCTGGAGATCACCGATGCGGTGTGTCCGCTACCGGTGATCTCTATGTCCTGCAGGTATCCACCAATTACGAGTATTCGATTTTCACTTGGTTCTATAAAGTCTGTCACCGGCATCTCCAAGTCCCGGTATTATATACGCATGATCGTTGAGTCTCTCGTCTAGTGCCGCTGTGAATATTTTGACATCGGGATGGTTCTTCTGGATGAATTTTACACCTTCGGGTGCCGCTATAAGACACATCAGCGATATCTGCCTGCCACCGGCTTTCTTCACCAGCTTTAGTGCCCAGGAAGAAGAGACCCCCGTGGCCAGCATCGGATCGAGAACGAAGATCTGAGTCGTGTCATCTATCTTCGGCAGCTTCGAGTAGTACTCGACCGGCTGTATGGTGTCGGGGTCGCGGTAGATTCCTATATATCCCACCGAAGCGTTCGGCATCAACGAAAGAACCCCTTCGACCATTCCCAGTCCGGCTCTGAGGATTGGAACGACCGTGACTTTTTTATCTTCTATCATCTTCCCGTGCATCTTTACCAGAGGCGTTCTGATCTCCTTCTCATAGGTGGGTATATGCCTGGTGGCCTCGTAGGTCAAAAGAAGAGTTATCTCTTTCAGCAGTTCTCTGAACTCCTTCGGGCCGGTCTGATCGTCGCGCATTATAGTCAGCTTGTGCTCGATCAGCGGATGATAGACGATGGTTAGTTGCTCAAACATCCAGCTCACTCCTGCTCACCAGATCGGCGTAGAGCGGGAACTTATCGGTTAAATCCTTCACCTGGCTACCGACTTCCTTAACCACTATTTCGTCTATTTCGCCTTTATCTCCGGTAACGTTTTCTATGACCTTTACGACCAGATCGGCTATCAAAGGCATTTCGGCTTCGGTCATTCCTCTGGTGGTAACTGCCGGTGTTCCGATTCTTATACCGCTGGTTACGAAAGGCGACTTCGTTTCTTTCGGGATGGTGTTCTTGTTTACGGTTATTTCGGCTCTTTCCAGAGCTTTTTCGGCCGCTTTTCCCGTTACATTCTTCGGATTGAGATCGACGAGAAAGAGGTGTGTGTCGGTTCCGCCGGAAACGATTCTGAGACCCCTCTCTTCGAAGGAGCTGGAGAGTTTTTTGGCGTTGTTCAGTATGTT
>DBRH01000065.1:0-6638 GCA_002305955.1 Kosmotogaceae bacterium UBA1373
ACCCGGCTGTGATATAGTCACTGTTGAAGATAAAGCAATAGGACGGGTTCGAAGTTTTGTCCTGAACGACGAAGGAAAGATCACCCATGTCGTGGGCGATATCGGTGGTTTCGGCTCTAAGTCCAGAAAACTTATACCCATAGACTGGGTGGAAGATATAGACGAAGCGAAAGTTCTGGTTTCCGCTTCAGCGATAATGATCGAAAAACTACCTGAAATGGAATGATCTTGATTTGTTGGTTTATTATCTGGTTTTTTCAGTGGTTCTTTTTGCTCTCAATTTCGCCAGGGGTGTGCGGGTGGATCTCGTGTTTTTCTTTCTTCCTGCAGTTGTCTTGCTGGATTACTATATCGTTCTCGGCCTGCCCGGGAGTTCCTTCGCCGGCAGGGTGGCCCTGTTCGTACAGAAGGCCGACAGCCTGCTGAACTTCAGAAAGACCTTCGAAGAAGAGACGAAAGGAAAGCTGATAGATTCGGAAAATCTGAAAAACCTCGAACAGGTCGTAGCTTCGCTCGAATCAAGGTTGAGAAAGCCGGCCGAGATTCAGAGAAAGCTGTACCTCTTTTCGATATACGTGGCCCCGCTCTTCCCGATGGCGGTGATGCTTTCTTCTATTCTTCTGCAAAGGAGAACAGAGCTTTACGCAGGTCTGTTCTCTTACGGAGCTTCCCTCATAATCGTCATTCTTGCCAGAAGAGCCTTTAGAACGCTTGAGAATACTATAGAAAAGTTAAACAACGAGATAAGAAAAGCTATAGAAGATATATCGTATAATTAGAACATTGTTTTCTGGCTGTTCGATCGAAAGGAGATGCTACCAATGACGTTTGTCGAAGTCAGGGACCTGAGCAAAACTTACAGGTCCGGCGAAGTCGTAGTTGAAGCATTGAAGGAAGTTTCGTTTGATATATACGAGGGTGAAATTCTTTCGATCCTCGGACCTTCGGGCTGTGGAAAGAGCACTCTTCTCAACTGTTTGTCGGGTATAGATGAACCAACCGGCGGAAAGGTGATAATAAAAGGCATCGATCTCCACTCCCTGAGAGACGACGAAAAAACGCGGTTCAGGGCGATGAACATGGGTTTCGTTTTCCAGTTCTACAACCTCATCCCAGTTCTGAGATCGGTCGAAAACGTCGAGCTGGCTATGCTGACGATGGGAAGCAGTCAAAAAAAGGCCAGACAGGCCGCTATGGACATACTGGGGAAAGTCAATCTCGATGGTCGGGCGACATATCTACCCTCTCAACTGAGCGGAGGAGAGAGGCAGAGAGTCTCCATAGCCAGGGCGCTAGTACACAGGCCGGCCATAGTCTGGGCCGACGAACCTACCGGGGCTCTGGACACGAAAACCAGCACCGAGCTCATGAACCTCATCATTGAGCTGAACAAAACCTTCAACCAGACCTTCGTTATCGTTACACACGACGAAAGGGTGTCGAACTACTCTAACCGTATTCTGCATATGGATAGCGGAAAAATATTGAAGATAGACGAAAACCAAAATTTGAAGGTGTCTCAGAATGTTGATTCAAATTCTTAGTATCCTGGTTGGAGTTGCGACCTTCGCGATAGTAGTCTCCATGATCTTCAATCCGGTGATATTCAAGATTGGCTTCAGAAACATCTTCAGAAGAAAGGCCGACACGCTGCTGGTGATTCTAGGCTCGCTTATAGGTACGGCCCTTATAGTCGGCTCGATGGCGATGAACGATTCCTTCCAGAAATTTCTGCACAACCAGATAGAGCGGAGCAACGGCGAGATTGACGAGTTCATCTTCATTCCTTCGGATAACCAGACCATAGTGAAAGAGTTCATACCCAACGGAGAGATCGAAACTCTGGTGAAGCATCTGCTTCAGGATTCGAATGTCGATGGCCTTCTCCCACTGTTGAGTAGAAACGTCACGGTAGGCCGGCCGGGAGAGACGAGAGCGCAGAACGGAAAATCAGTCCAGATCTCACTAATCGGTGTTAAACCCGAAGACCTGACTAAATGGCCGGACTCGAAAGGCGTGGTCGATCCGTCAGATCTCTCGAGTACCGACGGCATCGCCAGTGTCGTCATAAACAAAGAACTGGCCGATTCGCTTGCTCTATCGGTGGGCGATACGCTGGAGATAATGTCCGATGCGGGACAGAGATTGCTTTTCTGGATCGAACTCCCCAGAGTCCAGATCTCCGACATAGTCAAGGGCGACGGTCTGCTCTACTACCAGGTTGAAGCGAACAACCAACCTCCAAACGGTTTCACGATGCTCGCGGATATAGACACCGCGAGAGACTTACTCAAGATAAACGTTCCCGATTATTACAACGGCCTTCTGGTATCCAACAGGGGGGATTTTCTTGGCGGAGTCAAATCGACCGATGCGGTAGCGGCGTCTATAGAGAAGATTGCCGGCAGAGAATTCAAGGTCGAGACACCCAAAAAGGACGCCCTCGATATGGCCGATCGGGGCAATATCGGACTGTTATTTCTCATGTTGAGCGTTTTTGCGATTTTTGCGGGGACACTGCTTCTCTCAAACATATATCTCATGCTTGCCCAGGAACGAAGGATGGAGCTCGGTACGCTGAGAGCGATAGGTTATACAAGACGTAGAGTCTCCAGGACCATTCTTTACGAGGGCTTCTTCTACTCTATACTCTCCTCGGCCATAGGCGTGGTAACGGGTGTAGCGCTCGCGAACTTCATATTCGAGAGCTTCGTCAATCTTTTCACGGACATAACCGCTCTGATACCCTTCGAAGGGGCGGCCACGGTGTTCAGCACCATACAGAACTCCTTCGGGTTTTTCGTACGGCCGGAATCGATCTTCTACGGCTTCTTGTTGGGCCTGATAATACCCATGATAATAATCGTCTATACGGGAAGGAAGATATCCAGAACCAACATAGTTACGGCAGTCAGAAACATACCCGATGAGATGGATCAGAAGAGCAGGTTCATGATCAACATTATGGCCTCGCTGGGTGTGTTGATCTCGATCATCATGGCTTACAGCGGTTACTCGGCCGGAAACGCCACGCTCTTCTTCGTTGGAGTCGTCGTTACCGGGCTGCTTTTCCCGGTGGCGATACCACTCAAGAATAAAAGAACGATCGAATCGCTCTTTTCCATAGGAGTGATACTCTTCACGATGTTCAGCAATTCCTTCTCCCTGATAGCCGAAAACAGCGGAGATTCCGTCTATCTGGTCGTGGCGAAGGGCGGCGCGATACTCTTCGCCGGTCTCTTCCTGATAGTTTATAACCTCAAGACCTTCGAATACATACTCAACAAGATCTTCCAGAAGACGAGATCGGCGGCGCCGGTTTTCAAGATATCGATCGCTTTCTCTGCCAGGAATCGTGTCAGAACCGGGTTGACGATAGCCATGTACGGTGTCGTCATCTTTGTAATAACGTTGATTTCAATCATCCCTTACTCCCAGGAACAGGTGCTCGTCAAAAGCAGAGACATGATGTTCGGGGGGTACGATGTTGGTGTCTTCTCACTCTCTACAAGAAACATGGTCTCCTTCAGCGATCTGCAATCTAGAGGCGAAGTCTCGGCCCTCACCAACATAGAGAGTATAAACGTGGCGATGAAGAGAGAAGAAAGATACGTCCGTGAATACATGTACGGACTGGACGACAGTTTCATAGTCAACAACAAGTTCACGGAAATAACGTTCGATAAAGGCACGTTCAAGAACGCCAGAGAAGTCTGGGAGCATTTACGGTCTACCCCCGATACTGTTGTAGTCTCTTCCAACGTCATTCCCGGAATACTCCCCGGAGATACCGTCGAGCTGAGAAGATTGGTTCAACGAGAGGAAGATACCGGCGGTATGTCGTCTTTCATGATGAGAGGCATGAGTGACATCATAATCGGCGAGGAACGCGTTAAAATGACAGTCATAGCCACACTCCCGGAAAATACGATAACGTATATGAACGGGATATTTNNGGAAACATCCCCGAATCCATCGACGGTAAGGTCTCGATCAGGAATTACCTCTTGAATTTGAGGGGAGAAACTCAAGAAGAGAAAAAGGCGAGTTTCGAGTCTCTGAAAGATGGTATGGGTTCGGGAAGTCTCTTTATGATCTTCGTTGACGATATAATAGAGTTGACAACGACGATTATACAGGGAACAATAAGTATTCTGAGATCCTTCCTGTACTTCGGTATGCTCGTCGGAATAGTCGGTATAGCCATAATAATGTTCAAGGCCCTTTACGAACGCAAGAGGATAGTCGGCATGCTCAAAGCCATAGGATTCACAAAGAAGATGGTCTTCGCCTCTTTCGTTCTGGAGACATCGTTCATAGTCGTAATCGGGATCGTCCTTGGAATAATAACCGGTACCCTCACCAGCGTGGAAATCTATGCCTCCCCTCTCATGCAGGGCATGGCTCTTTCCATTCCCTGGGATCAGTTGCTGGGAATGTCACTGATATTCTACGTCGCATCGCTGGTTTCAACGATAATACCGAGCTACATCGCATCGAAGATACCTCCGGCAGAGGCGTTGAGGTATTTCGAATAAAAAGGAGGTTCTCGAATGAGCAGGATACTCGTCGTCGATGACGACCGGGCGGTTCGAGTTCTCTTGAAATCCATACTCGTCAAGGACAGTCATGAAGTTATCGAGAGTCCTGACGGGAGTTCGGCGTTGCTGGCGGCCAGAGAAGAGCGGCCCGACTTGATCTTGCTCGATCTCATGCTCCCCGATTATAACGGACTGGAAGTTCTATCGGGACTCAAAGAAGACAGCGATCTGGAAGTTATACCGGTGATAGTTCTAACGGGTTCGTCAGACCGCCAGAGCAAGTTAACGGCCCTGAGTTCTGGAGCGGTAGATTTCATATCCAAACCCTTCATGTCGGAGGAGGTTCTGCTAAGGGTCAATACACAGCTCAAATTGCACAATCTCATAAAATCTTTGAGGGTAGCGGTGGACAGCCTGCAGAACGACGTTCTGGCCGCAGGTAGAATTCAGGCGGCCCTCGTACCTCAGAGCGCACCTCAGGGACTGAAGATGGAATGGATCTACTCTCCCTCGTACAGAGTGGGCGGCGATATATTCGACGTCGTAAAACTGGGAGAGGAAAAGTTCTTTGTCTATCTGGCCGATATGTCGGGTCACGGTGTGAACGCGGCGATGCTTTCGGTCATGGTTCACAGATTCATCGAGGATTACAGGGGAAGGATTGGAGAGGGGGAATTCGACCTTAAGGACTTCATGGCCGAACTGGACAGCAGTTTCAGGTTCGAGAAGTTCAATCTCTTCTTCACGATCATCTCGATGATAATAGATACCGCGAGTAAAAAACTCCTGTTGTGCAACGCGGGGCACCCCTCTCCGCTGCTGATGGAAAATGGAAGGTTCAGGGTTCTCGAAAACAAGGAAGGCCTGATAGGCATGAACATGATACGCGGAGCGATCGAAGAGCTCAACCTTTCGGGAGGGGACAGGTTAATTCTCTACACGGATGGCTTCACAGAGTCCACTAACGAAGACGGAGAGATGTTCGGCGAGGAAAGGTTGCAAGATATCCTGCAGGGCTGCCTGGATATGAGCCTTTCCGCAACCAAAGAGAATCTGAGAGATCGTTTCGAAAAATACAAGGGAATCAAGAATGCCGAAGACGATGTCTCGCTATTGCTGATAGAGTTTTAGCGTAGAGGATCTCCACGTCGAGGAAGGTAAGTTGAAAAAAGGAGGGATTCCACAACGTTGGTTGTGGGTGCATTATGTTTAAATTCGAATTGCTCAAAAAAAGTATTGGTGTAATCTCCCTGGAGAAACCCGTTAGAATTACCGGGGAGACATCGGCCAGTTTCCGCAAGTGGTACGAGAGCAAGGATCTGGCCAGTTGTTCCGCCGTGATAATCGACGGCAACAATATTCAATTCATAGACTCGATGGGAATTGCCGCGTTGATCAGCATATACAAGTCTCTGACGCCGAAGGGAAGCAACCTCCACCTTGTGAACCTGTCCCCGGAGATCAAAAAACTCCTGGCCACGCTCCGACTGGACAGGCTCTTCCAGATTCACGACGGCACAGTCGAAGAGGCTGTAAAGTCTCTGTAAGATAGGTTGGATGAGGCAGTCGAAGCAGCGGTTCTCAGTTAGACCTCTGATGGGGGAGGTAGATTCGGTCTCGGCCAGAATAACGGAAATAGTCAAAGAGGTAGCCGGCGAAGAGCGTGGTTTCAGGGCCGGCCTGGTAGTCACCGAGGCCTGTGTGAATATAGTCAAGTACGGTGATCTGGGAGAGGAAGAGAGGATCGAGATAGAGCTCAGCTTCGAAGACAACGATGCGAAGATAGTTATCGAAGACACTTCGCGAGAGTTCAACCCCCTAGATGTGAGCGATCCAAACCTCAACAACTTCGAGCTCCTACAGAAGGGCGGGATGGGAATCTACCTCATCAAGAGATGCTCCAAAAAGGTTGACTACGCATATAAGGACAACAGAAACATACTGACGGTCATTATTTGATTTCGAAAATCGCGGCTGGACCACTTAAACCGGCACGCAGATATATGTTATAAAGTACACAGGTCAAAACTGTAAAGGTGCAGAAATGAAGAAACTACCCCGGTAATCGGCACAATTGAATATCGCTTTCCCGTAATC
>DBRH01000065.1:6662-7510 GCA_002305955.1 Kosmotogaceae bacterium UBA1373
TCACAGGCCATAATGGAGGTGGTTTCTTTGCTACACGTGAAAGATCTATCCGTATCGTTCGACAGTCTCGATGTTCTGAAAAAAATAGATCTCGACCTGTTACCCGGGGAGGTACTGGCGCTCACCGGCCCCAACGGCTGCGGCAAAACGACTCTTCTCAGAGCGATAACCGGCGAGATAGCCCCTTCCGGCGGGAGTGTGCAGATCGAGCGTGGTTACTGGCCCGTTTACGTCCGGCAGGAAGATGTCGATTACCGCGGAAGCACGGGCAACTACCTGCTCGGCGCGAGACCGGAGCTGTTGAAATTGCATGAAAAGCTCGAGGCGGCCGCCGACCCACTCGCGTACGCCGAATACATAAACGAGTACCACGCGACCGGGGGCTTCGACTTCGAAGAGGAGATAGCACTGACGCTCGTGGATTTCGGCTTCGAGAGCGACGAGATCCATAAAGGGTTCAACGAACATTCACAGGGTCAGAAGAGGCTTCTCTCTATAATGAGAGCGCTCCTCGGCCGGTCGAAACTCCTCCTGCTGGACGAGCCGACCAACCATCTCGACATAGCCATGACGCTGAGGCTGGAAGGAATCGTCAACAGACTCAAAAGACGGGGAACGGGAACAGTCGTGGTCAGCCACGACCGCACCTTCATAGACAGAGTGGCCGACAGGACGATCTATCTGAAGTTCGGTCAATCGTTATCCGTCAACGGCGGTTACTCGCTGATGCTCGAACATCTGGAGAGCGATTTCCGCTCCAGAGAGAAAGAGGCGGGAGAGATCGACAGGAAGATTCGTCAACTGGAGGCCGAGGTTGTGAGAAGGAAGAACTGGTCGGCCTCCAAAGA
>DBRH01000058.1 GCA_002305955.1 Kosmotogaceae bacterium UBA1373
TTCATGTTGTGCTCGCTTGGAATGTTCATATTAGTGAAGTACGGGTCGAACACAATTCCCTGGCCGGCAGCGTCTGAAACGTTCGAATAGAAAGCCTGAACTAGTTCCTCTGAAGATATCCAGAACTCCTCGGGAAGAGCCTCGCCATTTCTGGTAACTTTTACTGCATATTCAACAGCCTGAAGAGTGATGGAGAAAAACACCAGTAGCACCAGTAGAACAGCTTTTTTCATAGCCTGTGCCCCCTAATATAGTAGATGCAACAATGATAACACTTTGATATACGGGAATTGTCAAAACGGGTTCGGGAAACGAAAAAAACAACGGATCATTTGAATACCTGGAAATCCGGTACAAAGGCTCTGAAAAGCTCCCGGACCTCCTCGAGAGAGACGCATTTCATGTATTCCTTTCTCATATTCGAGGCGTACCTGATGTTTCTGGTGTAACCGGCGAAGGACTTGCGCAGGTCTCTAACGGCCTGATTCTCGCCGACTACGTCGGCCAGCCTTTCGATGTGGTTCAGAAAATGTTCCAGTCTCTCGCTCAAACCGAACTCCTCGTAAGTGCCGAGCTCCATCAAATCTCTGGCCTGTTTGAAGATCCAGGGGTTGCCTATCGCCCCTCTGGCAACTACAACGCCGTCTATCGAGTGATTGTCGAGAGCCTCAGCAACGGCCCGGGGTGAAAACAGGTCGCCCGAACCGTAGGAAAGGATTCCTTCCCGATGGAGCGTTCCAGCGATCCTATCTATCTCTATCCAGTTGGCCGAACCGGAATACCCCTGTGAAACAGTTCTTCCGTGAATAAAAACCGCGTCGGGTCTTGCTTCCAAAATGGGTGGGATGATTCTCTCGCTCTCGACGCTCTCCCAGCCGAGCCGGATCTTTACAGATACGGGCACGCAAGACACTTCCTTCAGGGCTTTTATCATCTCTCCTATCTTGCCTGGTTCTTTAAGGAGAGCACTCCCCGCACCCCGCCTGGTCACCTTTTTAACCGGGCAGCCGGCGTTGATATCGAACCACGTGGCCACGTCCTTCAACTTCAGAGCGGCCTTCGCCATTCTGCCCGGATCGGAACCGAAGAGCTGTATCCGGCAGGGGCTGGAGGGGATCACTTCTTCGGTCTTTTCTGTAGATCTCAGCACGCCCTCCACGCTGAGCATCTCGCTGAAGGCGAAATCGGCGCCCCACTCCATGGCCAGCTCCCGCATTACGCCGTCAGTGTAGCCGGCCATGGGGGACAGNNCCTATTTCTTTATACATAAGTCTTTTCGACCTCTTCGATTATCGATCCGGGAACCATTCCCAGCAAAGATCTCTTCGATCTTACCCTCTTCCTTATCTCGGTAGATGAAAGCTCTATCATCGGCGCCTTGAGCAACACCGCTCCTTCCACAAGCTGCAACGGCTTTTCGTTGCACGAACGTGGATATACCGCCAGCCGGGACTCTTTCAGAAGCATTCTGTACTCGTACCAGCTTTCCAGGGCGCGATAACTGTCCTCACCGGCGATCAGGTAAGGTCTGCAAGAGTGTTTCTGCGAGAAGTACCTCATCGTGAAGAGCGAATAGGAGATACCTCCCCTCTCTTTTTCGTAATCTGAGATCACTATCTTTCCGATCCCTTCGAAGCCTTTTTCCAGCCATTTTTTTCTGAGTTCGTACGGTGCAAGGTTTATCTCTCTCTTGTGTGGAGGCAGATAGGCGGGGACGATGTAGAGCCTGTCCAGTTCCAGCTCTTCCAGAGCCCTGATCGCAATGATGATGTGACCGTTGTGGACCGGGTTGAACGACCCGCCGAACACTCCAATCCTATTCTCTGAAGACATATTCTCTATCATCTATCACGACGGTATCGCCCTCTTCGATACCGGCATTTTTTAATTTATTCGTGAGTCCGCCCTTTTCGAGCTTGTCCATTATGAATCTATCCCTGAACTTCTGCGCCTTGATTTTCCTGAAGTAGAAATCCACTGCCGGTCCGAAAACTACGAACCGGCCTCTGGAATCCTTCTCGACTTTGAAGTTCTCCGGTTCGGGAGCCGTGTACACGATAGCTTCCACTACCGGCAAGGGGAGATCTTCCTCGACTTTCAGCCTGTTCAGGAAGGACTCGCTATCGCCGATAACGTTCCATACGAGTCTTTTGAGATCATCGACTCCCTTCGAAGTAGCGGCCGAGATAGGCAGGATCTCCTTGCCGGTCTTTTCTTTGAAGAGTCTCACCCGCTCGTTCAACATGTCGGGGGTGAGAAGATCGCTTTTATTGCCGACCACTATCTCCGGCTTTTCCAGGAGCTCCGCTCTGTAAAACTCCAGTTCATAACGGATGTCGAAGTAATCCTGCACGAAATCCCTCTCCTCGGTCTGCGCAATATCCAGCAGATGGACGAGTATCTTGCATCTCTCTATGTGCCTCAGAAAACTGTGTCCGAGACCTACTCCCTGGTGCGCGCCTTTGATCAGACCGGGCACGTCGGCCACGATGTATCCCAGAAACTCCGTCGCCATTACGACTCCCAGATTGGGAGAGAGCGTTGTGAAGTGGTAGTTGGCTATCTTTGGTCTTGCGTTTGACACGACCGATATCAGGGTCGATTTGCCCACGTTGGGAAAACCGATGAGTGCAACGTCGGCTAGAATCTTCAATTCGAGCCGCACATACAGCTCCTCGCCGGGCTCGCCGTTCTCGGAGGCTTTGGGAGCCTGGTTGGTGGAAGAGGTAAAACGTGCGTTCCCCCTGCCCCCTTTTCCGCCCCTGGCGAGAACGACCGTCTCGCCGGGCCTGTTCAGATCGGCCAGCGTCTCGCCGGTTTCGGCGTCGTAAGCGATAGTTCCCACAGGCACTAGAATAACGAGGTCCCTGCCCTTCCTGCCGGCCATGTTTGACCCCCCGCCATTTTCTCCGTCCTGCGCCATGAATTTCCTTTTGTGTTTGAACTCGTAAAGCGTGTTCCTGCTGTTACTTGCTCTCAAGAAGACGTGTCCTCCGCTCCCGCCGTCGCCGCCGTCCGGTCCGCCGTAGGGTATGTATTTCTCTCTTCTGAAGGAGACGGCACCGTTGCCGCCGTCGCCGGCCTTGACGTAAATTCGCCCCGTATCTACGAGGCTTTCCTGATCGTTTGCGAGCATCCCAGCACCTCCGTGGGTCTTCTATTATGTTATAATAACATCGTTGAAGGAAGGAGGAAAGTCGAAGTGGACCACATTGTCAATATTGGTTTCGAATCCTTTGTCGTGAAAGACAGGGTGCTTGCTGTTCTTCCGGTTCAAAGCTCGGCTGTGAGAAGGTTGAAGCAGCTCGGCATGGAAACGGGAAAGGTCGTCAACCTGACGTTCGGTAAGAGAACCAAGGCACTTCTCATCACCGATAGTGGTCACATCATCTTCTCGTTCCTTCCACCCAAAAGAATCATAGAAAAACTTTTCAAGAACTAGGAGGAATTATGGATATAAACATGGCGCCTTTCGTACCCTACGTAGTCGAAGATAGAGGAAGGGGAGAGAGGATATTCGATATTTTTACCAAGCTTCTCGCGGAGAGGATAGTCTTTCTCGGCTGGCAGATAGACGACGAGATCTCCAACATCGTTGTAGCCCAGCTCCTATTCCTTGAGTCGCAGGACCCGGATAAAGACATCAATCTTTATATAAACAGCCCTGGTGGATCGATCACTGCCGGCCTGGCGATCTACGACACCATGCAATACATAAAACCCGACGTCTCGACGATTTGTATAGGAATGGCCGCCTCGATGGGAGCGATCCTCCTCACCGGCGGCACGAAGGGAAAGAGGTATGCCCTGCCCAGTTCTAGAATAATGATCCATCAGCCTTTCGGCGGGGCCGAAGGGGTAGCGAAGGATATCGAGATCAGGGCCAAAGAGATCCTTTACCTGAGGGATGAGCTCAACAAAATCCTGGCCTTCCACACGGGTCAGTCGATAAAGAAGATAGAGAAAGACGCCGACCGCGATTACTTCATGAGCGCGACAGAGGCAGTCGATTACGGGATGATAGACAAGGTGATAGAACCCAAGAATAGAGAGAAAGCCAAAGAGTGACGAATTTTTCTCTTATGGCCGGCGCAAAGCGCCGGCTTTTGACGTATCTGGGGTTGGTAGTGTGTCTGAGATAACACCGATGATGCAGCAGTATCTCGAGGTCAAAAACAATTACAAAGATTGCATAGTCCTCTTTCGTCTTGGAGACTTCTACGAGACGTTCTTCGACGATGCCAGACTGGTCGCCGATGAGCTTCAGATAGTGCTCACTTCGCGAAACGGCAATCCCATGGCCGGCGTCCCCTACCACGCGATCGACGGTTACGTGAAGAAGTTGATCTCCGCCGGCCATAAAGTCGCCATCTGCGAACAGACCGAAGACCCGGCGCAGGCTAAGGGATTGGTGAGGAGAGAGGTAACCCGCGTCATGACTCCTGGAACCCTCATGGAAGACGAGCTTCTCGCCAGCCAGTCCAACAATTATATGTTGACCGTGTCCGAAAAGAAGGGCACGTTTGCGGTTATCCTGAGCGATATTTCTACCGGGGAAGTGGTCGCTACTACCTGCGAAAGCCTTCCGGAACTCCTGGATATAATATCCGGTTTCGAACCGGCCCAGATACTTCTCAAGGAGAGTCTGAAAACCTTGAAAAAGGATATCATGACGGTTTCCAGTGCCTTCATAGAGATCTTCGAAGACTGGAACTTCGCGCTCTCCTCCAGTCTCAGGTATGTAAAAGAATTCTATTCTCTGGCCTCCATAGATCACCTGGAGCTCGATTCATCACAGCTGGAGGCTCTCGGAGCACTCTTCAAGTACCTTCAGATCACCAACCTCAAACCGATGAAACATCTATCGCTGCCCAGAGTTGTCAAAAAATCCGAAACCATGCAGCTGGACGCCTCCACGATAGAAAATCTCAACCTTCTGGCTAGCCAGGGAAAGGGTTCGCTCATAGCGATAATGGACGAAAACATGACCGGTATGGGAAAGAGGAAGCTGAAGCAGTGGCTTTTGACACCCCGTACCGATGTTCATAAAATAGAGCGGAGGCTCGATACCGTTCAAAGCCTTTCGGAGGATCCGCTCCTTCTGGAAGAGCTCAGGGAGTATCTCGGCTGTATCTTCGATCTGGAGAGAATAGTTTCCCGTCTGGCCAGCGACCGGGCCTCTCCCAGGGATCTCCAGTCTTTGAGAAACTCCCTCAGAATCCTTCCCCTCGTAAAGCAGCTTCTCATGAGCAACCCTTCTCTACGTGAAACGGGAGAGGGGATAATTCTCTTCTCGAAAGAACTCGAGTTACTGGAAAGGGCATTGCAGGACGAACCGTCCGCGTTCGTCGGCGATGGCAAGGTGATAAGGGAAGGTTTCAGCCGGGAACTCGACGAGCTGCGGGATCTCATGGAGAATTCCGTCGAGAAGCTGAAGGAGCTGGAACGGAGAGAGAAGGAAGCGACTGGAATAAGCACTCTCAAGGTCAAGTACAACAAGGTATTCGGTTACTTCATAGAGCTGCCCAAGGCCCAGGCTTCGAAGGCTCCGGAAAGCTACACCAGGAAGCAGACCCTCGTGAACTGCGAGAGGTATATAACCCCCGAACTGAAGTCTTTTGAAGAAAGGGTTCTCAGCGCCGGCGAGAGAATAGATTCGCTGGAAAGATCGCTGTTCGAAGATCTCTGTCGCGAGACGGGAAACTCGGTGAAGGATCTGCAGGAGCTTTCAACAGTGTTAGCGGAGCTGGATGTCCTTCAATCTTTCGCCTCGATAGCCAGAAAGTACGGGTACGTCAGACCCGAGTTTGCATCGGACGGTACCACCAGAATCGAAGCCTCCAGACACCCGATAGTGGAGAGGTTCGTGGGCGAGTTCACACCAAACGATATAGCCTTCGGCGAGGAAGGGCGTTTCTTCATACTCACCGGTCCCAATATGAGCGGGAAGTCCACATATATAAGGCAGATAGCCCTCATCTCCATAATGGCCCAGATCGGTTCTTTCGTTCCGGCCTCGAGGGCGGTTTTGCCTGTTTACGACCGGATCTTCACAAGGATCGGTGCCAGGGACGAGCTGGCCGGCGGAAAATCTACCTTCCTTGTGGAGATGATGGAAACGGCCACTATCCTTTCAAGAGCCACCGAGGACAGTCTGGTAATACTGGACGAAGTGGGAAGGGGAACGAGCACTTTCGACGGCATTTCGATCGCCTGGTCGGTCTCGGAATACATATATGAAGCCATCGGGTGCAACACGGTCTTCGCGACTCATTTCACCGAATTGACGGAACTCTCTCAAATGTACTCAGGAATAAGAAATAAAACAGTTAAAATTATGGAGACCGGAAAGGGTATAGTATTTCTGCACAGGGTGGTTGATGGTGTGGCCAGCAAATCGCACGGTATAGATGTCGCGAAACTTGCGGGCATCCCCGGTGTAGTTCTGGAGAGGGCCGAAGAGATACTCAGGGTTATCTCCAAACAGTCGGCGCTAGATAAGGCCGTTCGAGTGCTGACAGCCGACGATCTTGTCGAGATACGCAGGACAAAGAAAGGCAAGATGAACCGCAACCAGATAACGTTGTTTGACACATAGATCAATGGAGGTTGAGCATGTCGAGAATTGAACAATTCAGAAGCAAACTGGCCGAAATGGGACTGGAAGGTTTTGTCCTTTACAACTACGAATCGAGTAACAAGTCGAGTTCCTGGTACCTTTCGGATTTTTCCGGTTCTTTTTCTGTACTTGTCGTCTCCCCGGTAGGTGAGTATATCATCACCGACTCCAGATATTACACCCAGGCTTCGATCGAGACCGGTTTCAAATTGATACCCTACAAGAGCGGCGATGAACTCAAAGACTTGATTTCAAACATACTCAAGAACGATGGTGCCGGAAAGGTCGGCTTCGAAGAGGACACGATCAGTCACGGTCTCTACAAGAGAGTCTTCGAGAATCTCGGCGTTGAGCTTTTTCCAGCCGACGTGATTTTGAAGGAAATGCGTATGGTTAAGACGCCGCAGGAGATCGAGAAAATAAAAAGTGCCGTGGTAGTGGCCGAAGAGGCTCTCCTGGAAACTCTCAACTATATAAGACCGGGAAAGAGCGAAGAAGACATAGCGGCCATTCTCGAGCACGAGATAAGGACACGTGGCGGTTATCTAGCCTTCGACACTATAGTCGGCAGCGGTCCGAGAAGCGCGGTGGTACACGGTAAGCCTTCAGACAAAAAACTCCGCGAAGGCGAGTTCGTGCTCATAGATTACGGCGCGAGAGTTGACGGTTATAACTCGGATATCACCAGAACCTTTTCGCTGGGAAGTCCCAGCGAGGAGATGATAAAAGTTTACGAAGTCGTCTATGAGGCCCAGAAGGCGGCAAAAGAAGCGGCACGCGCCGGAATTATCGGCAGCGACCTGCACGAAGTGGCCGCTTCGATAATAAGGCAGGCCGGATACGGCGAGTACTTCGGGCACGGTCTGGGACACAGTCTGGGAATGGATACCCACGACGGATCCGGGGGTGCTAGTCCGTCGAACAAGAATCCAATTCCCGCAGGGGCCGTGATCACCATCGAGCCGGGAATATATTTGCCGGAAAAGTTCGGGGTCAGAATCGAGGACGACCTCTATTTCGGAGAAGATAAAACCGAGGTGCTTACGAACCTCGATAGAGAACTCAAGATACTGTAACGATCCGGAGGTGGCTTCTACATGATAGAAGTTGGCAAGTTAAGAAAGGGAATGCCTCTGCTTATCGATGGAGAGATTTACATCGTTCTGGAGGCGAATAAACACTCCATGGGACGGGGAGATGGAATAATAAGGACACGAATGAAGAACCTCAAGACCGCGCTGGTCAGGCAGTTCACCTTTCAGGCCAGTGAAAAGGTCGAGGAGGCTTCGCTTTCGATAAGGCACGTCCAGTACCTTTATTCCGAAGAGGATTTTTTCCATTTCATGGATCTTGAAACGTTCGAGCAGTACACGATCGGTCCCGACGAAATGGGAGACGGCCTCGAATATTTGAAGGGAAATGAAGAGGTAGATCTTCAATTCCACGAGGAAAGGCCGATCGGAGTGATCCTACCCAACACCTTAGTACTCCAGGTCACGGAGACGGCACCGGCCTACAAGGGCGACACGGTTTCCGGAAGCGGTAAACCGGCAGTTCTGGAGACCGGTTTGAAAGTGACAGTACCGTTCTTCGTTGAGAACGGCGAAATGATCAGAGTCGATACTAGAACCGGCGAATACATCGAAAGAGCCTGATAAGGAAAGGAGGGAGAAGAATGGATTTCGAAGAGACGGATCTTGGAAGGATCGAGATCTCTGAAGCCGTGATCCGGGATATAGCGATTCACTCCTACATTGAATTCTTGAAGTTCGATCCCAGAGAAAACAAAGCCAGGAAGGAAGCCAAATCAACCGTCGATATCGATCTTGACGAAAAAGTGGACGGAACGAAAACCGTTAAGATCACCGTGAATACGAAGATCAAATATGGGGTCTCTATTCCTTCTTATGCTAGAAAGATGCAGGAGAAGCTTAAGAACGACGTAGAGAGTTTCAGTGGTCTGAAAGTGGAGGATGTCTCGATAAGTATCGAGGATGTCTATGAAGAGCCCCAGAAGCCTGCCGTTATCGAAGAGGACGAGCCCGAGCACGAGGCGGCCCTTCCTCAGGAAGCGAGCCAGGCCGTTGAAAGCCCTGTTGCCGAAGAAGAGATAGAGAAGGAAGAGGAAAAGAAAGAGAAAGAGGTATAACTCCACAATGACGGGTCCAAACAAAAGCCGGCGGAAGATGCGCGAAATTGTCTTCAGCGCCATATACCAGTTCGACTTTACTGAAGATGCAGAGACTTCTTCTGCCTATCTTGAGAGGGAACTGAGCTTTTTTGCCATGGACATGGAGATGAAGCTCATAACCCGAAAGTATTTCGAAAATATACTTCGAAGAAGGGAGGAGATCGACGGGATAATAAGAAAACATCTGATGAACTGGACCTTCGACAGGCTCGCCTCGACCGACAGAAACGTATTGAGGCTCGGCACTTATGAAATCATCTATGAAAACGCGGTGCCGATTGAAGTGACGCTGAACGAAGCGATAGATATTGCAAAGAAGTACGGTTCGGAACAGGGAGGAAAGTTCGTCAACGGAGTTCTTGATAGGATTGCCAGGGAATGTGCACCTGTCGCAAAAAAAGACTTATAATGGGAGGGTCAGTATGTTAACCGATCTAGAAATAGCTCAAAAAGCGGAACTCAAAGAAATCAGCGAAATAGCTTCCTCGTTGTCGATACCTGAAAAATACATAAGGCGGTATGGAAGAAACGTAGCCAAAATATCCCACCACTATCTTGAAGAGCTTAAAGATAGACCCGATGGAAAGCTCGTACTCGTTACTGCCATAAGTCCCACCAGCGCGGGCGAGGGAAAAACGACCACCTCGGTAGGGTTGGCGATGGCGCTCAACAAGATAGGAAAAAAGACATTCGTCACTCTGAGAGAACCCTCTGTGGGCCCTGTGATGGGTATCAAAGGTGGTGCCGCAGGAGGAGGTTATTCGCAGGTCCTTCCAATGGAAGAGATAAACCTTCACTTCACCGGAGATTTCCACGCTATTTCTCAGGCCCACAATCTACTTTCAGCTGCAATCGACGCGCATATAAAATTCGACAACAAACTCGGCATCGATCCCACTATGGTTTTCTGGCCGAGGACGATGGACATGAACGACCGCGCCCTCAGAGAGATAATTGTCGGACTCGGCGGAAAGAGCAACGGCTACCCGAGAGAGGAGTCTTTCGTCATAACTCCGGCTTCCGAAGTGATGGCGATAATCTGCCTTTCCAAAGATATCGATGACCTCAAGGAGCGCCTGTCTAGAATAGTCGTGGCGAGATCGAAGGAAGGCGGTTTCATCACCGCAAAGGATCTTAAAGTTCACGGGGCCATGGCCGCTCTGTTGAAAGACGTGCTAGATCCCAACCTCGTCCAGACCCTCGAGGGGACTCCGGCCTTCGTTCATGGCGGCCCCTTCGCCAACATAGCCCACGGGACGAACACCATAATCGCCACCAGGACGGCTTTGAAACTCTCCGATTACGTCATAACAGAGGCCGGCTTCGGCGCCGATCTGGGAGCGGAGAAGTTCCTTGATTTCGTCTCGCCCATCGCGGGATTCAAACCGTCATCGGTCGTTCTCGTAGCCTCTATTCGCGCCATGAAACTAAACGGCGGCGCCTCGAAAAAAGAAGTGAACCAGGAGAATCTCGAAGCGTTGAGGGGCGGTTTTGAAAATCTCAAAGTCCACTACGAAAACCTGAGAAAGTACGGAATCCCCGTTCTGGTAGCGTTGAACGAATTCCCCAACGATACGGAAAAGGAAAGGGAACTCTTCGACTCCCTGTGCGCTGAGAACACAATTCCTTACGAAGTTTCCAGAGTGTGGGCAAAGGGCGGAGACGGTGGAATCGAGATGGCAGAAAAGCTTGTTCAGCTCGTTGAGGGCGGCGTCAACAATTACAAACCGCTCGTCGATCTAGACCTTCCCATCGAAGAGAAGATAAAGAAACTGGCCAAGGAGATATACAGGGCCGGAAAGGTTGAGTTTTTACCGGAGGCTCAGGCCAAGCTAAGGTTGTTCAAGAAGCAGGGACTTGACAGATTACCGGTTATCGTTGCCAAGACACAGTACTCCATAACCGATGACGAGAAGAAGCTGGGAGCTCCATCCGGTTATACCTTCAACGTTAGAAACTTGAACCTCTCCGCGGGAGCGGGCTTCATAGTAGCCGTTTCGGGGAGCATAATGTTGATGCCGGGCCTTGGAGAGGAATTCTGCGCCCAGCAAATAGATGTTGATAAAAATGGCAAGATAAGCGGACTATTTTGAGGTGGTTTCCATGATACTTGACGGAAAGAGTGTCGCAGAGAAGATATACTCCGAAATAAGGGGAAAGATCGAAGGCCTGGATTCCCTGCCTTCGCTGGTTCTCCTCTGTGATGAGCCCGATAGTTCGAACAAGACCTACATGAAATCCATAGTGAAACAGGGTGAAAAGCTTGGAATCAATGTAGTGATTGAGAATACCGGAGAGGATCCCATCGCCCAGGTACACAGGATGAACTCCGATCCCTCCATAGCCGGCGTCATGGTAATGCATCCACTCAAAAACGCCGACGAAAAATCCGTGCTTGCCGCCCTCGATCCTCTGAAGGATCTCGAGGGGCGTACCGTCTCTAATCTCGGGGGAATTGTCAACGACGAAGAATTTTTCGCTCCTCCGACCGCTGAAGCGGTCATGGAGATGCTTTTTCAGTACGAAATCAATCCTAAAGGACGCGATGTCACGATAGTGGGACGCTCGAACACGGTGGGCAAACCTCTTGCTTTGCTTTTGCTGAAGAAGGGCGTCGACGCGACTGTGACGGTCTGTCACTCCAGGAGTAGAGATATAACCGAGAAGACGTTCAACGCCGACATTGTCGTGAGCGCCGTTGGAATAGCGAAGTTTCTCAAGAGAGAAATGGTGAGGCCCGGTTCTGTAGTGATAGATGTCGGAATCAATTTCCTGGATGGGAAACTGGTCGGTGACGTAGATTTCGACGAAGTCAGCCAGATCGCAGCCGCCATAACCCCCGTGCCGGGTGGTGTGGGAAGTGTAACCACGGCTTTGTTCTTTAAGCATTATTTGAAATCGCTTGAACGGATGGGGAGAATTGCCTGATGAATGAAAGCCCTCTTTTCAGGAGACTGAAGGATTATACATATCCGCAGCTTGCCATGCTAGCCGAAGAGATAAGAGAGACAATAACATCGGTTGTGGCAACAAACACCGGCCATCTCGCCTCAAATCTCGGGACGGTGGAGCTCACGCTGGCACTTTACAGGGTCTTCGATCCAGATAGAGACATAATAATCTGGGATACGGGACACCAGGCCTACACTCACAAGTTACTCACCGGGCGGTACGGTTCCTTCAGGTCTCTCAGAAAAAAGGGTGGTTTGAGCGGCTTTTTAAAAGTATCGGAAAGTCCTTACGATCGTTTTGGCGCCGGTCACGTGGGAACGGCACTCCCCGCGGCACTCGGTATGGAGAAGTCCGACGAGCTTTTCAAAATCTCCAGAAATATAATCGTAGTGGCCGGTGACGGCGCCATTACTTCCGGAATGGCTCTGGAAGCGTTGAACCAGATGAAGGATCTCGGCTCCAAAATCAAAGTCATAATGAACGATAATGGCATGAGCATAGGAAAGAATGTAGGCAGTCTTTCATCGGCGATGGCCGAGATGAGACTCAACCCCTTCTACAGAGAGATCAAGGGAGATCTGAAAAACACCCTTGAAACGATGAAACTCGGCGGCCTGGAGCAATTACTTTCAAAGATAAAGAGCGGTCTCAAGGCCACTATTCTCGGCGGAAACGTTTTCGAAGATATGGGACTGAACTACATCGGACCGGTCGGAGGACACGATATTCAGGAAATGGAAACGCTTTTCAACGCGGTAAAGGAGATCGACGAACCCTTCTTCGTGCACGTAGTTACGAAAAAGGGAAAGGGACTCGAGTATGCCGAAAAGAATCCGGCACGTTTTCACAGCGTTGGAAAGATAGACCCCGAGAGCGGTGAAAAGACCTTCGACTCGGTGGAGGTATCGTACAGCGACGTTTTCGGCAGAACGCTCACAGAGCTGGCTTCTCTGGACCCTTCGATCGTAGCCATTACGGCTGCCATGCCCGACGGAACGGGACTATCTGGTTTCATGGAGAAGTTCCCCGCGCGTTTTTACGATCTGGGGATAACCGAACAGTTATGCACGACCTTCGCGGCTGGAATGGCGGTCTCGCACAGCAAACCTGTCTTCGCGGTATATTCTACCTTTCTTCAGAGAGCCTTCGACCAGCTTGCGCACGATGTGGCTCTTCAGGATCTGCCTGTGCTTTTCGCGGTCGATCGGGCCGGGATAGTTGGTCAGGACGGTCCGACCCACAACGGTATTTTCGATATAGCTTTTCTCTCCATGCTTCCGAACATGAGGGTTCTTTCGCCTTCGAGTGTGCAGGAACTCTCGAACATGCTGTACACGCTTCTGCTGAAGGGTATGGAACATCCCACCGCCATAAGATATCCCAGAGAGGCCGAGGTAATCTCTCTGGATGAAGTTCTCTCATCCATGAAAGAGATAGCTCTCTGGAAATGGGAAGAGATCATGCACGGCGAGGAAGGGGCGATACTGGCTACCGGCTCGATGGTGTCGCGTAGTTATGAAGTCGCTTTGAAATACGGTTACGCGCTTTACAACTGTCGCTCGATCAAACCGCTGGACGAAAGTATGCTCGAATATGTGTTCGGCAAGTACGATACGATCGTCTGCGTTGAAGAGGGAATCAAGAGAGGTGGTTTTGGCTCCGGTATAGCACTTAAGGCCATCGAACACGGCTACGCCGGTAAAATCGATCTTGTGGCCATCGACGATTGCTTCTCGCCCCACGGAACACGGGACGAGATTTTATCTGAACTGGGGCTCGACACCAGGGGAATAGAGAAAACTATCTCTAGACTGAGAGGTGAAAAAAATGCAAGTGACTACGGAATTCGGTAAAATCGATATTTCTCTTCAGGCCATCTGTTCTATAGTCAAGAAAGTAGTTTCCGAATCTTACGGTCCCGTGAATGTTGGAACACCCCAGACGGGCTTTCTGGCCAAATTATTCGGAACCGCCGAAGATACCAGAAAGGGAATAAAAGTAACCGAAGAGATCGACGGCACTCTGGAAATCGATGTGGATCTGATCCTCGAATACGGCGTGAGGATTCCTACGGTTGTGGAAAACATACAGGAGAACGTCTTCCACAAACTGAAGGAACTCACGGAAGCCACGAATATCAAAGTGAATATACATGTTGTTGGCTTACAGGATTGACGGGAGGCTTTAGCGATGAAACGTATCAACGGCAAGTTCTTTGTCGCCGCCTTCCGGAAAGCCGCTGAACGTCTTCTGGCCAACAAGGATGAAATAAACGCTTTGAACGTCTTTCCCGTTCCTGACGGCGATACGGGTTCGAACATGTCCGCGGCCATGATAGAGGCATGTGAGTATCTGGACAGGTTGAAGAAGGACGATCTGGTCAGCGTCCTCGAGTCCGTCAAGACCGGAATGTTGATGGGTGCCAGGGGTAACTCCGGTGTCATTCTATCTCAAATATTCAGAGGTTTTGCAGAAGGGATAGGAAACAGAAAATTCGTCAGTACGAAGGCCTTCACCGAAGGTCTTATAAAGGCGAAGGAAATTGCCTACAGGTCCGTCATGAAACCTGTAGAAGGGACCATGTTGACCGTCATGAAAGTCGTGGCCGAAACCGCCAATGAGCATTATACGGAGCTGGAGGATTTCGAAGAGTACTTCGACGAAATGGTGAAGACGGCCTTCGACACGGTTGAAAAGACACCCAGTCTCCTGTCTAAACTCAAAGAGGCCGGCGTGGTCGATTCCGGTGCCAAGGGTCTTGCCTACATCTTCGAGGGTTTTCAGCTGGCGATAAAGGGAGAGCTCGAAGTTGATAACCTGATACAACAGATGCCTCAGGCGATAGGCTCTTCGACAGAGCGAATAGTGGAAATAGTAAGAGAGGAATTGAAATACACCTATTGCACCGAACTGATCGTCAACCTTCACGACAGCGAGAATCCCGAAGAAACCTACGATGGGTTGAAGGCCTTCCTTGAAGAGATGGGAGATTCGATCGTCATGGTCAATCAGGACGAGTTCATAAAGGTCCACGTGCACACCGATCATCCGGGAGACATTATCGAAAAGTTTTTACACGTGGGTTTTCTCCAAAAGGTGAAGATAGACAACATGAAGGTTCAACACGAACACGTTGTGGATATTCAAACGAAGGCATCGGAACCCTTCGGAAAGGGTAAGAAACACGGTATAGTCGTCATCTCCCCGGGCGACGGCCTGGCCGATGTTCTCAAGAGCCTGGGCGTAGATTACACCGTCAGGGGCGGCCAGACCATGAATCCAAGCCTCAAGGATCTGTACGAGGCGATAAGCCGTATGGAACCGGACAAGGTCGTTGTCCTGCCCAACAACCCCAACATCATACTCACCGCCAAAGAGGCGGCCAACGCCGTTCATGACGAGAATCCCAATAAGGAAGTGTATATTATTCCGACCCGAACGGTGCAGGAAGGTATCTCGGCCATGACGGTGTACAACGACGATTCCGATACGCAGGAACTGATAGAGGAGATGACACAGGCGGCCGACGCGGTTACACCCATCTCTATAACCTACGCCGTTCGCGACTCGAGTATGAAAGGAAAGAAAATAAAGAAAGGCGAGTACATCGCCATTGGAAAGGACGGGCTTCTCGGCTCTGGCAAAAAGCTGGACAAACTCGTACAGGACTCGATAAAAGCGGTTATTGGAAAGGAAAGCAACAGGGAAGTCGTTACGGTGTTCTACGGGTCCGACGTTTCCGAAGAAACGGCGGCAAAACTGGCCGAGACACTCTCTTCGAATTTTTCCGATCTCGAATTCGAGATCCACAGCGGGGGACAACCGTATTACTATTACCTGATTTCCATTGAATAGTTCAGGAGGAGAAGATGTACCTACAGAACGTAATAGCTAACCTCAACAACTACTGGTCATCCATGGGATGCATCATAGACCAGCCTTACGACGTTGAGATGGGTGCAGGGACCTTTCATCCCTCCACCTTTTTGAGATCTCTGGGCAAGAAGCCGTGGAAAGTGGCCTTCATTCAGCCAAGCAGACGACCGACCGATGGCCGTTACGGTGAAAACCCCATGAGAGTTCAGCGCTACTTCCAGTACCAGGTGATAATCAAGCCGAATCCCGAGAATTCGCAAGAGCTGTACCTCGGATCGCTGGAAGCGCTTGGGATAAACCCTGTCGAGCACGATATACGTTTCGTGGAAGACAACTGGGAGTCCCCCACACTGGGTGCCTGGGGAGTCGGCTGGGAGGTCTGGCTCGATGGAATGGAAGTTACCCAGTTCACCTACTTCCAGCAGGTCGGGGGTATCGACGTAGATCTGGTCTCCCTGGAAATAACTTACGGGCTCGAAAGGATCACCATGTATCTGCAAAAGAAAGAGAACATATTCGATATAGATTGGAACGGAGAGTTCAAATACGGCGATGTCTTTCTGGAGAACGAGAAAGAGTTTTCCGCCTACAACTTCGATGTGGCCGATACCGCAAAACTCTTCGAGTTCTACAGGATGTACCGCGACGAGTTCGACCTCTGTATGAAGAATGGGCTTATCAGGCCCTCTTATGACTATATGATCAAATGTTCCCACGCTTTCAACCTTCTAGATGCGAGAAACGCCATAAGCGTCTCTCAGAGGCAGAGTTACATCAAGTCTATAAGGGAAATGGCCCGATCGGTGGCACAGGCTTACGTTGACAGGGAGGGTGAAAGCGATGCATAAGAAGAAAGCGTTGCTGGAAATCGGAGTCGAAGAACTTCCCTCAAGCGAAGTCCTGGCGATAAGGAACCAGCTCAGAGAGAAAATCGAGAAGAGTCTCCAGGCCAGCAGATTGGGTTACGACGGACTAAGAATCTTCACGGCCAGTAGAAGGTTTGGACTATACATCGATGGTCTCTCTCCGAAGCAACCCGATTACCTAGAAGAGAAGAAGGGGCCGTCGGAGAAGATTGCTTACAAAGACGGAGAGCCTTCCAGGGCCTTACTGGGCTTTCTCAAGAACAACGACGCAGGAAGTGAAGATATCACCGTCAAAGACGGATACGTTTACATAGAAAGGAAGATACCGGGTAAGTCGTCGCTGGAGATTCTGCCCGGTATATTCAGGCAGGCCGTGCTGTCGCTGGAGTTCAAAAAGCCGATGCGCTGGGGCGATGGCACTTACAGATTCGTCAGGCCCGTGAAATGGGTCGTATCCATGATAGACAACACCGTGCTCGAGATGGAGCTCTTCGGAAAGAAGGCCTCCGATACGACTAAGGGCCACAGATTCTACTTCGACGAAATACGCGTCTCACCTGAGAATTACTTTGAAAAACTTAGAGAGGCGCTTGTGATCGCTGACGGTTCCGAACGGGAGAGGCGTGTTCTTTCGGAGATAGAGAAAACCGGAGAACTCCTCCAGGGAAACATTCCTGTCGACGGGGAGTTGCTCGAAGAAGTGGTCTCCCTCACAGAGTATCCCACGGCCGTTGTCGGACGTTTCATGGAGAAGTACCTGGCGCTCCCGCCAGAGGTGATAATCGTCACGATAAAACATCACCAGAGGACCTTTCCCGTTTACAGAGAAGGAGTGTTGACCGATAACTTCGTTGCCTTCCAGGACGGCCCGGGAGACTCTCTGGGGAATATCCGGCTCGGTTATGAAGATGTTATAAATGCAAGGCTCGAAGACGCCTTCTTCTATTACGAGAAGGATCTAGAGAAACCTCTGGAAAGTTACGTGCCGGGTCTGGAAGAAATACTCTTCCAGAAAGGCCTCGGTTCGTTCATGGACAAATCTAAGAGAACGGCGGCTCTGGCAATCAAAATTGGAAAGCTGCTCAAGGCAAAGAGTGGGGAACTGGAAAGTATCGAAAGAACTGCTCTTCTGGGCAAGGCCGATCAGGTCACACGGGTGGTTCAGGAATTTCCGGAAGTCCAGGGGGTCATGGGAAGGATATACGCCGAAAAATCCGGCGAGAGTGAAGAGGTAGCTCTCGGGAT
This sequence comes from Kosmotogaceae bacterium UBA1373, assembly GCA_002305955.1. Lineage (GTDB taxonomy): Bacteria > Thermotogota > Thermotogae > Petrotogales > Kosmotogaceae > Mesotoga. Next base: position 17,750 of record DBRH01000058.1, read on the forward strand.
CGAAGAACATTACCAGGACCAAAAAGTACCCTCGACTCTCAGCGGCGCCGTCGCGGGCGTCGCCGACAGAATAGATACGGTCGTCGGAAACTTCACGATCGGCAACATTCCATCGGCCTCGAAGGATCCCTACGCGTTGAGACGAAAGATGGCCTTCATTTTCCGTACGATGAATTACCTGGGATGGAAGATCGATCTTAAAGAGCTCCTGAAGGAGAGCACCGGCATCCTCGGCGGTCAGGCGTTCGATACTTTGCAGTCTGTCGCCTCATTCTGTCGTTCCCGGTATGAAGCCTACCTTCTCGAGCAGGGTTTCTCGATCAACGTGACCAGGGCCGTCAGCGACTGGTGGAGGTTCCCTTATCTTGGCGAGAGAGCCGCGAAGGCTATAACCGAATACGTTGAAAAGGCCGAATTCACGGATCTTCTGATCGCTTACCAGAGGGTTCACAATATAAGCAAGAACCACGATTGCGACGCGTTCGAAGGCTCGAAGTTCGTTGAGCAGGCCGAAAGGGACCTCTTAAACGAGTATCTCGAATGCTTCGAGAGCGTCAGTTCGGCCCTTGAGAAAGACGACTTCGAAAAGGCGCTCCAGCTTCTTACGGGATTGAAGTCGTCGATCGACAGGTACTTCGACGATGTCTTCGTGATGGATAACCAGGAAGATATAAGGTTGAACAGGCTGGGCTTCCTCAAATCGCTCGATGGGCTCTTTCTGAAAGTGGGGGATCTCTCCCTGCTTCTGGAAGAAGAGAGAAAATGAGCGAAATCTTCAAATCCGGGATAGTTGCCCTCGTTGGTAAACCCAACGTGGGCAAGTCATCTCTTATCAACCGCATAATCGGCGAAAAGATAGCCATAGTTTCCGACAAGCCGCAGACGACCAGAAACCGTATCGGCGGTATCTACACGACCGATCAAGGTCAGATAGTCTTCTACGACACTCCCGGAATACACAAGCCTCTACACAAACTCGGCCAGTATATATTGAAAGTCGCGACCTCCTCTCTGCTGGGCGTCGATCTTCTACTGGTCATGGTCGATCCCACCGACGGGCTCAGGGAATCAGACAGACTGGTCGCCACTCACGTCAACGGAAGCCACGTCCCGGTCTTTCTCGTGATCAACAAAATAGACGCGTACGGTGACAGAAAACTCCTGGAGAACTTCTCGGAAAACGCCTCCCGTCTTTTCGAGAATGTTCTGGAACGTTTTTACATCTCTGCCGAAAAGGGCACCGGCGTCGATTCACTGATAGAAGCGATCTTCAAATTCCTTCCCGCTGGAAAGATGCTTTTCCCCGAAGATTACATTACCGATCGTTCCTCAAGGTTCATGGCCTCGGAAATCGTCAGGGAAAAAGTCCTCCAGCATACCCGCCAGGAAATCCCGCATTCGGTCGGCGTCTCTGTTCACGAGTTCAAAGATGAGGGCGATTTGCTGAGGATCAGGGCCGATATCGTGGTGGAGAGGAATAGCCAGAAGCCGATAATACTCGGCAAAGGCGGTTCTATGATAAAACTCATCGGTAGCGACGCCCGAAGGGACATGGAGTACATCTTCGATCAGAAGGTCTTTCTCGACCTCTTTGTGAAAGTCAGAGAAAAGTGGAGAGATAAGGATTCAATGATACAGGAGTTCACCAATCTGAAAGACGAACTCAGCTGAAACCGGGGGGGTTAGTATGAAAAAGAGTCGGGCCAGGATCGTACTTTTTCTCATGCTCTTCATGATGGTTTTTCTCAACGCGGATCAGATGGTAATGTCTCCGAACATCGGAGAGATAGAGGCCGAGTTCGGTATAACCAAGGCCGACATCGGCCTGATTCAGGGATCATTCACGATCGTGGGAGCCCTGGTCTCGCTGGTCTGGGGCTTTCTGGCCGATAAGTACAACAGGAAGCTTTTATTGTTGCTGAGCGTGCTGGTCGGAGAGATACCCTGTTTTCTTTCGGCTTTCGTTCAGAGCTTTCCACAGTTGTTCATAACCAGAGCTTTGACGGGAATCGGTGTGGGGGCACTCTTTCCGGTCGTTTTCTCCTTCGCGGGAGACACCTTCAAAGAGTCGCACAGGCCAAAGGTCAACGCCTTTCTCTCCACAGCCATTTCTCTGGGGGCGATCGTGGGAATGGTTATCGCCGGGTTCACCGGCTCGACGCTGGGGTGGCGTATTCCATTCATAATCGTCTCTCTTCCAAACATCTTTCTGGCCCTGGCCTTCTACTTCCTGGCCGAGGAACCCAGGAGGGGCGCCGCCGAGGTTGCCGTTGGAGAGCTTGTAGATAAAGGCTACAGCTACGCCGGGAAGGTGAAGCTCTCCGATTACCTCAACCTCTTCAGAGTCAGGACGAATCTGGTACTCTTCATACAGGGAATACTGGGCACCATTCCCTGGGGTGCTATCCCTTACTACCTGGTCAACTACTTCGAGACTTACAAAAACCTCTCGAAAGAATCGGCCACGCTTATCTTCATGTTTTTCGGCGTGGGGAACGTTCTCGGGATTTTTCTGGGCGGCCTGATCGGCGGTCTGCTGTACAAAAGGAAACCTTCCTACATGCCGCTTTTCAGCGGCGGTATGACGATCGCCGGAACGTTTGTTGCCCTGGGTGCCTTAAACTTTCCGCCGGTTGAAGGTACGGGCGGTTTTCTCATGCTGGGACTTCTCGGGATGGTGGCAGCCGCGACGGCCTCGATGACCGGTCCAAACATGAAAACCATGCTTATGAACGTTAACGAGCCGGAAAGCAGGGGCAGGATCTTCTCTGTCTTCAATCTCACCGATTCCCTGGGCACAGGGTTCGGTCAAT
>DBRH01000028.1:0-1096 GCA_002305955.1 Kosmotogaceae bacterium UBA1373
AGAGGTGTGTGAATGCGTGCTCTCGGTATAGATATCGGTGGAACGATGATCAAGACAGCGATTGTCGATGAAAACGGAGTGATTTCCGAAAAAAAGCTCTATCCAACGCAGAGAAAGCTCAGAGAACAGCTCGTGCAGATAGTGAGGGAAGAACTCGCCGCCAGCAATCCCGAAGCGATCGGCATCGGCACGGCCGGCAGAGTCGATCCTCTCACGGGCGAGGTGAACCTGGCCACGGACAACCTGACCGGCTGGACGGGAGTGCCCCTGAAGAGTTTCATACAGGAGGAGACCGCTGTCGTTACGGCCGTTTTGAACGATGCCAACGCTGCCGCTCTGGGGGAATGGTTCTCCAACCATCGCCGAACGGAAACGCTGGTCATGCTGACTGTGGGGACCGGTCTTGGCGGAGGAGTGGTAATAAACGGCTTTCCGCTCCTGGGAAAGCGCGGTGAAGCGGCCGAATTCGGACACGTGGTTATCCATCCCGGCGGGAGGCGCTGCAACTGCGGAAAGGCCGGGTGTGCCGAGCAGTACGTCTCCATGAGACTCATTCACAGGCTGGTGGCCGAGGTTGCCGGTCGCGAGCTGGACAGGGCGACGCTGGTCGAACAGTACCTGGGCGGCGACCCGATAGTCGGGAAGGCCGTCGATACGGTCGCCGGTGATCTGGCGATCGTCATAGACTCGATCTTCCTGAGTTTCGATCCTGAGACCGTCGTTGTGGGGGGCGGAATATGCGAACTCGGCGATCGCTTCCTGCTATCTCTCAGGGAGAAGCTGGTCGCTCCCTCCCAATCGTCTCTTTACGCCCCCGAGGACGTGGTGCTGTCGCTTTCGCGAAACGACTCCGGAATCATAGGCGCGGCGATCTTCGCGATGAAGAACGCTAGAACACAACTCCGACCGACGCGTAGGGGCAGAAAAAGAGATTATCCAGCGCCGGGGTGAATCCCAGAGAGATACCCCCTTCGAGATAAAGTCCCGATTCCGATACGCCCAGAGCCAGACGTGCCTTGGAAGGGAGATCCCAGCCCTGTATCTTTCCGGCCATAAGGTCGATTACGCCGGCCGCCTGCACCCCGAGACCGGCCTT
>DBRH01000028.1:1131-1299 GCA_002305955.1 Kosmotogaceae bacterium UBA1373
ACCTGGGAGAAGGGAATATCGAACTCGAAAACCCCCACGTTTGCCAGTATAGACAACCTGGCGCAGGCCAGCGTCTGTTCAAGCACCTGCTTCACCTCGATACTCACGCCGAGATCTATTTCTACCGCCATCGAAAGCGAAACGATTACCAGAACCATCACAAAAAGT
>DBRH01000028.1:1447-11208 GCA_002305955.1 Kosmotogaceae bacterium UBA1373
CGCGCCTGGCCTCCGGAGAAACTCTCCTTATGGCGTGATTGTAAGTGTCGGCGACGTACAGAAAATCGCCCTCGCCGTGAATTCCTAAGGGATGCTGAAAGAGAGCGTGGCTCAGGCTACCGTCCACGTGCCCGAAGGAAAAGAGACCGTTCCCGGCCAGAGTATGGACCGTTCCCCCGTCGAGATCTATGAACCTTATGGCCGAAACTTCCGAATCGGCTACGTAAAGCCTGCGGCCGTTGAGGAACAGTCCGCTCGGCTGGGCAAAGCTCGCCTCTCTCAGAGAGCCGTCTATTATGTTTTCCATACTGTTTCCGGCGAAGGCCTCTATGGTATTGCTTCTCGTGTCCAATCTCCAGATCTGATGGGTCCCGGCCATCGCGATATAGAGATAGGCGCCGTCTGATTGAAGATCCCACGGCGAGTTCAGCCTCGCCCTCGAAGCCTCTCCGCTGTAATTCCAGTTGTACCCCTGAAGGCCGTCGCCGGAAACGGTGGTCACCGTCCGCTCTTCAATGGAGGCCCTGCGGATCGCATGGTTTTCCGTGTCGGCAATGTATAGATGGCCGCCGGAATAGACGATGCCCTGAGGTTTGTTGAACGTGGCCTTTTCGAAGCCGCCGTCGGACATGCCCGGAGAGCCGCCGCCGATAATATCTGTAACGGTCGCGTCGAACTTGCCGTCCAATCTGGTTATGAGAATTCTGTTGTTGTTTGAATCGCTTATGAATAGCGTTTCCCCGTTTCCGAAAGAGATCTTCCCCGGGTAGGAAAGCGTCGATCCGCCGGTGGGAACGGGGGGCTTGACTTCCAATTTTTCCCGGCTCAATATTCCTCTTCTCTCTCCATCCTCCAGCGCCCTGGCGATCTCGTTTGAAAGGTAATCGCGTTTTCCCTCGCCTGAGGTTCTGGATAGGATCTTCCCGTCGGACCCTATCAGAACGAAAGAGGGCCATGCCCTTATAGCGTACCGGTCCCAGAGGTGGTATTCGTTGTCCACGAATACGGGGTGAGCTATTCCGTATCGCTGTATCGCCGCCTGTATGTTCCTTTCCTGTCGCTCGTTTTCGAATTTCGCCGAATGCACCCCGATAACCACCAGCGGCTTATTGCTGAACCTGGCCTCAAGCCATTTCAGATCGGCAATAACGTGAATGCAATTGATGCAACAGTACGTCCAGAAATCGAGAAGAACCACGTGACCCTTGAGTTTTTCCATTGAAAGAGGCTCATCGACATTCAACCAGGTTCCCGAATCGGGAAATTCTACCGCTCTTCCGTACAAATTCATCACTCCTTTCACTTATGACTGGAATGATACAAAAATCGATCAAAGATGTATTCCCGAATGGATAGGAGACTTCTTCCTTCAGTTAATAGCGGTTATTCTGATAAGCGTATTGCGAAAGAGGCTGAAGGGCACCGGGTTGAATGAGAAGTATTCGGTGAGGGAACTGCTTCTTTAGATGGAGACTTTGACTAGAATCGATTATTCGGAAAGGTATGGCCATATTCTGACTGAAATCACCAGGCTTCAACGTCTTATTCTTGATACTCTCAACCTTCTCATCATTTCATAATAATCTTGTGGATGCAGACTCACTACTCGATAAGGCCTTCGCTTTCCAGAAGCGCGATATAGTTTTTCATAAGTTCTCTGGCGTCGCGAGCTATTTCGAAGGGGTTGCGGCTCTTCCATAGCCTGGTGGCGAGGGCTGCGTAACGCGCGGGCCTTTTTTCGAATTCGAAGCTTTCCCTTATCCCTTCGAAGTAGCTGCTGTTGACGTGCGTGCCGTTCAGCAGACATAGCGCGGTGCTCATCTCCAGCAGAACCTCGACTACCGCGCAGTAGATATCCTCATGTTTTTTTCTGACTATGCTGGAGAAGATCCTCCCGTATGATTCGAAGACCAATCCGGGCAGATTCTCTTTAAGAGCCTCTTTTAGTCTCTCGCCTGGCACGTTAAGCGCTAGCGAATAATACCTGGACGGCGCCTGCGTGTCTCCGGAAAGAACCATCAGTCCCTTCATAAGACCGGTGTACAGTGGCCATTGTGGACCGGGCTTTTCAAGAATCTCGCGAAGTTTCGAATCGGTCATCGTGTAAACGATCGCGGGGACAGTACCGATCAGAAGAGATTTCTGAGGTGTCTCTTCTATGGTTATGGCGAACATCTCCAGGTCGGACCAGCGCGTGTCCGTACCCCGGCAAGTGGAACCGTAAAGACAGAAAGAAATCAAATTGCTACCCATCTCTCCGGATAAGTCCCGGGAGATTTTCAAAGCCAGTTCGTACCTCTCTCGATGATTCATAAAGTAGTCGCTCTGGAGACCCGTGAATTCATTCTCGGGAGGAAAAGCGACATTGCCTCCTTTCACCCGATTATCTTCTTCTCTCTATCGCGGAATCCAGTATTGCGAGTATCAGATCGTCGTATTCCCAGCCTGCCGCCACCGCCATCTTTACGATATCCGAGTAATCGGGCACGAGCAGCGGGAGAGAGTTGACCTCCAGGAAATACGGCTCGCCCTGCCCATCGATCCTTAGGTCTATACGCGCATAATCGCCCAGATCAAGCCTATCAAAGAGCTCGAGCGATAAGCTTTCGATCTTTGTTTTCAGATCTTCCGGTATGTCCGCCGGGCAGATGTAACCGGTTTTCTCGCCTAGATACTGCTTGACCCTGTAGGAGTAGAAACGTTCCATCCCCGCCGGTAGGAAAGAGAAGTCTATCTCCAGAATGGGGAGCACCGTGCGCCCGACTATCCCGATACTGAATTCTCGACCGTCTATGAACTCTTCAACCAGAGCTGGTTCTCCGTACTCCCGATGAATTCTCTTCACTGCCCTTTCAAGTTCGATCCTATCACTGACCACCGAATCGGCCCATATTCCAACGGCGCTTCCTCCGCATGAAGGCTTTACTATAGCCGGATAGAAATCTATCTCTTCAACCGGATGAGACTGTTTTAAGCAAACGTACTTCGGGGTTGGTATGCCGCTGTCGGTCATAACAACTTTGGTGAGCGACTTATCTATGCAGAGGCAGTTGGCCGATACACCAGAACCGGTATAAGGTATATTCCAGAAGTCGAGTATGGCAGGCACATAGAACTGTCTCCGGTGGCCTTCGCCTCCGGTCGCGATGTTGAAGGCGAAATCTATACCTGCGCTCTCGATCTTTTCGACGAAATTCGGCGTGAGCGGCACGGAGAATACTTCGTGGTGTTTCTCTAAAACACCGGCGATACTTTTCAGCATCTTCATGCCGACCTCACCGGGTTTTTCGTCGTGTACCACCGCTATTTTCACTCATATACCTCCTTTGAATTCGGTCCGGTTTATACAACTGCCGACCAGATTATACTACCCGCGATTCTCTAAAGTCCGCCCGGCTACAAATCCAGTTCCACTGTGGCATTCACGACATCTTCCAGCTCGAACTCCCGCGAGACGGCCAGAACCTTGCCGTCGTGCCATATGGAAGATCTGCCCTGGGCGGTCTGCCCACCAACATCGCCGACGGCCATCGCGTTCACCAGAAAACGTATGTTCTCCCTGTCTTTCGACGCGCTGATCGGACCATCTCTGAACCATACCCTCTCCTGCGTCGATTCGGTCAAAGGGGCCTTCCACGGGGCGAAGTTGCAGGAAGGAACAAGTAGAATCTCGCAGCCCCTAGAATCGAGTTGCCGTACTTCGCTCTCGAAAAACATATCGTAACAGATGGCAACGCCCAGTGTTCCGATTGAAGTCTCGGCCGTGTTGCCGAAGGAGCTTCCCCTGGAGAAGAGTATCCCGCTCTCTGCGTCCGTAAGATTGTGTTTGGCGATCTTCGCGATGAGTCGGCCCTGAGGATTGAAGAGATAAGCCATGTTGTACAGCCTCTTATCCCTCAAGAAGGTCCCCCTCGAAGATTCGATATCAACCTCGGGCATGAGTATCGAGGGCGCCAGCAGATAAGTTTTAAATTCCCCGGCCAGCGCTCCGAACGTTTCGCGATAAAAACACTCTATCTCGAGCGTATGTTTCAAAAAGGCCTGTCTGAATGGATTGAGAGAGAGCCCCGTATTCTTGAGTGCGTACTTCAAAAGGATCTTTCCCGGACCACCTTCCAGGGCCATGCCTCTGAAGGCCGGGTAGAGGAAGGTCGGAAAGAACTCCGGAAAGACCGTGACATGACGCTCGCCCCTCCAGAGACCACGGGCCAGCCGAATGTATCGGCCCATCGCGTTCGCGAAAGATTCCCTGGAAAACGTCGTTGCGTCGAAACGGACCTGGATGGCCGTTAGATCGACGGTCTTCATTTAACGAGCTTCACAACCAGCAGGACTATAGCGATAATAATCAGGATCGGCAGGAAGACCACTACAAGACCGGCGAAGGCAAAAACCACCACCAGAACGACTCCGACCCCTATCACCAGCTTGATGAAGGCGGGGAAGTACCTTATCGCCAGATAAAGCAGAAACAACGCACCAACAATCGCAAGAAAAGTGGTCAGCATCTCACTCTCTCACCTCCGTTCAGCATCTATTTGACAGTATAACTTATCGCATCATATAATACCTAAGGCAATGAAGCTTGCCATGGAGTTTTAACCATCCAGAACCGCGTTGCACGCTGATAGCTTCTACTACTGTCAAATTTGTGGTGGCTGTCGTTGGTTGCCGTGTTCTGGAGGTAAAAATGGTATTGAGTATCTCGCTGATAATTATTCTTTCAATTCCGATCATCTCTCTTTTCGAAAAACTGCGGCTTCCCGGCCTGATAGGACTTATATTTCTCGGTGTTCTACTTGGTCCTCAGATTCTCAATCTCATAGACAGGTCACTGTTGGACGTTTCGAGTGAAATCAGGTTACTAGCTTTGATAGTAATTCTTCTTCGTGCCGGTCTTGGTCTTGACCGTAATACTATGAAGAAGATCGGTCCCCTCGCCTTGAGAATGAGCTTTCTTCCAGGTATTTTCGAAGGTTTCTCGATAATGTTCTTTGCTCAATGGCTCGGTCTGGATTTGGTGAAGGGTGGAATGCTTGGTTTCATTATAGCCGCCGTTTCTCCTGCAGTCGTAGTTCCAGAAATGCTTCGCTTCAAGGAAAGCAACATGGGAAAGGACAGGGAAGTACCATCGACCATACTTGCTGCGGCCTCAGTTGATGATGTAGTTGCCATAACCATATTCACTGTTTTCCTTGGTATAGATAGAGGAGAGAATATCAACATAGTTACTGCTGTTGCAAGCGTACCGCTGGAAATAGCCTTTGGAATCGGAACTGGAGCACTCATCGGTTTTCTTTTCGCTCTTTTATTCAAAAAATTCCATATGAGGGACACTAAGAAAGTTCTACTGGTCCTATCATCGGCTTTTATTTTCCATCAACTGGAAAACTATATGCCGGTGGCTACGTTGCTAGGTGTAATGGCGATCGGGTTCATGCTAAGAGAGAAACTACCGGTTGCCGCCGAAAGACTGGCGGGAAAGATGGAGCGTGTGTGGGTACTGGCAGAGGTTTTCCTCTTCGTTCTTGTGGGTGCAAGCGTAAGTATAAATGCCATTGGCAGTTCATGGCAAAAAGGTGTGTTGGTCGTAGTCCTGGGGCTATCATTCAGAAGCCTTGGAGTTGCAGTTTCGACCCTGGGGTCGAAGTTGAACCTTCGTGAAAGGCTATTCTGTATGGTATCTTACATTCCAAAGGCAACCGTTCAGGCTGCCGTCGGTGGCATTCCCCTCGCCATGGGAGTGGTATATGGAGATATAATTCTCTCTGTTTCTATTCTCTCGATAATAATAACGGCTCCACTGGGTGCAATTGGAATCCGTTACATCGGTCCCAGAACGCTGAAAAAACCTGCACATTTTGAAAACTGATCCGTGCCTTGAAACGATTTTCCAGATTCGATGGGCACCCCATATTATAGATGTTTATCGAAGGCTCCGTTGGCACCCACAAGTCCCGTCGTCATTATTAAATGCTAATCATTTGTATCATTCGAAGTAGTCGATCTGGCGGGCGAGTGTCGAAACCGGCCTGTATTCATGATCTTCCAGCTTGAAGTACCTCTCCTCTATCCAGTTTCCCGCGGTGTCGTATCTGTAATCAACCCTGAGAGAGTTTTCACCGAACGCGTATTCTCTGGCCAGTAACCTTCCGGCGTTGTCGAAATAGTATTTGAATCCGGCCAGCAGGTAGTTGCCGCTTTTGAAATCGACGCCCGTGATCTTTCCAGTCGCGTTTCTGGATATGATCGTCTGAAGCGTCTCTTCTGTATCGAACATAACGACCAGGGGTTCGAGCGCGAAGGAGATTTCGACTCTTCTACCCGGCCGGTCGGTTTCGGTGAGATCTACGATCTCGTTTACCGAGATATATCCGTCCGCGAGGGTTCTCGAACTTCTAACGGCCCTGTCTCCTGAGTAACTGTACTGCGTTCTGTCGTTAAGTCCGTTCTCACCGCCGGTGACAACTTCTTCGAGTATCCTGTTGCTGCTGTCGAGAGAATGGATGCCCCTCAGAACAGCCCCTTCGTACTTGTAGAGCAAGATCGATTCGAGCTTTTCATCTTTTCCGTAATGAGACTCTCTTATCAATCTTCCGCCATCGTCGTAGGTAAGTCTGACCGAGGAGAGGATAACTCCGTGGTCGTTGAGCAGTCTTTTCAAGGAGATATAGCCCCTGTCGTCGTAGGCGAGAACTGTTTTGCCACTCAGGCGGTCGCCACCCAGAAAGACCGGCCAGTACTCCATGGTGATTTCCTCTATTAGAAGGCCACGGCCGTCGTAAGTGTAGATCTCCCTGGTGGTGTAGTTCTCGGCGTCGTTCTTGTAGTAGCGTGTCTCCTGTTTCTGGCCGTTTTCGTCATACTTGTATTCGTGACGACTGTACTGGGCGCCGTTAATGTAGAGCGCAACAGTCAGGTAATCGCCGAGCGGCGAGAAAACCTTGATCCTTCTGGTTTCAAGTTCACCGGCCAGCCATTGATCGTTCTCGCTCCGGTAGGTGAACCTTCCCGTCACGACCTTTTCGACACTTCCCTTCAAACCCTCGACGGTAAGATCCGAAGCCAAAACCAGGGTGAAAAGGGCAAAGAAAAAGAATATGATCAAAAAGAGACTTCTCTTCATATAAATCACCTCCCTCTTAGATTCTATCAGCTACGGGAAGATAGCGGGCACGATTTCAACTGCCTTTTCTTCCGGCCGATCTCAGGCTCACAAGGAAGAAGAGCGCGGCCATCAGGAGACCGGCCAGTATCAGGGCCAGCCCGACGCCCAACCTGTCGGCCAGAAAACCTATAACAGGAGCCAGTATGGCCATCAGGAGCGTTTTCAACTGCGATTCCACTGATAGCCCCGAAGCCATTGTCTTGTGATCGATAGTGTCGCTTATATAACTTATATTCACCGGTCTTCTGAAGTTTTCCAGGACGAAGAGCAGGAAAAAGACTGCGACTGCGGCCAGCTGTATCCCCAGCCTCTGGAAGAGACCGCTGAAGATGATCAATACGGCGCCCAGCAGGTAGCTGTAATTCAACGCCCTCGCCTCGTTTCCGAATTTCTTGCTGACGTTCCCGGCGTTCTTCGATGCGTAGCTGGTGGCGAAATAGATTATGAAGTAAACTGTGCCGACAAGAACCGCCGTCCTCTGGTCGGGATTTAAAGTAACCATCACAGGCAACCCGAGAGCCATAGCCTTCAATATAGGCTGCAGATACTCCTGCACAACCTTGAAAAAAGCGTCGTAAAGGGAGGAGTTCAGCACGCCCCTGAAGGAGTCACGGTTCTTGAAGATACCGAAGAAGGCTCTGAAGGTCTCGCTCTTCTGGCTGGTTTTAAGCTCGCCGTCCAGATTTTTGGGGTAAGTCGAAAGGTTTACCAGATTCAGAAGATAAGGTATCACCGAGGCCAGGAAGACTATCCTGTAACTGCCGCTGTAGAAGACCAGGAAGGCCGCGATTAAGGCATTTACTGCAGATCCCATCTGTGAAGCGGCTCTGGTGGCTCCGTAGTAGTCTACCTTTATGTCTATCATGTCGTTCAATCTTAAGTACTCAAGAATCATGGCCTTGTGAGTACCCGTCCTGAAGGCCTCGCCGAAGGCGAAGGCGACCATCGCTATCATATAAACGAAGAAGTTTGGAAAGAGATAAAAGACCATGAACGAAGCAAGATACGACAACATGGAAAGAACCATAGACATCCTGCGACCGTAGAGATCGGCTATGAACCCAGTGGGGAGCTCGAGTATGTTGGTGGCGATCTCCCTCACGGAAATCAGAGTTCCTATCTCCAGGAAGGAGAGACCCATTTCTCTGAAGAAAAGGATCAAAAAGGGATCGAAAAAGCGGAGGTTTTTCAGGAAGCCGTAAGCTGCGAACCTGTAGAACTGGGCGTCTTTCTTTATCTTCAAGATAACTACCTCCCGGGGAACCTTTATGGCATATGATAATTATAGACCTGCCATCGATTCCCCGGAAGGTATCTTATTTGATGAGAAAGATCCTCAAAATCAGCGGAATGAGTATCATAGCGCTCATCACCCACTCCCACTTGCTAGCCTTTTTGAAGACGTAGTAAAGGAGAATGGAAGCTATGTATATCGCTATGAGTATGTATATAAAAGTCATCAGGCAACACTCTCCTTTCTCTTATCGATCAGCAGCAATACGACGGCAACGATGGCAAAGGCTCCTATTAAGACGGGATAGAAGAAGACGCTGTTGACGAATCGGCCTATCTGTGTGGCCCATACGATAGTCAGGGTGGCGAAGATCATGGTTATGAAGAAGGCCGGCATCGAGCTGAGCCATATCTTGAAGTAGTTCTTCTCGCCCACCACGTGTGCTGCGAAGATACCTGCGAGTGCAGTCGGGGGAACCATGTCTCCAAGACCGGCCAGTAGCGACAGAGCCGAACAGACTACGATATCGTTGCTGCCCAGGAAGGCCAGAAGGAAAGGAACTCCCAGAACCGATGAGGAACCGTAAGAAGAGACTGCTCCAAAGGCCGGGATTCCCAGCGCTATACCCAGAAGCAGGGCACCCTGGGGCAGACTGTTAAGGTAACCGACTATCAGACCGCGGACGCCGTTCATAGTCATCACCTGGATGAACATACCGACGCCTATCAGTATCGAAAGTATCCCTAGCGCGTTTTGAATGGCGGTAAAGGAGATCTTTAGTATGTTGCCTCTTCTTCCGGTGACTACGGCGATCAGCGCCGAAATCATGAATATCAACGGGAGTCCTAATGAGAAGCCCCAGCTCACGTTCTCGAGCACCATGAGTATAACCATTACGATGAGGGGTAGATAGACCGCGAAGCCTTTCACAGGCTCGCTTTCCCTCGTCTTTTTGAACTCGTCCAGGTCGACGGGCTTTACTTTCCTTACACCGATTATTAGCGTAGTGATTATTGCGATCGGGAAAGTCACAAAGAGTAGCGGCGTTGTGAAGCCGATGTAGGGCATATCGACTCCCTGACCGATTATCATGGCCGGAAGGTTTATCGGCGGGGCTATCATACCGTATATCCCGCTCATAGCGATTATGGAACCGGCCCTTCTCTTACTCAGTCCAAGGCTTTTCAAAACGGGATACGCTATGGCACCCGTCGTCAGAACGGTCGCGGTTGATGATCCGGTTATCATACCGGCTATCATTATGAAGAAAGTCATCAGAACCAGCAAGAAGGTCGGCTTCCTGTGAAGCGCAACCGTCATGTTCCCGGCTATGGTTTCCAGCAACCCGGATACTTTGAT
>DBRH01000028.1:11240-23123 GCA_002305955.1 Kosmotogaceae bacterium UBA1373
AAAACTATAGAACCTGCGAGAGCCGAAAACATCAGAGAAACGGATATCGGAATCTTGATTGCCGCAAGTCCCACGAACGTGGCGAGCATTACGATGAAATACCAGATCTCAGGTGTATAGATCTCTATCACCCCCCGGAAGTATCAGTTCAGGTATATGAACAAACCGTTTTCCATCGTTTCGTTATATGAGGGCAGCCCCGTGACCAGAACCGTCTCCCCCATAAGCATTTCATAAGCGTTGAACAGCGATTGTATTATCTGGAGCTGGAGACCTACCCTGTGTTTCAAAGGGTAATCGGGATCGTTTATCACATCGTATACTTTTCTCCATGAATCCTGACCGGGGTTGGGCGTCTCTGAAAGGAAGGAAAGAGAGCCGGTGGCGTTTCTTATCTCCAGATGACTGAGTCCTCTGTAGCCCAGGTTGGATTCTTCGAGTTTCATTGAAACACCATAGAAGGCCTCGATCTCCATTATGGCTACGGCGCCTATCTCGAGCGCGTCGGGATGGCAGACCAGCGTATAGGCCAGGCTGCTACCGGACCGGGTATTGCCTCTTTCGTCTATGTACTTATCGGGAGTGCCACTCTCATGCATATCCAGATTGAAATCTACCTTCTCGGCCTTTATCATCTCGATGATCGCGTAGGCCAGTTGCTGGGTCGGGTTGCCATCAGCCACTCCCGGGTACTGTCTGTTCAGGTTCCTTGCTTCCGTTCCGTCTTCCAGCGTGAAACCCGACTGTGCGTGCTTGAAAACCATCGGGTCGGGTATCCCCTGGTCGGCCGGATCGGTTCTTCTGTCACCATACACCAGAAAGCGCGGGCCGGATTTAGTTTCGACCTGAATAAAATGCAGCGCCTTGCCGGTTTCATCGGGAATGGAGACACCACTTATATTGGAGAAGGGCATCACGATCACCCTACCCTTCGTGACGACGACGTTCTCTATGAAGACCAGAGCGGCCGTAGTACCGGAAAGCTCCCTTCCGTGTGTTCCTCCCATGAGAAGGAAGGTAGGGCCTTCAACACCGCTATCCATGAAGTAGATGGGCGTATCCATGTTTGTTCCTTTTAGAGGTGCGAAATAATCAGACAGCCAGCCAATACCCGTCACGCCGTAACCGGGCCTCACATCGGGCCTGAAAAACGAACCGAGAGCGGCCGTTGCCAGAACCAATAATACTACTACTATCGCTTTCATCTTCATTCTTTGTCTTTCCTCCGATCTAAAAATAAATGGGGCGTGCGGAGACGCCCCATTTTTCAATTACTTGCCGAAATACTGCGCCAGTACGTCCTTCAGGCCCACCGTCATTTCGAATGTGGCCATGGGTACTCCGGCCTCCTCACTCAAATTGGTGAAGAAACCGTCTTCGTTGGCATCGGACTTAACGAAGTAAACGCTGGCGAGCGGTGCCAGAGTCGTGACTATTTTATCCGACGATTCGCCCCTTCTCGACGCTCCTTCGAGGTTACAGATCACTATTTTCAGTCCGTTATCTTTAGCCTCTCTTGCCAGTGCCAGAACTCTGTTGATCTCGACTTCGATATCGATTCCGGCTGCTCCAAGCCCCTTGCCACTCGCGCCGACGACGATGACGAAGGTCTTGAACTGACTCATATCGACATCTTCGGCCTTGTACAGTTTGTCGAACTTGTAGTCCAGGCTCACCATCTTGGCGACAACGGTGAACTGGAGAGCTCCCGGGGACTGGCCGGCCGATGTGACAATCACGGGCTCTTCAAGGAGTATTTCCGCCGCGAAACTCACAAACGCGAAGCACAAAACAACAAAAAACGTAAGAAG
Source organism: Kosmotogaceae bacterium UBA1373 (assembly GCA_002305955.1). Taxonomy (GTDB): domain Bacteria; phylum Thermotogota; class Thermotogae; order Petrotogales; family Kosmotogaceae; genus Mesotoga. Next base: position 13,052 of record DBRH01000028.1, read on the forward strand.
TAACTTTTTCAATTCAAATCATCCCTTTCTCATTTTCAAAATTCCGGTGCGGAAGCCGAACCACCCCTCCTCAGGGAACCGGCTCCGATCATCATTCCGTTTTCCTCAACGGCAATTATGTTCGGGCCGCCGAAGAAGAGGTCGGGGTAAGCGTAGATGTTGAGTTTATGACCGAGAATCTTCTCCAGGAAGTCCAGCGTGGATTGCGGGAAACCCTCTTCCATTCTCAGATCGGTGTAGGAGGAGTACCCGACGAACTTGGGGGACCTTATCGCCTGGTCGATGGGCATGTTGAAATCCACCAGGTTAACCACCAGATTGACCATCATCGAAACTATTCTGCCGGCTCCAGGCGTTCCCAATATCCAGCGGACCTCTCCGTCCTTCATAACAACCGTCGGACAGATCGTCGTTCTCGGTCTCATTCCTCCTGTGAGGTTGATTACGTCGCCCTCTCTGTAAGAAGAGGCGAAGTTGGCCATTTCGTTGTTGAAGAAGAAACCCTTGAAATAAGTCCCGGTGCCGAAGAAGCTGGAAATCGTCTGTGTCCAGGAGACGGCGTTACCTTCCTTGTCAACTATCGAGAAGTGCGTCGTGGACGGAGACTCTTCTACCGCTCTTGCACTGGACATGACCGGGGCCAGTTCCTCCAGAAGGACTTCCTCGTAGGTTGATCCATCGGCGAAGGGGGAGGCATCGCCGAGATAGCTGGCGTAAGGTTGGTCGAAAACTTTTCCCGGATTGATCAACATCAGTCTGGTCTTTGCGTACTCTTTGCTCATGAAGGCTTCATAAGGAAGATCGTGGAACTCCGGATCGCTTATATAAGCCTTCCTATCGACGTCGCCGAGAACCAGTGCCTGCTGGATCAGATGAATAGCCAGCGGATCGTCCCAGCTCATCGCCGACAGGTTGTAGTTCTCGAGCACGTTGAGAACCATTAAAAATTGAGGCCCGGAGACTGGCGGATGTGGAACGTACAGGTCGTATCCTCTGTAGGTGCCGTGTAGAGGCTCTCTCACGATCGCGCGGTAGGACTCGAGATCGGACTTCCTCAAGAAGCCACCGTTCTCGACCATGAAGGCGTCTATCTCGTCTGCTAGCGAACCGGTGTAGAAGGTGTCTATGCCCTCTTCAACAACTCTCTCGATAGTGTCGGCCAGTTCAGGGTTCTTGAAAACGCTTCCCGTTTCCCAGACGAATCCTTCGTTGAGGAAGTCGAATGCGCTTCCGAGAAGTCTTTCGTACGTGTCCGAGGTAGTCTGAGAAAAGGTCTCATCGACTATGAACCCGTTCCTGGCAAGCTCTATGGCCGGGGCCGCCAGAACCGACAGAGGAAGTGTAGCCCCCAGAAGCCAGGCCTCTTTGATACCGGCCAGAACTCCGGGAACGCATGTCCCCATGGGAGTATAATTGATCGAGCTCAGCTTCAGCCCCTTTTCGGCGATCGCTTCGTACGTAGCCATCATCGGCGCGGCGCTTCTGAAATCGATCGCGTATTTGCTGCCGTCTGCCATCGTTATAACGGCGTAACCTTCGCCACCGAAACCGGAAGCGTAAGGCTCCACAACACCCAGGGCCAGACTGACCGCGATGGCCGCATCGATGGCGTTGCCCCCCATTTCTAGTATTTTGGCTCCGGCCTCCGCCGCATAATTGTTGACGGCGGCCACCATTCCGTTGCTGGAAGCTACCGTCGGTGCGGTTATGGTTGCGATAAGGCCGGTGAACAATACGGCTACGAGCATAACAACAAGCACATGTTTCTTCATTTTTTCCCCTCCAATTCAGAAAGTCTTATGAAACAGGTTTTAGAAAAGCGCCCAGACCATCACTGAGTATCGCGTTGTACGCGGGCACGTCGGAGAGCATTATCATTCGATCCGGGAACATCATGTTCCAGGAATCGAGAAGGACTCTCACGGTGGTAACGTGACGCGCAACCCTTAGCTCCAGTGGGTATCCGGTTTCATCGTACGGTGCGAAAAGTTTGCCGTCCTTCGAAGCCTGGAGATAATATTTATCCACGCCGGTAGTTACGAGCTCCTCTGTCGTCTTTCCACGGAGCCTGCCCTGTGAAGGATTGGCAACTTCCAGAAGTACCACGTACGCATCGGAATTGTCGCCTATCTCTCTGTGCGTCAACCCGCGCAGAGACGGCGGCGACTCTTCAAGCCTTATATCCACGCCTTCCATTTCGAGCATCATCTGTGTCATGATGGCCAGTTCTGCGGCTTCTTGGTGAAAGACTATGGCGTTGTTCACCGGATACTCCGGCGAAGACTCATGTAAGTCGCATACAAGATCTATCTTTTCCTGTTTCACGATATTCATTATTGCGGCGGCCACCCGTTCGGTTATGATCCCGTCCTCACGGCCCGGAAAGGCCCTGTTGAGGTTCGAGATCTCGCTACCGCCGAGCGTAGAACCTGTGGGATGGTTATAGATGGTAGGATCGGGCCATTGCGATACCGGGTTGGTTCTTCTGGACCCGAACCTGAAGGTCCTCCTGGAGCCGTCGGGAAGTTCTATGCTGAAAAACTGTGGAGCCCCTTCCATGGGGTCGTTGTGGGTGAAGGCACTGTGGTTGGCCCGCGGGATTATATACACCGTTCCAGCAAGAGACGAGACGTTCTCGATCATGAGAACGGCCGCCAACGTTCCGCCCGGTTCGTTGGGGTGGTTTCCTCCCAGGAGAAGGAAGTTTCCTCCCGGCTCGCTGCCCCTTATGATATAGACTTCTGTGTCGCCTTTCGTTCCTGAAAGTGAGGGCAACCAGTCGCTGAGCATTTTGACTTCCGAGACACCCGGACCCCGTACTATCGGAGGATCTTTCCACATCGAAGTGAAAGAAAAGCCCGAGAGAAGAACTACAACAAGAACAACAGAGATAAACACAATGAACTGAACGTATCTCTTTTTCAAAGGATCACCAATCCTTTCGCCGCCGAAGGGTATCACTTTCCAGGATTTGCCGGTGCCCGAAAATCCTGAACAGAGATCTGCACAAAACCGATTCAAGGGCTACATTAATCCAGTAAAGAAAGACAACTATACAATTATACTATTCGACCGTCAATTATCTGGATAAGTTTGAAAAGTTAATTTGTTGACTTTCTGTTAACAGTGGAAAAGGAACAGACCTTTATTCAGGTCTGTTCCGCTTTCTGGCAAAGACATTCAGCGTGACCGATCGATTTTTATCAGAAGGCGAAGGCCTGACCGTCACGTCTGGGATCGGCTCCTCCGAAGAGAATACCGATGTCATAGTTGTACAGTACGCCGTGAACGCCTCCGAAGTAGGCATCGTAATCACCACGTAAGGTCAGCTGATGACCCATCTCGAGCAGTTTGTTGTAGGCGTTTATGGATATCCTGCCCTCAATAGACATAGAACCGGAGGCCATTCTGAAGACTCTCGGAGCGAGTATGGCTTGCTGGATCGTCATTCCGTGATCGATGATATTGCTTATCACCTGGGCAACGGTCGTTATGATTCTCGTGGCTCCGGGTGAACCGAGAGTCATGTAAGGTCTTCCCTGAGGATCGAGAACGAGCGTGGGGCTCATACTGCTTAGAGGTCTCTTACCTGGTTCTACCGAGTTCGCCGAACCCGGTGTTGGAACGAAGTCGTCCATGTGGTTGTTCATTATTATTCCCGTTCCCGGCACGACGACACCAGATCCGAAGAAGTAGTTGATGGATTTGGTAATGGCCACCATGTTCCCTTCCTTGTCCATAACGGAAAGGTGAGTGGTGCTGCCGCTTTCGTACTGCCATGGATCACCGGCCGCGACCGATTCCATCGGCTTGTTGGGATCGATCTTAGCTGCTAGAGTCCTGGCGTACTCCTTCGAAGTCAGTCCGGTCAGCGGTACATCGACAAAGGCGGTGTCTGCCATGTACTTGGACCTGTCGGCAAAGATCAGTTTCATGGCTTCCGACCATAGGTGCAACGTTTCCGGGGTGTTGTCGCCCAGGGTTGCCAGATCGAAGTTCTCCATTATGTTCAGCAACTCTATTATGTGTGTACCGCCAGAACTGGCCGGTGGCACGGAGAGAATCGTGTAATCCCTGTAGGTACCGACAACCGGCTTCCTGATCTGCAGATCGTAGTTGGCCAGGTCTTCAAGGGTTATAACTCCCCCGCGCTTCTGAACCTCGGCCACGATTTTCTCGGCGATCTCGCCCTTGTAGAAACCGTCCTTACCTTTTTCGACGATGATTCTGAGCGTGTCGGCCAGATCCTTGAGAACTATCGTCTCGCCGATTTCGTAAGGTATGCCGCCATCTTTCAGATATAACTCGGCCCCATTCTCCATCATCATTATCTTTTCGTAATTGTCGTTGATGATCGAGAAGAGATTCACGGTAACGGGAATTCCTTTTTCGGCCCATTCGATGGCCGGCTGGATAACCTGGGCCCTCGACATGGTTCCGAAGTTCTCGAGTGCGTAGAGCAGTCCGGCGACTTCGCCGGGTACACCGCTAGACTTGCCACCGATAATCGTTTCGTTGTTGATAACGCGGTTTCTCTCGTCGAGATTGAAGAAGGTCGGTCCGGCCGCCGATGGAGCGGTCTCTCTGAAGTCGATCACAACTGCCTCGTCCATGTGGGCCAGCTGTATGATCATAAATCCACCGCCGCCCAGTCCCGAGGCGTTGGGTTCGAGAACACCCAGCGCGAAGGCGGTTGCTATCGCCGCATCCACGGCGTTACCTCCCATCTCCAGTATCTTCACACCGACTTCCGATGCTTCGGGCTTGGCCGCAGCCACGACTCCGTTTCTTCCTTCGGCATCCCTTCCGTAAAGGTTCAATGGATTAACTGCAAACATAGATACAATCATGAGCGCCATTAAGGAAACCAGAATAGCTTTTCTCACTTTTTCCCCTCCTTGTTTATAGATTATGAACCGTGTTTAGAGAGTATAGCATCCAGAAATACCAAAAAAGAATTAACTGAGAGTGTCTCGGCCGGCTGTGGCGGGAACCGTACCGGGAAAAAGTTAGTCAAAACAAACAACCGATACAGGTATCGGGAGGCGATCGAAATAAAAGAGGCAATTGTGCAGTTCATCGAGAAATCGGTTAGAGAGAACAACTACAAAGGCGCGGTTATAGGCATAAGCGGGGGGATAGATTCGGCCGTAGTCGGTAAGCTCGCCGTTGAAGCACTTGGAAAGGAAAGAGTCTTCGGGCTTCTCCTACCCGAGAGGGATTCTTCGGCCCGGACCATGAGAGATTCGAGACTGGTGGTCGATTTTCTGGGAATAGAGCACAAGATTAAGAGAATATCGGGCGCCTTGAGGGCCATCGGAGCCTACCATCTCCAGCCACCGGCCCTGCTGATTCCCTCGAAGATCAAGGAGAACTTCGTGAAAAGCAAGTGGAAGGAGCTTTCAGATGACTCTTTTCTCGACGATCTTATGAACAAGGGTAACGAGGAGTTCCTGAAGGGACTGGCCTACTATAGATCCAAACACAGGATACGGCTGGTGGCCCTTTATCTCGAAGCCGAGAAGAGAAACTACGCCGTCCTGGGAACGACGAACAAGACGGAAAAACTGTGCGGCTTCTACGTGAAATGGGGCGACGACTCTTCCGATATCGAGCCCATAATACACCTCTACAAAACTCAGGTCTACACTCTGGCCAGAGATTTGAAGATACCGAGGAGTATAATCGATAAACCTCCAACCCCAGACCTGGTTCCCGGCATCACGGACGAATTCGCACTGGGCATGAAATACAGCGAGCTTGACGCCATACTGGAAAAGATAGAGCGCGACGAAGAAACAACCCCTCCGGACTCGAAAGTCGGAAGGGTGAGAAAAATTCTGGAAGCCGCGAAATTCAGAGACACCAGAAATCTATCTATTCAGTGAAAGTCTCCACACCGTTGCTCCAAAGTATCTTCAAAAGCTGGACCTCCACTCGCTCAAGCTGTTGATCGGTGAATTCCGGGAAGTCCGTGAAATCTCTCTTCTGCGCCTCCCCAGGACACACGTTCAGGTCTTTCAGATCGTGTTCGGCGAAGTACAGTTCCTTCCCTACGGGGTCGAGCAATCTGAAGGAGAAGTGTACCTCCTTAACCGTACCGAGATCGGAATTATTCCTGATCCTCAGAACGACGGCTTTTTTCTTGCTGAAAGTGCCGACTTTCTCGATACTCGACTGGACGAGAACCTCTTTGTGGAGAGCTACCGTAGTTTTTTCATCACCGTCCAGGTAAAGATCGACCGATTCGGGAATCGTTTCTTCGAGATCGAGGTCGGAGACCGTCAGTTCCTCCTCCATCGGTTCGGTCAACTCGCTGTTCTTGGTTTCGAATTTGTCCAGTTCCTTGTAGAGAGTGTAGAGATTCCAGAGGTTTTCCGTGAAGACCCTGTGTTTCTTCAACTCCGCGACGATTATCTCCGTGCTGAAGGATTTTAGATCCAGCCGCGCATTCTCGCGCCGTATTTTGGCGGTGTCCTGCCCCATAGATATCTGTGAAAGCACGAACCACTCACCCGGTAGCGGGAAGATGAATCTGCCAACGTTTTCCTCTTTCGAAGCCAGTTCAATAGTATTTACGATCGCCGGAACGATGTAATCGGCTTCCCTCTTGGCCGGAACTCTGGATCCCTCGCTCCCGGACATAACCCTCATCGTCTTTCCGAGGGTCCTCGACTCGAATGCCCACAGCGCAACCGAGTCATCGAAAGGCTTGTTGTCCACTATCTTCACCCCGTGGAGCCTCACCGATGTGAGATCCAGTTTGCTCTTGGTGAGCGAGAATTTCGAGGAATCCATCTTCACCTCGATAACCACCATCAGTTGATCTCTGTATTTGGCAAAGATCGGATCGGAAGGGAAAGAGAAGGTAACGCCGTCGTGCTTTGACTCCTCGATAAAAACTGAGCCGGCATCGGTTATAGAGAGTATAGAGTAACCCAACGCTTTCATGTTTAATTCCCCCTTTCTTGAATCTCCTGCTAATAATTGCATTATACCCCATGAGGATGGCCTGAAATAAGACTATTCAACAACGATAAATATTTCACGTTCATTTCACATTGGGCTTCATATAATTATCTCAGCTAAAATTAAATTCAGAGGTGTTACCCATGAAAAAGATACTCATAATTTCCGTTCTGGCTCTTGTAATTGGAGTCATAGTTGTTGCCGCACCCGTGAAAAGAAGTCTTGGCGACAACGAGATCGTCAGACTCCAGCATCAGTTACAGATAGCGAACTTTTTGAACGCGCTCGAACTCTCTGACGTTCAGTTGAAAGCAATCTACGATCTGGCCGTTGCAACACGCGAAAACCTTGAAAACCTCCAGGAAAGGATCAAGGGAACTCTTGAAGAAAGCCTGGAAAAGGCCATCGCCGGCGAGAAAGTTACACCGCTTCAAAGGGCCGATATCGTAAAGAGAGTTCAGGAGATTGTCAAGGAATACGTCGCCGGTCTGAAAACGATAATTACCGTCGATCAGAGCGAGAAACTGGCAAGGTATTTAAGGGCGAAAATCACGGAAAAGCTCCCCGCGGCAAACGAAAGAGTCGAGGCTCTCAAAGAGAGATTGATGGAAAACCTTCCACAGGTCGAAGAAAGACTTAAGGAGAGATTGAAATCCCTTCCTCCTCAAGCTCTGGAGAGATTGAAAAATTCGAACGCCCTAGAGAGAGTGCAAGATACTAGAGAAAAGGTCGTCACAAGGGAGCTCGAGAGCGATTCGAAAGTCACCACCAGAAGTGTTCGGGTGTCGGTCGATATCCAAAGACTCTCCCTGGTACTACTGTCGGACGCCGCTCTAGAAGTTATGGAAAAGATGCTGGAGCAGTGAGTAGTTTTGTTCGGACGGGACACGCTTTTCGTGTCCCGTTTTCATTTTGAGGATCCATCGCCGTCCATAAAGCTTTCCAGTTCTTCCAAACCATGGATAATCAGGTCAACCGGAATAGAAGGAGAAAAGCCGTTCTGCGAAAAGAAACAGGTCCTGGTTCCGGCAGCCCTGGCAGCCAGGATATCGAGATCACGATCGCCTATAGAGAGCGTCTCTTCAGCGATTAACCTGTGGGAGGCGATGGCCGCAACGAAGGCTTCGGGATCGGGTTTGCGCCTGTAGCCGCTTTCTTTGGTTATTATCTCCGAGAAGAGAGAAGCCATATCGTGATGGTAGAGGAGCTTCATCACCGTGCTCCTGGACCTGTGCGTTATTATGAGGTTCTTTCCTCCCCTATCCCTGACTTTCAGACAGATTCGGCGGGCATAAGGAAAAGGCGGTTGCAGGGAGGGATCGGCCGCTTCTTCACGCAGCAGGAAAAGCCTGTAAAAACCTTCGCCAACGCCCAGCTCCAGATAATGCTCGACGGCCTTTCCAAGCGTGTCCTTCATCAGGAAAAGTATCTGTTCCCGGCTGGCGGTGTGTCCGAACTCTACAAGTGCCGACTGGAATATCTCTACCATCAGCGGATAGGTGTCGAAGAGCGATCCGTCGAAATCCCAGATGAGGTTTTTAATCATTTGTATCTCCACACCCTTTGAACCGGTTGCAAACCTGGAGAATCGCCGGCAGTTGTTCAAGCGAATCGATTACATAGTCTGCTCTGGTAGAAGTTATGAAATCACCCGGGTTGAAAAGGCAGGTGGCGATACCGGCACGCCTTCCCGATTCTATATCTATCTCGCGGTCGCCTATCGTTATCACCTTTTCGTGGTCGAGATCGTACTTGTCGATTATATACATGATAGCCTGGGGATCGGGCTTTCTGGCAAATCCATTGTCGCTGGAGACTATTTCCGAGAAGAGATCGACCATCTTGTAGTAGCTCAGCAGTTTGGTCATAGAGTAGTTACTTCGATGGCTAAAGAGAAAATTGTTCCCGCCGTTCCTGTTTATCTGGAGACAAACCTCTCTGGCCGATTTGAAAGGCGGCTGTTTATCGGGCTCCAAATGATTTTCGATCGTATAGAATTTCTCTATGAGACCTTCCTTCAGGCGATACTTGTTCGAGAAATAAGTGGCAGCCTTGAAGGTCGATTCTTTGAGCTTTTCGAGTATCTCTTCCTCTTTCGCGGTAACTCCGAATTTCGACAGCACTTCCTTGAAAACCCTCGTTGCGGCCGGATAGGTATCGAAAAGCGTTCCACCAAAATCCCAGATCACATACTCGAACATCGAAATCTCTCCTTTTCAACTTCTACTTCTACAGGTATCATAATACAAATCACTAATCGGGCGTAGAACGGCTCCTAACGCTCTTTACAAAGACAGCTCCTCGATCAAAAGAACTTCGCCCCGCTTTCGATGTACCGGACTTTCGCCTCTTCTATTATCCTGAGCGTCTCTTCCTTCCCGACCCAGCCTTCTATTCCCGTCTTCTTCTTTTCGAGTTCTTTGTAAACCGAGAAAAAATGCTCGATCTCCTTGAGCAGGTGGGGAGGAACATCTTCCAGAGTCTCTATATAATTCCATACGGGATCGTGTATCGGAACACAGAGGACCTTCTCGTCGGGACCCTTCTCGTCCCACATCTTAAAAGCTCCTATAGGTTTGGCTTCGATGAGGCAGCCCGGGAAGGTCGGCTCCCACAGCAGAACCATCGCATCGAGAGGATCTTCGTCTTCGGCAAGCGTGTTCAATATGAAACCGTAGTCCATCGGGTAATGAACGGCCGAAAAGAGCGTCCTATCGAAGCGGACCATCTTCAGCTTTTTGTCGAACTCGTACTTGTTACGACTGCCTTTGGGTATTTCGATCATTATATCCAGTGTTACCTCTTTCACCGTATCACCCCCGCCACAATTATGCCAGAAAAAAGCCCCCTTGCGGGGGCTAGATATTGCATACGGCCTTAGAAGGCACTGAAGTAAATCGACCAGCCGTCTGAAATGAAACCTATTCCGGCTGGAAGCGCCCTCTGGAAATATATCCTCCTGTCCGGATCGTTGTCGTACTCTACGTAGCCGGTGAAGACGACGGTTTTATCGGCCAGAAAATCTTCGAGTCCCGGGAATGGTTCGCTTGTAAGCATATACTGGGGTGCCGGGGCATAGTCCGGGAGCGTAAAAGCTCCTCCG
>DBRH01000006.1:0-878 GCA_002305955.1 Kosmotogaceae bacterium UBA1373
CTCCGCGCTCAGTCCAGGTGCCGGTACATATATCTTGACCTGGGCATCGTCCCAGTCTAGAATATCGTCTGTATTGCCAGCAAGACTATAATTGGGTCTGCTACTACTGCTGCTAGCAAGTAAACTATTACTAAACATTGGCTGTTCGTGTACTCTGTAGAGAGTGGCTATATTATCCAGGTAATACGGTGCTCCCTCAGGTCCGGCCGAATCGTTGGTTATAGTGACCGAATAAACAACCGTAGTGGAGGGTTCGGTTATAAGTACAGGCCATACGGGAAGATTGCTCAGCGTGAATTTCTCCAGTGGCATAAATTCATCCTCTAGAGATGCGTATTTATCTGTCTCTTTCACAAGTGTCGGTGATAATGGACCGGCACTATCACTGTTTGCCTCTCCATAGTAGTCGATAGCTACTACGAAAGCCTTCACTCTGTAGTATTTACCTTCTTCGGGATTGAAATTAGGAATCTGGTAATTATAAGTACCCTTCTCTCCGGGGTTCAGAACATCGTTGAGGGAAAAGTCAACATCTACCTCTCCACCGACATCCGTCCAGGAGACCTCATCATCGGAAGATCTGAGTTGAACCTTTATCGAAACTATTTGTGCGTTTGCGGTTGCTGTTGCAAGGTTTTCAATCTCAACAGTTCCATTCAAAGCCGCCGTGTGCTTTGTGCTGCCTATTTCTCTGTTTATATCTATCGAGTATTCAAGATCGGTTGATTCTCCAGTGGGAAGTATAATTTCTTTAGGAGTTACATCCTTTTCTATATCCCACACATAAGCGATTTCTTTTTCCCAGTACATGGTTGCCAGATTGCTTGTAACAAGAATCGCTAACTGGCTCTGTGAAACAAAAATCGTTACTGTTTCAT
>DBRH01000006.1:905-17478 GCA_002305955.1 Kosmotogaceae bacterium UBA1373
GCAGCTACTGTGTAGCTTACACTCCAGCTGTTCGTCTGAGAGTTCCAGTCGGAGCCTTCTATTATGTTGAACCATTCACGATAGTCGTTTCCTTCGAGAGCAATGCCGTCAATGTCGAATGGATCGAAGGTATCTTTTACGTAGGCGTCCTTATCGATCTCCGACAGATTAGCCGTAGGCAGATTCTGTGTATCTTCAGTTTCATCGGACATTGAACCGGCTATGGCCTTAGCTGTTACTTTGAACGGTGCGTTATAGGATGTGGGGTCGAAGCTAAAAGAGTATGGAATCTCTTTCTGAGCACCGATTGCCAGTGTAGCAATGTTGTCGGTATATTTATCTATCTGCACACCGAGTGAGTCTTCGAGGATTATTTCCACTGAGATGCTGGAAAGCGCAACATTGCCCGTGTTAGTTACAGTTGCCATGCCTGTAATAGTAGAGGTATTGGTTTCTTCGTAGGTTCTTGTTGCCACAAGGGTGTAAGTGAAAGTACCGTCTTCCTCGGCTTCGAGTTCCAGTTCATTTGGATCGGCATTCTTCTCTATCGACCAGTAATATACTCTCTCCTGATCCCATTCCATATCATGTTCGTTGATTATGGCTAGATCCGGGTCTTCATCCACTGTGATGGTGACGGTTGCGTTGTCCGAATGTTTTTCGCCTGTATCATCTTCCGTCACTGTCGCAGTGTTTGTAAGGTAGTACGTACCTGGTCCCGCACTCATATTTTTCAACACTAACGAGTATTTCAAAGTATCTGGATCTGTGAGGTCCCAGTTTCTTTCAAGCGTGGGAGGTACTATGGTGAAACCCGATGGAACCTTAGTTATCAGGTCATTTACTACAGCAGTCTTGTCGATCTCTATGAGACTCTTGTAATTAACAGGTGTTGTGAGATTAGCTGTGTCATAGGACTTCGGAGTCTCTATTGAATCGGCTTCGGCCTTCACAGTAAATCCAGAAATTTCTGTATTACTTCTGATTGTGAAAGAGAAGTTCGTATCTTCGCTTCCGCCTGGAGCAAGTGGGGACAGGAGTAATACAGTATTCTCCATAGAGTATCCAACAAGGGTAACCTTGGTATAAACATCCGTAAGTTGTATATCTCCAGTGTTCTGTACAGTTGCAGTACCTGAAATCGTGTAGGTGTAAGTTGCCTGACCGCTCTCTCTTATTATCTCGAGGGTATAGTTTATATTTCCTGAGTTGCCTTCTGCAAGAGAAAGCGAAGTTGGAGTTGCATCCTTTTCGATGTCCCAGTCGTATTCCTGTTCCTTTGCCCAGCTTACCGTTGCCTCAAGCGTCATGTTGAGTCCAGGCACGCTGATCGTTACTTCCTCATCGTCCGAGTCCTCTTCTTTCGTGTCGTTCTCGGTAACCGTTGCCGTGTTCGTAATTTTACCGCCGGAGGTTGCTTCCTGGTTGGTTACAGTCAAAGTGTACGTGAAAGTCGCACTGTCGGTCAAACCATTCCAAACTCTCGGCTCAATGCTGGCCGATATATCGAACCCCGAAGGCTGTTCAGTTATTTCATCTATGACATCCGCCATTTCATCTATTTCTATTAGGCTTTGTGGACCGACGCTGGGTGTGAGATTTTCACTGTCGTTAATACCTGAGGTTTCCGCCGAATCAATCTCGGCTTTAACGGTGAAGCCGGAGATCTTGCTCTTGCTTTCTACAGTGAAGCTGTATGGAAATTCTTTGGATTCAGCGGTAGCGAGTGACACAGGTCCTAATGCCAGGTTCTTGCCGGCATAACCGTCCAGATATACCGTTCCTTTAACATTCGTTAGTCCAACTGTACCGGTGTTCTGTACGATTACTTTTCCGCTTATGGTATAGGTGTATGTGGCATCTTCGCTCTCTCTGGTTACCACAACCGTGTAGGCGACAGTTCCAGAACTTCCCTGTGTGAGAGTCAAAGAAGTCGGAGTTGCGTCCTTCACAATGCTCCAGTCGTATTCTATTTTCTCCGACCAGTTGACAGCCGCTTCCAGCTCCATGTTGAGTCCGAGTACGTTAAGTACTACTTCTTCGTCGTCCGAGTCCTCTTCTTTCGTGTCGTTCTCAGTCACAGTCGCCGTGTTCGTTATTTTGCCTCCAGAGGTGGCTTGCTGATTGGTAACGGTTACAGTGTACGTGAAAGTCGCACTGTCGGTCAAACCATTCCAAACTCTCGGCTCAATGCTGGCCGATATGTCGAACCCCGAAGGCTGTCCAGTTATTTCATCTATTACGTCCGCCATTTCATCTATTTCTATCAAGCTTTGTGGATCAACGCTGGGTGTGAGATTTTTACTGTCGTTAACATCTGAAGTTTCAGCCGAATCAATCTCGGCCTTAACGGTGAAGCCTGCAATTTCAGTGTCGCTCTCAACAGTGAAACTGTACGGGAATTCTTTGCTTTCACCGGTAGCGAGCGATACCGGCCCCAAAGTAAGGCTTTTACCGGCGTGCCCATCGAGGTAAACTGTTCCGTTAACACCCGTAAGTCCAACTGTTCCTGTGTTCTGAACAATTACTTTTCCGCTCACAGTGTAGGTGTATGTAGCATCTTTACTCTCTTTTGTAACTACTACAGTGTAATCAACAGTACCTGAACTTCCCTGTACAAGGGTCAACGAAGTTGGAGTGGCATCTTTTGCGATAGACCAATCGTATTCAATTTCCTTTGACCAGTTCACAGTCGCTTCCAGTACCATGTTCAGTCCGGGTACATTTACAGTCACTTCTTCATCGTCCGAGTCTTCTTCATCCGTATCGTTCTCTGTAACTGTTGCCGTGTTGGTCAATTTGCCACCGGAAGTGGCTTCCTCGTTAGTCACGGTTACAATGTATGTGAATGTTGCGTCGTCTGTAAGGTCCTTCCATTCTCTCGGTTCAACACTTGCAGTTGCTTTGAATCCTGAAGGTAGTCCTGTGATTTTATCTATGACATCCGCTTTTTCATCTATCTCTGTATAGCTCTCAGGTGTACCGGGTGAAACAAGCCCTAGAGATTTATCTACATTGACCGGCAAATCTACCGAATGAGCATTTCCTTTCACAGTGAAGTTGATTATTTCAGTTGCGCTTTCTACCGTGAAGGTGAATGGAACTTCGTGACTCGCCCCTGCAGCAATTATCAAAGGACCAATAGAGACTGTCTTTCCCGCGTACCCATCGAGATTCACGGCACCTGCTACGTTCAAGGCTATGTTTCCCGTGTTCAAAACAGTAGCCGTCCCGGATATTGTATATGTGTATGTCGCATCCCCGCTCACTCTGGTAACAGCCACCGAATAGTTTACGGTTCCAGAGTTTCCCTGTGCCAGTGTCAAAGAAGTCGGGGTTGCACTCTTTTCTATTGTCCAGTCGTATTCGAGCACTCCTGTCCAGCTTACAGTTGCTTCCAGAGTCATATCTAGATCCGGGGTCTCTATGAATGGCTCGGGAGTCGTAACCAATACTCTGGCGTTGTCCTCACGTATCTCCAGGGTGTCACTTTCTGTGAGCGTTGCTATGTTCGTGAGCGTCACACCGAAAGAGTTCTCGTCAGCACTTTCGTTTTTAATCGATATCGAATAGATCTTCTGACCACCGGAAACGTCGTCCAGGATCCATGGCGATTCGTCCCATGGCCATGTACCGGTGTGGTCCACAAGGAACCCTCGACTTTCAAAATCCGCCAGATTGACTGGCATGTCTATCACCGAAGCGCTTTCGTCTATTTTTGTCTCCCCGGTAGGAGAGACAGGCACCATATGGTTTTCTTCATCACTCACTGATTCAGGCCAGTCGTCTTCGGCTTGCGCGAGAATCTTCACCTCTGTGTAATCGCCTGCGTCGAAGGTGAAAGTGAATGGTTTTCCTATACCCACCAGATCGCTCGCCGCTATCGTTGTGTTGGAGCTGATTTCTATCAATACTTTCGAATCTATCTCAAGCCAGTCCGTACCTTTTTTCCCCAGTAAGGTGACTTTGAGACCGACTTTGGTTGCTTCCAGACTTCCGTAATTGGTGACTGTAGCCACTCCGGATGCAGTATAAGTATCTTTGATTTCCGGTACGCTTCTGGTAGCTGTAAGCGTATATTCGACCGTGGCGCTATCGCCGCGCTCAAGGTCGACTATTGCCTCGGGGGTGGCTTCTTTCGTCAGTTGCCAATCATATTCGGTTACTCTTGAGAGAGCGATTTTGCCATCTACCTCTACGTTGAGTATCGGTCTAAGTTCGATCACCGGTTCAGTGTAGGTTATAACATAGTAAACACACGGAGCAGTGATTCCTATCTGCGAGAAGTATTTGTTCTCTTTTCTTATCGCTTCGGCATAGGCCGAGAAGTAAAGTTTTGTTGTTGTTCCAGGCTCCAGTTCACCCAGAGGCAATACAAAGTGCGATATGCCTACCGGTGGGTTGTGAATGTTGAAATTTGGATAGTAATCTGGGTCTAACCGCCTGGTTTCTGGGTTTCTTGGAAGTTCTGCAAGAGAAAGCGCAGTAGCTACTCTCGTTTCCGTCAGCAACCAGCCATTCTCCGTTGCATAGAAATCTATGTACAGAAGCTTCTCTTCATCGTCTACCCAGTATTCTATCCGGCCAATCACCGTATCGGCCCCAACAATGAGCGAAGATGACTGTACACCGCTATCGCTTAGAGGGGCAAAAATAACCTCCTCAGGTGCGTTTTCGGGTGGAACTAGCCTCTCTACTTTTGGATTGGAAACCACACAGCCTGTTATAACGAAGAAGAGTGAAAAAGCAAACAGAATGAAGAGTACAAATCTTCTCATATTTATAGCCTCCTAAATTTCCACCCCAAAAACGCAAACTAATGAAAGTGTTTCAAAGAAAACTGAACTATTCCTATTCGAGAATTATTATAAGATAAATTCAAAAAAATCCAATACATTCGATTGACTTATTATGTTACAAATTATCTGTCAAAAGAGTAAAAAATTGAGTCGCTATAGATTCTTGAGAATTGTTATAGTATCAGTTGCTAATAATACTAAGAGCTAAAATAGCTATATACAATCTATCAGCGGCTTCGACATGACTTTATACTATTAAAAATACCCATTCATTATTTGTGTTATTCGTGCGATTAACTATATATGATATAATCATACGATAGAATATATACACACAAAGAACTTTAGCGCCTTTTCTGTTCATAGCTCTAACTGGCCAAATTGATAATCGGAAAAGTGATTGTCATTAAAACAAATATCTGTATCTATACCGTTTTTTTCTATTTCACATTTGAAAATTGCACGGTATATACTTCAAAAAAAGAAAAAAGAAGGCATTTCAAAGTGAGTCTGGTACAAGATCATTCAAGAAACCCTGTAGTATGGAACACCCCTGTTTTTGTATGTTGATTTATATCGAATACCTTTTCCTTACTCGATTCTTCTTATGAGTTGTTCTTTAACCCGTTTTCCGCCAGGGACTTGATACATAAAAAAAAAGAACCGATTGAATCCAATCGGTTCTTTCTCTTCATATTTGCAATTCTAGAGGATTATGACTTCTTACTTTTAAAGGCTTTTTTGAGTAACCCGACCGTCGGTCCACCGAGGAAGACCAGCAAGATCAACAGGAACAGCACCAGAGAAATAGGCCTGGTGAAGAACTGATTCATGCTTCCACCGGTCTTTATTAGCCCGACCCTGAGATTATCTTCGACCATAGGACCCAATATGATCCCCAGTATCATGGGAGCCAGAGGCACTGCAAGCCTTTCCATGATGTAGCCTATGAATCCGAAAGCGAGCATCACGTAGATATCGAAATAGCTGTTCCTGATAGCATAAGACCCTATCATTGAGAAGAGAACTACTCCCGTAAGAACTACACTGGTTTTGAGTTTTAAAACTTGCGCGAAAGCCTTTATTCCTAGATAACCTATAGGTATCATGAGTATGTTTGCCAGAACTGCGATTCCGAAGACTCCATTCACGAGTTCTCTCGATTCGGTGAATATCAACGGTCCAGGTTTCAATCCGTACATGAGCATGGCGCCGAGTACGATGGCGGTTATGGTATCACCCGGAACACCGAAGACCAGTGCAGGAATCCAGGTACCGCCAAGCGCGGCGTTGTTGGCGCTTGTGGGGGCGATAACCCCTTTTATGTTGCCTGTACCGAAGTCTTCGCTGTTTTTGGAGGTTTTCTTCTCTACACCGTAAGCAACCCAGGCTGCAATGTCTGCACCGGCACCTGGAAGAGCGCCTATGAAAGTCCCCACAAAGGCCGCCTTGATTAGGGTCATCTTTTCTTTCCATATTATCTTCAGGGCTTCTATCGGCGAGATTTTAACCTTCTCGGTTATAGGAGGAAGCTGGAGTTTGGCGGCTCCCTGCTGAACTCTCTTGAGAACTTCGGAGATTCCAAAGAGCCCGATCATTGCGGGGATGAAACCTATGCCATCCATAAGCTCTATATTTCCAAAAGTGAAGCGCGGGTATCCCGTGGTTATATCGATACCAATTGTAGATATCGCAAGTCCCAGGACGGCCGATGTCAGTCCTTTCATCATGTTTCCCTTGCTCAAAACGGCGCTCATACTCAAGCCAAAAAGCCCGAGCCAGAAGTATTCGAAATTGGTGAACTGAAGGGCAAAATTTGCCAGTGGCGGTGCAATTAATATGAGTAAAAGTATTCCGATTAACCCGCCGATCGCCGAGCAGAAGAGATCCAGCGTCAGCGCCAGCGAGCCCTTCCCTTTCTTCGCCAGTTCGAAACCATCTAAGGTGGCCGCTCCAGAGGCTGGAGTTCCCGGAATCCTGAGAAAAGTCGCGGGGATATCGCCGGAGAAGATCGATGTGAAAGAAACCCCCAGTACCATTCCCAGACCCGCTAGAGGGCTCATGTAATAACTGATAGGTATTATCAAAGCAACTGCCATGGTAGCCGTTAGACCGGGCAATCCACCGACGAAAATGCCGAAAGTCATGGCGAAAAGTACGGGGAATATCACATCCGGGCTTAAGATCGAGAGAATAATATCCATACGATCACCCCTGGAACATGGCCACAACGATTCCCTCGGGAAGCGGAATCTTGAAAACCATGCCGAATATCAAGAAAATAGCGACCACCAGAATCACCGAATATACTAAAGAACGCCAGACCTTGACGTTTAGAATTATCATCAAAGCTGTAGATATGATCGTGGCTCCAAGAATGAAGCCCAGCAAGTTTATCAAAGGTACGAAGACAATTATTCCCGCGATAATCGCTATTACATTTTTTATACCGTCTAAAGTGATTTTGTCAGAAGGTGCAAGAGCAGCGTCCTTAGGAATCCTTTTTAGCTTTATCATTATCAGGCTCTTGATGATGTAGTATGCGCCCAGTATGATTATGATTACAGCCATCGTGAAAGGGAAAAACTTCGGTCCTGGTAACTTGTTTCCCCGCACCACGTAGTTCGGGAAGGACGAGCCGAAAAAGAAAATAAGACCGGAAAGTACCAGAAGTGAAATCCCAAAGAAAATGTTTTTTATGTTCATCCAATCACCCCGATTACTTAATTGAAGAAACGGGTAGCCCTCCGGGCCACCCGTTAACGGCAATTACTGAATGAATCCTCCGAGTTCGAGCACAGATTTCCAGGCGCTGTCCTGTTGCTTGGCAAATTCGTAGAATTCCACTCCATTTCTTATCTTGATACCAAAGCCGTTGATATCCATGAATTCTTTGAAAGCCTCGGAATTTGCAATCTTGAGTACTTCAGCCTCGAGGATCGCTTTGACATCGGTCGGAGTATTCTTCGGTACGGAGATGCCTCTCCACGTACCAGCCGACCAGTTGATTCCCTGTTCTTTAAGTGTGGGAACGTTGGGGAACCTCTGGAGCCTTTCATCTGACATAACAGCCAGAGCCTTTAGCTGGCCGCTGTCAAGCTGGGAAGCAGCTTCGGCGATCGAACAGGTTATAACATCGACGTGGCCGCCAAGCAGTTCAATTATCGAAGGCGCCGCCCCTGTCGTCGGTATCCATGTAACGGAATCCACTGGAACTCCTGCCTCACTGAACATTCCGATCCTCGCCAGATCCCAAATGGATGCCGCGCTCGAACCTGAGAAGAAGAACTTGTTCGGATTTGCCTTGATATCTGCCAGAAGTTCATGGACAGTATTCCATGGGGCATCGGCCTTTACTATGACACCTGCGGCGTCTTCGTTGAACTGTGCAATATAATCGAAGTCGTCATAAGTAATCGTTGTAAGGCCTAACCAGTGCATGTTAGCTATCTCCAGAGTTACAAGGGTAATAGTATAGCCATCCGGAGCAGCATAGACACCGGCGCTGTGACCTACCGCTCCACCGCCACCTGTTCTGTTGACAACTGTGAAAGGCTGTCCGAGGGCCTTGCTCAACTCGTCTGCAACATATCTCGCAACACGGTCGGTTCCACCGCCAGCACCCCATGGGCAGATTACCGACACGGCTTTTCTGGGATAATCGACACTAAACAACAGAGACGAAGCGATCAAAGCAATTACCAGAAACACTAAAAGCTTCTTCATCAAAAACACCTCCTATTGGGTAACAGGGTTTCCCCCGGAAAAATCCATTACCTGTTTCCTGGTCGGCTGCCCTTCGGTCGAACCTGTTGCGGTACAGGTGAGGGCAGCGGCTCTCAAAGCAAACTCAAGTGTTTCTTGCGTTCCCGTGTTTTCGAGATTGCAGCAAAGGAGCGAAGCCGTGAAGGCATCCCCGGCGCCTACCGTATCGGCAACTTTTACTTTTTTAGCCTTCCCCTCGAAGATTCCTTCATTCGTGCCGAGTATCGCTCCCTGAGATCCTCTTCTGAAGGCCACTATCCCGGGTCCCATGTTCATGACTTCCATAACTGCTTCGACCGGAGAGCCTTGAAGGGAGAGAATCTCCATCTCTTCTTCGTTGAAGGAGACTATATCAGCAAAATCCGTAATAGTCTTTAGATATACCGCCCTTGCCAGCTCGCTCGACCAGAGCTTACCCCGGTAGTTGAGGTCGTAAGAGATCTTCGCCCCGAGAGCCCTGGCACGTTTTATGAGCACGAAGCTCGCTTCAAGGCATTCACGACTAATTGCCTGAGAAATACCGCTCAGATGGAAGATTTTCACGCCCTCTAGTGAAATTTTTTCCGCGTCGGCCGGTCCGAACTTTCTGGCTGCTGCGTCCTTACGGCGGTAGTCAAATTCATGTCTTTCGCCGTTAAAGCTCACAAAATACATTCCGGTCGGTGACTCTTCATCGATTATCACGTTCGTCGTATCGACACCATTGCTTTCCCAGAGTTCCATCAACCCACGACCGAAGGAATCGTTTCCTATTCTCGTTATGTATCCCGAGCTCCTTCCGAGCCTGGCAGAAGCGACGACAACATTTGAGGTGTCACCACCCCAGGTCATGTGGAAATCCCCGATCTGTGAAAGTCTACGCTGGTCTTTTGCATAGAAACCAGCCAGTGGTTCTCCGAAGGAATAAATCTCACAGCTCACAAAATCACCTCAACAACTTCTTTTCACCGGCTTCATGGACGTTCAAGAACGTCTCAATAGCCTTCCAGTCCGGTAGCGGCTCAATATCGCCTTTCAAACTCACCGTTATAGCGCCGGCCACATTAGCGTACTTCAATGATTCTTCAATCGATTTCCCCAATAGATAACTAGCCAGGAAGGCTCCGTCACAGGCATCTCCGGCTCCGAGTTCATCGATCACCGGCACTTTGTATGAGGGCATCGAATACCTCCTCCCACCAGTGAAAGCCTCGACCCCGCCTGAACCCTTCTTGAAGACTATCAGTTTCGCGACCTCAGCCATTTTCTTGATAGATTCTTTTGATTTCTCCAGATCGCCGTCGAACAGCATGTTCAAATCCCCGGCTCCGGTGAAAAGTATATCGGCCTTCCTTATAAATGGCTCGAGAGTCTTCAGGGCGTTCTCTCTGGTTTTGAGAAGGTTGATCCTGATGTTTGTATCGAAGGCGACCAGGGCTCCGTGTTTTTTTGCCATATCAACCCCTTTCATGGCGGCATCTCGACAACTGTCGCTCAAAGCCGGTGTAATACCGCTCACGAGAAAGAGGTCGATTCCATCGAAATAACTATCTTTCAGTTGCTGCGAACCGTAGTTGCTCGCAGCCGAACCTTTTCGGTAGTAGAAGACCATCGTCTTTTCGGGAACCGGGTAGCTTCTCTGAACGAAGTAAACTGCGGTCGGGTTCTTTTCGTCTTCGAGCACGCCCTCAGTGTTGACTCCCTCAGACCTCAGCGTCGAAAGGATCACCTTACCAAATTCATCGGCCCCAACCGATGTCAGGAAGGAACACTCTATTCCCAGGCGCTGCATCTGGATGATTGCGTTCGCTTCAGAACCGGCCACGTGCCTCTCGAAAAGCGTTTGGAATCTGAGAGCTCCCTTTTCCGTCGGATTCATTTGAATCATTATTTCGCCCATACCGAGAGCTCTTTTCAAAGCATCACCCCCTAGAGCGCCTTCTTATCGATGAGTGTCTTTTCCATTTTTATGTAGATCGAATCATCAACCGGACTGTACGGCATTCTCGGGTAGCCGGAGTGAATGCCTCTCATTTTGAGCATGGCATGGATTGCAGGTATGCTTTGAGCGTAGTGCTGCACGTCTCTCAATTCGTTTACCCTCACCTGAAGTTCCAGCGCTCTGGCGTAGTTTGCTGCCGATGTTTCGTTGTAGAGTTCGACTACCGGTTCGGGTAGTGCGTTCGCGAGACCACAGATAGCCGCTTTGGCTCCGAGCGGAACTGCCGGCACTATGAAGGCTTCTGTTCCTGTTATGTAGCAGAACTTGTCTATATCCATGTTGTGTTTCACAGCATAGAAGTACAACAGATCGAAAGACGAGTCTTTGATACCGTATAATCCAACTGCCTGAAGCTTTTTGAGAGTGTCAATATCGATTGTTACACCTGTAGTTTTGGGATTGTTGTAAATGAAGACGGGTAAGCTCGAGATTTCGACCAGTTTGGTGAAGAATCTTACAATATCGGCCTGCGAATAAGAAAAGTAAAATGGAACAACGGTCGCCACGGCCATCGCTCCTGCCTCTTTCGCATGCTTTGCCAGTTCGAAGATATCATCAGGGCTGGTCCCACCGATATGTGCTATTACGGGGACCCTGCCTTTAGCACCTTCGACCGCAAGTTCGGTTACGTGTTTTCTTTCCTCGACCGACATGAGCGGCCCTGAACCGTAAGTGCCACAAACAAAAAGACCGTGTACCTTCTGAGAGAGAAAATCTATCAGATTTAGATAACACTTGTCATCCACTTTTCCCGACGAATCGAACGTCGTTAGCACTGGCGGGATAATTCCCTTGAAAACAGCCATGTTGCACCTCCTGGTAGAATTAAAATTTCAAGTATGATAGTGATTTTCTGGATAAAGACAATGTATCGAGCGATTCTTCGCCTTCTCTGACAGCCAGACAAGCGAAGAGAGAGTCTACAACTACCATCTGGACACATCTAGAAACTATGGCGTCGGTTCTTATGTTCATCTCCTCCGGTACCGAGGTAACGATACAGAGATCGGCTATTTTAGCCAGCGTCGAATCGATGAAGCCTGTCAACGCAATTATGCGCACCGTGTTCCTGACCTTTTGAAGGGGAAGGACTACATCCTTGCTCTCCCCGGAATGTGAGATGGCAAAAACACAGTCGTCTTTCTTGAGCTTTGATAGAGTAATCGCGTTCGTATGAGAATCCGGGCAGTAAATAGCATCTTTTCCCAGAAGGTTGAGCTTGAAGGAGAGGTTGTTGGCTATTGAGCCGGAAACTCCGTAACCAATGCATATTATTCTTCTGCTTTTCTCAATCAGTTCGACGGCTCCGGTTATCACCTGACTGGAGATTTTCTCCATGTTTTCCTTGAGCGCCATTATACAACCATTGAAGATTTTCTTCACCACTGCTCCGGGTGAATCGTCGATTCTTATATCTTCGTACGGATGGTAAAAAGAGGAACCTGCGATTTCGGCAGCCATGGTCACTTTGAATTCATGAAAACTCTCGAAACCCAACTGCCGGTAAAATCTCACGATCGTAGATTCGCTACCGACGCGTGATTTGTTCATAAGTTGAGTAATTGAAAGATTGACCGCTTCTGAGGGGTTTTCGAGTATCGCGTCGGCAATTCTTTTCATTGTAGGAGTGAAGTCATCGCTTTCGCGCTGTATTCTTCCCAGCAGATCGCTGTTGAATGTCACGACTCACCTCCGAAAAAAATTTCTACCATAATATACCATTTAGAGGAAAAGTATTCAAATCTATCTGTTCCATATTTAAGGCAATTAAAGCTATTTGAGCTTGTTTATAGCCTTTTAATCTATAAATGCTGCCTTATCATTAAAAGAATTTAATAGAAAAAATTTCTTTCTATCAATTATGAAGACCCAATCAGAAACGGTCCGTGTGCAGATTGCTTTTCAGGCTGTTATCATTAGTAGTGAACGAAGAAAACTCTGGAGGGAATTATGCTGACGGTATATCTTATGCGTCATGGACAGAGCCAGGCAAATGTAGAGAGAATCTTTGCCAATGGCGACGATGGCTATCCTCTGACCGAGGAAGGGAGAGCTCAGGCCGCTTTGGCGGCTGAATTACTAGCTCTGAAAAATATAAAGAGAATATACACTTCGCCAATTCTGAGGGCAAAGCAGAGTGCCGCGATAGTTGAGAAAAGGCTGGGCATAGAGCCTGTGGTGCTGGATGAGATAAGAGAATTCAGTGTCGGGGAGCTCGAAGGGCAGTTCATTTCGGGAGAGGCCGAATCGGCTTTCATGAGGCTTATGATTCAGTGGATCTCCGGAAACTCCAGCGATAAAATCCCGAACGGAGAAAGTCATCTGGAGATAATGGCCAGAATGAAGAAAGCCATAGATATTATTGCAAGTGAAAATCACACTGGTGAGGTTCTACTGGTGAGTCACGGTGGCTTCCTGACTATGACTCTGCCGTTCATTTGCAGCGGGATAGATATCAGGGAGTTCTTCTCGAGACCTTCCTACGGAATCGGAAACTGTTCAATTACCACCGTGAGGGTCAGTAATGGCGCGCAATCCCCATCAATCGAACTGGTGGAATGGGCAAACTCCTCTCATCTGGAGTGAAAGAGAATTTCCCGTGATCCTTAACGGACCTGCCAGTCTCTTAAAAGTTTAAAGCCAGAAATGACTTTTATCGCACTGTTCGACAATGAAGGCGATTCTTGATTGTGGTAAAATTTGGCAGAAGGGAGTCACGGGTTTGTTATGAAAAAGTACACACTTAAAAGCGGGGACATTCCAACTTTTGTGAGTGAAGGACTCGATGAAGAGCAACTGAAGGCTGTCGTAGAATCCTCCGCCCGCTCTTTGATAGTTGCCGGCCCCGGCTCGGGCAAGACGAGGGTCATTACTTACAAGATTGCCTACCTGGTCAGTAAAGGAATTAATCCCGAAAATATACTGCTGGTAACCTTTACCAGAGCTGCTTCTAGAGAGATGATCGAGAGAGCCAGAAGAACCAGCAGCTCGGATTTGAAGGGAATGCTAGCCGGTACTTTTCACCATATTTGCAATTACTTCCTCCGAAAATACTCGGCTGCAGCCGGTCTGAAAGAGAACTTCACTATACTCGACAGAGAAGACTCAAAGGATTTGATAAAGCACTGCAGAACAGAACTTCTGGAAGAACGCAAAGTAATTAACACTTCCACGTTACCATCTGCAGGTGTTTTGCAGGGCATTTATTCTTACTCGGTGAATGTCCTGGCTTCTTTAAGAGAATCGATCACGAGACAGAACAGGAAATTTCTAGGCTCTTACGACGAGATCGAGGAGATCTGGAAGCGCTATGTCAGGGAGAAAGCAGCCCAGAACTGCGTCGATTACGACGATCTTCTACTGATGGCCCTGAAGCTTTTCAACGAGAATCCATCAATTCTTACCCATGAATCGCAAAGGTTCAAATGGATACTGGTCGATGAGTTTCAGGATACCAATATACTTCAATTCAGGCTGGTTGAAATGCTTTCCTCGGTTCACGGGAACTTGATCGTAGTGGGTGACGATGCCCAGTCTATCTACTCTTTCAGAGGAGCCAGATTCGAAAACGTTTACGATTTTTTGAACATGAAGGATTCTCAGATCTTCAAAATACAGACCAACTACCGCTCTACACCGCAGATTGTGAAATTGGTCAATGGGATCTTCCCTGAAAATTCCATAGAGAAGGAACTCAGAGCCGTGAGGCTTGATGGACCGTTTCCTGTAATAGCTGAGACCTGGGATAACCTCGAGGAGGCCTCTTTCGTAGCCCAACGTATTCAGGAACACATAAACGACGGGATCGATCCGGATAGGATAGCCGTTCTATACAGATCGCACTTTCACTCGCTTGAACTCCAGATGGAACTGGACAAGAGAAAAATGAACTACACTCTCTTCTCCGGTCCCAGATTCACCGAAACAGCTCATGTGAAAGATGTACTGGCAATCATGAAAGTTATTCAGAACCCGCTGGATCAGATTTCCTGGGGAAGGGTACTCAGACTCTACCCCGGAGTGGGAAATACCACAGCCTTCCGTATAATACAGGAGATATCCGCAGCCGTAAACGATGGCCATCTTCAGGTTGAAGTTATCAGGTCTCATACGAGCAACAGAGTTAGACTTGAAAACCTGATCGTCCTTCTCGAAGGTCTTGAACCGGATGCACTCCCCGCGGAAGTCATAAGGAGGTTCTACGAGAGCTTTTATGGGGACTATCTGGATGAAAAGCATCAAGACGCGAGAGAGAGGCGCCTGGATATAGAAAGACTTATGGAAATAGCCGGTAGGTACGATTCGCTTGCCGATATGCTCGAAGATCTAGCTGTTAGCGAGAAGATAGATATCGAGAAGGAGTCCGGGGAGCGCACCCCTTCTATAATTCTTACTACCGTTCATCAGGCGAAGGGACTTGAATGGGATGTGGTCTTCGTTCTGGCAGTTAATCCCGGTGATTTTCCCAACTCTATGGCCATAATGGAAGGTTCCCTTGAAGAAGAGCAAAGGATATTCTATGTTGCTGCAACCAGGGCGAAGGATTATCTGTACATAATGAGACAGAAGGGCGGCAGATCGCGTCCCATGATTGGCAACAGATATGTATTCAGGAGCGGGCATGACTTCATCGAGAGGATTCCGGGCGACACCGTCGAGCGGTGGGACATAGGCTGGGATTTTTGATTTTTTATTTTGTCGTCTTATAGATCGCTTCACATAGTCGAAACATGGGAGGGAAACAGATGAATGCTTTGTACTTACCACTGGTAGCAGGTATTATCTCTACGTTATTCGCGTTTATTATGCTGAAGAGAACTCTCGGCTACTCTCCGGGCAATGACAAGATGCAACAGCTTTCCAAGTACATTCAGGAAGGAGCGTCGGCTTTTCTAGAAGAGGAAGCGAGAAAGATATTTCTGGTGGCCGTCATAATAGCCGCCGTTCTGGGAGTTATCTTCCAATCTTTCAAGTATCCTATCGCATTGCTATTTGGAGCTCTTGTCTCGGAGTTGGCTGGAGTTATAGGTATGTACGCCGCCACGAGAGCCAACACCAGGGTCGCAGCCGGGGCAGAACAGGGTCTTTCGAGTGCTTTCAAAGTGGCCTTTTCCAGCGGTTCGGTCATGGGCCTGGCTGTCGCGGGGTTCTCTTTAACTGGCCTGGCCTTGCTTATGTTGATTTTCAAGAGCTCCTTCCTGTTCGAGAACATAACCGACCTTTCGAGAGCCTTCGGTTCGATCTCCTATATAGATGGAGTCATGATTATCAGCTCCTATTCGCTCGGTGCCAGTATGATCGCGCTCTTTGATAGAGTCGGTGGCGGTATGTACACCAAAGCTGCAGACATGAGCGCCGATCTAGTCGGTAAGATAGAGGAACATATAGACGAGGACGACCCGAGAAATCCCGCAACTATCGCCGACAACGTTGGAGACAACGTAGGAGACGTGGCCGGACTCGGGGCGGATATTCTTGAATCCTATGTGGCCTCGGTCGTTTCGGCAATAGTTCTGGCCATCTTCATGAAGTTCGCCGATCACGGCACAATGACCGAAGCACAGTATTACGGGTTAATACTTCTTCCTGTCCTTATAGCCGGTGTCGGCGTTCTGGCATCGCTCGTAGGGGTTCTGGTCGTGGCCAACATGAAAACAAAGGATGCACAAAAAAGCCTCAGTTTCGGGAATTTCTTCACCGGTGGGCTCGTTCTGGTATCGGTGGCAATCGTCATAGGCATAGCGGCACCGGATTATCCTTTCAAAGATTCCTTCATCATCGGTCCGGGTTTCGTTTCGAAATGGAGATTATTCTTCGCCATCGCCTCGGGCCTTATTGCAGGTATAATAATCTCCAAGCTCAGTGAATACTACACTTCCGATCAGTACAAACCCACAAAGAAACTCGCCAAAGACACCCAGAGCGGTGTCGCGATAAACATCACCGGTGGTCTGGCGCTGGGTATGGGAAGCACTATCTGGCCGGTCGTAACGCTTGCCCTCGCGATTCTTGGAGCTTACTGGTCGGC
>DBRH01000029.1:0-33079 GCA_002305955.1 Kosmotogaceae bacterium UBA1373
TAGCGGAGACACCTGGGTAAAAGTTGTTTAGAGTAGCTTTCTCAATGCCGTACGTTTTTTGAATCTGATTAACGATTCACATACAAATAATGATGGGCATTGATAGATGCCAAAGACGGGATAATACTTATATAAAGCCGAGAAGAAAGAGAAGAAACGCGAGGGAATTCGATAAAAAACAGGGAAAAAATGAATCATGGAGGTATCTACTGCATTAATCACTAACTATAAGGAGGATTTAGGTGAAATTGGCCTTCAAAAACACTCGTATAACCGATTCGCCAGACAACTCCCTCGCGAGCTAATGAGTAATGATACTACAAATCGTTGTGGAAACTCAAGTCTCAACTAATACATTTGAATTAACAAAGAACCGTCGGTCGATAGGAACAGCAGGAGAAAGGCTCATGATGCTCTCCCCTCTTTTCAAGGACCACTTGTAACGCTTCCGGAGGTCTGCATACAACGGCGGACGGTTGGTGGAGAACGACTTTTCGCAACGACAGATTACAAAAACCGGAGGACAACTTGCACACGATCCTCCGGTTTGTTTTCGTTGTTGAAACGCCCGCACTGACGGCTTTTATCTCGTCAGTTCAGGTACGCTTCGAATCCTTTTTGCATCAGATCGTTGTAGTTGGGAATGTTCGAGTAGGCCAGATCGGTGCCGAACATCATGTTGTAGCTGTTCACCAGCGCCTCAACGGTCGCCAGGTGCATTCCCACTCTGTGCTTTAGCGGATATTTTTCGTCGTAGAGCGTGTCGGGTTTTTCGCGCCATATGAAGTCGAACCCGGGGTTGGGAGATTCCACCAGAAAAGAGATGCTCCCAGTGGCATCGCCAATCTCTCTATGGCTTAGTCCCCTGAACTGGATGTTCGATTCTTCCAGTTTCAGCGAGACTCCGTAGTTGAACTCTATCTCCATAGTTGCCAGAGCCCCGATCTCCATACCTCTCTGGTGACATACCAGCATGTAGGCCAGTCTGCCGCCGGGCACTTTCACTCCATTGACGATGTCGTAATTGTCCGGCGTATCGCTCTCGTGCATATCCAGGTTGAAATCAACGTTCTCCTTCTTAATGAGCTCCATTATTGCGAAGGCGAGCTTCTCGGTCGGAGTTCCGTCGGGCCGTCCCGGGTAATTGCGGTTCAGGTTTCTCGACTCGTAACCGGGTAATTCTTGACCCGAAGGATAGTGGAGATACACTTCCGGATCGGGCCGGCCCTGGTCGTTGACATCTGTGTTCCTGTCGCCATAGACGAGGAAGCGTGGCCCGCTCTTAGACTGTATTTGCAAAAAGTGATCAGGCTGATTGGGATAGAAAACCGTGGCGATAGAAGCCCCGCTGCTGTTGCTGAAGGGAATTACGATCACCCTGCCGCGCTCGACTATCGCGTTTTCTATGAATATAGTCGCCGCTACTGTGCCCGCGATCTCCATGGCGTGTGTGCCACCCATCAGAAGGAAGGTCGGCCCGGCTTTCCCGCTGTCCATGAAGTAGACAACCGTGTCCATGTTGGTACCTTCTAGCGGTTCGAAGTAATAGGAGAGCCACTTCGTTTCCGTGACCCCGTAACCCGGCCGGATATCTGGCCTGAAGAAAACCGCCAGCGAAAGCGACGTTCCCATGAGGATCAGCAGTATTACAAGTAATTTTTTCATTGCGCAGTACCTCCGTTCATAGCCGAAACTCTCGTCAGGTTAAGTGCTCCAACTCTCCAAAAACTTAAAACTCCGGCGCCGATGCCCCTCCTTCTCTCCTGAAAGCTCCTATTCCTATCATGAGCCCGTCGGGCTGTACCTGGATGAGGTTTAGAGAGCCGAAAGAGCGGT
This sequence comes from Kosmotogaceae bacterium UBA1373, assembly GCA_002305955.1. Classification (GTDB taxonomy): domain Bacteria; phylum Thermotogota; class Thermotogae; order Petrotogales; family Kosmotogaceae; genus Mesotoga. The sequence goes on from DBRH01000029.1 coordinate 1,837, forward strand.
AGGGGAACTGGAATTCTCTCACCTTGTGGCCCATTATCTTCTCCAGGAAAAGCCTCGAGGATTCGGGGAAGCCCGTTTCCATTCTGAATTCCGGGTAATTAGGAGATCCGATGAGCTTGGGTGTCATCTGGGCCTCGTCGAGAGTCATCCCAAAGTCTATCAGGTCAACGATGACATTTGTTATGGTGGACTGTATGTAATATCCACCCGGTGTTCCAATCAGGTACACGACTTTTCCGTCCTTCTCGATTATCGTCGGGCAGATCGTGGTAACCGGTCTCTTGCCCGGAACGAGGCCCCTTGAAGTCTCGTCGAGGGTGAAGTTTCCCATTTCGTTGTTTATGAAGAAACCGTCAAGGTAGACGCCCGAACCGAAGAAGCCTGACAGAGTCTGTGTCCATGCAACGGCGTTTCCATTTCTGTCGATAACGGCGAAATGCGTCGTATCCTGGCCGACATCGGCGGTAGAAGGTACCAACTCTATGACTCCCGCTTCAGCTAGCAGAGCTTCGACGTAAGAGTCCGTATCTTCAAAGAGATGGGGTTTGCCGATATAGTCGGTGTAGTAAAGGGCGCTGTCGAGAGCCTGGTTAAGATCGATGTTCATGAACCTGGTTTTGGAGTATTCTTTGCTGATCAGGGTTTCTACCGGCACGTAAACATACGCCGGGTCACCGCTGTAGGAGAGCAAATCGATCATCGCGAACGTGAGCGCCTGATTGATGATGTTCATCACCAGCGGATCGTCCCAGGCGAACGCGGAGAGGTTGAAATGCTCGAGTATGTTCAGAGTCTCCAGCAAATAGGGACCCCCGACCGGTATGCCAGGAACGAATAGGTCGTATTCTCTGTAAGTACCGTGAAGCGGCGTTTTTACAAGCGCCCTGTAATTGACGAGGTCGCTCTTCCTCAGCAGGCCGCCCCTGGACTGCATCAGAGCATCGATCTTGTCGGCAAGCGTTCCATTGTAGAAGGCCTGCGGACCGTTCTCCGCCAGATACTTGTAGGTTTCCGCCAGTTCAGGATTGGTGGCTATGTCACCGGCTTCCCAGGCGAAAAGACCTTCTTTCAGGAAACCGGGGGCGTTTTCGAGCAGGACATCGTAGCTACCACCACACGATGAGGCGAATGTGTAGTTGACTTCAAAGCCTTCGCTCGCGAGCCTTATCGCAGGTGCGATCAATTCTGCGAATGGGAGAGAGCCTCCATAAAGCCAGAGTTCGATGATGCCGGCCAGAACACCCGGCGTACAGATGCTCAACGGCCCGGTCCTGAAATCGGAAGCCTTCAAACCAAGCTCAGCCGCGGTGGCAATAGAGGCAAGTCCCGGTGCCGAGCTCCTGAAGTCGACGGCGATCTTTTCTCCGTTGAAGGAAACGACAGCGTAACCCTCTCCACCGATTCCCGAAGCGTAGGGTTCAACGACCCCCAGCGCTAGACTGACGGCGATCGCCGCATCGATAGCGTTTCCACCTTTCTCGAGAATCTCGGCACCGGCAGCGGCGGCGTACGGGTTTCCGGCCGCGACCATACCGGTATTTGAAGCCTGCAGCTTTCCGACACTCGCGGTAATTACTGAAAAGCCAATTCCCACCAACAATAAAAGACAGAAGAAAGTAAGAACAATTCTTTTCATACAAAACCTCCCAAATGAGTTGCTCACCGCAATTAAGCGATGGTTGAACAAGAAAAGCGGTTCGACGGGTTCCGGCTGTTGAATCAATTATACAGCGAAAGAGCGAAGAGCCGTCCTCGGAAAGAGCGAGATGAGGAGAGAGAGAAGAGAGAGTAAGAGGCGTGTGGAGCATCGTCAGTTCCTATTTTCGCTCTCGCCTTCTCGTGAGCGAAGCGAACTCTCGATGCTCTTTCTCTCGGTTCTTACTCACCACCACTCACCACCCTCCATGGTTCTTTATGGTCTATAATTGGTCGTATTCCACTTTCCGCTGCCGGTTAATCAAAACTACCTGACGAACTCTCGTGCTTTCGTTGAAGAATTCACCGTCAAAAGCTCTCGTTCAAGTGAAGGAGGGAAAATGGCATGAAAGATTTAAAGAGAGTTCTCTTCACGCTACTGGTTACAGCAGTTTTTCTGTGCTTTACGGACACTGCCGTCGCCACTGGACGGATAATGCCCGAAGATTTCGAGTATCTGGGTGCCTTTCTGGTGCCGCAGTGGATAGACGGGACACCGGATGCAGAAAGCTGGGAGTGGGGAGGCATGTCTATGACCTACGACCCGTCGGGCGATCCGAAAGGGAAGAAGGACGGCTTTCCCGGCTCCATCTACGGTACGGGCCACGATGTCTGGAACCTTGTCTCGGAAATAGATATACCAGTCCCGGTGATCTCACCCACCAGGAGCATTTCGGACCTCAACACTGCCCGTACCCTCCAGCCGTTTGCCGATGTCAAGGACGGACTCTTCGCCTGGGCCGAAGAGATGCCCCGCGTGGGACTCGAAATACTGGAGCCGCAGGGAGCACAGAGTTCCAGGAAACTGTATCTCTGCTGGGGTGCGCATTTCCAGGACGAATACTTCTATACGCATATGTGGTGCGAGACCGATCTGGATGATCCCCGCCCGGCCGGAGCCTGGAGGATAGAAGGGATCAATCCGTACAACGGGAACGACTACCTTTTCGCGATCCCTTCTGAATGGGCCGATCTCTACACACCTGGAATGCGTCTGGCGACGGGACGGTACCGGGATGGCGGATGGTCCGGTTTCGGGCCTACGCTGGCGGCTATCGGCCCCTGGAATCAGGGTAACCCACCTCCCGACGGAACGACTCTCCAGTCGGTTGTTCTGATCAAGTACTCCGATTACTTCGAGGGAGAACCCGATCCGTGGTACCAGATGAACGGTTACGCCCATTCGGACGAATGGACCGGAGGAGCCTGGCTCACCGCGGGCGACAGATCCGCGGTGGTCTTCGTCGGAACCAAAGGGATGAGCGAAGCATGGTACGGCGATACTCTGCGAGAATGCATGGACGACTGTGAGTTTCCCTATCTCCGCGGCTGGTGGAGCCTCTACTTCGAAGGCTGGTTCCTCTTCTACGATACGTCGGATCTGGCCAAAGTGGCGCAGGGAGTGCTGGAACCCTATCAGGTACAGCCATACGCCCATCTGAACGTTGACGACGTGCTCTATTACGTTCACGGAAAACAGGAGAAATACCATCTGGGGGCCTGCTGCTACGATCGTGCAAATCGCCTCTTCTACGTCTTCGAACCCGGACGCGAGAGCCCTTCGGGAGAAGGCGAAAGAACGATCGTCCACGTATGGAGAATCAAGGAATAAAAACGGACTATCCGGAAGAGGACCTTTTCGCCCGAATGAGATAGCTTAATCGAATACGGCTCCAGGGTTATAGCTCCACTCGCTCTCTCTTTTTCGAGTTCATGTGGGAAACTTCTGCCACTGGCTTGTATGTCATCAATTGCAGCGACGTGATAGAATTCAATCATGGATATCAAGAGGGTTTTCAGCTCGATTTCGTCGTACGCGTTTTTTTTATTCGGTTTCACTTCGATAATACTCGGAAGCGCACTCCCGGCTATTGAGAAGAGTTTCGGCATAGATCACCAGATCGCTGGAATTCTGCTTTCGCTTCCGACTATTGCGTTCATGTTTTCGGCGATCGTGGTGAGCACTCTTTCTAACCGTGTGGGGCCGTTCAAGTTGCTTACGATGGGTATTTCTTTCATTGCCGGCTCGCTTGTTCTGCTCTCGATCGGAAGAAGTTTCTGGCTGTTACTCATCGGTAGCATGGCTCTGAGCTTCGGGACCGGCGCCACTGAGACTTCGATCGGTATCGGGGTCTCCGGTCTGAAGTACCGGAAACCGGGAAGCGCTTTGAATCTAATGCATTCACTGTTCGCCGTCGGTTCGATCATTTCTCCATTCATCGTCGCCGCTTTTCTCGTAGATTACAATTCCTGGTGGAAGCCCTTCTTCGTTGCCCTCTTCGCGGCCGTTCCTCTACTCTTTTTCACGCCGATGCTGTACAGGATTCCTTATACGGGAACGGATGAAAAGATCTCGCGCTACAAAAAGGAACTATTTTCGCAGAAGATCTTCTGGCTAATCCTGGCCGGAGTTTTTCTGTATGTAGCCTACGAGATAGGTTTTACTTCCTGGCTTTCGAGTTTCGTGTTCGAGTCGAAAGGCATAGAGATGAGGTACGCCAGTATCTTTCCGGCGCTTCTCTGGAGCGGTATCCTGGTCGGGCGACTGGTTGCGGGCTTTGTAGTCGAAAAACTAGGGTATGAGCTCTCCCTCTTGTTTATGACGGTCATCTCGTTTCTGTCTTTTGGCGCAGCGCTGTTGATGAAGTCCGCGGTGTGGATCGGCGTGGCCGTAATCTTCGCCGGATTCGGTTTTTCCGGTACCTTTCCAACCCTGCAGGCCATTCTGATATCGCGTATGAAGAACGGAATAGCCTTTGCACTTGGTCTTTTTACGGTTGCCTCTTCGCTCGGCGGGGCCATGGCCAATTATCTGGTAGGCCTCCTGGGCCAGATCTTCGGCATGTATGCCGGTATAATATTCATACTAGTACTGATAGCGTTCGAGATGGTTGTGGCGCTGATGATAATGAGATTGAGGGTGAAGACCAATGACTAGAACGGTTACCGTGGTTGGCGCCGGACCGGCCGGTTTGGCCGCCGCCAGGATTCTCGGCAGGGAGGGTATCGATTTCACTCTTTTCGATTCGAAAACCTTTCCCCGTTACAAGGGCTGTGGAGGTGGTCTGACTCCACGCTCAATTAGAGTTCTAGGAGAGATCTTCCCGGAGATCGAACCCGAAGGCTTCGAAACGAGAGAGCTCTCTTTCAGAAGCATAGACGAGGGTGTGGCCAGAGATATGGTGACGTATATGTCGAAGCGTCCTCTGTTTTTCACGGTGGATCGCAAGGAGTTCGATCACTCTCTTCTCAAATCGGTGATCGAGAGAGAAGGTGATTTCGTCGTTTCCAGAGTCAGAGAGATCGAAAAAACTGACTGCGGTTTTCTAGTCAAAGGCGAAAACCTCGAGATCGAAAGCAAGTTCGTTATCGTTGCCGGAGGTGTGTTCGGAGCGAAACTGGTCAATCTGGAACCTCCCGAATACGGGATAATCTACCACGGTTACAGCTCACCGACGGGAAACGCCTCCATAACCTTTATACAGGATGGGTATCTCTGGAAGTTTCCCGGAGAATCCTTCGACTCGATCGGCGGCGGCGTCTATCCGGATGCGCCGAACATTCTGGCTTACGAAGAGATGGCGACGCTGGTAAAAAAGACCTTCGATGAAGACGTAGAGCTTATGGGCACTCCTATGCCGCTCTTCAACACGGAGAAGGTTCTCGAATTGAACAGGGCTTTCGAGGGGCTTTTCTTTGCAGGGGACAGCGCGGGTCTGGTGGATAACTGGACGGGAGAGGGGATAGATTTCGCCCTCGATTCCGGAAGGCAGGCCGCCCTGTCGATCCTGGAGGACGGGATCAAAGGGAAGACCGCCGGTCAGAGATATCTGGAGAGGTTGTACCCGATCGTGAGGCATCTCCAGGTTGCAGATGCCTTTAGAAGACGATTTCACGCCAACCTTCAGGGAAATGTTCTTCTTCTCAAGAGCAGGCGTTCCGCCAGACTTTTCGTGAATTACATTTCCCGGTACGCGGGAAATTTATCTCTTATGGTCCTCAAGAGCTTCTTTACAGGAGGAATACGCCATAGATCAACATAGCGCGGCGACGGCCCTCACCTTGAGGTCCCTGACGCCGTCCTGGGCTACTCTTCCGTCGATCAACCTCAAAAGCCTTTCGCCATAGGCGTTTGCAAACTCCATGTTATGGGTTATCATCACTATCGTGACATCGTACTCTCTGTTTATCCTCTGGGTCAGCTCCATAACCTTCTGCGCGCTGACGGGATCCAGAGCGGCCGTATGTTCGTCCAGCAGGAGCAGTCTCGGCCTTGAAAGGATCGCCATTACCATTGCCAGCGACTGTTTCTGGCCTCCGGACAGCTCTCCGGCCTTAGTCTTGAGGCGTGTTTCCAGTCCAAGCCCCAGGTTCGCGAGGAGTGAAATGGCCTCTTCCTTAACTTTGCTGAACTTCATGGAGCGCCCGCCCTTTTTCGAGGCGATTATGAGGTTCTCCGCTATGGTCAGAGCCGGAAAGATGCCGGTGTTCGGGTCCTGATAGACTCTCCCTATGAAACAGGCTAACCTGTGTGGTTTCATGTTGTTCATCACTTTACCGTCTATCATGTAGAGACCTTCCGTCGGTTTTACCTCGCCGAGTATGACTTTGAGGAGCGTCGATTTTCCGGCCCCGTTGGGTCCGACTATCGTTATGAACTGGCCTTCGAGTATCTTCATATTCACTTCTTCCAGAGCAATCTTCTGGTTTTCCAGTCCCTGGTTGTATGTCACTGTGAGATTTTTGAATTCGACCATAATTTTTTCACCTCCAGTTTCACTTTCCTCTTTCCATTGGCCGTGGATATCTGACGCAGACCTATTACAACTATTATGAATACGGCAGTCAGAAGCTTCATATCGCTGGCCAGGAATCCGATCCTGTAACCATACCTCATCGCCAGCGAGAGAAGCGTCTGGTATATCACTCCGCCGATTATAGGCGAGAGAAGACCGTAGAAAAGCTTGACTCTTCCCAGAAGGATCTCTCCCATAATCACCGACGCCAGTCCCGTTACGACCATTCCCTGACCGATCGTCGCATCGGAGAACCCGCTGTACAGGGCGAAAAGTCCGCCGCTCAGTCCAACGATGAAGTTGGATATCGTCAGGCCGACTACGGCGAGGGTATCCTGGGAAACGCCGAAAGCGACTATCCCCGACGGGTTGCTGCCAAAGGCCCTCAGCACCATTCCCGGATCGGATCTGAGAATTGTCGTCAGCAGTATTATCACGGCCGATATTATGAGTATTATGAGAAGCAGATCGGAGCCGTCCAGATCGTTGTTGAAGATATTTTTGACAACAGAACCGGTCTTGAGGGCGCGTTCCTGAGTTTTGACTTCTAACTCTCCGAACAGATCATCAAGACCGGTGCCGCCACTCATCTCTTCGAAACTCTGTGTACTCTTTTCCGCCACCACTCTTGGAACGGGGAGATTAGGACCTCCCATAACCCTGAGATTTACCGAGTAAAGCATTGTCATGACTAAGATTCCGGCCAGCAGAACGTTGACCTTGAATTTCCTGTGTATCGTTCCCGTTACGCTTCCGGCCACCGCTCCGAACATAGCCGCCAGTGTAATCGCTAACCAGGCGGGTATTCCGGCAACCACAGCTCTAACAGCGACGGCGGCTCCGAGGGCGAAAGAGCCGTCCGTCGTCAGGTCGGGAAGATCAACTATTCTGAAAGAGATATAGACTCCCAGGGCCATGAGGCCAATAATCAGTCCCTGTTCCAATATCGCCATCAGATCACCTTGTTTTTTCTACGCCGTCTTCAACTACAAGGTCTGCCCTGTCCAGTATTGACTGAGGAAGGTTTATTGCGAGCTGTTCGGCTATGTCTGTATTGACGAAAAGTATCAGTGATTCCTGTCCGAGTATTTTGGTCTCGAGTTCCGACGGGCTTACGCCGTTCAGGATCTGAACCACGAGATCTCCGGTAGATCTGCCTATCTGGTAGTAGTTGAAACCAAAACCGATCAGTCCCCCGGTTCTTGCAATATCGATATCGGCGGCTACTATGGCGACCTTTTCCCTGAGGGCGACGGTGGAAATCGACTCCATACTGGATGCGGCCGTGTTGTCGGTCCCTATGTATATGGCGTCCACATCTCTTATCTGGGCGTTGAGAGAAGCCACTATTTCGACGGTCGTAGAGCCGGTTATATCTATGAGGTTCAATCCGAGGGCATCACAGGCCTCTTTTGCGAACTGCCTGATGGTTACCGAGTTGGCCTCGCCTGAGTTGTAGATGACGCCGATCGTTTTGACGTCGGGAATGGCGAGTTTCAAGAGTTGAATCTGTGTCTTTACGGGGGTCATATCGCTAATTCCTACTACGTTGCCGGGGTTTTTTCCGAAGGAAGGTACGAGGTTTGCACTTACTGGGTCAGTCACCGCGCTGAAGACAACGGGGATCGTTTTTGTTGCGTTTACCAGAGCCTGGGCGGAAGGTGTCGCTATTCCTATCATCACCGCAGGGTTTAGAGAGATAAACTGCTTCGCGATCGTTACTGCCGTAGAAACCGAACCCTGAGCGTTCTGGAAATCGATCTTGATGTTCTCCCCGTCTTTGAAGCCGTTTTCGGCCAGAACATCGATGATTCCCTCCCTGACTGAATCCAGAGCCGGATGTTCCACAATCGCCGTGATTGCCACCGTTTGCAACGATAATCCAAGAACACCTAAAAGTAGTACCACACATACAAGAACCCGCTTCATTCTACATCCCTCCTGATATAAAAAGAGAGAGAGGACGTTTCTCAACGTCCTCTCTCTCTATTCTCCTTCGTGTATTTTAACTCAAGCACACACTGGAGGAGTCCGTAGAAAGGACGTTCCTCCTAAACCAATAAGCGTATGCAAAGCTTACCAGGGTTGCCCGAATCATCACTGTTTACCTCCAAAAACTTCGTTTGATATTTTATACCACAAAACAATGTTACGGGTCAAGGCAGTACATAAAATTATTTTTTTCGTTACGTTCTTTCTTCCCTCGAGTAAGGTACGCCCAGAGAAGCGGGGGCACCGACCTTTCTTTTGAGAGCGTCGGTCGAGGTGAAGAAGAGAACGGCTATCGTGAGCAAGTAAGGTAGCATCTTCAAGAAATCCGGGGAGATATGGGCACCGATGGCCTGGAGCCTCAGCCCCAGGGCAGTTATTCCACCGAAGAGATAGGCTCCGATCAGAGCCTTGAAGGGATCCCACGTGGCAAACAGCACGAGTGCAATGGCAATCCACCCCCTCCCGGCCGTCATGTTCTCTATCCACATCGAGTTGTAGGCTAGCGAGAGATAAGCGCCGCCGATCGCCGTGATGGAGGCTCCTAGAATCGTGAAGAGATACCTGACCGCGAAAACGTTGATTCCCTTTGCGTCTGCGGCGTCCGGCGATTCTCCTACCGCTCTGAGCGTCATGCCGGCCCTGGTTTTGTAGATCACGAACCACATGACCGGGACGAGCACGAAGCTTATATAAACCAGCATATCGTGCTCGAAAAATATCCTGCCGATGTAGGGTATGTCCGACAGCAGGGGAATCTTTATGGGATTGAATCTTCTGGCTATAACTCCTATGTAGTCCTTGCCCCAGAGGCCGCTGATTCCGGTGCCGAGCATAGTTATAGCGAGTCCGCTCACGATCTGGTTGATCTTGAGCGTGACCGTGAAAAAAGCATGAATAAGTCCGAGCACGGCCCCGGCCAGCATGGCTACCAGAACGGCTGCGACGAGGCTCGATGTGTTGTAGGATGCCATAAACCCGCCTATGGCTCCGACCAGCATCAGCCCTTCAAGCCCGAGATTCATTACTCCCGATCTCTCGGTGAAGATCGTACCGAGAACGGCGAAAAGAAGGGGGGTTCCCGCCCTCACAGTCGCCTGTAGAGTGGATATTACGAAGGAGGGTAGATCATTCATTTTCCGGCACCTCCTTTACGATCGCAAGCCTGTATTTGGACACGGCCTCTCCGCCAAGCAGGCAGAAGAGCACCAGGCCCTGAAAGACGGAGATGAGAGCCATTGGAAGTTTGTAGAACATCTGCAGCTGGTCGTTACCGACGAGCAGACCTCCAAAGAGAAATGAGACCAGCAGTATGGCGAGAGGATTCAACTTGGCAAGCCAGGCAACTATTATGGCCGTATAACCGTAGCCTGGCGAAAACCCGTGTTGCAGTCTGTGCTGAACACCCATCATCTGCACCGCACCTCCAAGACCGGCTATCGCGCCGCTGACAACAAGGGCGATTATAGTGTAGTTCCTGACATTTATCCCCGAATATCTTGCGGCCAGCAGGTTGTCGCCGACGATTTGAGAATTGAAACCCCAGCCGGTCTTCCTGTATATGTATTGAAGCAGTACAGCGACAGCCAGAGCTATGAAGACCCCTATATGGAACTCGTCGTCGAAAAAGGAGGGAAGCCTGGCCTGGTCGGGGAAGGGCGCCGTTCCGGGGAAGCCGTACCCTTTCGGGTCTTTCCACGGGCCGTACACGAGGTAATCGACCCAGAAGATGGCCACATAGTTCAACATGAGAGTCACGACTATCTCGTCCGTTCGTGCGAAGGCCTTCATGAGCGCCGGTATCAACGCCCAGGCCGCCCCCGCAGCGGCGCCGACGATCGAAAGCAGGACAATCATGATCAAAGGTGATTTCACGTCTTTGAAAAGGAAAAGAGCACCCCATGTAGAAACCATAGCGCCCATGTAAAGCTGCCCTTCGCCGCCTATGTTCCAGATCTTCATCCTGTAGGCAAAGGATAGGCCGAGCGCCACAAAGGCCAAGGGTACCATCCTCATGAATGTGCTGAACAGTCCATACCTGTTCGCGAAAGGCCACGTAAGCATCTCTTTGTAAGCCTCTACAGTTTCCCTGAAGGCCGATGAAAGATTTCCCAGGCGGCCCACGAAGAAAACCAGGAGTATAATTCCCATAATCAGCAGGGCTACCGCCACTGATATAACCGGCACGATAATCCCGGCGTATCGGGGTATCTCGAGTCTCTTCTCTATTCTGATCTTCATCTCAGTGATCCTCCTGCCTTGCGCCGGCCATCATGAAGCCTATCTCTTCGATATATGAAGGGTCAGGCGGAGTGTAGCCCATAATCTGTCCTTCATAGATCACCGCCACCCTATCGGAAAGTCTGAAGATCTCGTACAGCTCTCCGGCTAGAAGTAGTATGGCCGCTCCCCTTTCCTTCTGCGAGAGAAGGGACTTGTAAACGAACTCCATCGCGCCGATATCCAGACCTCTGGTGGGGTGTTCTGCGATTATGACTTTTGGTTCGTTCGAGAGCTCTCTGGCCAGAACGACCTTCTGCAAATTCCCGCCGGAAAGATACCTGACCTCGGTTTTAGCCGAGGGCGTCGATATAGAGAACTCGCCGATCAATTCGTCGGCCTTCGAGTGCATCCGCCTGCCGTCGAGTTTCCACGGGGAGCAATGTACCAGTTCGCAGATCGAGTTCTTCATGAATAGATTGCTCATCACCGACAGGTTAGGACATGTCGCCATGGTTTTCCTGTCCTGGGGGATAAAACTGAGGCCGGCTCTGATCCTTTCGGCCACGTTACCCTGTCTCAACTCGTGCCCGTCGAGTTCTATCCTTCCGGAAACTTTCTTTCTCAGACCGTAGATGGCTTCGGCCAATTCTCGCTGACCGTTGCCGGCAACACCGGCTATTCCGAGAATCTCACCCGATCTGATCTCCAGGCTGAGATCCCTGACCGACATGAGATCTTTGTCGTTTTTGACGTTGAGATTCTCTATCTTGAGAATAGCTCTACCAGTTTCCACCACCGGTTTCTCCTGGTCGAGGAGCACATCTCTGCCGACCATCATTCTAACCAGACCGCGCCGGTCTATCTTTTCTCTCTCGACCGTACCGACAACTTTACCGCCACGCAAGACGGTTATCCTGTCGCTTATCGCGAGCACTTCGTCTAGCTTGTGGCTTATGAAAATCACCGAGGAACCTTCGCTGACTAGCTTCCTTATGGCTTTGAAAAGCATATCGCTCTCCTGTGGGGTTAGAACGGCCGTCGGCTCGTCGAGTATGATTATGCCGGCACCCGTGTACAGCAGCTTCAGGATTTCGATTCGCTGCCTCTCCCCGACCGAAAGAGTCCAGACCCGCGCGCGTGGATTCACCGGAAGTCCGTAGGCCTCCGAAAGTTCCTTTATTTTCGATTCTACCGTTTTCGTCTTTATGACAAACCCGAAATCCTTCAAACCTAGAACCACGTTTTCGGCCACCGTGAACGACGGCACCAGGGTGAAGTGCTGTTGAACCATGCCGATACCGTATTTGAGCGCGTGACTGGGCGAGGTTATTGATACTTTGCCGTTGTTTATGAAAACTTCGCCCCGGTCGGCGTGATAGATTCCGAAAAGAATATTCATCAAGGTAGTCTTGCCGGCGCCGTTTTCTCCCAGGAGAGCGTGTACCTCTCCCTTCTTCAACTGCAGAGATATGTCGTCGTTGGCCATGACACCCGGAAAGGATTTGGAAATATGTTTCATCTCAAGAACGGGAAAGTCTTCCAAAGAAATCACTCCAGCAAGAGGAAATAAGGGGGCCTGACGGCCCCCGGGAGATCACTGTATCTTACCTACTACGTTGTTTATGAACCAGTCCATGCTGAGAAGATCGCCGTCGGAAGGTATTTCGCCTTCGGCGTACTTCAGATTGCCGGCCTGGTCGTAGATAGGTCCGACGAAGGGATGCATATCGCCTTTGACGATTGCATTTCTCATGGACATCACGAGCTTGGCAACACCGCTGGGAACAAGGTCGCTGAGAACGATATCGACGGCTCCGTCATTTATACCGCCCCAGTACTGCGCGTTGGTCCAGGTACCATCCATGACGCTTCTCACGATTTTTTCGTAGTAGGGACCCCAGTTCCAGACCGGTGCCGCGAGGAAGGCTTTCGGAGCGAAGGCGCTCATGTCGCTGTTGTAACCGATCGAATAAACGCCCCTGTCCTCGGCCGCCTGTTGCGGTGCCGGAGAATCCTGATGCTGTGCGATCACGTCGGCCCCTATATCGAGCAGCGATACCGCGGCTTCCTTTTCTCTTGCCGGATCGAACCAGGTGTTGGACCAGACCACGTGTACCTTCGCCTGTGGATTTACGTACTGAACACCCATCGCGAAGGCGTTTATTCCCCTTATAACTTCGGGAATCGGGAAGGCGGCGACATAACCGATTATGTTGGTCTTGGTCATCGCACCGGCCACAAGACCGCTGAGGAACCTCGGTTCGTACATTCTCCCGAAGTAGGTACCCAGGTTATCTGTAACCTGGTAACCGGAACAATGCATGAAAGTGGTTTTCGGGAAGGACTTGGAGACCTTCACCATGCTGTCCATGTAGCCGAAACTGGTCCCGAAAACGAGATCGTAACCTCTTTGAGCGTAGCCTCTGAAAACGCTTTCACCCTCGGCACCCTCTGGTACGTTTTCAATGAAGTCAGTGACAATATCGCTACCGAAGACTTTCTCCAGATACAGTCTGCCCTGGTTGTGCATGAAGCTCCAGCCACCATCGCCGATCGGCGCAACGTAGATGAAGGCAACCCTGAGCGGAGCGGCCAGCATCGCGGTAGTAACTAACAAGAGCGTGAGAATGAGCAGGAATCTTTTCACTGTCTTACCCCCTTTGCGAGAAGTTGGTTCTTCCGACGTAAGAATTATACCCTTACACTATTGCTTATCCAAAATTTGAAAGAGCGTCTCTTCAACAAAAAACACCTCCACCCGCTGCGCTCAAGACATACGAACGGAGGTACAGAAATATTATACTACCGCTTGTTTAACAGTCATATCCATTCTTTGACTGGCATTGTACCGGTGGTAAAATATTCTGGAAGAACACACCACAATAACTAAGGAGGTCCAGTCTATGATAACGACGAGAATGGAGAAGGAACTGAACGCACAGATAAAGGCCGAGTACGAATCGGCCTTCATCTATATGGCCATGGCGGCCTGGGCTCACAAGAACGCGTATTTCGGAACGGCGAATTTCATGTGGAAGCAGGCCAAGGAAGAGGAAGAACACGCAATGAAATTTGTTGGGTACCTAAAGGATGTGGATGGAACCATAGAGATACCCGGGCTCGAAAAGCCCGAAGGAGAGTTCAAATCTCTGCTGGATATTTTCGAGAAGGGCCTCGAACACGAGAAGTACATCACATCGAGGATTCACAACCTCGTGACCGTTTCCGACGAAGAGGGCGATTACGCCACTAACGATTTCCTGCAGTGGTACGTTACAGAACAGGTCGAGGAAGAGAGAAACTTCAGGGATATCGTCAAACTGCTCAAAAAAGTGGGCGATCACACCAACGGAATAATGATGATCGACGCCAAATTGGGAGAGAGATAAAAAATAAACACCGGGGGATGTCGTACGGGCGACATCCCCGTTTTTTGCAGAGCGAGCGATCAACGAGTTCAACTGAGAGGAGGGGGTAACAATGCGCAAGCTTTTTCTGGCGATGTTTGTGGTGATATCTTTAGCCGTTCTGGTCTTCGCTACGCAAGTAAATCTATCTATAATTCATACCAGTGATATCCACGGTAATATCTTCCCGGTGGATTACGCGACCGGTAAGTTTTCGGCTGTCGGTCTGGCGAAGATATCGGCGTTTCTGAGCGAAATGAGAAAGAGCAATCCCAACACACTCGCCATAGATACGGGAGATCTGATTCAGGGTACGCCGCTGGCATATTACTATGCGAAAGTGGATAACTCTGGCGAAAATCCCATGATAGCGGCATTGAACCATATGGGTTTCATCGCAAGCGTGATAGGAAATCACGAATTCAACTACGGTCCCTCTATACTCGAAAGGGCCATCGGTGAAGCCGGTTTCCCGATGTTGAGCGCCAACATAGTCTTCGAAAGCAGCGGTGAGGCGGCTTTCGCACCATACGTAATCGTGGAAGTGCCCTTTGAAGGCGACACAATCAGGGTCGGGGTTCTCGGTCTTACGACGAGCTTCATCCCCAACTGGGAGGAACCCAAACACATAGCCGGGCTGAACTTCCTGGATCCTGTGTCAACCGCTTTAGAATACGTTCCCCAGCTCAGGGAAAAGGTAGATGTTCTGGTGGTTGCCTATCACGGCGGCTTCGAGAGAGATCTGAAGACCGGTGCGCCGACCGAGGAATTGCTTGGAGAAAACGTCGGTTACCAGATTCTCAAGGAAGTGAAAGGCATCGATGTACTTCTCACCGGCCACCAGCACAGGACTATCGCCGAGGTTATAGACGGCACTGTGATCTCTCAGCCTTCCAACTGGGGAAAGGTCGCAGGCAAGATAGATCTCGTACTCGAAAAGAAGAATGGAAAATGGGAAATAGTGAATAGAAACATTGCCCAAATTTCTATGGCCAACTACGATGCCGACTCCGAGGTAATGGCGATGTTCCAGAATTTCGAAGACCGCGTACAGAAATGGCTCGACCAGCCGGTAGGTATAGCGATAGGCGACTTCTACATCGACGACCCGTTCGTCGCCAGACTGGCCGATAACTCTTTGATCGAGTTCGTGAACAGGGTCCAGAGCTTCGTAACGGGGGCGCCGATATCTTCCGTTGCGCTCTTCACTAACGATATAAAGGGATGGAAGACCGGACCTATAACGATAAGGGATATAAACGCCGTTTATATCTATCCGAACACTTTAAAGGTGATAAAGGTCACCGGCGCAGATATCAAGGCCGCTCTCGAAAAGAGCGCCGAGTACTTCACCTATGAAGACGGCGAGATAGTGGTCACAGACAGCTGGATCAATCCCAAGCCGCTCCATTACAACTACGACATTTGGGAAGGCATAGAGTATATAGTAGCCGCAGACAGGCCCGTCGGAGAGAGAGTATTGAGCGTCCGTTACATGGGAAGACCTCTGGATATGGACGGCGAATACGAAGTGGTCCTGAACAACTACCGTGCCGGTGGCGGTGGCGGATACACTATGTTCCAGGGCAAACCGGTCGTGAGAGAGGTAATGCTCGAAGTCTCCGAGATAATCGCCGATTACGTACTTGAAAGAGTTGCCGTTAGCGCAACTCTCGATCGCAACTGGTCGGTTGGAACCGGTCTCATCCACACGGTCGGCTGGAATGAAACGCTAAGAACGATCTCGGAAATGTACGGAATAGACGCCTCCGAGATCATGAAATACAACCCCGATTTGAAAAGGGTCGAGAGGATCCCCGCCGGTACTAAGATCATTATCTATAGAGCCGCGCTCGAAGAAGTGCCGGTGATGTGAGCTCTCAAAGATAAAAAAGGGCGGAGAGACCCGCCCTTTTTTATATCTCAGCTAATTGAGGAATGGCAAAGGCCGGCAAAATTTATCCACTAGTTTTCATGAGTTCGAGATCCTTGGAAAAAACGGCCGGAAGGATTATCACCTTACAGCCTGGATATGTTTTTTGATGCTTTTCCTGAACCGTGATAACCCCTGATTTTGTAAGTCAGAATCTTCAAGCGTCTTTCCCGGTCGGCGTAGCTACCTTCATTCGAAGTATTTTCTCGGTCCATGACTCTCGACTTTTTTCAAAAAGCTTCTAACGGTCTCCATGTATTCTTCGGGCTTCTCCAGGTGGTGTTCGTGGGAAGCGTCTTCGATAATTTTCATTTCACAGTTGACTATCTCCCTACGGTAAAGCTCTATCGTCGAGGGCGTCGCCTCGTCGAATCTGCCACATGTCAGGAGAACCGGAACCTCTATCTCCCCCAGTCTATGAACACAACTGTAATTTCTAAGCGTGCCCGTGACCGTGAACTCGCTCGGTCCGTACATGTATTCATAAACGGCCGTGCCCATCCCTTCGAGAGTCCTGTTCAAGCAATCCGGCCACGGATCGAGACGGCAGACATGGCGGTTGTAAAAGGTCCTCATCGCATCGGCGTATTCCCGAGAGTCGAAGCGACCGCTTGCTTCGGCTCTGTGTATGGCGTTTTGCCTTTCTTTAGGCAGGAAGGCAAGCAGTTTTCTAACGTCCTTTTCGAATTGTGGAATGCTCATAGCCGGTCCGGATAGTACCATGCTGACTACCTCTTCAGGTTTGAAGAAGTAGTATTCGCAGGCCAGGATAGTTCCCCAGGACTGCCCCAGGATGTGTACTCTTCCAAGTCTAAGACGTTCCTTAAGAAGATTCAATTCGCCGACGAAATGTTCCACGGTCCAGAGACTTTTATCGGAAGGCCTGTCGGACCTTCCACAACCCAGTTGATCGTAGAAAATAACCGGCCTTTCGTCAGACAAAGCCGAAAGCGGTTCGAGGTAATCGTGAGGGGTGCCGGGGCCTCCATGTAGAATTATCAGCGGGATTCCGCTCTTATCCGCCCCCTCGACGCAGTACCAGATCTTTCCGCCTTTTACTTCGACAAAACCTTCGGCTCTCTTCCCGTTTTCACCCATCGATATTACCTCCCTTCCCAATCATTACGATTATACAACCGATCAACGTGACGGTCGGCTTGACGGCCGGTGGTCAGAAAGTCTATAATCGATTAGACAGCTGTCTAATTGAAAGGAAGAGATCCCGATGGTTGATTGTTGCTATGAACATGAAAATAAAACAGATACGGCTTTTTTAAGGCTTAAGGCAAGTGAAGTCTCCGGGCTTTCAAAGCTGTTCAGGGTCCTGGGAGACGAAACAAGAACCAGGATCGTGTATCTCTTGTCGATCACCGAGCTCTGCACCTGTGACCTGGCCAGGGTACTCAATCTTACGTTGCCCACGATCTCCCATCATCTTAAGCTTTTGAAGGAATTGAGGCTGGTCAGGAGCAGAAGAGAAGGAAAAGCCGTTTACTACGCGCTGGCCGACGAACATATACTTGTACTCGTCAAGACGGCGAGAGAGCATTTCGAAGAGGAGTCGCATTGAAGACAAAACACAGAATCAAGGGACTTGACTGTCCTGTCTGCGCTGCCAAAATCGAGGACAGGATAAAGAAGATGGGTTACAGTGCGAAGATAGATCTTGCCTCGCAATCGCTGATAATCGAAGATGGTGACATAGAAGAGATAAACAGAATCATATCTAGTGTCGAACCGGGTGCCGGAATCACCGTGGATTCAGGCGGTTCCACTGTTACGAGAAAATTCGGGATTCTGCTCCTATCTTGCGTCGTCTATCTCTTCGCACTGATCACCGGCCGATACCTTCACGGAAGGTACGAACCGCTCGAGTACGGAATATACATACTGGCCTATATACTGGCTGGAAACGGTGTGCTTCTGAAAGCCGGGAGAAATATTCTTCATGGAAGGCTCTTCGATGAAAACTTTCTCATGACCCTGGCCACCGTTGGGGCCTTTCTGATCCACGAGCTGCCGGAGGCCGTGGCTGTGATGCTTTTCTACAACGCCGGAGAGATTCTTGAAGGCATGGCGCTCGCCAGATCGAGAAAATCTATTTCCTCACTGGTCGATCTGAAGGCCGAGACGGTGAACAGAGTTACGCCAGAGGGGTTAGCGGCAGTTCCTGCCTCGTCTATGGTCGCCGGAGACAGGTTCGTGGTCAAACCGGGTGAGAGGATCCCCCTGGACGGCTCGATCGCTTCCGGTGAGACCTGGCTAGACCTTTCGCTTCTAACGGGCGAGAGCAGACCGGTGAAGGCCGGCGAAGGTTACGGAGTCGTCGCCGGGACGATCAATAGTACCGGCCTGATAGAGGTAGAGGCCACGGCCAGCCTAGAGCGATCATACACCAGCAGAATGCTCCAGATGGTCGAAGAGGCCTCTTCCAGAAAATCCAGGACTGAACGCTTCATCACGAAATTCTCGCGTATCTACACGCCCATAGTAGTTTTGATCGCCGCCTTTCTTGCCACGGTACCGCCCCTTTTTACCGGAGGAAATTACGGCGAATGGTTCCACAGAGCTCTTATTCTGTTAGTCATTTCCTGTCCCTGCGCCCTTGTGATATCAGTGCCGCTCGGGTATTTCGCCGGTATCGGAAAGGCTTCCAGATACGGTGTGCTGGTCAAAGGGAGCAACTATCTCGAAGCACTGGCCGGGATAGATACGGTCCTTTTCGACAAGACGGGCACGCTCACAGAGGGAAGGTTCGGGATAAGCGAAATCTCCGGCCACAACGGAATGGCGCCGGCGGAAGCGATGTTGATCGCCGCGAGTGTGGAGAGCAACTCGAACCACCCTATCGCCAGATCGATTGTCGATCACGCCTTCTCGATCGGTTTCAAAAAAGAATATCTTCTCGCCGTTAGCGACTACAGGGAGATACCGGGTGAAGGAGTTCACGCGACCGTCGAAGGCAAGGAGATAGCGCTGGGCAATGAAAGAATACTGCGAGGTTCGACCATTCTCCCGGCTGCGAAGGGTAAGTCGAAGATCTATCTTACAGTTGGCGGAAAGCTGTCGGGAACGATCGATATCTCCGATAGATTGAAAGAAGATTCAAAAATGGCGATCGAATCTCTCCGCGACCAGGGCCTGGCAAGCATCGCGATGCTCACCGGAGATTCCCCCGATGTGGCCGCAGCCATTTCGGGCGAGCTTGGCCTGGACTGGTACGAGGGCGGACTGAACCCTGAAGGGAAGCTCGAAACGCTGGAGAGATCTTCCCGGACGGGCTGTAAGGTAGCGTTCGTGGGTGACGGTATAAACGACGCGCCGGTGATCGCCAGATCCGACGTCGGCATAGCGATGGGAAGGATTGGCTCCGATGCAGTGATAGAAACGGCCGATATAGTGATATCCGATGATTCTCCATTGCAGGTATCGAGAGCGATAGCGATTGCCAGAAGAACACGGAGTATAATACTTCAGAACATATGTCTGGCCATAGGAACAAAGGCGCTCTTCATAGTTCTTGGGGCTTTCGGGCTGGTCAGCATGTGGGGAGCGGTTTTTGCAGATGTTGGTGTGGCGTTACTCGCAGTTTTGAATTCTCTGAGGGTCTTTCGCGATTGATTCTCCGGAGACCGGTGGTTCGATGAAGCCAGAAAAACTGTATTACCTGTACAGCGGTTCCGTCTATTTTCTCTTCAATCTAGTATTCACCATCAACGGCATCTACTTCGTCGAATCGGTAGGGCTGAATCCTCTCCAGTTGGTTCTCGTTGGAACCGTGGTCGAAACCTCGGCACTCCTCTTCGAAATACCCACGGGTGTCTTCGCCGATATGTACGGCAGGAGAAGATCGATCATCACAGGACTAACCGTGCTGGGTGTCAGCTTCATCCTCGAGGGGAGCCTGCCCTTTTTCTGGACCATCCTTCTGGCACAGATAATCGCCGGCGCCGGATATACATTCCTGAGTGGCGCCGATATAGCCTGGGTCGCCGATGAGAGCGGAATTGAGAACCTTGACTCCGTGCTTGTGAAAGGCGCTCAGTTCGAACAGATCGGCTCGCTCGCGGGAATATGGGCCAGCGTTCTCCTCGGACTGTTTGCTTTGAACTTNNNCCTAAGCACCGGGGCAAACCCCTGAAAGACTTTCTTTCCACTCTCGCAGACGGCCTTGGACAGATAAGGACTTCAGCGAGCCTGACGATAATCCTCTTCATCAGTTTGGGGATAGGTCTCTACAGCGAAGGGTTCGACAGACTCTGGATACTGAAGTTTCTCGAAGATCTGAAGATAACCGAGGAATTTGGATTACGTTACGTGCTGTGGTTCGGGGTGATAAACTCCGGTGCCATGGTTTTGAGCATCGCCGTTCTATCTTTCCTTAAAAGACTGTCTTCCCGTAACTCTTCAAAGCTCCTGCTATCCTACCTGGTCATCCTGAACACCATCCTGGCCGTGGCTTTCATCGGATTCGCCCTCAGCGGCAACTTCCCGCTGGCCCTGGCCTTCTACTGGGCGGGTTTCGTGGCCAGGCGGAACGATTATCCTCTCTACGCAAGCTTTATCAACAGACAAATAGAGGTTTCCGGCGTGAGGGCGACGGTAATCTCTGTGGCCAGACAGTTCGATTCGCTCGGCCAGATAATCGGAGGCCCGATAATCGGCCTGATAGCCCTTAGTTCAACTACCCTGGCCCTGGGAGTAACGGGATTGCTGGTTTTTCCCGTAGTGCTGCTATACATCTGGCTCCTCCGAAGAGAGAGCCGTCCAGACCGAACCGGGAAGTAAATTGCTCGCGGGAAGAACCGTCCTTGGTCCTTCCCCGGATCATGGACCCGTCTTTCGAAAGAGAAAAAGAACCNNAACCTACTCAACCATTATTAGAAAGCAAATTTACCGCCGGAAGTTACTGGCATTGCGAATGCAATCTTTCTCTTTCATGGGTCTTTTTCAAACTATACACAGATAAATTAGAAATATTTGGCTCTTAAAAAATAAATATGAATATGAGCATTGACAAATTGAATTTTATAAAGTATATTATCAATGATTAGAATAACAAACACCGAAAAAGGAGATGATTATTATGAAAAAGAAGAGTTATTCCCGTAATTACGAGAGTTTAGATAAAATCACTTTCGAGATTCATTCGAAGATGTACAGAATTACTATGGGTATATGAGGTAGATCGATGAAGAAGACACTGGTTTTAATTCCACTGGTTTTTGTGCTGTTATTTCTTTCGACGGGCTGCTCGCTGATCTTCACGACGAGAATCAACAGTCAGTACGAGAAGGAAATCGATATTCTTGAAACGAAGGCCCTCAAAGTCACCGGTACAAACGGTTCGCTCACCGTTCTGGTCTGGGAGAAGGACTACGTAAGAGTGACGGGAACGAAGTTCGTGTCAGGATTGAACAGTTCGCAGGTAAAGGCCTTCAACAACTCTCTTGACGTTGTCTGGAGCAATCTGGGAGAGACCCTCGAGATAGGGCTCAGTAGAACCGATCGACCCGGCGGAATAAATTACGGAGTTTCAATGACCGTTTATGTTCCGAGGGAACTGTATGAATCTCACTTTTATAAGACATCTAACGGTTCGGTGAGTATTTCGGGGATATCCGGGGAGTGCGTCATAGAGTCTAGCAACGGCAACATAAGCATTACCGGCTTCGAGGGCAGCATCTATTCGGTGACTTCGAACGGCGGTTATAAGATCAACCTTTGCAAGCTTTACGGAGACAATTATTTTAAGACGAGCAACGGATCGGTAGTCGCCAAGTTGCTCACGTCTCCGACCGGAAGACTGGAGATCTACACAAGCAACGGAAAGATAGATTTCAAGCTTCCCTGGACCGCAGGAGCCTTTTTGACTGCTGCTACATCCAACGGAAATGTTGATGTTCAGGGCTTCAGATCGATCTCTTTCGAAAAGATCGACAAGAACGATCTGAGAGCCGAAATAAACAACTGGAGGGATCTTGATCTTTCTCTCAGAACATCCAACGGAGATATCACCCTAAACGGAATGCAATAACTTTCTTGAACACCCCGGACACTTCAAAGTAAGACCTTTCTTCTACGGGCCCCGTGAGGGGCCTTCTCGTTTTCTCTCAGAGAACCTATTACCAGTTTGGATCGTCTATTCTCTGAAGCAAAAAGCCGGGGGGTGTTTCTCTTGAGAAAAGTTATGTTGACCGTGGCAATTCTGGTCTTATTCGTTTCGTTTACGGTGGCACTTGTTGGCGGCTCGCAGGTGCCGGAGTTTTTCTCGGACTGGCGTTTCCTGCGCGCTCATGTCTTTTCCGACTATGTGGTGTACGAACTCATGCAAACTGATATGTCAGGCTTTGAGGTGAAAGTCGTCCAGGCCGGTCCCACCGGTGGGCTCAAAATCGGGTTCTTTTCCAAATCGGTCTTGGTCGCAGAGAGCGGCCCGAACTTCTTCATGGGTCTGTGGAACGATGTCTTGATGGTAGACACGGGAACGGCCCCCGAACCCAGACTCCTCTCTCTGTACCATATACCGGAAAAGCGGCTCGTTCACCGCGACTCGTATTTCTCACCGGTAGAAATCGATGGAGAACGGCTGCTTTATTACAGGGATATCGGATTGAGGTTTTACGATCCCGTCAATGAGAAAAGACTCCCCGAGGAGCTGGCGTTTCTCGAAGAGAGCCTAGTGTCCATGCTCAAAGACCAGCCTTATCTGGGTGTGGCCATCTCCGAGAAGGTATATCTGGATCTCCTGACGTTCGAACTGGTGAACACGGGCGAATACGTTATTCGTTACGTCCAGTGACCCGGGTCTCTCCGATTATCCTGGATGCGGTAAGCCAGGCGTTTCTCTCCTCGCCTATGGGCGAGGTGTTCCTGTAGTCGTTTTTACCGATGTACCTTTCGAGCATTTCGATCACGGATTCGATCTTGCTTTTCTGAAGAGTCACGAACCATTCGACCGTAGCCGCTCTCATGGAAGCGGCAACCTCTCTCGCGTGGTCTATGCACAGAATGGAGGAGGACTCTTCATACAGCTTTCTGATTTTCTCCGAATCGAAGAACTTCGCTATGGCTATCACGTACCTCTTTTCGCTCTCCCTGGACACTTCGCAGAGATGGCAGCCACCGGTGTTTCTGGATGATGAAACTCTTTTGAAGAGCTTTCTTTCGCCCGGACCAATCAGGTTGAGCTGTCCGAAAAGCAGCTCTTTGAAGACAACCGAGACCGGAAGACTGCCGATATCGGATTTCTCTCTGGCCATTTCCACGATCCGTCTGGAGTGCTCTCGACACAGCCCTCCCGATTTCAACCTGAACCTCGCATCTTCGTTGTGAAGCAGATTGTAGAAGGCGCCGTAAATCCAGCCGTCCACGGCTTTGGAACGGGCCGAGCAGACGGGGCAGATGTCGGCTCTGGCAAGAAGTTCGACGACTTCGCTTTCAACTACGGTCTCTACTCTCAACTCCGGTCCCTTCGGCCGCTCATTTGCCCAGACGCAGAAGCCAGGCGTCTGTCCCACCGTGGAGGCCGCTGAGAACGTCTCTGTCGTTGGAGGAGGTCGTACCGATCACTATCAACTCTCTCTTTTCCGTCTCTCCGATTCTCCTGCCGCCGTCGTTCTGAGTACCTCCGAAAGTGGCTTCCCATTCCAGGTAGCCGTCAGTTCCGAGCTTAATCACCCAGATGTCGCTCATACCTTTGTTAGCCCTCACGTCACGGTTGGTAGATTTTGTATAGCCGCACACGGCGTAGCCTCCGTCGGCAGTCTCTATGATATCGAAGGCCTCTTCATCGTCCGTGCCGCCGTACGTTTTGCTCCACAATAGTTCTCCATCGTCTTTGAATTTCAAGACCCAGATGTCCTTTCCACCCTTATGGTCATTTACATCCCTTCCGGTGGAGGCCGTGTAACCGGCTACGATCAAACCGTCGCTAACCTCTTTAACCACATGGGCTCTCTCGTCTGCCGTACCACCGAGGAGGTCCTGCCAGAGAATGTTGAGTTCCTCATCGACCTTGAGAATCCAGAGATCCTCGCCCTGAGACCGGTCGATGTTCTTCAGATCACCGTCGCTGGACCTGGAATAGCCGCAGAGAAGGTAACCGCCGTCGCGTGTCTGGACACCGTAGAAGAGCTCATCTATACCACTGCCGCCGAAGGATTTCCTCAACTTCGATACGAGGGTTCCGTAAGAGCTCATTATCGATACCCAGCCGTCTATGTCGCCGTGGTGGCCGGTACCCTCGAAGTTAGAATCGTTCGAGCCGGTCGATCCGGTAAGGATCAAACGTTCACCGACAGTTATGTTTACCGAATGGGCGTAATCGTCGCCGCTTCCACCTATGTACGTCTGCCAGCCGAGTGTGCCGTCGTTCAGCAGCATGATCGCATAGGCGTCTATTCCACCGTGATATGGATAGCCGCTACCTGTGAAAGGTATATCTTGCGAATCTGTCCAGCCAACCGAAACGGTACCACCGGTTATCCGGGTCGTGTCTGAGAGAAACTCATCGCCCGAACCGCCGTGAGCCTTTCGGGGCGAGACCAGAAAGCTGTTTGAAATATATTCCAGTGGAGGAACCCAGAAGTCGAATCCGCCGTTGCTGGCGACTATAAGGTTACTGTCGGTCGAGTTGGATGTAACGCCGGCCACCAGGCTCGAAGTGCTCTCCACTATCAGGCCGGAACCGGCTTCGTCGCCCTTCCCGCCCAGAGTGATTTCATTCACTAGCTTCGGAATGTAGATAGCTTTTATAGCCGTGTTCTCTTCGATTATTATCTCAACGTTGGCCTCTTCCTTGAGGTCGTTGTTCACGAGCCATCCGGCAAAGTCGTATCCGGGGACGAGAGGAGCCTTGATAAGGATCTTCTCGCCTCTCTTCGCGGTCGTCCCATAGGGAAGCTCTCTCTCCCTCTTTCCAACGGTCACACTCTCAAGCAGAGGTGTGCTGGTGATAGTCACCTGATATTTCCTCAAGATATTGATACAGCCCGAAAGCGCTATCAGTAAAAGAACAACAATTATCGCCAGAAAAATCCTTCTGGACATCCAATCACCCCCAAGTTATTGTCTCCCATTCGTTATATTTTATAACGAGAGAAGGCCATTGTATAAGGAAATCGACAGGCCCGAAGGTAAAGATACTTGTTTTTCCCGCCCCATGTGATAACATTAGTAATGAAATATCCAGTGGAGGTGTCCCGCTAGTGGAAAGCGACAGTTGCAGTAATTATCATGAGTGTCCCATAGTGAAGGCTTACGAACAGGGAAAGATAGACAGCGAATGGATCAATATGTATTGCCACGATAGATGGAAAGATTGCGAAAGATTTCAGCTCGAAGACCTCAGCGATTCCTCTTACGAATTCGTTCTTCCCGACGGAAGCGTCGAAGAGAGATTGAGACGGTGATCCCCGTCAAACCAGTTATTGCTTAATAGCGTCTCTTGCTCCTAATTTCCTCTCGAGAGAGAATCAGGAGCAAGAGTTCGAAAACATCAAATTAAGGTTATAGACAATAGGGTTCTTACATGTTGGTGGATGTCACTATTCTGCTCGCCCAGAACCTTATGGTCTCGATGACAAGCTCTATTATGGTCACTAAAGCTATGAAAACGAGTATTCCGATCAGGAGCGGGTGGCCGGTGCTTTCCGGAGATATGCTGAGGAAATCGGCTATTCTTCCGGAGTAATCGGGTGAGACTACGAGTAGAAGAAAAATCAGCCCGGCGATGTCGGAGGCTATCTTCACTATTCTGGAGTAGTTGAACACGTTTATCAGGTTGAAGATCGACGAGATAACCAGTATTCCAAAGCCGAGGAAGAGGCCGTATTTCATAGTGTCAAGCGCAGCTATGGCCAGCGTGTTCATCTGACCGTCGACGAAATAAACCGGTCCGTAAGTGAAGCCCAGGTATGTGATCACCGCTCCTATTATCGATGCCACAAGGCTGGCTATTCTCTGGGCTTGAGTGGGAATTTTCTCGCTCTTCAGAAACCATGTGAAGTACGGGAGGCTCGATGTAGCGCCCGCTTTAGTGACGAAATAAAGGATAAGACTGACCAGACCGAAATCGAAGACAAAGGTTACTGGAAGCTGTGACAGGACGCCCAGCAAATCCGTACTGCTGAATTTGAAGATCGCTCCGTTATCTCCGAAGATCAGACTCAGGAGATGGAGCCCGATGTGGATCGCGAAGATTATTCCGCTGTACATGAATAGATAATTTTTAAGATGAGGGGCTATTATAGGGCCATCTTCGTAGTACCTGGCAGCGACCTGCTCGGGTGAACCGTACTCTTTTATCGCCATTGCGAGGCTGGTATCGTTTATCTCTCCGTGCTCGCGTTCTGCCCGCTCCAGTATATGGCTCTCTATCTCTCTCAAGATCTCATCGACTTTTTCCGGCTGCCTCCCCGGTAGAAAAGTCCTAACGTTGTCCAGGTACTTTTTCAATCTTTCCATTTTCATTCCTCCCCAACGAAGCTTTTTATCAGTTTGTCCTGTTCTTGCCAGATTTTCAGTAGTTCCTCTCTAACTTTTCTTCCTTCACTAGAGATTGAATAGTACTTCCTCGGTTTGTTTTCCTCGACTCTCCACTCGCTCGCCAGTATATCTTTCTCCTCCAGGCGTCTCAATAGGGGGTAAAGAGTGTTCTCGTCTATGAGGAAATTGCGTTCCTGGAGTGTTCTCACGATTTCGTACCCGTACATTGGCTCATCGAGCATAACCATCATCAACAACTGGATGAATCCCCTGTTCATTTCCGTGGCAAGCTTTCCTATATCCATATCATCACCTCGGTATTGTGTTGACATGATTATACTGTATATAACACAGTACTATTATCACGAAATAGTATAGTATATGTTAAATGTGTTTTTCAACGAAGATGAAGATTCCAGATCGCGATCTCAATATGATGTTGTCAGAGAAATTGACCGTCATACCGAAAATGCCAGTATCGTTCGTAATACCGGTTGCCTCAGGTAGTCAGACTGATGTCAAGTAATGGTTGTTAGTAGGTTGTGGGTAAGACCGGAATGCCGGATCGGGGTCTGGCATGACGGGAGGGAGAAAAACAGGGATCCTGGCCCTGGCTTAGAGATAGAGGATCCCGTTCCTTAACCAAGAACGAAAAACCTGGATGTGCAGCGTCGGAACTAAGAACCGTTCTTCCCGCTCTCTCAACTACTCGTCTGAGATGTCTTGTTGCACCGCTACCTCATGTGTAATACATAGTTTCTTTAACATATTAACTTTATAGTTCCGATTCACAGCCACGTATAGTCAGTATAGAATTGACAGGTTTTGAAATGGTCCGTTCAGCTATCTTCGTGATAGCTGACTGAAAAGGAGAGCAGGAATCGCCTTTAACCGGCGACGAATGAAGCAACTATGATTTCCAAACCTAACTAAGATTTATCTCTACTTAATTATTGAAGTATTAATGGCACTTGGAAATTTTTTGTAACATGATGTATTATATATGCATTACTACGATGGAGGGAGTATCATGGCAGTCGAGCGGGATGGAAACTATTCTGTAGTTATGATACGTGATTTTGGAAAGGCCTGGAAACGGCGCACGGCCAGAATAATGCTCATAAAGCCTTCTGTCACCGAAGAGGAACTGAAGAATATCACACTACGAATATGGGAAGAAAACGGTCAAGATGTGGACGAGATGATAACCGTTTTCTTTCTACCCGGAATGAACACCGATTCGGTAGCTTACAGTTTCGGTTCCTGCATGAAGGACGGTATACCCAGGATCAGTTACAGGTAACCGCGTCGAATCGCCTTTCGAAAAGGCTATAATCGATTTCAAGAAACTGATCGGCCATTTTTTAACCGCGATATGCTTGAAGCGGTTTATTTTTTATCACTCGACATCGTTCTTGTAAAGGAGTTTTTTCTCTTTGAATTCCTCGTATCTTGCTATGATATAAAGAAAATCCGAGAGCCTGTTGATGTACTTTCTGACAGGACCGGGGACTTTTTCAAGTCTGGAGAGCGCTATTATCCTTCTCTCGGCTCTTCTGGCTATCGTTCTGCAGATATCCAGCTTCGCCGATGCGATCGTGCTTCCTGGAATCACGAATCCTTTGAGGCCAACGATCTCTTCGAAGTAGTGGACGCTTTTCGTAAGTTTTTCAACGTCCTCCTCGCTAACCGGCTCGACATATTGAACGTCCTTAGACGCCAGCTGTCCTCCGACTTTGAAGAGGAATCTCTGTACAGAAAGTATGTATCGACTCACCTCTTCACAGGTGTGGTGTTTCGCCTCTGCGAGAAAGGAGTTCAGTTCATCTACAGTCCCGTAGGCCTCCACCCTCAGACTGTCTTTATCCACGCGCTCGCCACTCCAGAGACTCGTCTGGCCTTCGTCGCCCGTCATGGTAGATATACTCATCGTTATCATCCTCCTTCCAGAAAATTATACCTAAATTCCCGATGTGATTATGATCGTTTCAACACACTCTCGATATGTGAAGATACAGATCGATCTTCTACTTACGGTCATTGCCCGCAAACCCCTTCTCGTTGCTGATTTTCTAACCAATCGATAGCTCCAAACGTTTTATGCTGGCTGATCTGGAGAACCTGATCGATTCAGGCTATAATTTACGGATGATGACATGTTAAAATCATAAATTGTGGGGATACAAAAGAAACGGTTGACCGTGAGTAACTTCGATGGTCTCACCAGGAGTGGAAATGTGACTTCTCGAATGAAAGCTGGAAGAACCCTTACAACTATCTTAGTCGTTCTGGTCGTTTCGCTTGCGGGAATCTCTTTGTGTCTTGTCACTGCGGAAAGGGCCAGGAACAGCCTCAGCAACGAATTGCTGAACGAGGCCAAACTTCTAGAAGCCGCGTTGAACAAGGCTCGCCTTAAATCTCTGCACGGTACCATCGATGACCTCGCCAATCCCGCCTATTTGAGGTTGAAGCAACAACTAATCCAGGTCAAGAAGATTTTTCCCCAGTACCGCTTCATCTACCTCATGGGAATTAGAGAGGATGGAGAGATCTACTTTTTCATAGATTCGGAGCTCCCCGGATCAACCGACGAGTCTCTGCCGGGTGACCCATACAGGGGCGCCACGGAAAACGATCGAAAGGTCTTTAAGGAAAAGAAATCGACAGTTGAGTCACCTATAAAAGACAATTGGGGCACGTGGGCGAGCGCAACGGTTCCGGTAGTGGACGAGCTCTCAGGAGAGGCCATCGCAGCGCTTGGAATAGATCTGGATATAAAGAACTGGAACGGCATTATCCTGGAAAAGACTCTTCCGATGATAGTTCTCTCGGTGCTGTTGCTGTTTTTTTCTGTGATCGGGCTCGCGCTTACGTGGTGGAAGAAGGCCCTTCCCCAGGAGAGACGGGAGAAGCGCTTCCCAAGATACCTCGACGCTATAACGGTTCTTTTCATTTCTCTGACGATAACTTTCATGGCCGCTTTTTCTGTGAACGAAAACCAGAAAAGCTCGAGAAACGAAGCCTTCGAAAGCCTGGCGATAAGCAAAGCGACTTTTGTATCGCAGGCGATTCGCGATATGCGCGCTTACGAACTAGAGAGTCTCTCACTTTTTTTCGAGTCCAGCGAAAGCGTCGAGCGCCGTGAGTTCGAAACCTTCGTGCGTCCCATCCTTTCTAAGGGTGACATGACCATCTGGGGCTGGGCGCCTGCCGTCGCCTCCGATGAAAGGTCCGAATTCGAGTCGAAAATCTCCACAGAGCTCTCCGGTAGTTTCGAGATCTGGGAAATGAACGATCAGGAAAAGATTGTCAGGGCCGGTGAGAGGGCTCTTTACTATCCGATTCTTTACCTGGAACCGCTGGTGGATCACCGGGAATTTCTGGGACTGGATTTGGGTTCGAACGCGATAACGAAGGCGGTTATTGAAGAGACGGTTGAGACCGGGTTCATGACGGCCTCCGATCCTACGACTCTGCTTGAGAGTACGGGCGAAGCAAAAGGTGTCTTGATTCTGAAACCTTCATACAAAGAAGCTTCTGACGCTTTTCAGGGATTCGTGCTGGCTTTCTTCCG
This sequence comes from Kosmotogaceae bacterium UBA1373, assembly GCA_002305955.1. GTDB lineage: Bacteria > Thermotogota > Thermotogae > Petrotogales > Kosmotogaceae > Mesotoga. Next base: position 31,942 of record DBRH01000029.1, read on the forward strand.
GCCCGAAGTCTTCATTAAATTAACCGAGTCGATCTCCCTGAAAGACGGAACGACTGTGATGGGGATTTATTTGCTCGATGATGTAGGCAGACCGGTCTTTCTGGCATCGACGGTTGGCGAACACGATAGAATAGACGACTCGGTGAGCGAGTTGCGCCACTACCACGCGGAGGAAATGAACGTGATCATGCCGATCTTTGAATTCGGGAAGGTCCTCGTGATCGTTGTGCATCCCAGCCTCGATTACGAAAGGCTGTATCCCCTTCAGGAAGGCCGGATGACGCTGGCTATCGGAGCGATCATCTCGCTGTTCCTGACAGTGGTGGTAGGTTCGCTAAACAACCGCAGTTATCATCTCCAAAGAGAGGTCCAGCAGAGGACGGAAGACCTGCGAACGAGCCTGGATAAACTCACCCGGACCATGGAAGGTTCGGTCAGGGCGCTGGCCTCGGCGGTGGACCTTCGCGATCCTTACACGTCTGGCCACCAGCGCCGCGTGACCGCGCTGGCGGTAGCTATCGCCGAAAAAATGGGTATCGACAGCGAAAGGATCAACGGGTTGCGCCTAGCGGCGTCGGTTCACGATGTCGGAAAGATCCAGGTACCGGCTGAAATACTGAGCTCCCCCAGAAGACTTAGCGCCCTCGAGTACGAAATGATAAAGATGCACCCGGGCGCTGGACATTCCCTGTTTGAGGGGATCGAATTTCCCTGGCCTGTAGCCGAGATAATATATCAGCATCACGAGAGACTCGATGGCAGCGGGTATCCCCGGGGTCTATCAGGCGAAGAAATCATGCTTGAGGCCAGAATAATCGCCGTTGCCGATGTCATGGAGGCCATGACCTCCCACAGACCTTACCGCCCCGCTCCGGGACTGGTAGAGGCCGTCAAGGAAATAAGAGACAATTCGGGAAAGCTTTACGACCCGGCGGTGGTTTCGGCCCTCATAGAGCTCATTGAAGAGGGATACACCTTCTAGAGGAAACAGACTTTCCTGAATCATAATCGCTTCGCAATGCCAGTCACCTCCGGTCCCTATAGGAACAGTTGTTGGTTGTGCTTTGTAAGTTCTTGGTAAAAACACGAGAGAAAGAGCATCGAGAGTTCGCTTCGCTCACGATAAGGCGTCTCTCCT
>DBRH01000029.1:33089-43895 GCA_002305955.1 Kosmotogaceae bacterium UBA1373
ATCTATAACTAGTGTTCTAATATACTAGAACACTATATGATTATGGAGGTGTGCAGGTGAATAGAAAGTATCCTTCGATCGCTAAATTGATTCTGGCGGGGGGACTGGGTTTACTGGCTTTGCTGATTCCATTCGTGGCGGTCAAGATTCTCCTGGCGATCGCCGGGATCGTTGTCATCTCTCTCAGCCTGAAGAAATTTAAATGGTTGTTGATAACACTTGGCGTACTCTTCCTGGTTATACCCGTCGTAGCTCTGAGCGTGATAAGTGGAATCGGTAACAATATACTCCGCTGGCCACTGGGATTCATAGACGATCCATCGATTCTGCGGTGGTTTGGCTGGATCGAAAACGACGGTTATGAGTATCACGGGGACGGCGGAAACGACTACAACAGGAAGAGCTCAGATCATAGGACTTATATGCCCGATCTGTATGTGGAAGGAGCTAAGGAAATCGTGATAACCGGTCTGGGTTACGAGGTGAGTTTCAACGAGAATTCCGATCAGGTCTATATTCCTTCGGAACTAGAGATTCAGAGAGATGGAGAGAGGTTGCTGGTATCGATGCCTGATTATATGAACAACTCAACGGCCCATATAACTGTGGGTACACTCGTTCAACTCGAGAAAGTGGAGTTCAGGACGGCCTACTTGAGGTTGAACGACAGGGTGAAGGTCGAGAGTGTAGAGATCGAGACGACGGCCGGAGAGATCAGGGGAGAGATAACGGCCAGCGAGAAGATTTCGATTGAAGGTACCTCTCTATCTATAACCGGATCGCTCAAATCACCGGAGATAGTTATCGCGAACGTTCCGGCGCTTTCCTTCACAGGGAGCGTCGAGGCCGGTGAGTTCCTGGTCAGGAACGGAGTCGCGCTGTCGTTCTCTATGGAGGCCTCAAAAATCGAGGATCTTTCGATCGAAGGAGCCGTTATCAACGGCAGGATTAAATTCAACGATTCGTGGAACGGGAGACGCCGCGTGAAGGTTTCGGCCTTCAGTGGATCGCTCAATCTCATGATGCCCGCCGGCAGCGGAGGTTTTGAACTGGTTACCTCGGGTATGGTGAGCGTAGTTACCGAGAAGTATTGAAAGAAGTGATGGAATGTTTGGAAAAATCGATAAACACGATGGCGTTCCGGCCTATATACAGATCATGAATGTGGTAAAAAAAGAGATAATGCTCGGGCGTCTCGAAAATGGCGACCAGCTTCCCCCGGTGAGGGAGATGGCCGTGATGTTCGGAGTGAACACGAACACGGTGATTAGATCACTCGAAAGGCTGCAATTCGAAGGGTTGGTGGAGGCGGAACATGGGGTAGGCTATTTTGTGAAAACCGCGCAGGCGGTCAACAGAGAAGTTATAAAGACGATATCGGAAACCGTTGAAGAATTGAAGAAGAGCGGCATAGATCTACAGATGGCGAAAGTTCTGCTGGAGGAGGTATGGAAAAATGACTGAAAAGATAGAAGCCTATTTTATGAAGGAGTTGAGCGAAAAGGCAGGAAGGATAGCCGTCTTTTCACTGGGATTGCTGATTCCCTTTTATCCGGCGAGAATGGTCTTCCTCTTTTTGCTCGCCACGAGCCTTCTCCCTTCGGATATACAGCACAAGAGGCTGGGCTCGCTTCTGGCTCTGCCTTATTCGCGCCAGGAGCTCTTCTGGATATCGTACCTCTTTCTCATCGCCTTCGGTACCGTGGCCCAGGTGATCGGGATGGCGTTGTTCGGAGCGCAGTTCGGCTCATCGACCAGTATTTACTGGCTCTCAATGCTTATTGGTTCGATAAGTTTTTCGACCGCCTATTACGCGGTTTCGATGATAAGTGTTACGGCCGGCCTGGATAATTTTGGTATTCCCTTCCTCGTGCTCATCGCCGATCTGATAATAGGAGGTTTCGGAAACAGGTGGAACAACCCGTACTTCTATGCAAGCCCGGCTCACCAGGGCAACGTATGGGTCAGCGGAGCGGTTTCGCTGGCGGTGTTACTTGTTGCGAATTATCTCTTCGTCAAGAAAGGAGTGCAGAAATGATAGTCTCCATAGATAAGCTGAGAAAGGGTTTCGCGTCGAAACCCGTACTGAACGATATCTCTTTCAACGTCGAGCAAGGTGACATCTTCGCGATAGTCGGACCCAACGGAGCCGGAAAGACCACCACTCTCCGATGCATATTCGGTGAGCTGGCTCCAGATGGGGGAAAGGTAGCTGTGTTCGGGGAGAGGGTTACATCGCGCACCAAAGAGAAGATAGCCGTTATGACCGAAGACCGGCTGACTTTCAGGAGATTCACGGGCGATGATTACCTCAGGATGTGGAGAATGCTTTACCCGGGCTGGCAGGAAAAGGTTTTCACCAGTTTCGCGGTTCACTACAGGTTCGATCTCAACGAGAGGGTGGAAACGTATTCGATGGGCATGAAGACGCTCTTCCACATAGCCCTCACGGTTGCCAGCGGAGCCGACCTGCTCATTCTAGACGAACCCACTCAGAACCTCGACCCGGTGATCAGGCAGGAAGTGATGGGTGTGTTGAGAGACTATGTTCTCCAGCAGAACAAGACCATGATAATCTCCTCGCACGAAATCTACGATCTTGAAGAAATCGCCGGCTCCTTCGCGGTAGTCCTGGAGGGAAAGGTTCTGTATTCGGACAGTATCGACGGAGCCAAGGAGACGCACCGGATAATTCCCAAAGGGCAGGCCATACCGGCCGGTGATATAATCGGTGTTACGGGTGATGAAACACTTGTAAGAAGCGATGAAGAGGCCGGTAGATTCCCCAATTTCAAAGAAATAGTGCTGGGTTACCTGCAGAGCAAAAAGGCCTTCGCGCCGTTCGAAGGAGAGTTTCAACCCAAATTCAAAATCTGAACCGGAATATACAGAGAGAATCATCGAACACGGGGCATGCGACAGCGATAGCATTGCCCCGTTGTCGTTTTGTACGTTGGACTTTCGATCCTCAGAAGATCGACAGTACTCTGGTCAGTAACCAGAAGACACCAAAGACCACGAAGCCGAGCGCGGCCAGTCCGAAGATAACAGTGAGGGCGAAAAAGGCGAGCTTTATCGCCAGACCCAGAAACACGAGACCCAGGAATATCATGATAATCGTCAGCAGCATTTTGAACACTCCTTTCTATTTTTCATTTGCCCGAAAGGTTGAACCCCGATTCGAGGATCTGTATGCAAGCTTTCACGACTGCGGGATCGTACAGCTCGCCGGAGTTCATCACTATCTCTCTTATCGCCTCCTCGAGTCCGCGCGATGCACGGTAAGGCCTGTGTGAACTCATAGCTTCGATCACATCGGCCACCGCTATTATGCGGGCCTCCAGGAGTATTTCCTCACCTTTAAGACCGTTCGGGTAACCCGATCCATTCATCTTTTCGTGGTGTTGAAGGACTATCTCTGAGATGGGACCTCCTAGGTAAACCTCGCTCAGAATCTCTCTGCCCAGAAGCGGATGATTCTTTATGAGCGACCATTCGAGTTCGTTCAGTTTTCCAGGTTTGGAAAGTATCTCGGCCGGTATCGAGACTTTTCCTATATCGTGCAACATCCCGGCCGTCTTTACCCACTGGACCCTCTTTTTGTCCAGTCCCATCTTTTCGGCGATCTCACCGGCCAATCTGCTAACGTTCGCCTGATGACCTGCCGTGTAAGGATCGCGAGCCTCCACTATCTTGCTTATAAGCATCACCGTATCTTTCAGAGAATGCTCGAGCTCAACCATGGTCTCTCTGACTTTATTCTCGGCGTTGACTCTATCGGTTATGTCGTTTACGATGCAATTGAGCAGCATCTTTCCATCGATCTCGACCGGGCCGACGAAGATTTCCAGGTCGCGTATCTCGCCGCCTGCGAGGAGATGCCTGGTTGTGAAACGTCTGGAACGACCGTTCTTAATATCGCTCATCATTTCAAGGTCTCCGAGCCCGAGGTGCGAAGTGTAACGCTGCCTCATCTCTTCTCTGCCATATCCATAGAAGTCGCACGCTACGGGGTTGGAATCGACTATTCTGCCGCTATCGGGATCGATGAGAACCATCATGGCGCTGCTCGCCTCGAACATGTTGCGGTAACGCATTTCGCTTCGAACTAGCCTGTCCTCTTCAAGGGCCATCGTGAGTATGTCGCCGACGGAAGCGGCGAAAGATCTCTCTTCGTATGACCAGCTCCTGGGCCCTCTCATGTCGCAGTAGAGCGAACCGATGATCTCACCCTTGATTCTCAGGGGTATGTCCAGTATCCCGTAAACCTGAACGTCTATTAGGCTGCGTATGAAGAGATCTTCGATGTTTTCCTCTAACACGTTCTCTATCGAAAGAACTCTTCTATCTTTGATATGGCTGAGATACTTTTCGGCCAGCTTTTGGTCCATGGCTCTTCCGGCGTTTGAAGAGATTTTGTCGGCCGACACCTCGTAAAGTAGTCTTATATCGAACTCGCTGTTTTCGTTGAGCATATATATGCCGGCCCGGTCAACCCGCAGCATTCTGCCGACCGTCTCGACGGCCTTTTCCATGAACGACTGTAAGTCGAAGTTTCTCGATGCAACGGATTTGGATAATTCGACCAGGTTGCTGTGCGAGAGTCTCTGGAACTCCTCCAGCTCTTTCCTTTCAGTCACGTTGTAGTTGAGGGTCACCACATCTCCTGAAGGGAGCCGGTAGATGTAGTTCTCCCACCAGCCTTTCAATACACCGTCGTCGTAATATATAGGATCCAGGGCTAGGGGTTTACCGCTCTCCCATACGCTCTCTATAGCCGCCGACAGGGAGGTCGATGAAATGGCGGGCAGGACTTCCCCGATATCCTTTCCCCCGACCGATTCTCTATCGAAGTGAAGACCGCTTATCCCCGACTTGATATCGCGTACCTTAAAAGTCTTTCCGCCGTCGTCGCTGTACAGGATAATCATTCCACCGATCATGTTTTCGATGAGATGTCTGAACTTCTCTTCGCTTTCGAGTATGCGTCTTTCCCTCTCCTTTTCGGAAGTTACGTCCCTGAAGTTCACCACAACTCCGACGATTTCGCCGTTCTCCATGACTATCGGGGAGGCCGCGTCGGCGATGAAGTAGATTTTCCCGTTTTCCGATTTGAGACAGGTATGATTTGCGAGTCCGACCTTCCTGCCGGAGCTGAGTACTCGATCCACGGGTATTTCGGCTGGCTCTCCCGTGAGTTCGTTGAAGATATGCATAACCGAATTCACGTGTCGCCCCAGGATCTTTTGCATTTCCAGACCGAGCATTTCACAGGACGTGCCGTTCACGAAAGTGACTATTCCAAACGCATCGGTCGCCAGAACGGCGTCGCCCACGCTTGCGAGAGTGACCTTGAAGAGTTCTTCACTCTCTTTCAAGGCCTTCGAGTTCTCGATTCTAATCGCTATCTTCCCGAGTCTTTCAGCGATGGATGAAAGAACCCTGTCCTCTTCGCTAAGGAAACGGACATCTCTGTAACCGGAGTAATAAACGCTGATCGATCCAATTTCCTCGACATCTCTCTTGAGTGGTTTCCTGATGAACCTGGAGTCTTTTAGCAGGTTTTTGGAGCTGTACACCCCGTCCCGATAGACAATCTCAACGCCCGTGTGTTCGGAATCGAAAAAGGCCTTCGGCAAGAGTTCGGTCAGTCCGGCACATATCTTTTCCAGTGAATCGCCGCAATCGTCGATCAGTTTAGAAAAAGCGAAGAAGAATTCCAGTTCCTTCTTTCTCTCTCGCAAGTTCAGCTCGACCATCTCAATGTCCGATATCAACCGTTGAACACCGCCGACCCTCGTGATCTTCCCGGATTTGTCTGTCCGGAGCGCTTTTCCCGAAGACAGGACCCATACGTCTTTGCCATCTCTTGCCTTAATTCTGTAAATGGCTTCGTACTTTTCCGATCTTCCCTCTATGTAGTCCATAAGGGATTTTATTGTCCGCTCCCGATCGTCCGGGTGAATGAGGCTTTTCCAGCCATCCATACCTGGTTTTACCGCTTCTGCGGAGTATCCGAGTCGCTTTTGCCACCCCTGGTTGAAGGTTACGACTCCGTTCGCCAGATCGCACTCCCAGGCGTATTCTTCGTAGAAATTGCGGCCCGTAAAATCCATTTCCATCGAATCTCTATACTCTCCGGTGTTTTCAGTCATTGATTTCGCCTCCACTAACCCGGTTTCCACCGGCGTTCTTGGAAATGTACAGCGATCTATCGGCCCTCTTGATCATTCCCTCAAGGGTATCGTCGTACCGGTAAGAGGTCACGCCGAAGCTGGCGCGTATATTGAACCTGGTTTCATTATACTCCACAGCGGAGGAGCAAAGGGCGTTGCACAATCTTTTTGCCGCTTCTCGCGTTTTTGCGAGGTCCGTCATCGGCAGGATCACCACGAATTCATCGCCGCCGTATCTGGCGAAGATATCGGCCGATCTCAGTTCGGCGCCACATATCTTTGTAGCGACCTTCAAAACGAAATCGCCCGCGAGATGACCGTGCCTGTCGTTCAGTTTCTTGAAATTATCTATATCGAACATGATGAGTCCCGTATCGGTGTGATATCTTTTGGCCTTTTTTAGTTCCCCCTCTCCCAGTTCGAAGAGGCCCCTTCTGTTGTATATACCTGTCAGATAGTCTCTTATCGCCTGTTGCTCGACTTCTTCGTGGAGCCTGGAATTGTTGATCCCGATAGACGCGATATCGGCGAAGGCCCTAAGCGCTTCGAGGTGGAGACCGTCGAAGGCGTTTTCGCGATCGCTGTCAACGGCGATGATGCCGATCGGTTTTTCCTTTATGATCAAGGGCACGCCCATCCATGATTTGATGAAGTGAAAGTCGGGGATGTTGAATTGCGGGTAATCCTTCTGTGCCTGTTTTGAAAGGATCGCCTCGGACCTGTGTAACACATCGTATCCGGGACTGTTCTCTTCTATCGTGAAATGCCTTCCGGTGAAATCAAGTTGGTCCGGCCACTTACCACCGACTATCACCAGTTCGTCTCCATCCAGCAGCTCTAGCGAGGCACTGTAGAAGGGGATGACCTTGCCGAGCTCCTCTACGATGACTTTTATCGTTCTTTCCATCCTGAGACTCTTGGTGATGATCTCCGTGGCCCGGCGCAGCGATTGGGAGACCTTTCTTGTCCTTTCAATTTCGCTGAGATACTTCACTCTGTAGAGCGCGAGTTTCAAGAAGTGGCTGGCCACGCCGAAGAGATAGCTAACGCTGCCGTCCAGTTCACCCGATCCGTCGAAGATCACTTCCAGCATTCCGGTGCTGTCGCTGTCCAGCTCCATCGATATGCAGAGCCTTCTGTAGGCGGCACCGTCTTTCAGATGTCTTGACAGGAGGTAGCCCGGTCCGCTCAACTCTACCGCTCGATCTTCTATCTGTCCCTCATTAAAGGGAACGTCGAAACCTTCACCGCTTGAGACCTCGATATCGGTATTTCTCTTCCTTGAAATCGATAGGCGGCATCTGTAAACGCCGGGTTTTTCGGATACTTCGGTGATGATTATCCCGGCCGCTTCCTCCAGCGTTTTGGCTTTCAGGGATAGCATGGATATTTCGTTTATCATCGCCATAACGCTATCACGGACTATGAGCTGGTATTCCATTTTCTTCAAGGCTTGCGAGTTTTCGGAGCCTTTAGCCGAAAGGACCTGTTTCGGCTTTTCAATGTCCTCTTCGAGCGGCTCGTTTCTTTTTATGAGCGAGTGGACAATGAAGAGAGAAGCGATTGAATGGCCGACTATCCTCAAAAACGCGATTTCATCGTCCGACCAGATCCTGTTCTCGGAGTAATCTTCGCAACAGATCGCACCGCGAAAACGGTCCTTCATAACCGGGATAGATACACGCGATCCCGACTGGCTGAAAACGATCTCTCCCTTCTCAAGACCGGAAAGGATTGTGCTGTCTTCTTCCATGCTTTCGCAAGTCTTTCCCAAGCCGGAATATATTTCCGATAGCGAAGGACTGGCCCATTTGACTACGGGGAAGCCATTTTTATGACCTCTCTCGATATTCCCTATCCGGTAAATGTAAAGGCAATCGGCCGATATAGCCCTGCCGGCAAGCGCCAGTATCTCCATAGCCATGTCCATTCCTTCCCCTTCCAGGATCGGCAACGAACTTATTTTTTCGAGACTGGACATCAATTTGCCTGAACGGATAGACACCGGAACCCCTCCAGACTTTGAAAGTAACTGGTTATCTGGTTATTATTTTAATTATAATGCAAAGCTGTGCCGAATGCATGGAAAATGCAGTTTGCGGGGTTTCTTATATGAGATACACCTCTCACTCCCATCCTTCGATCTGTCATTACGGACCTGGAGATGTTAAAATTATCTAGATAAAACAAGCATGATTCAAACCGCATAAAGGGTACCAATCGCGATTATAAGAGGTGGCTGATTTGGATATCAATCCTTTGAAATTGAGACTTTCTGAGATTAGGGGCTTGCGTGGCGCTTTTTCCTTTTACAGGAATCGCATAGAAAGGTTCGATAAAGATCTGAAGGCCTTTCTCCAGGTGTTGCAATCCTCAGGGGAGGAGACCGGGCATTCCTTTCCCTACGCTCTCAAAGATAATATTCTAGCGCTTGGAACCCGCACTACGTGTTCCAGCAGAATTCTGGAGAATTACGAATCTTCTTACGACGCGACCGTTACTTGCAAATTGAAAGAGAGCGGCGGACATTTACTCGGAAAGACGAATCTTGACGAGTTCGCGATGGGCTCTTCGACTGAGAATTCGGCCTTCTTCACTTCTAGAAACCCCTGGGACCTTACTAGGATACCGGGTGGAAGTAGCGGTGGCAGCGCGGCGGCCGTTGCGGCGGGTTTAACGCCTTTCGCGCTCGGTAGCGATACGGGCGGTTCGGTGAGACAACCGGCAGCGATGTGCGGAATCGTCGGTTTCAAGCCCACCTATGGTTTGGTGTCCAGATACGGCCTCGTGGCCTTCGCCTCCTCGCTCGATCAGATCGGTCCTATGACAAGGTGCGCGCAGGACGCGGCCGATGTGATGAATATCATAAGCGGTCACGATGTGAAAGATTCTACGACCATGAAGAGTTCCTTTTCCTTCAATATAGATCTGAAGAGTGATGTCAAGGGATTGAGGATGGCCGTTCCAGAGGAGATGCTAGATTACCCCGGTCTCGAAGATGGGGTAAAAGTCTCCTTCATGGATGCGGTGGAGGAGCTGAAAAGGGCTGGCGCCGTGGTCGAGAAGATCTCAATTCCTTCAGTCAAGTACGCCGTCGCGACTTACTACCTGATCGCACCGGCCGAGGCCAGTTCGAATCTTTCGAGATTCGACGGGATCAGGTTCGGACCCAGACACGAAGCCGCCGACTACGATGGGCTGGTGAGCAGGAACAGAGACCTGGGTTTTGGCAGGGAGGTCAAACGGAGGATACTGCTTGGAACCTTCACCCTCAGCGCCACTTATTACGACGCTTACTACCGTAAGGCACTCAGAACCAGGAGATTGATGGCCAATGAACTGAAGGCCGTACTGACGGAGTTCGATTTCATATTGAACCCCTCCTCTCCAGTGGTCGCACCTGTGATCGGCGAGATAAGCGATCCCCTTTCGTACTATCTCATGGATATATACACGATCCCGGCCAACGTTGCCGGCCTGCCCTCGATATCGGTCCCGATCGCCCCGGTAGACGGTTTACCTGCAGGTATGCTTCTCACAGGCGGGCGGTTCAGCGACGTTAAACTTCTGGAGGCGGCCAGTTTCATCGAGGGCTTTTCTCCCGCATACGAAGGCGGCCTGACCAGAATATCGGAAAGGTGGGTTGAATGATGTACAGAACCGTTATAGGACTGGAGATACATGCACAGCTTCAGACAAAGACGAAGGCCTTTTGCAGTTGCCCGGCCGATGTTTTCGAGCTCGAACCCAACACGGCCATCTGTCCCGTTTGCACCGGTCAACCGGGTGCGCTTCCCGTTCTCAATGAAAACGTGGTGGATTATGCCATTATGGCCGGACTGGCCTTCAACTGCACACTCAACGAACGGTCGGTCTTCGATCGTAAAAATTACTTCTACCCGGACCTTCCCAAGGGCTACCAGATTACCCAGTATTTCTTCCCGATTGCTGAAAACGGTTATCTCGATATAGAAGTCGGAGGAGTAGGGAAAAGGGTGAGGATAAGGCGAATCCACATAGAAGAGGACGCCGGCAAGATGATCCACCAGGGAACCGATTCCATAACCGGCTCCACAGGCAGTCACCTCGATCTCAACAGGTGTGGAGTTCCCCTGATCGAGATAGTAACCGAACCCGATCTCGAGACGCCGGCCCAGGCGAAGGTCTTCATGGAGCTACTAAGAGACACACTCAGAGCCCTGGGCGTCTGCTCGGGAGACATGGAGAAGGGCGCGTTGAGATGCGACGCCAACATTTCGATGAGAGACGACGCTTCCGGTCTGAGTTCCAACAGGGTAGAAGTCAAAAACATCAATTCCTTCAAGTTTGTCGAGAAGGCACTGGAATCCGAGCAAGAGAGAATATCGGCCGTGCTCGACGCCGGCGGCAACGTGGCCAAAGAGACCCGCTCCTGGAACTTCGCTACCAAGGAGACCTTTTCGATGCGCTCCAAAGAAGAGGAGAACGACTACCGTTACTTCCCCGAACCCGACCTCCCGGTGCTGATGATAACACAGGATAGAATCGTACGACTCAGGGAGTCTCTGCCGGAACTGCCCTGGCAGAAGCTGCGCAGATTCATTGAACAGTATGGACTGCCCGAGTACGACGCCTCGGTCCTCTCTTCCAG
>DBRH01000029.1:43970-73451 GCA_002305955.1 Kosmotogaceae bacterium UBA1373
GAGATACTCCCCGAAGTGATCGAGAGAAAGTGTTCGCCAGCTTCCATAGTCAAAGAGAAGGGGCTCGAGCAGATAAACGACGACGGTGTTATCGAAACGGCAATTAGAGAAGCCATGGAAAGCAACCCAAAGGCCGTCCAGCAATTCAGGGAAGGCAAAGAGGGCGTTCTCGGTTACTTCGTGGGCGCGGTTATGAAGGCGACACGGGGGAAGGCCAACCCCGCGAGGGTAAATGAAATGGCGAGGAGGTTGCTCAAGGATTGAAAAAGACGGTTTGTTTCCTTATTGTGATACTTGTATGCTCGCTGTCGCTTTCCCAGACACAGATACAGTTCACCAACAGGGGATGGAGCCTTTCTACGGATATAAAAGCCTACGAGAACTTCCACCTGACACTCGCGCTGGCTTCTGGGATGCCTTACGTCGGGATCACCTACAAAGATCACTGGGAGGAGTTTTCGAGCGGTTTCTTGAAGATGAAAATCAGAGACGGCGATTTTCGCGGCTCGATCCTCGCGAGCCACGAAGGATTATACGTGGGGGCGAGGTACGTCTCCAACACCAACCAGATTCCGGTCTTTTCGCACAGCCTTCTGGAACTCGAGCTCTCCTCGCTGGGGGACAGGAGGTATCTGGTCCGCAACTGGTTCAGACTACCTCTGGGCCAGATAAACGGCGGTCTCAGCACGTTCATATACAGAGTCGATGATTTCGCCTTCAACGATATCGGGCTCTATCTCTACGCGAAGGAATTCGAAAGGAGTCTCCGCCTGCGAAATGCCGAAACGAACGTGGTGGTGACCGTGGATTTGAAGACGAACGATTCGCTGGGTGAGATGGGTTACGGCTTCGGAGTCGGCATGAATTATATGAGCTTCGACCTGGGCGCCGCCTTTTCGGGGAATTTCATCGTTCCTGCGGGCGATTTGAAGCTGGTTCTCTCACCAATGATCATGGTAAGCCTCAGAGGAATTGACGCCCAGTTGCTGATATCTAAACTGGGAAGCGACGACTCGGTGTACGCCGGAATTTCGATCACCAATTTCAAACTCAACGGGGTTTTCATGAGGCTCATATTCTGATGTACGCCGGGGTGTATCTTCATCTCCCCTTCTGTGCCAGACGGTGTGCATACTGCGATTTTTGTACGTTACAGCTTGACGAAACCTCTCTGAAGAAGTACCATGCAGCGCTGAAGAGTGAGATAGAGCTCTTTTCCGACGGCGCCGCGGTCGATACGCTTTATTTCGGCGGCGGTTCCCCTTCGCTCTATCCGCTCGATCTGTTGCAGGAGCTGCTTGATACTCTCCGTTCCCGGTTCAGGTTCGAATTGCGCGAGGCCACGCTGGAAGCCAACCCCTGGGAATTGACGTTCGAAAGACTGGAGAGATGGAAAAAGCTCGGGGTGAACAGACTCTCGGTCGGTCTTCAGTCAAGCGATGGAGAGATCCTTAAGACAGTCAACAGACCGGTACCTCCTGATCTGTTTGAGAGACTGGAAATGGCGGTCGATCTCTTCGATAATGTAAACTTCGATTTCATACTGGGATTGCCCGGAGAAAACCGCAAAAACGTAGAAAACAATCTTAAATTGATAGAAAGGCTGAAGCCGGCTCATATTTCCTATTATATGTTCGATAGTGACCATGAGACCGATTTGATGGCATCGGTTAAGAATGATATCATAGAGTTGCCCGACAAAGACACGCTCGAGAAGCTGCATGATTTTATCGTTTTATCTCTGAAAGAGCTTGGGTTAACCAGATATGAAATATCTTCGTGGTCGAAAGGCAGGATGTCGTTACACAATTTGAAATACTGGAAAAGCGGAGACTACAAGGGTTTCGGAGTCTCTGCCGGCAGCCACGAAGGCACTACCAGAAGTGTGAACTGCGACTCTCTGGACCAATACATCGACTCCATAGTCGCTGGCAAACGTCCTTTGGCTTATATACGGGAGAATACACCGCTTGAAGAGCTCTTCGAAACGCTCTTCATGGGATTGAGGCTGATTGACGGTTTGACTCTATCGGCGGAGATCTTCCCGGCCGACCTGTTGGAGAGAAGTGTAGAAAGAATCGCATCGGTCCTTGGAGAGTTCCTGGTTGTCAATGGATACAGGCTCAGTTTGAATGACTACGGACTGGATATGTCGAGGCTAGTTTTCGAGAGATTGGTCGGTATAATGGAAGAGATGGAGAGCCTTCTCCCTTCCAGAGCGACAGTCGAGAAGCAAAAAAATACGTAGAATCACCGAAAGGACTTATGAAATGTCTGGCGAAGAACTCGAAAAGTTTCTTAACGGCTTCAAGACGCATAAATCCAAGACACCTTCGGAAAGCTGGGATTCATATTTCATGAAGCTCGCCTACCAGGTGAGAGAGAGGTCGAGCTGCCACCACAGAAAAGTGGGCGCCCTGATAGTGCGCGAGAACAGGATACTGGCGACGGGCTACAACCAGCCCCCGTCGGGTTTTCCTCACTGCGACGAGACCGAATGTATAAGAGACGCGCTGAACATACCGTCCGGACAGAATCAGGAGTTGTGTTACGCCGCCCACGCCGAGCAGAACGCCCTCTCGCAGGCCGCGCGTTTTGGAATAGCCACCAACGGTTCTACCATATACGTTACACACAGACCTTGTTCGATCTGCGCAAGACTGATAATTAACGCAGGCATCAAGAGGGTGGTATTCGGGGAAGGCTACCCCGACCCGCTCACGGAATTCATGTTCGATAGGACAGGAGTCATAATGATAAATTACTCAATGTGAAAGGGAGGAAATCATGGCTGTCTCCAGACTTACGAAGTATTTAAGGCAGGATCGAATGCCCCACGTGTGGTGTCCCGGGTGTGGAAACGGTGTCATCATGAAGGCATTCGTCGATGCGGTGGACAGGGAGTCGCTCGACCCCGATAGAATCGCCGTAGTTTCGGGAATAGGTTGTTCTTCACGGGTAACCGGTTATCTGAACTTCAATACGATGCACACACTTCACGGCAGAGCCGTTGCCTTCGCCACGGGCGTGAAGCTGGCCCGGCCCGAATTCAACGTTATTGTCATGGGCGGCGATGGAGATATGATGGCCATAGGCGGAAATCACTTCATACACGCCTGCAGGAGAAACATGGATATAACTACCATAGTATTCAACAACAACATTTATGGAATGACGGGCGGCCAGTACTCTCCAACTACGCCAACGGAGAAGATAGCCTCAACCTCGCCCTACGGAAACGTCGAAAACTCCTTTGACATAGTGAAGGTTGCCATGGCCGCCGGGGCGACTTACGTGGCCCGTTCCACGGTTATTCACTACGCACAGGCCGTTCAATTCATACGGAACGGATTGAAACACAAGGGAATGGCCGTCATCGAGATCATGACGAACTGTCATACTTATTACGGAAGGTACAACAGCCTCTCCAAACCTCAGGATATGCTGAACTATTTCAAAACCAACACGATCCAGCTTGCCAAAGCCAAAACCATGAGCCCGGAAGAGATCGGGGATAAAATCGTTGCCGGTGAATTTGTGAACGTAGACACTGAAACGTACATAGACAGGTACGAAAAGATGAGAGAAAAAGCGCTCGCGGCCGAGGGTGGTGAAAGAGAATGAAGAAGGCATTTCCTCAACCCCATACCGTGAGGATTTCTGGAATAGGCGGCCAGGGGAACGTCCTGATGGGCATTATCCTGGCGGAGGCTCTTCTAGACCAGGGAAGCTGGGTGGTACAGACCCAGTCTTTCGGCGCACAGGTGCGCGGCGGACTTTCATACTGCGACGTTCTTTTCAACACCGAACCGATCGACTACCCGAGGGCCCACTCCTTCGAAGTCATATACTCGATGCACCAGATGGCCGTCAACGCGCATGTCCCTCTACTGCACATGAATGGAATATTGATAATCGATTCTACTCAGGTCAAATCGATCCCCAAAGAGGGAGCTAGGATGACCAGGAAGATCATTTCCAAACCGGTCACCGAACTCACAGAAGGTAAGTTCGGAACATCCCTTCCGGCAAATATGGTCGGACTCGGCCTGATAGCAAGGGCCGGAAACTTCGTTACCACCCAGGCTCTCAAGGTGGCCATGTCAAAACATATAAAGGCCAAGTACGTCGATATGAATTCCCAGGCTATAGATTTCGGTTATTCGCTTATAGAGAGATCCTACAACCTCAGAAGCGAGAGAATCGACTCTGTGGGCCGGGGATTTGAATGAGGAAGTTTCTAAAAAGTTTGCACCACGCGGCAAATGGCCTGGGTTATTTGCTGAAAGAGAGGAACTTTAGAATACAGCTGGTCTTCGGCGGCGCCGTTCTAACGATCGGAGCCCTGATCCGGCTGGAGAGACAGGATTTTTTGTGGCTGCTGTTTTGCACCTTTATGGTTGTAATACTGGAGGCCGTTAACACCGTTGTAGAAAAGATCGCGGATATTCTTCACCCGTATTACGATGAACGCGTAAAGGTCCTGAAAGACGTAGCGGCGGCGATAGTACTGATGGGATCGGCGATGTCGGTACTCATAGGTCTTTCAATTTTGATCAAAGAAATTTTCGATTTGCATTTTGCCGTTGGTATTCTTTTTGGTATAATAATTGTGGTTTTCTTCTTTTCTTTTGGCCTTTTTAGAGTTGGAGGTGGCAAGGAATGAACCGTCGGGTCATTCTAGTTCTTCTTTTCGTGTCTTTGCTATTAGTGACTCGTAGCTTTGCTTATTTTCTCGTCACTTACGTGGTGAGGTCGGGCGATTCGATTCACACTATCTCCAGGGAGCTCGGAGTGAGCATGTCAACCATAATCGACTTCAACAATCTGAGCGATCCCAACAACATCAAAGCCGGCGACAGGTTGAAACTGCCTCAACCCGACGGTTTGATTTACGAAGTTCAATCGGGAGATACAATAGACGGTATCGCGAAGTTGTTCTTCGCTCCCGTCAAGGAGCTTCTATCGGCGAACAACCTCAACTCTAGTTCGCTGATAAGCCCGGGACAGCGAATCTTCGTTCCTATGACTCTAATAAATATGTATCAATACGTTCCACACACCACCCCGTATAGATGGCCCGTTTACGGGGTTATTTCTTCCTCGTACGGCTGGCGTACCCACCCGGTGAACGGAGGAGCCTCCTTCCATGGCGGGCTGGACATTGCCGCTCCGCAGGGAACGCCTATATTCGCGGCTTCAAAAGGCGTGGTCATCGCCGCCGGTGTCAACGGAGGTTACGGCAACGCCGTGGATATACAGCACGATAACGGTTACGTCACCCGCTATGGACACATGAGCAAGATATCTGTCTATGTGGGACAGAGGGTCGATGCCGGTTCTCTGATAGGCCGTGTCGGAAGCACGGGAGTGTCTACCGGTCCGCACGTTCACTTCGAGGTGAAGGACCCGAAGATGAACACGCTCGATCCGCTTTCTATGTTGCCTACCCGCGACCTCATGTACGTCATAAGGAGAGAAGACGACGGAACGGCTGCCGGAGGAAAATGAACAGGATAATCGTAAGTGCCTGTCTGGTCGGAATTAACTGTACCTATCGTGGAGATAACAACCTGTCCCTTGAGCTCCTGAGGCTTGTGGACAGGTTTATTTTGTTCCCGGTCTGTCCCGAACAGCTGGGTGGACTTCCCACGCCAAGATCGAAGGCCGAGATCACCGTCTCGAACGACTGGACGACGAGAAGAATCGTTATCGACCAGTTCGGCCACGATGTAACCGCTCAGTTCCACAGGGGCGCCGAAGAGGTTCTGAAGATAGCCAGATTTTGCGGCACCGGCATTGCGGTCCTGAAATCGAAAAGCCCCTCGTGCGGATGCAGAGGGATATACGACGGCACCTTCAGCGGCGTGACGGTAGATGGAATGGGAATAACAGCGGAGCTTCTCTTGAAGAACGGTATCGAAGTTTATCCGGAATCCGAGATCAACTTCTTACTTTAGGATCGAAGAGTCCTGTCAAAATTATCTCTTCGGTCTTTTTTTCGAGAACCGCCGGCGACTTTACCAGAACTACCCACCTGTCCTTTTGCCACAGAAGTGTCTCATCCTTTCCGCCGAACCTGATTATGCGGGCGTAGAAGTACCCGGCCTTCTTTATTCGCCCCCTCTCCCTGGTCATCACGGAGCCTTCGATCATGTAGAGCCGTTCCCAGGTCTCTTTCGCCTGGGTTACACTGCCGCTATTCCAGACAAAAACCTTTATGACGTTCGAACCGGAATCCAGGTCGAGAAGATACCCGCGAACCGAGTCATCGTAATCCGGGTAAGTCACCTGATGAATTATTCCCTTCTCATCTTCATAAGCGATGCCGTTGGCAAGTCCCTGGTCGGGTGGATACTCCGCCTCCCCGAGAAACGAGAAATGCTCGGCGTTGAAAAGCAGTTCGTCCAGAGATACATCGGTCGGTACGACCACTTTCACACTGTATTTGGAGGCGAAATACGCCACAAAAGAAATCAAGGCGATAATGAAGACGAAGGTGAATATCGCTCTGTTCGGAAGTCTCCTCTTCAAAACACTATCCTCCATACATCGTTCACCGCCTCGTCGAGGCTCGGACTTAGAGGTAAGGTGTATTCCGTCTTCTCGCGACGGGCGGTGGGGGTATCAAATCAATTCGAGAAACTTAGCCACCTCTTCAGGATCGAGCCTGTATAGCGATCCCTTGCCCTGGTAGAAGCCGTGCTCCCTTATGAGATGGATTGATATGGGAGTGTAGTCGATATCCTTTTTCAAGGCCATGCTCCGCACGTTGACGTTGACCTTCTTGGATAGATTCCCATGTCTGAAGGGGCATGGAACATAGCCCCTGCTCTCGTCAACTATCACGACAAAACGGTTGTCAACTACAATGGGAGAGCCGAAGCCCTTCTCACCCTGTCGCATCAGCATTTCGAGCTTGTCGGCTATTATTTCGTTGGTAAGTCCCAATTCGCTGATCTTCTGTTCATCTTCCCGGATTATATCTATCAGGTTTCTCTCGTCGCTGCCGAGGAAGCCCGGCCCGGTTATCTGCCCGGCCTTCATGTTTTCCTGAACTTTACCCAGGTCTGGAGTCTGCTTCATATAATCACCCCCCCGCGATTTATCCAAATTTGTCGAAGTAGATCCTGTTTTCGGGAATTTTGTGCTTTCCAAGTACCGTTATACAGGCGTTTATCATGCCAGGGCTTCCACAGAGATAGCCTTCCCGTTCTATCTCACCCTGTTCGGTCAGGTACCTGTCCACCACATCGGTTATGAGCCCGAACTCACCCTGCCAGTTATCCTCGGGCAAAGGGCTGGAGAGAGCCGGTATGAAATGGAAGTTCGGCACTTCTTTTTCGATCTCTCTCATCAAGTCAAGGTAGAAGAGATCCTTCTTGCTCCTGGCACCGAAAAAGTAGTATGCGTTTCTCTTTATACCCTTTTCTTTCATGTCCAGTATTATGGACTTGATCGGCGCCATCCCGGAACCACCGGCTATGAAAATGATGTCGGCATCGGTGTTCCTCAGAAAAAAGTCGCCAAAGGGCCCCAGAAGCCTGACCTCGTCCTTCTCCTTCAGATACTTGTGTACGTACGTCGTGACTATCCCGTTGGGCACCAGCCTTATCAGGAGCTCGACACCGTTCTTTATCGAAGGCTGCGACGACATGGAATAAGCCCTCATAGTACTCTCCTTGATCTCCCCGTAGGGCGGTACTATTAATTGGACGTACTGACCGGCTCTGAAGTTTATATCGTCATCGAAGCTGAAGAAGACCTCTTTTATATCGTGCGTCAGATCTTTTATCGTAGAGACCGTGGATGCGTACTCCCTTATGTTGAAAAGTCCCTCGGGGATCTCTATCGAAATGTCTCCCTTGACCTTCACCTGACAGGAGAGGCGTACGTTTTCACTCTTCTCCTTGGTGGTGAGGTACGGTAGTTCCGTCGGGAGAATCGGACCGATATCCGAAAGAACCTTGACCTTGCAGAGGCCGCAACTGCCCTTCCCGCCACAGGCCGATGGGACGAAAATCTTCTCGCCGGCCAGGGTTGTCAACAGCGTACTGCCGCCCTTCACCGTGTAAGACTTAGAACCGTTCACCGTGAGTTTCACATCGCCGTAGTTGTTTAGCACGGCATCGGCGACCGAAATAATCGCCGCCAGGACGGCCGATATTCCGCCCAGTACGAGAGCCGTTATAAGTATTTGCAACTGCGCCACCCCCTCACTGTACCGGTACCATGCCGGAGAATCCGAGGAAGGCGAGCGCCATTATGCCTATGATAATCATGGTCAGACCCGGTCCCACGAGCTGTGGCGGGATATCCTTCTCGCGCAAGCGCATCCTCATAGTCGATAGCGCGACTATGGCCAGCCACCAGCCGGCACCCGAGCCGAAACCGAAGAAGAGCGACTGCATCAGGTTGTAATCGCGTATTATCATGAAGAGCACGCCGCCCAAAATCGCACAATTGACCGTGATCAGGGGAAGAAAGATCCCGAGATTCATGTAGAGCGATGGAGAGAAGCGGTCGATCAACATCTCCAGAAACTGGACAAAGGCCGCGATCACTATAATGAAAACGATGTACCGCAGGTAAACCAGCTCCAGCGGCACCAGTATGTAGTAATATACCAGATAGTTGAGGACGGAGGTCAAAGTCAGAACGAAAGTGACGGCCATTCCCAGTCCGTTCGCCGTCTTGATATCTTTCGAGACGGCGATGAAGGAACACATGCCGAGAAAGTTGCTCAGTACCATGTTGCTGGTCAGCGCGGCGGCCACCATTATGACAAAAGGATTGAGCGGAACACCCATCTACGACTCCCCCCTTCACTTCTTCTTAACCAGCGGCGTTCTGGCTATCCATATTATGGTGCCTATGATGAAGAACGCGCTGGGAGCGGTTATCATTATTACCCACGGTGTGAAACTCTCGGGAAGGACTCTCAGGCCGAAGATACTGCCAAAGCCCAAAAGCTCCCTGATAAAGGCGATCAGGAGAAGGATCAGCGAGTAGCCGACTCCGGCCGAGACACCGTCTATGAAGGAGAGAACAGGCCCGTGGGACTGTGCGTAGGCCTCGGCTCTGCCCATTATTATACAGTTGGTTATTATGAGGCCGACGTAGGGGCCTAGCGCCTTGCTTATCGAGGGCAGGTAGGCCTTGAGCACTATATCGAGAATTATGACGTATGTGGCGATTATCAGCACCTGTACAATCATGCGGACGTTCTTGGGTATATACTTTCGCAGGGCAGAGATCGTGAGTGAAGAGAAACCCGTCGCGAAGGTCAGACCGATGCCCATGATCAGGGTGTTGGTCATGTTGTTCGTCACGGCCAGAGCCGAGCAAATTCCAAGGATCTGTACGATGACCGGGTTGTTTTTCCAGATGTTCGCCATGAATGTCTCTTTTTTCGATTCAGCCATCTCAGTTCACCACCTTCAAGACCTTTGGAAAGACTTCGTTCATTGCCTTGTCAATCAGTTTCTGGATAGCTTCGGAAGTTCTCGTGGCTCCGGTTATGGCATCGACCTTCGAATCCTCGCTGGAAGAGGTGTTCTGTCCCGAGACCACCGCAATTCTGCCGGAAGGGCCGGCCGAGATTCTTTCATCCCTGAACTGTTGCTGGAAGGCCTTCTCGTCTATCCTGCCGCCGAGACCGGGAGTTTCGGAGTGTTGCACAAAGTCGATTCCCACCAGCCTCGTCCCGTCGGTGTTGACCGCTATCAGGCCGGTAATCGTTCCCCACAGACCGGGACTCTGAACGGTGAAGGCGTAGACAGACTCTCCTTCAACCTGCGCCCGGTAAACATCTACCTCGCCGTGAAGCTCGACGATCTTCTCTCCGTAGAGCTCCTGTATCTCTTTACTTGAAAGCTTGTCGTCTTTCTGGACAAACCCGAAGACGTATAGCAGGGATTTCTGGAAGTCCAGCTTCTCGTTGACCTCGATCGTGCCGCTCGCCAGCGCGTTTATACTGGCCAGGACCAGCGTGAAGACGAGTGTGAGAGCAAAGGCAAAAAACACCGAATACAGTTTGTCTTTCATGATTTTTTCACCTTCCCCGGAGTGTTGAGATAGTCGATGAGAGAGGCAAAGGTATTGGCGATGAGCAAGGCGAACATGAATCCGGCACCAAAGAGCGAGAAGGTGCCTATAACGACCGAGAGCGCCCCTATCAACCCTCCGTATATCCACTTCGAACGTTCCTTCTTGGGAGCGCTTATGGGATCGGTGGCCATGAAGACCGCCCCGAAGAGGATGCTGCCCCCGAATATCCACGCCAGAGGATTGAGGCGGGTCGGATCGAAGAGAAAGATTATTCCCGACATGACAAAAGCCGAGACGAGAGTAGAGAGTATTATCTTCCACGAGGCAGTTTTGGTTATTATGAGATAAACCGCCGCCGCTATGATAAGCCACTTGGCGGTTTCGCCGGATGTTCCCGATACGTTTCCGAAGAACATCTTCCACATAGATATATCGCCCCCGCCCCTTATAACGTTCACCGGTGTTGCCATGGTGACTATGTCCGAGGCGATCCAGCGACCGAATCCCTGGCCCCACGTACTGACGGCCGGAGTCCAGCTCTGCTGAACGGCAGCCGGGAAGCTAACATAGACGAAGGCCCTGCCGACCATGGCGGGGTTGTACAGGTTTTTCGCAAAGCCGCCGAAGGCCATCTTCGCAAAAACGACACCGAAGGAACTTGACACGATAACTATCCAGAAGGGGACGGCCGGCGGAAGAATGAGCCCGACCAGAAGACCTGTAACGATGACTGCCTCGCTGACTGGTTTTCCCTTCTTTCTTTCGAAAAGCCATTCGATGAATACCGCCATAAAAGTTGAGAGAAAGGTTTTTATGAGGACGACCCAGCCAAAGTTCCCGATTGCGAAGATCAGGATGGGAATCAGCGAGTAGATAACCTTTCGCATCATGGGTTGCTTTTGGAAAAACTTCTTCTGCATCCTTGGCACCTCCGAAAGCTATGCTTGACTATAATTATGGTCATACTGTATAATCGTAACGAGGTGGTTCATTTGTCCAGATTGCACGAACTCTCTTTTTATTCGCTGGCAGAAGCAAAAGCACATTTTTCCAGAGTCGTTGATGATTGCGAGAAAGCCGATATAATTATAACAAAAAACGGAGTCCCCAAGGCAGTTCTTATGGACTATGGAAAGTACGTGCTGCTGAACAAGTTTCTGGAAAGGGTCCATGACCTGTATCTTATGGATGCCGGCGATGAAGCTATGAACGTTGAGATAAGGGATTTGATTGTAGAAGTTGACGATTAATAATGGAGGTGAACTATGGCAGAAGTCATCCTTGAGAAAGTGGGAAAGACTTATCCGAACGGTTTCAAGGCCGTTATCGATGCGAATCTGAAAGTTGACGACAAAGAATTCGTGGTTCTGCTCGGTCCTTCGGGGTGTGGGAAGACCACCACTCTCAGAATGATAGCCGGTCTGGAGGAAATCACGGAGGGAACCATCAAAATCGGTGGAAAAGTCGTAAACGACGTGGAACCAAAAGACAGAGACATAGCTATGGTCTTCCAGAACTACGCTCTTTATCCCCACATGACGGTTTACGAAAACATGGCCTTCGGTTTGAAACTGAGAAAGACCCCAAAACCCGAGATCGAGCAGAGGGTGAAGGAAGCGGCCAGAATCCTGGGTATAGAGCAGCTTCTCGACAGAAAGCCCAAGCAACTCTCCGGTGGTCAGAGACAGAGGGTCGCCGTCGGTAGAGCCATAGTCAGAAATCCGAAAGTCTTCCTCTTCGACGAACCGCTTTCCAACCTCGACGCCAAGCTTAGAGTCCAGATGAGAGCCGAGTTGAAGAGACTTCACCAGAATCTTCAGGCAACGATCATTTACGTTACCCACGACCAGGTAGAGGCCATGACGATGGCCGACAAGATCGTCATAATGAAGGACGGCATAATTCAGCAGATCGGCGATCCGTATTCGGTCTATTTCGAGCCGAGAAACAAGTTCGTCGCTGGCTTCATCGGTACCCCGGCCATGAACTTCATCAGCGCGAAGCTGGTCTCCGAAGGTGGAAAGACCTGGGTTGTAAAAGAGGATATGAAGGTGCTCGTGCCGACCGACAAGGCGGCGATCTTGAAGGATCTGGTCGGCAAGAACATAACCTTCGGCATCAGGCCCGAGGATATCTACGACAAGATGTACGCGGTTGCCCCGAAGGAAGAATTCACAGTCAAGGGAAGCGTCGACGTCGTCGAGCCACTGGGAAGCGAAACGCTGATACACGCCAATATCCATGGGGACGACATTGTGGCCAAGGTCGATCCCAAGAGCAGGGCCGCGGCCGGACAGGTGATCGATCTCGTATTCGACATGACCATGCTCCACGTCTTCGATCCCGAGACCGAGGAGAACGTACTGGCCGGAACGCACGAAAACGCACAACCGAAAATGTAAAGGAGTTTCACACATAAAAAAAGGTGGCTCGCGCCACCTTTTTTTCTTCCCGGATTACTGCTTGGCTTGCACGTAAGACTTGACCGTTGCGGTCAGTCTGGCCTTCTTGCGTGAAGCTGTATTTTTGTGGATCGTTCCCACTTTCGCAGCCTTATCGAGGGTGGAATATACTTCACTCAACATCGAGGCGACCGAGGAAGCATCCTCGCCCTGCTCGATGGCTTTGTAAAGCTTCTTAGAGGCGTTTCTGAACTTGGTTTTGACAGCCTTGTTGATCATGGTCTTCTTGGCCGTCTGTCTCACTCTCTTCTTTGCTGAAGCATTGTTAGGCACTTAGCACTTCTCCTCCTTTCGGGATTTACAGATTATTTTATCATTAACCCAAGGCTTTCTTCAATTGCTCGATCATATCGACTTTTTCCCAGGGTAGATCTATATCGGTTCTTCCAAAGTGGCCGTAAGCGGCCGTCTTTCTGTATATCGGCCTTCTGAGATCGAGTTTGTCTATGATGGCGCCGGGCCGGAAATCGAAGGTCTTCAGAACGGCCTTTCTCAATTTCTCGAGATCGACTTTCTCCGTCCCGTGGGTGTCGATCATGAAGGAAACCGGCCGGGCAACACCTATGGCGTAAGCCAGTTGCAGAGTGACCTTCTCGGCCAGTCCGGCGGCTACAATGTTCTTGGCGGCGTACCTGGCCATGTAGTGGGCCGATCTATCGACCTTGGTCGGGTCCTTTCCGCTGAAGGCACCTCCGCCGTGCGGGATCCATCCGCCGTATGTATCGACTATGATCTTTCTTCCGGTGAGACCGGTGTCGGCCGCCGGACCGCCCCTGACGAAGCGACCGGTGGGATTGACGAAGATCTCCACTCCTTCCAGAAGCAGCTCGTCGTCTATCACAGGCGAAATAACATTCTCCACAACCAGACTTTCGATCTCTTCTCTGGTCAGATCGGGGTCGTGCTGGGTAGCGACCACAACGGTGGTGACGCCTACAGGCCGGCCGTCGGAGTACTTCACGGTTACCTGCGTCTTTCCGTCGGGCCTTAAGCCCTTCACTATTCCCTCTTTTCTCACATGGGCCAGCCTGAGGGCGAGCCTGTGAGCCATTACGATCGGAAGAGGCATCATCTCGGGAGTTTCATCGGTGGCGTAACCGAACATCATCCCCTGATCGCCGGCTCCTATGGTATCGTATCTATCTGAATCGTCTCTTTTGGCTTCGAGCGATTTATTCACTCCAAGAGCTATATCGGGCGACTGCTCGTCTATGCTGGTGAGAACGGCGCAGGTCTCGCCGTCGAAACCGAACTTCGCCCTGTTGTAGCCGATCTCCAGAATCGTATCCCTTACTACCCTGGGAATATCCACGTACGCTTTGGTGCTGACTTCCCCGGCCACCACGGCTACTCCCGTCGCCAGAAGCGTCTCCACGGCCACCCTGGAATTTTCGTCCTGCGTCAGCATCGCGTCGAGTATCGCATCGGATATCTGATCGGCCATTTTGTCGGGATGACCTTCCGTGACGCTTTCACTGGTGAACAACCAAGTTTTCATCTAATTGCCTCCTTATAGCTGAATCTATTCTTCGTACTCCTCTTTAGAAAGGAATTTACCACCAATTATATCAAAGGAGAGAGGCTTGAAGGCTCTGTTAAAGTCGGCGTAAATCTGGATCTTGTTCTGGCAATTGCCCCCAATGAACTCTTTGTCCAGTCTGTAAGCGCCCTTTCCCTTTCCGTAATTCACACTTATGTCATAGTATTTTCGTAAATGACTCCTGAATTTCTCTCCGCATTTTCCACACTGAAAATGCACCACCACCGTGCTGCCGCTGTCGTAGAAGGGGTTCTTCGAAACATCTCTCTCTTTCTTTTTGAAAAACATTTCAACTACCTCCTCATAACTATCCTGAACTCTTTAGAAGCCTCGTTTCCCCAGTGGTCGCGCACCACGACCTTCGCGTCTCTGGGGTTGGTCCAGTCTATATCGTCCCAGATATTCACGGGCAACACGCTGAGTGATTTTCTGGAGTTGAGGTTGAACCAGTAATCCGATTCGTTCGAGGGTGAGGAGTAGATCTCATAGACACTGGCCGCCTCGTCCTCGTCGAAAAACATGAAATCTATCTGGTAGATCAGGCTGTTCTCGACGTAAAGCTCGATGCTTCTGGGACTGACAGGGTGTCTGAGCTGCACTTTGGTGTGAAGATCTATCGGGGTCGAGGAGGTCATTTCCACGGTCGGTTTGCCCGAAGAAAAACTGTAAACCTTTCCACCTACCCTCAAGTCGAGTATCTCGATTGCCGAGGAAGGCTGGCCCGTATCGAAATAGAGGCCGGGGTTGATTATCGTTTCCATTCTTTTATCCCTGACTTCCAGGTGCAGATGTGGGGCAACGTTTCCGCTGTTGCCGGATTTGGCCACCACTTCGTTGCGTTTGAAGGGAAGTTCTCTCGAATCGAAGACGACTTCGACGTACTGGTCGCCGAACTCGGAAGAGAGCTGATGGTACAGATCGTTCAACTTCCTGCCCGTCAGCGAAGAGGTGTCGCCGATCTCGTTGAGATGGGCGTATATGACGTTTATACCCTTGTCGTTGGTGAGAACGTTCGTGACGTTCGGCAGGGTGATCGCGATGCCCATTCCGTATATCGGGTGGTTGATGTAGATAACGTTCACGTACGAATCGTCCGGGGAGAGCAGATCGAGGCCTACTATGCTTCCGGTCGAGTAATCCAGACCCATGTGGAAGTGTTCCGGATAATTGATGTTTCTCGAATTACCTCTGAACTCTCCGAAGTACCCTGTGATCTCGGGACTTCTCTTGAGCGGAAAGGGCAGTATCGCCGAGAGCAGGATACCGGCCGCCAGAGTAACTACCAGAACCGCCAACAGTTTTCTCATCATAAGCATTTTCCCTCCTCACAAATAGAAGAAATCATCCTTTCATGTATCTCATCGGAGGATAAGTACTGTATCTCAATCACATCGTCTCCGTACTCTTGCGAAACAATTTCGAGGGAATCCCTGAATTTCATGAAACTGGCCAGAGCTTCCGGTTTCAGCCTGAGAGTCCATCTTTTTTTCTCCACATCGAGCGCCCTCTGGATCGCCAGGACGAGCCCGTCGATGTTCTCTACCTTGAGCGCGCTGACCATTACAGAGTCCGGGAAGATGCACCGCAGTTCAACGAGTCTCTCATCTGTGCATCTATCTATCTTGTTGAAGACGTGGAGGCTCTTTATCTCTCCCCCGCCGATCTCTTCGAGCGTCTTCCCGACGATCGCAAACTTCTCCCTGACGGCCGTGTCAGAAGCGTCCGAGACTATCACCAGCAGATCGGAGAACCTGACTTCGTCGAGGGTCGCCCTGAAACTCTCCATCAATTCGTGTGGAAGCTCGCGTATGAACCCCACCGTGTCGGAAACGAGTATCTGCAACCCCGAAATCAACCTGACTCTCCTGACCCTGGTATCTAGGGTGGCGAAGAGCTTATCCTGAATCAGCAGATTCTCCCCGCTCAGCAGAGAAACCAGAGAGGATTTCCCCACATTGGTGTAACCCACGAAAGAAACCAGCGGGCTGGCGGAACCGACCCTCCTCTTTCGGGAGACTTCTCGCTGTCGTTTAAGTTCCTCGATCTCCCGTTTGAGGTGCGTTATCTTTTCCTGAGCGAGCCGTCTGTCGATTTCAAGCTTTTTCTCGCCCGGTCCTCTGGTACCGATACCTCCGCCCGTCTGCGAGAGCATTCTACCGTAGCCCTTCAGCCTCGGCAACTGATACTTAAGACTGGCGAGCTCGACTTCGAGTTTACCTTCTTTAGTGGTGGCGTGGTCTGCGAATATCTTCAGGATCAACTGGGTCCTGTCCATTACTTTAATGCCTAGATGTTTCTCGAGGTTGAAAGCTTGAGAAGGAGAGAGTTCGTGACGGGTGATGACGATTTCGGCACCGTAAGATTCCAGCATTCTCCTGGCAAAATCAACCTTTCCCCTGCCGAGATAATGCCTGGGATCGGGATAATCTAGATTCTGTATCACTGTTTCGATAATATTGTAATTGGCCGTCCTCGCCAGTTCGTTGAGTTCACCGACGATTTCCGACCTGGTTTCCTGTTCACCCGGAGAGAAAACAGCTATAAGCAGTGCGTCTATGCTTTTTTCAATCCTCCTTCTTACCGGTCGTATTGGTCAATCTCACGTATTTCTGAGGAACCATCATCTTTATAGCATGCTTGTAAACAAGCGTCTGCTCCTGTCCATCCTCGAGAAGGACCGTGAAATTATCGAAGGACTTGACCATCCCTTTAGTCTGAAAACCACCTTCCAGGTACATCTTCACTTCAACCTTGTTGACCCTCAGCAGGTTTAAAAAACGGTCCTGCAGATTGAACTTTTCAGCCATAATTACCCCCCCAAACTAAGAGAATTGTTCTTTCGAGTGTCGATACAGCACAGGACTCAGTAAGATTCGAAAGATCGATTTCAAGACCCGAATACCTTCTGAACCAGATTATCTGACGCCGCGCGTATCTCCTTGTATTACATTTTATCTTCTCAAGAGCTTCTTGTGGAGAAATCAAACCCCTAATACATTGTACCATTTCGGCGTAGCCTATTGTCTTCAACGCGTTGATATTTGCGGTGTAACCCATGACTAAAAGTTCCCGCGTCTCTTCCATCAGACCCCGCCTGTACATCTCTTCGACCCGCAATTCGATCCTCCCGTGTAGCTCGCTCCGGGAGCGGTTCAGGACGATCACCTTGTATCTGTCCGAGACGGTCTTCTCGTTCTGCACTTCGCTCAGTGGCTTTCCCGTCAGGAAAAAGGCCTCGAGATACCTTATGGATCTCTTCAAATCGTTCTCGTGAAGGCGCCCGTAGGCCTGACTGTCGAGAGCCTTCAGCATCTTTCGTAAAGAACCGGGGCTGGCCCTTTCGAGTTCGGCAAGGGCCTCGCGAACGCTCTCGTTACGGCCGGGAACGTCGGCCAGTCCCTTCATGAGAGCCTCGGCGTACAGACCGGTGCCGCCGGCCAGGACCGGTATCTTCCCCCTGGACGTGATATCTTCGATCGCCTCCAGCGCCAGTTCTCTAAAGGTCTTTACGTCGAAATCCTCATCAGGGTCCCTTATATCTATCAGCCAGTGTCTGAGACTTTCTCGCTCGCGTTTCGTAGGCTTGGCCGTTCCCACGTCCATGTGGCGGTAGATCTGCCTGGAGTCAACCGATACGACCTCTATGGGGAGTCTCATGGCCAGCTCCAGCAGGAGGGCTGTCTTTCCCACAGCCGTCGGCCCGAGGATAACCGGTATCATCTCTTATCGATAACCCCGTACAGAACACCGCTCTTCTTGCTTCCCCACAAACGGTCGAATTCGATCCCGAGCTCCTGGAATAGCGTGTCCCTGGTCCGGCTTTTGAGTATGAACTTCCGGCGGGCCGCCCTGATCATCCAGTCAACATCTTCCCTGTTTATCCTGTCGTACACTGCGAAAGGCCTCAGCGGATTTATCGAGTGGGACCTGTACTGTGGTCTGTCGAACATGGGATCACAGTAAACTATATCATAAGACCCTTCTCCGCAGTTCCTTACGAATTCTCTCAGGTCCCGGTTGTACAGTTCTATCCTGCCGGCGGCCTCCCTCGTCCAGTCGTCCTCGTAGGGATAATTCTTCAGACCGTGTGAAACAACCCTGAAGATGTGTTCTGAAGCCTCGAGTCCCACAACCTTTCCGCCGGGAAGAAAGTTGGCGATCAGAAGGGCTTCGTTTCCCAGACCGAACGTGGTATCGAGAACCAGTTCAGTTCCCGCGAGTTCCATGCTTTTGATCAGATAATCGGAATCCTGCAACTTGATATTCTTCAGTCTGACCTTGGACATTCCCGGGTGGAAGAAAAAGACTTCCTCGCCCGAGCGTATCACGAGCTGGCCGTTCTTGTCGAAGACGTAGTAGAAATCCAGGGCTGTCTCCTTTTCGTACTCCTTCAACCTGTTGCGCGATACGTACCTGACCCCCATCTCCCCGGCTAGATCCCTGGCCTTTGTCACTTCTTCCCCCGACGGTTTGTACGAAGTTGTAACTATGTAATTCATCAATAGACACCCGCGCCTTTCTCCTGCATCAATTTCCTCAACAATTCCAGCTCGGCCTCTCTTATCTGTATCTGCTTCTCCAGCTCGTTGTATCGCTTCTCCATGGTCTCCAGCCTCTGTTTCTCCTCTTTGAGCTTCGCTATCGCGTTGTAATTGGTGATGAGAAGGAGCGAAAGCAAAAGAACCAGGAAGATGAAAATCCCCAGCGGAAAGATTCTCTTGCGCTTGACCCTGGCTATTTCAAACCACTCCTGGCGATTCCCGCAATGAAATACTTCTGGGTCAACAGGAAGAGAACAACGACCGGTATAACCGAGAAAGTCGCGGCCGCCATCAAGAGATGATAGTCGCTACCGGTGGCCGAGCTGAAGTTCTGAAGACCTACCGGCAGTGTCCTGATTTCGGGACTCTTGGTAACGATCAACACCCAGAGGAAAGAGTTCCAGCTCCCTACGAACTTGAGCAGCGCCCCCGTAATCACGGCCGGTTTGGAAAGAGGAACCATGACCGTCCACAAGAACCTCCATTTGGTCAGTCCATCGATCATCGCGGCGTCGTAAAGTTCGTTCGGTATCGTCATGAAATGCTGCCTCAAAAGGAAGATGGCAAAGACGCTGACGACCCAGGGCACTATTAGTGCGTAATACGAATCGATCCAGCCCAGAGCGGTGAGCGTGATGTAATTCGGTACCAGTAGAACCTCTCCGGGGACCATCATCGTCGCCAGGAAGAGCGTGAAGATCAGATTCTTGCCGAAGAACTCCATCTTGGCGAAGGCGAAAGCGGCCATGGCGGCGAATATTATCTCGGCGAAAGTGGTGACTATCGCCACGAAGACCGTGTTGAAATAATACGTTCCGAACGGCGCGGCGTTCCAGGCCGTGACGTAGTTCTGGAAAAAGTTCCTTATTGTCTCGGCGAACGTGAAGTTCGCTTTCGCCGAGGAGACATCGTCCTTGAACCAGACGGCCGGGATACCTTTCAGCTTTATGTCGAAGGATTTTGAACCCGAGGGAGAGATCAAACCCCTGAGGAAGACCTTTTCAACCTCGTCGGGCTTGGAAACGAGATCGAGCTCGGTGAAGATGTTCGAGTGCATCTTCGAGAAACTGCCGACCATCTCGGTCTCCTCCCACCTTCTTCTTATGAACCGGGCGAAGACTTCGGGATCGCTTTCGCCGGCAAATCTGGAGAGTCCGGCGGAGATCTTGCCGTAAGTTATACTCTGCCCCGCTGTCGTTGCAACCTCCCTTATTACCGATTCCAGCTCCTGATAGGAGCTTTCCGAGGTCATGATCTGTCGAACTCTCGAATCGAGCGAGGGGTCGGCAGCCACAAGCAGCGATGTTCTCAGGAAGTTCATGGCTTCATTGACCGTTTCCAGTACGGTCCGGGGACTGGAGAAGTGGCCCGCCAGACTGTCTCTGTAGTTTCCGTCCAGGTAAGTTAGAAGTATGGTGACGGCGTTCCTTATGTTCGACGGCGTCAGGGTTGACTTCAGATACTCCTTCGTTGCCGGATCGGCCTTCCAGGTGTCGATGGCCTTTATTACCAGTCCGTGGACCTGTTCATCGGTCCTTATCCTCCCCACTATCGAACCGCTCGAGAGCGAGACTGTCTGAACGCCATCGTAGAAGTTTCTGGCCTCTACGTAGAAATCCATGAGGTAGGTCCAGCGAATCGGCCCGTCGGAGATGCTTTCCAGCGACCGTTCAAACTGGTTCACGAGCATCGTCAACCTCGGGTCCGAAGATGCTTTCGATCTGGCCAGAGAGAGCGACTCCTGTGTATCCGCTTCTATCTTCGAGATGTTCTCGCGCATGAGACTTATGACAGTCGCCAGCTCGGGCAGTGACGTCACGCCCGAAGTGCCCGTCCTGTATGAATCCAGTCCGGCCATGGCCGTCTCAATTGCAGACACCGTATCGCTGAAAATATCACGGATCTCTTCCCGGAGTTCGGCCTTCAGCTGTTTGGTGGAGTCGTTGTCTATCGGGAGGTCCTTGAACGTTGTCTCGGCAGATTGAAGGAGTCTATCGATCGTGGATGAGTAAAGGGATTTCAGGGAATTGACCAGCACGACTCTCCTGATGAAGCCCGTATCCTGATAGATGGAAACCCCGAAGAAGCCGTCGAAGAAAGTTCCCGGATCATCCGTGTTTAACTTTTCGAGCTCGCCGGAATAGGTCTGTGGGAAAGCGCCTTTCAGGGAGAGAAACTTCTCGGCGAGCTCTCCGTATCGAGCCATGTCGAGATCGACCGCATAGAAGGCCGGCAAACCGTTGTTCGAGAGGAGCAGGATCTCGATCTCGCCGCGCACGATCGGATCGTCGTCGAGACTTACCGTCAGTGTATCGAAACTGCCCGTGCTCTCCAGAAGGGCTGCGAAGTTCCTGAATTCGCTCAGACTGAGCGTTGAAAGATCCACAGACGTCGAGGAGCTCTTCTGCTTGATTCTGGTCTTGAACTGGAAGGAACTGGCGGCATTCTTGGTCGTCCAGACCGGCGGCCAGGAAGAGACTTCGCTCGGCGCTTTGAAGGACGTGTCCACCATCCATGCGAAGGGTACCAGCATCAGGAAGGCGCCCCCGATGATGAGAACGTATATGAAAATCTTCGAAATACTCCTGGTAGATGATGTATTCACAGCGCCACCTCATCCCTCGTAGTGTACACGCTTCTTCCCGACGTAGAGTTGCACCATCGTGAGAAGAAGGATTATCATGAAGAGAATATAGGCGGCCGCACTGGCCACTCCCATCCTCTGCTGGTTGTAAAAGGCGTCAAAGACGTAGTAAACGAGCGTGAGCCCGCTCTTGTTGACAGGTCCGGGCAAGCCCTGGTACAGGATGAATATCTGGGAGAAGACTTTGAAGGCACCGATCATAGTTATTATCATTATGAAGAAGGTCGTTCCCGATAGAAGGGGCCAGGTGATGAACTTGAATTTCTGCCAGGAACTGGCTCCATCGACATCGGCCGCCTCGTAGTAAGACCTGTCGATGTTCTGGAGACCGGCCAGAAATATCACGGCCGTATAGCCGACGTGCTGCCAGACCGAGACTATGGCGATCGTGGGTATCGTCCAGACTTCTTCCTTGAGCCATGCGATCTTCGGCAGGTTGAACCACGACAGGATGTAGTTCAGAAGGCCGAACTGGTCGTTGAACATCCACTGCCAGACCAGGGAAACGGCGACCACCGATGTCACGAATGGTATGAAATACGCCGTTCTGAAGAGCGAGCGGAGCTTTATGCTCTTGTTGAGAAGGACGGCGATCAGTAGGGCCAGCACTATCTGTGTCGGAACCGAGAGTACAACGTAATAGATGGTGTTGAAGATCGACTTCAAGAAGTCCGAGCTCTCCTTGGCCAGCACGAAGTACTGCAAAAAGTCGACGCTCTCCTTCAACAGAACCCTCGAAAGAAGGTAGTATATCCCTATGAAAAGTATGAGCGTTACCCACTGGCTCGACTTCATTTTAACGCTCTGTATCGAACCTCTGCGCCTCAGGAAGATTACCAGCGCAAAGGCGGCCATCGCCAGTCCGTACAGTATCCCGGCCATCGTCACCCCGTCCGAGAGGTTCCTCAAAACCACATAACCGGCTAGAACTCCTGCGAACAGCGCATAGAGCGTTGCATGCTCCTTCTCGGGTTTATCGTACTTGCTCGCGCCGCAGAGAAGGAAATGGACCATCTGAACCAGGACCAGAGTCGCAACAGCATAGACGGCCATGTTGATGATCGAATAAAGCAGGTTCATCTGAACGGGGTACGAGATCCTGAAGAGTTCCTTGTAGTTGTCCAGACCTATGAAGTAGCGAGAGGCCGAAGTGTAATCCCATTTGAAAAAACTTAATACGAGAGAGAAGCCTATCGGCCAGAAAGTGAAGACACCAAGGATCGCCAGCGAAGGCAGGAGAAACAGATAGGCTTTCCAGGTCTCTCTCCAGTATTTTTTCGATCGCCTATTGTAAGACAAAACCTTTCCCCCCATTCACTGCTCAGTGGATTTGTCCATCAACTTCAGTATATCAAAGATTCTTCGGTGCTCTTCAACGTCGTGTACTCTCAATATCTTCACTCCCTTCAGATAGAGGTACGTGGAGACGGCGAGAGTTTCCTCGAGTCTATTCTCGACGGGCAGACCGGAGACGTATCCCATGAAGCTCTTTCTAGAATGGCCCACCAGCACCGGGTACTTAAGGCAGGTGAAGTCGGTGATATTCTTGAGAATCTCCAGGCTCTGAAGGGCGTTCTTGGCGAAACCAATGCCGGGGTCGAGAATTATCCCGTCCTTTCTCACCCCTCCTGCCACGGCCTTTTCGCAACGTTCAAGCAGTTGCTCCTTAACCTGAGATACTACATCGGAGTAATCGGTGAGCCGGCTCATGGTCGAGGGAGTGCCCTTCATGTGCATTATTACGACCGCGGCTCCGTTCTTCGCCACGACCTCTATCATAGCGGGATCGACCAAACCTGTTATGTCGTTGACGATGTCGGCTCCCTCCGAGAGCGCCTGCGAAGCCGTGTTGCAGTTGTATGTATCGACCGAGATGATCGCCTCCGGTCTTCGCTCCCTGATACCCCTGACGACAGGAACGACCCGGCGTACTTCCTCCTGCCAGTCGATGGCTCCTGCCCCGGGTCGGGAAGATTCACCGCCTATATCGATTATAGAAGCGCCGCTATCGAGCATCTCCATCGCCCTTTCCACGGCGGTCCGTGGATCGGGGACCCGGCTCCCGGGGTAGAAGGAATCGGGTGTGGTGTTGATTATACCCATTATCACGGGTGAGGAGAGATCGAGCGATCTCCCGTTTCTGAAATCCATTCTCGTCAATCTTTTTTTCGCCCCCTGACTCTTTCCACGAAGAGTCTGAACAGCGGACTGGGGCGGCCCACTTTCGAGCCGAACTCCGGGTGGTACTGAATCCCGAGGAAGAAATCCCTGCCTGGCAACTCGATGGCCTCCACGAAAGCGGCCTTGGACGAGATCACCAACCTGCCGGAAAGGTTCTCGTCCGGCTCGCTGAAGAGGTCCCGGAAGTCCTCGTAGTTGACTTCGTACCTGTGCCTGTGCCTCTCGTGAACCGGACTGGCCCCGTAAGCCTCCATGAGAAGCGTACCCACCTTTATTGGAGTCTCCTGTGCGCCCAGTCTCATGGTCCCGCCGAGTTTGAGTATCTTCTTCTGTTCCTCCATTATATCGATCACCGGATAGGGCGTCGCCGGATCGAATTCGGTGGAGTTAGCGCCTTCAAGGCCGGCCACATTTCTGGCGTACTCTATAACCATTAGCTGCATACCCAGACAGATACCCAGAATGGGTACGTTGTTCTCGCGCGCGTACCTTATCACGGCTATCTTTCCCTCTATGCCCCTCTTTCCGAAACCGCCGGGAATTATCAGGCCCTCGTATTCGGCCAGGGTGTTTTTGATCTGCTCCTGCGTCATATCCTCGAAGACCTGGGAATCGAGGACTTCCGGCTTGCTGGCGCCACACAGGCAAATACTCTCGGATATGCTCTTGTAGGCGTCGTCCGTTCCCAGATATTTGCCGATTATGGCGATCTTCGAAGGGATGAAGTTTCTAGGGTAGTCCCATTCAAACCTCTCCATTATCTCGAGGTTGAGCCTGGTGGCTATCTTTCTGTGAATGCCGTAAGAGTAAACGATCGAGGGGACATCGTAAACGTTCTTAGAGTCGGGCAGATTGAAGACCATCTCCCTTTCGACGCCGCCGAAGAGGGCGATCTTTCTAAGCTCGTTCTCCTCAACCGGTTCCTCGGATCTCACGGCGATCATCTGCGGCTGAATGCCTATCCTCCTCAAGAGCTGCACCGACTGCTGAGTGGGTTTGGTCTTGAACTCGCTCGTGACCCTGAGGTAGGGTACGTAGGTCACGTGGACGAAGAGAAAGTTCTCGGAACCCTCCTCTACCGAGAGCTCCCTGATGGCTTCGAGAAAGATCTCGCCCTCGATGTCGCCCACAGTTCCGCCGATCTCTATCATGATCAACTCGCCCGGAATCCTTCTTATCCTGCCTTTTATCTCCTCGGTCACGTGCGGCACCATCTGGACGGTCGCCCCCAGGAAGCTCCCTTCCCTCTCCTTGTCTATGATGGCTTTGAAGATCTGGCCGGCCGTCATATTGTTCTCGCGTCGCATATCCTTTCCAAGGAACCTCTCGTAATGGCCGAGGTCTAGATCGGCTTCGTAGCCGTCCTCCGTTACGAAAACCTCCCCGTGCTGGTTGGGATTCATCGTGCCGGCATCTATATTGAGGTATGGGTCTATCTTCAGGGTGTTGACCTCCACCCCGCACTCCTTCATAACACGGGCTATGGAGGCCGAAAGTATTCCCTTTCCGATTCCGCTGAGCACTCCTCCCGTTACTACCACGTACTTCTTCTTCATAGAATGTTCTCCCGATTATTCAATAGTTCTCTTATATACTTGATCTCTTCTGCGTGGTCGGCGTCTTCGCCCGGGGTCTCCAGAAGCCAGGGCTTCTGCTGTATCTCTTCGCAGGAGAGGAACTCCCTGAATCCCCCGTCCATGCCTATATAACCCTTGCCTATGACTTCGTGTCTGTCCTTGCCGGCGCCCAGGGGAAATTTACTGTCGTTGAGGTGTACCATCTTCAACTTCTCATATCCGACCGTGGAGTCGATGCTCTCTATCAGAAACTTCGTCCCGTCGATAGTCCTGATATCGAAGCCGGAATCGAAACCGTGACAGGTATCGTAGGTTATGCCTATCCTCGAAGGCCCGGACGACCCGTCTATAATACTCTTCAACTCTTCGAAACTACTGCCTATATGGTTGCCCTTGGCGGCGACGTTCTCCAGAAGAAGCATCACGTCGTTGTCCTGATTTTCGCCCAGAACTATATCGATTCCCCTCACTATCCTGTCTATGCCGGTCTGGAGACCGTCCCCCAGATGGCTCCCCGGATGGAAGTTCAAATACTTCAGCCCCAGAGCGGCCGTGATCTTCATCTCGATCGAGAGCAGCGTCACAGACTTATCCCATACCTCCTCGCTGGAGGAAGCCAGGTTTATAAGATAACCCGAGTGGACCATGCAAGAGTAAGGGTCGATGCCTTTGGCTTTCATCTCGTCCTTGAAAGCCCGGGCGATCTTATCCTCGGGAAGCGAGGCTCTCCACATCCTGGGACTGTGCGGGAAGATCTGGAAAGTGTTTCCGCCCATTTTCGACGTATCTCCGGGGACTTTATCGAAGCCCTTCGAAGTCGACATATGCGCGCCCAGCTTTATCACGGAATCACCTCGCGCTCTCATTCTTCATCGCCGATCCGCAAGATAGCGAGGAAGGCGTTCTGAGGAATAGTTACCTGACCTATCTCTCTCATTCTCTTCTTTCCCTCTTTTTGTTTCTCCAGCAGCTTCATCTTCCTGGTAACGTCCCCGCCGTAGCACTTGGCCAGAACGTCCTTCCTGAGGGCCTTTATATCGCTCCGGGCGATTATCCTGCCACGGGCCCTGGCCTGTATCGGTATCTGGAACTGATGCTGGGGTATTAGTTCGCTCAGCTTGTCCACAACCTTCTTGGCCACCGCGTACTCCTTGTCTACATGAACTATGAACGACAGGGAATCCACGGTGTCCTTGTTGACGAGTATGGTCACCTTGACCAGGTTCGATTCTCTGTAGCCGATGATATCGTAATCCATCGAGGCGTATCCTCTTGAGAGCGCCTTCATCCTGTCGAAGAAGTCGAACATTATCTCCGAGAGGGGCGTCACGAACTTCATGACCACCCTGTTTTTGCCGGCGTTCTCGACGGCCTTGAACTCGCCCCTCTTTTCGGTCGTAATGAAACCGATGAGGTTGCCCATGTAATCGGATGGAGTGATTATAGAAAGCTCCACGAAGGGCTCTTCGACCTTTGCGAACTCTCCCGGTTCGGGAAAACTTGCCGGGTTGGTAATCTCTTGAACGGTTCCGTCGCTCATGGTTACCCTGTAAACTACGTTCGGCGCCGTCAGTATACAGGTGATATCGAACTCCCTCTCGAGTCTCTCCCTCACCACATCCATATGGAGCAAGCCGAGGAAGCCGACTCTGAAGCCAAAGCCCAGCGCCGGGGAGTTTTCCGGCTCGAAGACCAGGGCTGCATCGTTCAGCTTGAACTTGTCGAGAGCCTTTCGCAGCTCTTCGTAGTACTCGGGCATGCCGGGAAACATGCCGGCATAAACCATGGGCTTGGCGACTTTGTAACCGGGAAGGGCCTCGGGAGTGGAGCTGGTGGCGCCTGTGATCGTATCGCCGATTTTGGCGCTTGCCACTTCTTTGATAACGGCTATGATGTAACCGACCTCTCCGGCGTCGATAGAATCTGTTGGGACCATCTGCGGAAGGAAGTAACCAACCTCTATAACCTCGAAGATTTCACGGGAGGACATCATCATGATTCTGTCGCCTGCCCTGACCGAACCTTCGAAAACTCTGACGTGAACAACCACACCCCTGTACTTGTCGTAAATCGCGTCGAAGATCAGCGCCTTGAGCGGAGCTGAAGTATTACCCGACGGCGGCGGGACGCGCTCGACCACTGCCTCGAGTATCTCCACGACGCCCTCTCCCGTTTTGGCGCTCGCCAGCAGACATTCCTCGGCTTTATAGCCGATCAAATCGACTATCTCGGCCAGCGTCTCCTCGATATTTGCGTTCGGAATATCAATTTTGTTCAGAACCGGTATCAGCTCGAGGTCGTTCTCTATGGCCAGATAAGTGTTTCCCACCGTCTGGGCTTCAACACCTTGCGAGGCGTCCACAAGAAGAATCGCCCCCTCGCAGGCGGCCAGACTCCTCGAAACCTCGTAATTGAAATCGACGTGGCCGGGCGTGTCTATTATGTTTATCTCGTAAGTCTTGCCGTTCCGGGCCGTGTAATTCAGCTTCACGGGTTTGGACTTAATCGTTATTCCCCTCTCGCGCTCGATGTCCATCGAATCCATGAACTGGTCCTTCATGCGCCGGTGTTCGATAGTGCCGGTTATATCCAGAAAACGATCGACCAGCGTAGTCTTTCCGTGGTCGATATGGGCGATAATCGATATATTTCTTATCAGATCTCTACCAAACATGAAATTCCCTCCCGCCGATCAAGAAGAATTGTAACATGCGATGACCGCGGTAGTTTTAACCTCCCGCGAAAATGTAGTAATATGTGTAGAAAAAGAACCGTCGGACGTCAGGATAAAGCTCAAGACGTTATCTCAGTGGTTTCCTCTGTAGAGTCTGCTCTGGAACATTCGCGAATACTCGGTCCAGGAAGAGTCTTCCGGCGTCGCGGCGGCCTGGGACTCGAAATGGTCCAGCCTCGCGTCCAGGTTGTCGCACAGCGACAGAATGAAGGCCTCCCTAGTCTTCGGTGTCACGGGAGAGCCGTATTGCAACTCCCCGTGGTGGCTTATAACCGCATGGATCAGCTCGCTGGCCAGAGTCTCGGGGAAGCCGTCGATCTTCACGATCTCCCTTTCGAGGATCCTCACTCCTATCGCTATGTGGTCCTCGAGCTGACCGCGATCGGTGTATTCGAAGGCGTAATCGTCGGTCGAATAGGTTTTCACCTTTCCTATATCGTGCAGAAGCGCCGCCGTCACCAGCATATCCCTGTCGATACTCTCTCGCGAAGGCGAAAGGTCGTATATGCCCAGCGCATACCTGGCCACCTGGAAACTGTGACCGGCGAGGCCTCCTATAAGGGCGTGGTGATAAGTCTTGGCTGCCGGGGAGTCGAAAAACTCGCGGCAGGAACCATTCTCGCCCAGCAATCCCTCAAGCAATTCTCTCAAAAACCCGTTCTTCACGCTCTCGATCAGCCGTTGTATCTCGGATCTGAGAGCGGCGATATCGCGAACGACAGGTATGAGCTGGGTGGTAGAGCCGGCGCTGTAAGCTTCCATCTCATCGAGTGTGAAATTCCTCTTCACCTTTATACTCAGCCCGTACTTCTCGTCGCGCATATAATCGGCCAGCGCTATATGGCCTGCACGCGGCTCTATAACTCCAGAGTCGCCTATCCATGCCTTGGACTCGACTCTGCTCTTCGAATCGCCAACGGTGCAGGCGTAGTACGGGCCGCGACTCCCTTCGATCCTTTCGGCCGAAAACACGAAGAAAAAGCCCGGCCTCATGTTGATAAAATTCTCAACCTTGTTCTGGAGCACGTTGTAAGACTGGAGTATCTCCGACAGTGTAGGATAATCGTCCTGCTTTCCCCTTATCATTTTGCTTTCTCTCCTTTCGGCCACTCCGGGTTTCTGTTAAGTCTTTACCAATAATAGACTGCGAACGATGGGACTTATGTTCACAAACCCTTCTTCAGAGAAGGGCGAATGGAGGAAATTACCTATCATCGCGAACGAAATAAGTGTAAGAATCAGAAAACCCCTGGAATCAGGGGCTTTCATTACTACTTCTATTTCACTATTTCTACTTTTTCAAAGGTCTCACGGGACGGCAGACGGCATAGCCATATTTTTCCGGATCGCTTCTCTGGTAGATCGGATTTTCAATGTTCCATTCGTAGCCGGAATCTGACGGATTCCAGCTCCATGCAAGATCGTTCACGGTCGACATGACGGCATCGTTGTTCTCTTCAAATACATATGGCGGGTAATAAAAGACGATGTATTCGCTCTCTTGAATAGTAGTGCACTCCATACCTTCAGGTACTTCTCCGCTGTAATCGATAGGCACTTCGATCCCATACAGGTAGCCACGCTTACCGCCTTCAAAATACCAGCCGCCGATCTGGCCATGAAGGCTCGGGATGCTCTCCAGCAGACCTGTCACGGTGTGACAGTCCTGACCGGGAATGCTTTCCTGAAGCTCCCAGAAGTGGAAATATCCCTTTGCGTCAACGTTTCTGATCCCGATAAACCTGTGTGCGT
>DBRH01000003.1 GCA_002305955.1 Kosmotogaceae bacterium UBA1373
TCCGGCAGGAGCCCGGCCAGTCTGACGATGGACAGGGGCTTCGAAAAGCTCTATTCTAGAACCACCGCCATAGATACGGTTGAAGTGGCCGAAACGGGGGACACTGTTCTCGAAATAGGGTTCGCCGAGAAGAGCTCGCTCATGATATCCTTCCTCGATGAGAAGGGCGACTATTTCTACGATGTCGTAACGGTGAAGATCGATGGCATCGAGTTTCAGGCCTTTGGTATAATCGAGCTGGTGGGACTCGTCTTCGGAGACCACCTGGTGGAAGTAACCGGACTTCCGAAGGGGTTCAAGTGCGACCGGTACCTCTACGAAATCTGGCTGGAGCCCGGCGGGAGCGGTGAAATAGAAGTGGTGATAGGGAAGGAGTGATACTATGGACTTTTTCAGGGCTCTCAACGAGATTGCTTTCTATCTCTCCTTCGTACTATGGGCCGGGGGTGGTGTCACGGTATCGGTTTTCCTTATTCCGTTGCGCGACCCGAACACACCTCCGCAGGTGCAGGGTTTTCTGTACTCGCTCTGGGAGAACCTCAGGATAGTGGCGATGGCCGTCTCGATCATCATGCTCGGCACGAGCATGACGAGGCTTATCATCGATCCGGTCGTCAACGTTTTCTGGACGGTGATATGCTTCGCCACCTTTTCGCTGACCGTTTTCAGCTGGTACATGGCCGACAGGCTTATAAGGATGGGGGCCAGCGATCCACGCTCGATGCTGGAGGTAGAAAAGAGAAACTTCGGCCTCTATCTGTTTTACGCAGACGCCTGCATAGTCCTGACGGTAATCGCGGCGGCCCTTATGTAAAAAGAGACATTAGCTCTGGTTTACCGGCAGAGAGTTCGACAGAACACTAGCACGGACACAAAATCCAGAGGAGGCCCGCCCGAATGGCAGGAAGAGAATACTCCTTCAAACAGAAGATCATCGAAACGCCTCACGACGTTACGGTCAGAGACATGTCGGTCGGTATAGACGGTATCGCTTATATAAGCATATCCGTGCCATCGCTCGAAGTCTCCGGCCAGAGTTCCATCGACGGCTACTTCAAGGCCGGCTACTATCCCTCTTCGAAGGGAAGGCCCGCGCATCTGGGCATAAGCCTGAAAGTAGATGACAAGCGGCACGAGGGTATGACGCTCTCTCTCGAAGCGACCGCTGTCTTGCAGAAGTGGTATGAAAAGGCGTACGCGGATATCAAGAGGAGATTCAAATCCATCGTGGATCGAGTTGTTGACGATGAGCTTCCGGTAATCTTCTCGCTCGCAGGCGACGACTTTCCGAAATTCACTCCCTCTCTGCAGATAGAAGATGAGGACTTGAAACATGAAAGCTACAAAGTGCTAAAACACGCCATCGTCAGGTTTTTCAAGCTGCACGGCGCCGAAAGGTACGCGAAGGTTGCGCGTGCGGACGATTACCTCGTAGAATCGATCCCGCCCCCGCCCGTAAGCGACGATCGACTGCCGCCGACGGCCTTCGACATAGAACACGAAAGAGATCTCTATGACATTTACGGTACCGGACCGGGTTCGGTGTTTTCTTTCAAAATGAAGCTGTCGGATATACTCAATCCCGGGCTTAAACAGCTGCTAGAGCGCGAAGAAAATTAGACGCTAAAGGTGCAAAAGTGATCGTTATCCCGCAGTGCTCCGATTAAGAACCGTTGTAGGTTGTGAGTTATGGGTAAGGGCGGNNGGCATGACGGGAAGGCAGTAACAGGAGCCGTGGTGAGCGCGACCTCGTCTCCAAACAGAGGTAAGAGGGGGAGAGGTCAGAGGGGGTTCCCCAAGGACGGTTCTTTCCGCTCTTTCGAAGAACGGCTCACTCCCCCAGAAGTCTGTC
This sequence comes from Kosmotogaceae bacterium UBA1373, assembly GCA_002305955.1. Classification (GTDB taxonomy): domain Bacteria; phylum Thermotogota; class Thermotogae; order Petrotogales; family Kosmotogaceae; genus Mesotoga. The sequence goes on from DBRH01000003.1 coordinate 1,853, forward strand.
GAGCTCTTCGAGTTCTCTTTCGAGGTTTTCTTTCTCTTCGAGTAACTCAAGTATCTTCTCTTCCGATGATTCTATGGTGGCCTGAAACTCCTGAAGTTTCTCGTAGTTAGTGACGTACAGTCCCATTTTCAGCTGGGCTCCCTCTATCTTTCTCGATAGTTCTTCTTCTTCATTATGGAGAAGATCGTATCTTTCGCAAAGCGATTTCCGCCTGTTGGTGAGCTTTCTTTTCTCCTGGAAGGAGAGCCTGGAGGCTTCGTTATCGTTGCTTTCTCTGGTCGGCCTGTTACGGTTCAGGTATTCCTGGACCGAGCGCACGGATCTGAATTTCAACCTGTCTATCATCACGAAGTGATCGCAGATGTTCTGCACGAACTCCCTGTCGTGCGAGACCAGTATTATACAGCCTTCGTACTCCCTCAGAACATCCTCCAGACTCTCTATGGACCAGATGTCGAGGTTGTTCGTCGGCTCGTCCATCACCAGAACGTTCGGCTTTGAGAGAATCAATTTCGCCAGCGCCAGTTTCGTCTTCTCTCCGCCGCTCAGTGAGGAGATGGGCTTGAAGACGTCTTCGCCCGGGAAGCCGAACCGTCCTATATATTTGCGCACCTCGTAATCGGGCTGGCCCGGCATCAGCTGCCATATCTCCGTCAGGACATCGTTGTTGAGGTTCAGATCTTCGGTGAGCTGAGAGAGGTACCCCCAGCGAACGTTGTGACCCCACTCCACCTCCCCGGAAGTTTTCTCCAGATCCTGGGTTATCATCTTCAAAAGCGTGGTCTTGCCGCTACCGTTCGGACCCAGAAGGCCTAATTTTTCGCGTCTATGGACTTCCAGACCGGCGTTTCTGAACAACTCCTTGCCGTCGAATCCGAAGGAAAGTTCTTCGACTTTGAGGACAATGTAACCGGTCCTGTCTGGCTGGGGAAGCCTGAACCTGGGAGCCCGGACCTCCTCGTCGGGTAGATCTACAGATTCAAGCTGTTCTTTGAGCCTGTCGCGCTGTTTCTCTTTGTTTATGGCCTGCTTTATGAACTTCTCCTGTCCCCATAGCCTGTAACGTTTGGCCACGGCGTCGAGCCTTTCGATCTCCTTCTCCAGATTCTCTCTGGCTCTCGTTCCACTTTTCATGAGTATCTCACGATCGAAAAGGTACTTGTCGTAATCGCCGGGGAAGTCCCACATCGAACCGCCGTTCAGCTCCCAGAACCTGTTACCGACCTTCCTTATCAGGTATCTGTCGTGGGTTACGACCACCAGTGCGCCCTGGTAGCTCTTCAGGAATCCGACCAGCCACTCGGTCGACTCAAGATCCAGGTGGTTGGTAGGCTCGTCCAGAAGCAGAAGGTCGTAATCGACGAGGAAAAGCTTTCCCAGAGAGATTCTGGTCAGCTCGCCTCCGCTGAAGGTATTCAACTTTCTGTTCCAGTCCTCCTCTGAGAATTCCAGACCTACCAGCGTGCTCCTGACCCGTCTTTCGAAGGAATAGTACTCCTGGGTGTCTGGCACCAAAAGAGATTTATCGCTCATATAGTAGTCGATGAGCGTTATTTCACTGTCGGGAATCCTGTTCTGTATCTGGTACCCGATTTTCACCGAAGTGGAGTGGAAAATCTCCCCCTCGCTTGGCTTCAGCTCTCCGGCTATTATCTTCATGAGGGTCGATTTACCGCAACCGTTTTTTCCTATGAGTATGATCTTGTCTTTTTTGTCTATGGAAGTCGAGACATCGTCGAAGAGAAAATCTTGACCGTAATCGTGTCCGACTTTACTCAATGATACAAGCATCTTTTTTTCCTTTCGTCCAATCTTCTCAGTCAATATGATACTATACAACGGGGTTTTTTTATCGAAGTCCTTTACGGGATATAATGTTGGTTGGGTATGTGATATCTTTGAGTATGCAATTCGATTGGTGGTGTTTACGATTGAAACTCGGAGTTTCACTGTTGATTTTCGTTACTACGTTTCTGGTGATGCTTTATATATGGGGCTTTTATTTTTTCAAGAGCCCCGGCCAGGTTTTTGAAGAGTACGAACGCGCGCTGGTGGAGTATGCCCACCAGATGCGAATACAGGAAGAGGCCGGCTTGAAGGCCGGGCTGGGCGCTCGAGAGCTGTCAAATCTTAGAGAAGCTGCCATAGTCGATCTCGAGGGAGACATGAAAAGAATTGTGGCAGACTTCGAGAAGGACTGGTCGGCCATGCGGAGAATCTACCTGGAATACGCCAGAAGATCGGGTAGCTGGTTCACCGAAGGGTTAACCGGCGTCATCGTCACACAGGACAATCCCGATTATCACACTCTGCTGGCCCTCTATAACCTGATAGACGATCCCGACAGCTATTGCCTTTTGTTCATACCGGAAACGAACGGTTCCCGTGTTTTCAACGAGTTTTCCGGGGCGAGACTTTACTATCTCCAGAAGACTTTGTGGGGCTACAGGATCGAGTGGAGCAAATCTCTCATCGATCTCCTGTTGGGTAAAGATATTACTTCAATAGCCGTTTAATATAAGGAACACCGGGCCGGAGGATAGAGATGTTTCTCAAAAGACTCGTGGCTGTTCTACTCATACTCATCGTAACCGCTACACTGGTGGCCAGTCCAGAAATGTTGGCCCGGCAGACGTTCGCGGCCATTCTCGGCGGATTTGCCGGCAGCGTCTCGGGGGCCGTCATCGGTACGGTACTGGGCGGGCTGATCAACCCGACCGGCTGGGGTGATCTCGTTGGTCTGATACTCGGCTTTATTGTTGGCGCACCGGTCGGCAGCTCTCTAACTACCATCTCCTGGTCGGTTGACCGACTGGAAGGAAGTGTGCTGCTCTCAATAGCCGGAAGCATAGGCGGTGTGGCCTTTCCTTACGCCCTTAGCGGATTGATCGCCAACGTGTTCCCCGCGAACGATTTCAATCCCTCCGGTATCGTCCTGATGATTTCCTTACCTCTGTATTCGGCGTTTGGAGCGGTGCTTGGCTATAATTATCCCCGCCTTATTTCCGGCGATCTGGTTCTAGAGGATCTATCGACAACGGTAAAATGATTCGCCGTCGGGAGAACTTTACCGGATTTTGGCGTGTTTAGAGGCTAAATTAGGGGGCTTTCTGTGATAACATTTTCCTGATAAGGCTAAAACAAACCTGCAGACCCAATCCATTGAACCCAGGAGGAAATGATGTTCTGGAAAGAGAAACGAGTCGAGAAGAAACTGGAAAAAGAGATCGGAAGAAAGGAAAGGGAGCTGGCCGGCAGCACCGATCCTCTGCAGCGTGGCTCTCTGCTGGATGAACTGGCGTTGTTGAAGGAAGAGAAGGGCGATCTGTGCGGAGCGATCTCGGCGTTACTGGATAAATTCAAAGAGGACCGGAAGGTCGAAACTCTGAAAAAGCTGCGACCGATCCTCGAGAAGCACAGTGAATTTGATCTCCGGAAACTCGAAGAGAGACTTTTCGAGTCTAGCGAAAATCTCGATCGCACAACGGAAAACGATCTATTGAAGGAGATTTACAGCATCGACGGAAAGCTGGCCCTTCAACTTTCGTTGAGGTTTTTCGAGATTTCCAGAGAATACGCCTGCGGTTTGAGCGCGATAGATATCATGGAAAGAATACTATCGGAAAACGGCAGGGAACACGATGTCTCTATTGTGGAGACCGTGGGGGAGTACCACAGGCTCGTGAACGAACTGGTCGAGATTTCGCCGGACAGAGGCGAGCAAATACTGGCCAGGGCTGCCGGCTTTTCCAAAGAGAAACTGGGAAATCTCGAGCCCTTTCTGGACTTTTCGCTACGCCGTCTCGGGGATGAGTCGTCTCTTGAGGTCAGGTCCGGCATAGTGGACAGCGTAATAGAGAAATTCGATAACCTAGCCACCGTTTTTGAGAAGAGGGAAGGAGAATTGCTTAACCGGCTGGAGGTTCTCCTTTCACCAGAGATGGAGTGCAAGAGTGTCGATTTGCTACTCGAGCACATGATAGAGACTGCCCGCTCGATAAACGACTCCAGAGAAGAGCTTTACCTTGACAGGAAGCTGAAGCGGGCCGATTCCCAATCGCTGAAGAGCGAAGCCATGGCGATCGAGAGAGCTTTAAAGAAAGGTGTTCCCGACATTTCTCAGTGGAAGAGGCTGGCAAAACTGTACCGGTATGTAATTGATCTCTCTCAAGACCTCGAAGAGAAGATCCTGTACATCCGAAAGCTCGGCGTCCTTCTGAGGGACAAGCTCGAGGATTACGAAGGCTCTTTGAGGGTTTTCGAAGAGGGAATGAAGTTGAAGGAAAGCGATATAACTCTGTGGCTGGTTAAAGGGATGACACTGGAGAAGATGGCGCAGAACCATCCGGGTTCGGAAGCAACGTGCGATATATGGAAAGCCGCTTACGACCATTACTTGAAGATAGCCGAAAGGTTCGACGAACAGGAGATAAAGCTCTCGGCGATCGAAAAGTGCGCCATCATACAATCCGAAAAACTCAGTGTCTAGCCAGGTACGATGCGTAGGTGAGAGGGTAGATGTGTGAGGTGAGAAGAGCTATAAGATCTTGACTTTCTAACATCTCGCCTGTCACCTCTTACCTCTGCTCTAGAGACAGATACGCGACAAACCCTTGGGTGAATGATGAACATAAAAGGAGAGATGATAGCCATGGTTGAGAAGCTGGACGGAAGAAAAGTGAAATCCCTCATAGAACTTCTATCGGGCTTTCACAGAGTTCGAGGAAGCAAGGATTACCACGATTCAATGATGGCCGCGATCGATTACCTGAAAAGATCGGGCATGCCGTCCAGAAGATTCAAAGTCTTCTCTTATCCGGCCGACGGAAAGACAGTTAATGGCAACGTAGCCACCACTCTGGCCTGGGAACCGATCTATGGAGAGATGTGGCTGGAAAGGCCGGAGAGGTTTTTCATAACATCCACCTCCATATCGAAGGTCGCACTGGTCTCCGGCAGCGCCGGAAGCGAGGGGTGGAAGGAACTGAGTCTGGTCCAGTTCGAAGGAAAGAAGGACTATTCCAACAAGGCCGTCCTCGCCAGCGACGATCCGGTGAAAGTCTTCCAGCAGGCCGTCGTCGAGGGGGGAGCGAGTTGCCTCATATTCAATTACATGAGGAAATCTTTCGAAGAGATCGGCAGGAGTCTGGAAAAGCTTCCGGAGATGACCAACTATCTTTCCATCCCTTACGACAGGGAGGCTGCCGACAAAAAGGCCGTTGCCTTCTCCATCACCAAAGAGAAATATGATCTTCTGGCCGGTGCCGTTGCCAGAGGCGGCGCGGTCGTGGGATTCCGATCGGAAGTCAAGCTCACTGAAGGCGAGCTCGAAGTGCTTCAAGTAGATGCCACTGGTGTGGAAAACGGTCCCGGCGTGATCATAACGGCGCACCTGTGCCACCCATCGCCGGGTGCCGACGATAACGCCAGCGGAGCGGCCCTGGCAGTCGAGCTGGCACGGATACTCCACCAGGCCGAGTTCCCCTTCCCAGTCAAGATCGCCCTGGTACCCGAGTATCTGGGAAGCGTTCCATACGCGCTTCAACTCAAGAGAGAGAAGAAGCTGCCGCTCTTCACGGTTAATCTGGATATGGTCGGTGCCGATCAGGATAAGACGGGCTCCACCTTCATTCTTTCCAAGGTTCCACCGTACCTACCGCAGAAGTGGGGACGGATTCTGGAGTATTTCATAACTGAGCTGATGCCAAGAAACGGGGGATATCCCTTGAAACGCTTCGGCGAGATACCCTTTATGGCCGGTTCCGACCACTGTGTTTTCACCACCCTCGGCATACCCTCACCCTTCCTGGGACACCTGCCAGACAGGTATTACCATTCGGACTTCGACACACCTTCCATGATGGATCGCGTGGAACTGGAGTGGGTTGGGAGATCGGTCCTGAAGACGCTCGAACATATCATCACGCCCGACCCGCTGGCAGCGGCAGCCGCGAAGGGAAAGATGATAGGAGAGCTCCACGAAATACTCTCGAGAATAGCCGGTAGAGAGGGGGCGGGCGATCTTCTCGATCTGCTCGTATCCAATTACGAGGGCGATGTTCTCAGGGGTAATTTCGCGGAGGCCTGCGGCCTTTCCTCTTCCAGACCACTCGAACCGACGTTTGAAAGCTCTCTGGGGCTGGAGTGGATGAAGATCGTTCCGCAGGAATTGAAGAACGAAGTGGGACCGGAACTTCTCAGCATGGCCGATTTCATGGCTGGCGGTTCGCTGGTCATCGGAAGCAGGGAAGCCGTGGAACTCCTCACCAGCATTCATTACGGGGTGCCCATAGAGAAGGTGAGAACACTGACGGGCTGGATGATAGAAAGATCGCTTTTGAGGTCGTCTTAGCCATGTTTCTCAGGTTTTTGTGGCTCTCGCTTCTGCTGACCGCGGTGACCGTTGCGGCAGGCAGTGTCGGGTTGCAGGTCGATACGGGGATCTCCATGCCCTGGAACGGATACCTGAAAAACATAGAGACCGGAGAGAAGATCGAAATAATAAAACGGGCCAACTTCCGCGCTTTTTTCCAGACGACCATCGGTTACACCTTTTTTGAAGAACATTCGATAGAAGCGATGGTTTCGCCCTTCTCGATCGAAAGCCGTCTGGAACAGGACGGCGATGAAGAACCGGCCGAATACACTTCCAGATACGTTCAGGATACGTACCGGCTGAGGTACAGGTATCTACTCCCACCCCTGGACAGGTTCTACCTCCAGATAGGACTGCACGCCACCCTGCACATGAAGGAACTGGTTATCGGCGGTTCAAGGGAATACACTAACGAATGGACTGACTTCTCTTTCGGACCTTCGGCTCTTATCAGTCTTTCTATGAACGAGATAGTCTCCCTGGTGATGGAAGTCGAAGCCGGCATAGGGCGCGACAACGGCTTTCTGGATATCTTCACCGGGCTGAACCTCAGCGGTCCCTTCTATTTTGTGCGGGCCGGGATAAGAAATCTTTCGACGAACGGCTTTTCCGGCGGCGAGGCTCTCAGCACTTCCTTCTGGAATTTCGGCGCACAGTTCAGGGCCGTTTTCTGATTATCAATCTTCGAATCTCAGCGGTTCCAGAGAAGAGATTCTGACCAGTCCCAGCACCGGAACGCCGAACTCTTCCAGCAGATTCCGACCCTCTTCGAAAGTCTTTTCTATGACGGCCGCGAATCCGCAAAGCTTCGCTCCGGTCTTCTGTACAAGCCTTCCCAGAGCCGCTATAGTTTGGCCGCTGGCGAGAAAGTCGTCCACGATCAGAACCCTGTCGGACTCTCCGAGGAACTCGAGCGATACGTTAAGCTCTACGATTCCCCCTTTGGTGTGCGAGGGCGCGGTTTCGGTGATGTACCGTTTCATAGTTATGGGCTTCCTCTTCCTGGCAAAAAGCAGCGGGACTCCCATACACTCGGCGGTCGCCAGCGCCGGGGCGATGCCGGAGCTTTCCACGGTGAGCACCTTGGTTATCTCTGCGTCTTTGAAGGTATCACAGATCAAATTGCCGGCCGTTTTGATGAGCCGGGGATCGATCTGATGGTTCAGAAAGGAATCAACTTTCAGTATTCCCCCTCCAAGTACCGATCCCTTTTTGATTATGGCTTCCTGAATGCTCCTGACAGCTGCCTCTCTTGTAACCTCGATGATTTCCATGCCTCGACCTCCGAAAATATATACTGATATGATCGACTTTCTATATGTCTATCCTTTGAAGTATTCGTCTCTTCTTGGAACGAGTTTGATGGTCGGGAGCGAGATAAGGGTGACCGCCATCTTGACGATGATGTTGGATAAAGTGATCGATAGAACGGTAATTAGCGGCAACACCCCGGCAAAGGCGATGAACGAGAAAATAAAACTGTCGATTACCAGCGCGATGCCATTCGAAAAGAGGACGGCCTTAATATCGCCGAACCTCCGGTACACCCTGTCGAAAACCTCCGTGTCTATGAGCTCGGAGAAGACTTCTGCTATCATGCTCGCGATAGTTATTCTCCAGAAAGGCATCAAGATGCTTTCATAGGCGCCTTGGAGATTCCAGGTGGGGTCGGCCGGCATTTTACCGATCAGCCAGAAGAGAACGGCCATGAGCAGGTTGAGAATCCCGGCCGTTATCACGACCTGTCTCGATCTCTCTTTTCCCCACGTCTTGTGCACGAAATCCCTGAGGGTGAAGGTGAAGGGATAGATAACGGTCCCTCCGTCGATGGCCAGATGAAGGAAGGGCAGCGTGGTGATCTTTATCGAGAGAATATCCGCGAATATCTGAAAAGATATGTAAAGGGAGACGCTCAATATCCCTATGTCTATCATACTTCTTCGATTTTTCATTTTCCCGGCCGACTCCTGCTCACGTCAATCGTATCCAACGAACTGGAACTCTCAAGAGGAATTATACATACATTCGCGAAAGATAGAGTTTATGTATCTTGAAGTTCGAATAAAGCTGTTCATTCACGAAGCACCAAATGGTATCATTTTCCTTGAAGGGATGAAAAGCGACGGGAGAGCCTATGGTTGACGATCACACTCCGGAGATAAGGTTCGATACAGATCTAGAAGGTATCCTCACTTACGCGGTAATAGGAACACGCTACTGCGACAGGTGGATCTTCGTGAGGCATAAGCTGCG
>DBRH01000005.1:0-6196 GCA_002305955.1 Kosmotogaceae bacterium UBA1373
ACCAAGATCGGCAGCTATTTGTTGGAGAAGTGTATAGCCTAATGTCTTTCTGTGCTCTTCATAACTATCTGTAAATGCTATAATTCTCGATATTGGCGGAAAAGGCGGGGGGGAGACCAAATGGGCAGAAAGATCTTGCTTTTCTTAACGGTTTTAATCGTTTCTCTGGTTTTCGCGGGTGAATTCAGGAGTATAGAAGCTATAAAAGCCTCCGGCGAGTTGAGGATCCTCCAGACTGAAGACTACTGGTATCCCTTCTATTATCTNNGCTCGGAGTGAAACCGCTCTTCGTACGGGCCGTCGCGACACACGAGACCCTGGCCACACATCTGAGAGAAGGGGAGGGCGACATAATATTGAGTTATTACTCTTACTCCCCCTCCAGAGCCTCCCAGGTTTATGCCTCGCGCGATTATCTCGTACAGAACCTGTCGCTGCTGATAAACAATCAGGTGCTTCAGAAGATAAAAAACGAAGTCGATGAGCTCACGCCCGAAAAGCTCGTCGAGAACCTGAACGATCCGTCGATCTCCGTACTGGTGATGATAGGAACGGTTTACGAGAGGATCGCCCTCCAGCTCCTCCCCGGAACTAAGATATTCAGTATCGGGACCACGGAAAACCTGGCCGGGCTTCTCTTCGAGAAGAACTACGACGTTTTTTTCATGAACGATCTCTGGACCGAGACCTTTCTGGTTAAGAATCCCTCTCTGCTGATCCATTACTCCATTTACCGTCTCCCTTCGGAGGACCAGATCGTGGTGGGGGTCAACCCCGCCAACACCGATCTGCTCGAGTGGATCAACAGGTTTCTGGACAGCGATTACAACAAGACGCGAGAGTATTTGAACAGATACGTCGATTACGAACTGATCGCCAAGCTCCACCAAGAGACCGCGGAAGAGAGTCGGATAAAGCTGTTGCTGGAAGATCCCTACAGGTGGATAGTGCTCTTTGTTATCCTCTTGCTGGCCTTTCTGGTCGTATGGAGCAGTCAGAAGAAGATTGCCAAAAAGAGTGAAAACGGCAAGGCTCCCCACTGGCTGCTGAACATCTGGACGATCCTCTTCGCGATGGTTCTCGGGTTCTACTCGGGTGGCGCCTTCCCGGACATCGTCGAAGGTCTCAGCCCGCTGGGTGAACTCTTCTTCAACTACATGTTGCTCTGCGGCCTTCCGATACTGTTCTGCGTGGTCACGCTGAACATCCTCAGGCTTCTCATGAAATCCGGGGGCGGGGGCTTCCTTTTGAAGTTCCTGGGGGTGGTACTCGTCTTTTTCGTCCTCGGAGCTTTGATCGGAATAGTCGTGGCGATGATAGTCGAGCCGGGAACAGGGGTCGCCAAAGAATCGCAGGAGGCGCTGGTGGTATCCATGAAGGCGACTAACCCCTTCGAGGAAGTGAACGTAACGACCGGCTCGATCCTGTGGTCTCTTCCCACCAACATGATAAGCAACAGCATAATCAGGGCCTTCGCCGAGAACAAAACGCTTGCCATAGTGTTCTTCTCGATCGTTCTGGCCTTTGCCATTAAATTCATCAACGACTCCAAGAGAGAAGTGATAATCAATTCACTGGAGACGGCCGGAGAGATCTTCATATTTCTCTTCAAGCTTTCCTATTACGTACTTCCTTTCGGCATTTTCAGCCTCATGTTGAGTCAGGCATCGGTTTTCACCGGAGACACCAGCGTTATGAAATCGCTCATAATGCTTATCGGCTGTCAGCTTCTCTGTTTCGTCATCTGGCTTGTCGTCTCGATCGCGCTGGGGGCGAAACTGGCGAAGATGTCGCCTCTTGCGTTTCTTGGAGCCATAAAGAAGCCGACGATGCTTCTCTTCGCTCTCATGTCTTCGGTGGCGGTAATCCCCGAAGCGCTTCACACGAGCGAGCGGGTCAGGCAATTCAACGACGAAAACCAGAGGGGAGTCTTGCCGCTTCTGGTGGTTATGCTCCAGCCGCACACCGTTTCGCTTTTCGCGGTCGTGGCGATCTTCAACCTCCAGCTGCTCGGTCGCAGCCTCGGTCCAGTCGATTATCTCTACATAGCTATATCTTCGATCATCGCGGTTATTGCGACGATAGGAGTTCCAAGTCCGCTGGACCTCTTCACAATTTCCATGGTCGTTCTTCCCTTCAACATCCCCCCGACGCAGGCGATCTTCTTCATGCTGCCATGGATGTACACGGGAAGGAGGCTGGACCTTATGGGTATGATGATCAACGATTTTGCGGCGGTACAGCTCTTCAGAAGCAAGAAACCGAAAGAAGAAAGCCCGTCCCCGGTTGCCGAAGTCCACGAATGAAGGGCGCAGAAAAGAATCCCGCCCGGCCCTTTCAGGGTTGCAGGTGATAAAATTGTATCGCTGACAGGGGGTGTCCCATGAAGTTGTCTTTGTTTTTCGGACCGACCGCTTCGGGAAAGACCGAAACGATTCTCTCACAGCTCGAAAAAGTCCACAGGACCGATCCCTTTTCTTATTACTTCGTCGGTCCGTCGGGCGACCATGTGCGTTATTTCAGGGAGAATTTCGTGTCCAGGGTTGGCACGATCAACTCCTCCAGGTTTCTCGCCATGGATCAGTTCGCCGTCGATATATTCAGATTGCTGAATCCCGCCTCTTACCATATAAGCGACTACATCATAAGACTGGAAATCGGAAACATCCTCGAGAAGATGGGCAAGAGAGAGCTTATAGACTCGGCCATGTTCATAGACTACATACTCGAGATGATCCACGACGTGAAGGAGCAGGGAGGTTTCACCGAGATCTTCGCCAGCGACGACGAGGCCGTCTCGACGCTGATGGACATATACCGGGCCCTTCAGGAGAGGTTCGCGCAGAACACCATCTTCGACACCTTCGACGCTTACACCGGGATAGAGGAGCGCGCCGACGAGATACACAAAGGCGAGTTCGGCAGGTACCTTTTCATAGACGGTTTTCACGACTTCAGCCCGGCGATGTCGAAATTCTTCGGCTCCGTCTTCCCCTCCTTCGAGGAGATCTTTATAACTATCCCCGACGACCCCGGCAGGGAGGAACTGTATTCGGAGGTCGCCTCTATCAGGAGATTTATAGAGGATTTCGAGAAGCGGACTCCAGATATCGAGGTGAGCAGGATCTTCCTCAAGGAGAGGTATTACCCGGTTAAACTAGAACATTTCATGTCTAATCTCTTTTGCGAGAATAAAAGGGCCGGACTCTGCCCGGCCGTGGAGGTAACGGTCTTTCCGGATCTCTTCTCGGAGGTGGAGTGGACCGCCAGACTCGTAAAGAAGTACCTGGTCGATGGCTATGAACCGGGAGAGATTTCGCTGGTCGCCTCCGATTTCCAGATATACGACAGGCTCCTCTCACAGAAGTTGCGAGAATACGGCGTCCCCTGGAGGAGCGAAGGCGACGAGCCGCTGCTCTCTTCACTGGCCGTCAGGAAGCTCATACTGCCGCTTGAGGCTGCCGTTCTCGGCTTTCCGCCCGACAAGCTTATTGCCATGGGCGACAACGGCTACGGTGGGGAGATCGACGCCAGGTTTCTCGAGATGGCGGCCACCATGTCGCGAATAATATACGACAGGGCCCACGTCAGACTGAAACTGGAAGAGAGGCGCACTTCATGGGTAGAGCGGCTGGAAAAGTTCATAGAGTTCACCTCCAGAAGGCGGGACGCCGTTCTCTCGCTGGCCGAAGACGATCTGGAGAGCGCGCCGGCTCTGGAGATGGAAGAGACTATACGCAGGGTCAGGGAGGATTTGCTGCCGGCCGTCGAGAGAATCTTCGATAAGCTCCGGCCCTTCAAGAGTATGCGCATGAGGCCGGTCGGGGAGTACTCGCAGATGTTCGCCGGCTGGGAGAGGGATCTGGCCATAATCGATTCGTACAGGAAACTCGAACAGAACGATGGCGAGGACGAACTCCGGGCTCTGAAAGAGTTCTTCGACAGGGTTCTGCCCGAGCTGGAACGCGTTCTGCTGTTTATGAACCGTCCCCGGATCGCTCCGGCCGAGTACTACTCATACCTCATGTTGATGCTCAGGAAAGAGAGCTACCCGGCCTCGCGCAGCATAGCCAACAGGGTCGAGATACAGTCGCTCCTCAAGTCGCGTTTCTCGAAGAGGAAGATCAAGATCTTCCTGGGCTTCGTTGACGGAGCGTACCCCTACGTCAAACTGAATCCACTGTACAGCTTCACGCAGTACAGCTCGCTCCGGCCGAAGGATCTCCTTCTCACGCGCGAGAAGCAACAGAGGCTGAACCTCTATCTCTCCATAACGACGGCGGGCGAGGCGATCCACTTCACGCTCCCCGAATCGACGATAGAGGGCGAGCCGATCCTGCCCTCTCCATATCTCAAAGACATACTGGATAGCTCGGGTGCGACCGTTCAAAGGCGCGGCCTGATAGCCGGAAAGAGGCAGGGGCTGATTCCCGAGCTGAAAGACGCGATGAGCCGTCTGGAACTGGACGTGGCCGCCTCGAAATACTTCAAAGGTCCCTTCTGGCCCGGATTGAGGGAAAGATTCGGCCTGCAAAGACTGGAGGCCTCGCTTATAGATTTCAACAGGGAGTTCAGGTGGGAAGTGAAGGATCTAGAAAAGCTCCGCAAGCATCTGGGGCAGACCTTCTCTTTTTCGAGGCTCAAATCTTACGACGACTGTCCCTTTCTCTTCTTCCTCTCGTACGTAGCCGGACTCGATCAGAAAACCGACCACATCTTCGAGCTCACCCCCCTGGACGAGGGAAACGTCTATCACGCCGTGTTGAGAGATTACTTCTCGGGTAAGGGCGAAGAGTGGGAGGGCTCGCTGGCCGAGAACCTCACCAAGCACCTCCTCCACGACAGCAGTGTCGTCTTCAAATTCGAGTTCGCCAGATTGAGAGAGATCCTTCTGGACTATATAACGATCCGCGAATCTAAGAGGCCACGGCTGATGAGCGGAGAGTACTACCCGTTCGATTTCGAGAAGGCTTTCGGACTCAGCGGCACGGCAAGGGTGGAAGTGATCCCCGGCGTCTATCTCAGAGGAAAGATCGACAGGGTTGATCTGGACGAGACGAGCGATTCTATATACATCATAGATTACAAGAGGGGCAACAGCGGAGATAAAGAGCAGCTGATTCTCTACTCGCTGGCCGCGGATACGCTCTTCGCCGACAGCGGCTATACCGTTGCCGGCGGTGTCTTCAAAACGCTGACCGGAACCACCGTCAACAGGGCGGCCTTCAAAGTCGAGACGGTCAACGGCGAAAGGGTCTGGCGCTTCGTCGGGGGTCGCGGAGAGGGCGGCGACTGGAGCGAGAGTGATGCGCTGGCCTGGGTAAGGGGGATAACGGAGGGACTGTACGCGGGAAAGTTCGCCCCGGTCTGCCTTTCCCAGAGCGGCAAGTGTTTCAACTGCCGTTTCAAGAAGATGAAACGTGTGGCCACATGGAGAGATGGAAAGGAGTTTGCCGATGAGGAGTGACATCTTCATATCCGCCTCGGCGGGTACCGGAAAGACCTACAACCTTGTCAAGAACTATATAGAGGTCTTCGAAGAAGCCTTCAGGCACGGCGAGGCCCTGGATGTCCACAACGTCGTGGCCATAACCTTCACCAACAAAGCGGCCAAGGAGATGAAAGACCGTGTAATAAGCCGGATCGACGAGCGAATCGCCCTTGGACATCCCGGCAAATGGAAGACTCTCAGAAACAGGCTCACCTACGCCTGGATCTCCACGATACACTCCTTCTGCGAGAGACTTCTCCGCGAGAGCGCCCTCTTTCTGGGGATCGATCCGGGCTTTCAGATACTGAGCGGCATGAAGAGGGTGATGCTCGAACAGCAGACCGTTCGCGGCTTTTTCGAAGAGAACCTTGAAAGACTGGAGCCCCTGATCGAACTCACCGGACTCGACGAGGCCTTCAAAATCTTCAGAGACTCGCTTTCAAAGCTAAGACACGAACTGGCCGTTCATCCCTCCCCCGCCGGCTATTCCAGTCTGGAGCTGGGGGAGCACGCCGAAAAAGTCATGGCCGGTTCGGAGTGCTTCTGCGTGAATTTCCGCGAACTGCTCGACAGATACGAGGCCCGCAGTTACAGAATGGGCCTGGTGGATTTCGACCAATTGCTGACCAAGACCCGAGATCTGCTTGTGGAGATGCCGCAGGTCAGAGAGAAGTACAGGGAACGTTTCAAATACATACTGGTCGA
>DBRH01000005.1:6231-6794 GCA_002305955.1 Kosmotogaceae bacterium UBA1373
ATCTACAGGTTCAGGGGAGCCGATGTGACGGTCTTCAACAGAACTATGGACGAATTCAAATCGGGCGGGCTAGAACCGCTCCACCTGGCCGTCAACAGGCGTTCGCACCCGACGCTGGTCGAGTTTCAGAACCACATTTTCCAGAAGATCATGCCCCCCGATTACTCGGGCGATTACTTCCGCTCCGTCTATGAAAAGGAGGTAGAGGCCCTACCTTACGAAAGCGACGAGCCGCTCGAGAGGATAAGGCTGATCCGGAGCGAAACGTCCGACGACTCGAGAACCGTGGCGGCCGCCATCAGGGCGCTGCTGGAGGAGGAGATCCACTTCAGGCGAAAGGATGGAAGCTGCCTGAAGCGCAAGATAAAGCCGGGCGATATCGCGATACTGCTCAGGACCTTCTCGAGGATTTCGAACTACGAACGGGCGCTGGAGGAGCTTAACATTCCCTATTACACGATCGGAAGCAAGAACTTCTACGACAGACCGGAAGTGGCCGGACCGCTGGCCTGGCTCGATCTGCTGGTGGATCCGCTGGACGACTGGAACTTCGTGACCTTCCT
>DBRH01000005.1:6839-9839 GCA_002305955.1 Kosmotogaceae bacterium UBA1373
AAGTTTCTGCACCTCAAAGAACTCTTCGACAAATTCGCTCAACTGAAGCACGTACTGTCTCCCAGCGAGATACTGGAAAGGTTCGTCTCGGAAATCGACTATCTGGCCAGACTCGCGACGCTGAACGGTGCCGAGAGAATGATCGCCAACGTTAGAAAGATGCTTGAACTGGCCAGGGAACTGGACAGACTGGGAAGCTCTCTGCGCGAGCTCTCCTCCAACCTCAAGGCCTTCGTCGATTCGAGCGAGGAATCGGAGGCCTCTCTCGAGACGGAGGAGTCCGACAGCGTCAAAATCATGACCGTCCACAAATCCAAGGGGCTGGAGTTCCCGGTCGTCGTGCTGGCCGATCTCTTCTGGAAAGAGAAGGGTTCGCTCAGGAGGATACTCTTCGACGACAAGGGCTTCATAATAGTCAAGGAAGGCTCCGGCAGGAGGAGCGACGAAGAGACCGTGCCTGGAAGGCTCACCCACAGGGAGGAGCAGAAGAGCTTCGAGGAAGAGAAGAGAACGCTGTACGTCGCCCTGTCGAGGGCCAGAGACATGCTACTCATGAGCGCCAACGGAAGGGGTAACGCCACCAGGCCCTGGTCGAGGATGCTGGGCGGAACGCTCCTGGATATCGAATCGGGCGAGTTGCTGCCAGAGATGGAGGACATAGTCTCTCACTTCGAACCGGTCAGGCTTCCGCCTCTTCCGCAGAAAGAGGTGGAGGAAGGCTACGGGCTGCCGGATGATAGGTATGTGCTTCCCGTCGAGGACCGCTCTTACGTCAAGTACCTCTCCCCGACGGCTATCACGGCCGATATCGACGACGAGTTCGAGCTCTCCGACAGCGATGGAGACGCGGGACTGGGCAGAAAGTCGATGGACCTGGGAACGCTGGCCCACAGCCTGCTGGAACCTCTGGGGATTAGAGGCATGCACGGAACCTCTCCCTCTCTCGGAGGGATACTGGAGGGCGGGATGCCGGCCACGGTCGACAGGATAAGATTCACCCGGGAGGACCTGGACGGGGTGAAGCGCGTTCTGGACAGGCTGAGGGGCCATAGAATCGTCAAAGAGATAGAAGAGAGTCGAAGGGCCATGAGCGAGGTCCACTTTCAACACGGTTTCCGGAAATACGTATTGATGGGAATCGTTGATAAACTATACTTGAAGGATGGAGAATGGAAGATCGTCGATTTCAAATTCGCGCGAAAGAATCCGTCGAACATAGACAAATACAGATTCCAGATGGAGTTCTATCTATATATGCTGAGGGAACTTCTCTCACCGGTCGAGGCGACGCTTTTCTTCCTCAAGGACGGTGAGACCGAAACGGTGAGACCGGCGAGGCCGGGAGTTTTCGAAAAGAAACTGCTCGAGAAAATAATCGGAAGCGGGGGTGATAGAGGTGAATCTTAAGCCATCGAGACGGGCGTTTTTTATCAGGTATATCATTTTTCCGTACTACTTCGTTCTGGGCATCATCTTCTATTTGAATTTCGACCTTTCGGGGATCGACGGCAACAACAGGCTCTTCCTTATCTTCGGCTGGATAGCCCTCACGGTTGTACCGGGGATACTGCTCGCCTTCTCGCGCAGGAGATTCGGCTGGTTCTTCTGGCCCTCCCTGATCAACGCGGCAGGCTGGCTGGTAAGGTTTATCTTTCCCGAGAATATATACATGGACTTCAAACCCGTGTTCGATAACGGGCCGGTCCTGCTCTTCATGATCGTGAGCCTGATAGCGATAATTTATCTCGAACTGTACAGAAACACCTTCAAGTACGATCTCAGCGAAAAAGGCGTCGAGATAAGCTTTGGCTTCTTCGGCGCCAACACTCACATGATAGTGTCCAAGCACATAACCAACGTAATGCTCAAGCGAAACTTCCTGGAGCTGATTCTGGGGGTGGGCCACGTCATACCGGTCACCTCCTCGGGAATTGGAACGGGCGATAAGGGAGTCGTCGGCGGTTTCACGGGCGACACCGGAACGAAAAACGTCAGGGGCGGAGCTTTCATAGGAAGCACTGCCTCCGAAAAGGAATTCGTGGCCAATCCCAAGAACTGCATCTACGGTGTTTCAAAGCCTAGAAAAGTTATGGATTCGCTCAAGGAGATGGTGCTTTGAAGTGAGAAAGGGATATGGCGTGCCCGGGGCGATTTGAACGCCCGGCCTCCAGATCCGCAGTCTAGCGCTCTATCCAGCTGAGCTACGGGCACCCATAATAATAGAATGGCGGAGAGAGAGGGATTCGAACCCTCGGAGGGTTAAACACCCTCACGTGCTTAGCAGGCACGCGCCTTCGGCCTCTCGGCCATCTCTCCACCCTACAGAGTTCATTCTATCACGCTGATCTGAAGGTGTCAAGACAACACGGGTTCGATGATTATCTTTCAAAGCCCTTCAGCCAGGCTCCTCAGCGTTAATGACGCGCCTACAGGCAACGTCGTTTTCGAATGGACCGTCTCTCCTTCAAAGATTTGGCAACGCAAAGCACCCGCACCTGGCACAACAGAGAATTACACTACAACGACCGGAGGTAAAAATGACNNAGACATCGGGTGGTTCAATCAGGGCAAGATAGCCGAAGAAGGCTTCATACAAAAACTAGAGAGAATGGTCGCCTGGAATATAGAGGGAGAGGATCATCTGTTACTGGTTGCCGAAGAGAATGGCGAAATTATCGGCTACGCGGCGATCCACTTCATACCGTACCTCTTCATGGGCGGTCCCGAAGGCTACATCTCCGAATTGTTTGTCAAAAATGCCGCCAGGGGAAAGGGAGTGGGCTCTAAACTGCTTTCCGAAGCTGTAAGAGAGGGAATATCGAGAGGTTGCTCGAGACTGCAACTGGTTAACATGAAGAACAGAGAGTCCTACGCACGCGGTTTCTACACAGTGCGGGGCTGGAGGGAACGAGTGAATGCCGCCGACTTCGTGTACGAAATAGATGACTAAAACTCAAGGGAAAAATGCTCGTCGGACGTTTCTACCCGATCCCGTCATCC
>DBRH01000036.1:0-3369 GCA_002305955.1 Kosmotogaceae bacterium UBA1373
GTGCTCCTGTACATCATCGCGCTCACAGTTTACAGGGTTCAGGGAACTATCTTCGATCCGCGATTCATACTGTCGCTCATATACTCGATGCTTGTCTCGGTATCGTTTGGCCTCATGGTGGCCTCGTTCGCCAAAAAACTTTCGACCGCCACCGTAGTAGGACAGAGTCTTTACCAGGTGATGATGTTCATGGGAGGTCTATACTTCCCAGTCTTCGACATGCCCTGGGGATTGAGATGGATAGTCTATCTGCTACCCACGACGTACCTGGTGGAACTCAGCCGGCGCTTCATGGGTTACACGATCGCCCCGATTTCCATGACCTGGTTGATAGTCGTTCCCCTGATATGGATGATCTTCTCGGTGAGCGTCTTCGCCCTGAACTTCAGGAAGGTGATGGGTTATGAGTAAAAGCAAACTGAAGCCGATGTTCATCGCGTTCGCCAAAGAGGCTTTCAGGAACAAGCTTGAGGTTTTTTTCACGCTGTTTTTCCCGATGCTGTTTCTGATACTTTTCGGCTTCTTCTTCAGTGGTTCCGGCGGGTACAGCAAATCTAAGCTGGGTCTCTTTCAGAGTGGAACGATGGATATAAAGCCGATAATAGAGGAGTCAGGAGCCTGGTCCGTCACCATTTACGAGACCAGGGACAAACTGCTCGAGGCCGTCAGCGGAGGAGAGGTTCTTCTGGGCGTCACCTTCGACGGGACCGGTATTGAGTACAGCTACCGGGAAGGAGACTTGAGCCAGAGAAGCACCATAACGATGGCCCAGTCGAGCATATCGGCCGCAGTTGAAAAGAGGATCAACGATGCCAAAACCGTTATAGTCCTTGAAAAGATACCCGAGACGGCCGGCAGGACGACGGCCACCGATGCTGACTATACCATGTCCGGAGTTATCGCCATCTCCATTCTGTCGGCAGGAATGTTCTCTGTTATAAGCGTCTTCGGCAGATACAGGAAGCGCGGGGTGCTCAAAAGATTCAAGATCACCCCGGTGAAACCCATGACCTTCATTCTGGGAAGCACACTCACGAGGTTTTTGGTGAGCTTCGTTTCAATACTACTCATAATCCTTGTGAGCAAACTCCTCTTCAAGACGACGTTCCAGATCGACTGGCCAATATTCTTGATCTCAGTGATAAGTTCGACGCTCGGCATGATGGCCCTCGGTCTCTTCCTCACGCTTATCTTCAAAAATCCCGAGACGGCCGATTCGGCGGCGAGCATTCTGATGGTCATAATGATCTTCCTCGCGGGAATATACTTCCCGCTGGCCTTCCTGCCCGATTACCTGAGGGTAGTCTCGATGTTCATGCCGGTCAAGTATGTCGGCGAATTGATGAGACATTCACTGGGAATAGAGTTGCTGCCGGTTATGAACTTCGTTCTCATCAATCTTGTGCTTTCTCTGTGTGGAATCGCCCTGCTCTATTTCACCGGCAGGAGATATCTCAAGGCTTCTTGATTAGACATTCAATCTAGCAGACCGGAGGTTATATAACCTCCGGTCTTTCTTGATTCAAGAGAAATCGCGACCGGTGTTGTAGAATATTACCGACACTTTTATCTGAAAGGGGGACAATCATGAGTCTTGGAATCAAAATAACCGACGGAATCCACTGGATAGGAGTGAACGACTTTGAAACACACCTCTTCGAGGCTCTCTGGCCTCTGCCTAAAGGAGTGTCTTACAACGCCTATATGATCGTGGATGAGAAAGTGGTTCTCATAGATACGGTTAAGGGACCTTACTTTTCGACTTACCTCGATAAAGTAAAATCGTTGCTCCCTGCGGGAAAGACAGTTGACTATCTGGTCGTCAACCACATGGAACCGGATCACTCGGGCTCGATAAAGGTTTTGAGGGAGGCCTTCCCGGAGGTCAAGATAATCGGCAACCAGAAAACGGCCGATATGCTGGGGGCCTTCTACGGTTTGACGGACAATCTGGTCGTAGTCAGGGACGGAGAGGAACTCTCTCTGGGCGAAAAGAGACTCGTATTCTACATGACCCCCATGGTTCACTGGCCCGAGACGATGATGACCTACGAAAAAACCACCGGCGTGATCTTCTCGGGAGACGCTTTTGGCGGCTTCGGCGCCCTGAACGGCGGCATCTTCGACGACGAGGTCGATGTGGATTACTACAAGGATGAGGTCCTGAGATACTTCTCCAATATAGTCGGAAGGTACAGCGCCATGGTCCAGAAGGCCTTCGACAAACTCAAAGGAGTCGATATAAAAATAATCTGCGCCACGCACGGGCCAGTGTGGAGAAGCGATCCGGCGCATATCATAAACCTGTACGATCGATGGAGCAAACAGCAGACCGAAGAAGGCGTGGTGCTGGTTTATGGTTCCATGTACGGCAACACTCAGAAGATGATGGAGGCCGTAGCCACCGGACTCGTGAAGGGAGGAGTCGAAAAGATACGCGTTCACAACAGTTCGACTTCGCACCTCTCGTTCATCATAAGAGANNCTTGTGAGCGCAATCGAAAACCGGATGATGGTAAACCGCAATATCGGTGTCTTCGGTTCCTACACATGGAGCGGCGGCGCTCTCAAAGAACTCCAGGAATTCGCGGGCAAATCCAAATGCGAGCAGGTGGGACCGGTGATAGAGGCCAAAAGTTCACCGACGGCCGAAGATATAGATCGCTGCGTGGAACTGGGAATGAACATGGCAAAGGCCGTCAAAAGCTGAAATCTGTTCCTGGTGAAAAAAAGTACATAGAGACTTAAAAAAGGGTCACAAAAGGTTAATTGATCAGGGTCAAAAATGGACTAGAATCTAGATGAAAAGATCAGATGGAAGGTTCTATAGATTCATGACCCCAATTGAATCGTTCACATAAAACATGCTAAACCCCACCCCTGTTCGGAAATTTTCCCAATTGAAAATGGGTCCTCAAAGAGAGGACCCATTTCACTTATATGCAGTGAACTCTGTGATTGGATAAAACGTCGAAATATAACCGATAATTATAGTTTGGTTTTTGGAGGTAAAATGATGGGCAAGAGATCGCTGGTGATTTCGTTAATCATCATAACGGGAGTGTTTTCTATGGCAGCTATTCATAAACCTGAGATCGACGGCGAGATTCCCGAAACGCTAGAATACGCGACTTTCGGACTTGGTTGTTTCTGGGGATCTGAAGCGGTATTTGGCGGAGTTCGCGGTGTATATAAGACGAGCGTTGGGTATGCCGGTGGAACCAGGATGGACCCCACCTATTACTCTCTCGGCGACCACACCGAAGTGGTTCAGATACAGTTCAATCCTCTCGAGATAACTTATCGCGAGCTGATGGAGATCTTCTGGAACTCACACAATCCTTACAGCAAAAGCTACAAGAGGCAGTA
>DBRH01000036.1:3379-4748 GCA_002305955.1 Kosmotogaceae bacterium UBA1373
GACGGAGCTCTCTCCGTACGATAAGTTCTATCGTGCCGAAGATTATCACCTGAAGTTCTATCTTCAGCGAGACAAACAGATAATGGCCGATCTGTTGAGGTACTACGGAGATATATTCTCGCTCGACGGTTCGACCGCTGCGGCGAGGCTCAACGCGCTGCTTGCCGGTAAAGGCGACAAGACACTCTTCGAGGAAGAAATAAACAGTTACGGCCTGGCCAGCGCAACGGTTTCATCACTCGGGATGTAAGAAGAACGAGAAGAGCTGTCCTTCGTCAGTCGTCCCAGAGCGTGGACCCGTCCTTGGGGAACCTGAGGCTAGAGGTAAGAGGCAAGAGGCTGGAAGGTCGATAAGATCTCGACTTTCTTACCTCTGACCTCTCCCCCTCTTACCTCTGTTTAGAGACGGACGAGAAGAGCGAGATCCCGTATAATAGCACTACGGGATGACGGGATCGAGTAGAAACGCACGAAAAAAGGGACAGACGTGAGGAGAATCGTCAGTCCCTATTTTCGCCAAACGGGATAACAGTTTTGTTAGGGTGTACTTCTAATCAATACTTGTCCAGGTCGGTAATTTCGTCCCACTCTTCCAGATGGCTGAACTCGGGCGACTCGGCCCAGTCTTTTCCCTTGCGAATGAAATCCATGAGGTTTTCGAGTATTATCTGGTGTTTGTTTTCCTCGGCAGCGAGCCTGATGAGAACCTCTTTCTCGGAAGGCTCTTTGGTGACTTTCGCCTGATCGAGGTACAGCTTCACACTCTCTTTTTCCATTTCCACGGCATGCTCGTAGGCTTCCAGATTGGTTGCCTCAATATCGAAACACCTCGAATCTTGAAGCATTTCCGAGAACATGTTTCTGGTGGTTTTGAAAGTGTAGGTTCCTCTGTAGGTGTAATTTTTGTCTTTGAATCCCTTTATGATTTCGTAGTGCCTCTGCTCGTCGTTGGCCAGCATGGTGAAAAGCTGCTTCAACTGAGGATCGGAAGTGCATTCGGCCTGTTTCACGTAGTAAGCCTTTCCATCGGTTTCGAGTTTCAATGCGTAATCGATTGCGTTCATTATATACCTCCTATCTGAAAGAAAGCGGGTGGTCCCTGACCACCCGCAGCCATTATATCGCCTTATTCCGCGGCCAGTTTTCTGTAGATATCGTATCTCTCCCTGGCATCCTGTTCGGCCTTCTTGAAGAGCTCTTCGGCTATGTCCGGGAAGGTTGACCTCAGAGAACTGTACCTGACTTCACCCATCAGGAAGTCCTGGAAGGATTCCGTGGGCTCCTTCGAATCGAGAACGAATGGATTCTTACCCTGTTCCTTCAGCAGGGGGTTGTACCTGTAAAGGTGCCAGTACCCGGCCGCAACGGC
>DBRH01000036.1:4762-6065 GCA_002305955.1 Kosmotogaceae bacterium UBA1373
AGAGATGGACCGTGGTACTTCTCAGCCTCGGCCATGGCCTTCATTACCTGGTTCTTGTCGGCTCCCATCGCAACCTGGGCGACATATACGTAACCGTACGTCATGGCCATTCTACCGAGATCCTTTTTCTTAGTCTTCTTACCGGAAGCGGCGAACTTGGCGACCGCGCCGGCCGGAGTAGCTTTGGACGACTGTCCGCCGGTGTTCGAATAAACTTCGGTATCGAAGACCAGTACGTTTACATCCTCTCCCGAGGCGAGAACGTGGTCGAGACCGCCGTAACCTATATCGTANNGTCTCCGCCGAACACCCAGACCGATTTCTTGATCAGAAGATCCTTTCGTTCCTCGATCTCCTTCATTAACTGGCGGGCCGCTTCGCTCTTGCAGTCCCTGGATAGGACGCTTAGAATGTCCAGAGCGGCGGCCTTGGATGCCTTCGCGTCTTCTTTTCCTTCAAGCCAGGCTTCGAACGGCGCCTTGACGTCTTCGGGAATGTCCAGCACCAGAAGTTCCTGAATGATGGAAGCAAGCTTGTTTCTGCCCTGTTTGATTGCCATGGCCATACCGAAACCGTACTCGGCGTTGTCTTCGAAGAGAGAGTTGGCCCATGCCGGTCCGTGGCCCTGGGCATTCACGCAGTAAGGAGTTGCCGGCGCCGAGGCGCCCCAGATCGAGGAACAGCCTGTGGCGTTGGCGATCAGCATTCTATCGCCGAAGAGCTGGGTCACGAGCTTGGCGTAGGGAGTCTCTCCACAACCGGCGCATGCCCCGGAGAATTCGAGCAGGGGCTTTACGAACTGGCTGCCTTTGAGAGTCTCTACGTTCATCAGATCTTTCTTTTCGGAGATCGTGTTGACGAAATTCCAGTTGGGGATCTCCTTCTCGAGTTGCGATTCGAGCGGTTTCATGATTAGGGCCTTGTTGGGGGCCGGACATATGTCTGCACAGTTTCCGCAACCGGTACAATCAAGCGGCGAGACCTGTATTTTGTACTGCAGTCCTTCGAAGGCCTTTCCACCGACTGCCTTCTTCATCTCGAAAGTCGCGGGTGCCTTAGAGGCTTCCTCGGCGTTGACAAGGAATGGCCTGATCGCCGCGTGGGGACAGACGTAGGAACACTGGTTACACTGTATGCAGTTTTCCAGCTGCCACTCGGGGATGTCTATGGCTATTCCGCGCTTTTCGTAAGCCGTCGTTCCGCTGGGGAACTCACCGTTCTCTCTTCCGACGAAGGCAGATACCGGCAGCTTGTCGCCTTCCTGCCTGTTCATAGTATCGACAACCTTCTTGATGAATTCCGG
>DBRH01000036.1:6172-7536 GCA_002305955.1 Kosmotogaceae bacterium UBA1373
TTGAAGAAGGCCGACTGCATTATCATGTTGATTCTATTTCCGAGACCGATTTCAACGGCTATCTTCGTGGCGTCGATCGTGTAGAACTTGATATCGTTTTCCGCCAGGTATCTCTTCATGCTGGCCGGAAGATGCTTATCGAGCTCTTCGAGGCTCCAGCCGGTGTTGAGAACGAAGGTACCGCCCTTCTTGAGTCCATCGAGAAGATCGTACTGGTTCACGTAGGCCGGTTTGTGACAGGCTATATAGTCGGCTTCGTCGATGAGATAGGTGGATTTAATGGGCTTCTTCCCGAATCTGAGATGCGAGATCGTCACGCCGCCGGATTTTTTCGAATCGTAGGCGAAGTATCCCTGCGCATAGAGTTTCGTGTAGTCGCCGATGATCTTTATGGCATCTTTGTTCGCACCGACCGTTCCGTCGGAACCGAAACCCCAGAACTTGCAGCGGATGGTGCTCTCCGGAGCGGTGTTGATCTTGTCTTTGATTTCCAGGGACGTATTGGTAACGTCGTCTATGATTCCGATGGTGAAGTGATCCTTCGGGGCGGTATTCTTGAGATTATCGAAAACGGCCTTGATCTGAGAGGGAGTCGTGTCTTTCGAGCCGAGACCGTACCTTCCGCCTACCACCAGAGGGGCGTCTTCACAGTTGTAGAAAAGTGTCTTGACGTCTTCGTACAAAGGTTCGCCCAGAGATCCCGGCTCTTTGGTTCTGTCGAGAACGGCGATCTTTTTGACTGTTTTGGGGAGCACGTCGAAGAAGTGCTTCGCCGAGAAGGGTCTGTAGAGATGAACCTTGAGGACGCCGACCTTTTCTCCCTTCTTGAGAAGGTAGTCCACGGTCTCCTCGACAGTCTCCGTTACCGAACCCATGGCAATTATTATATTTTCGGCTTCCCGATCGCCGTAATACACGAACGGTTTGTATTCGCGTCCGGTGAGCCTGGATATCTCATCCATGTATTTGGCAACTATGTCCGGGACGGCATCGTAGAATCTGTTGGAAGCTTCTTTCGCCTGAAAGAAGATATCCGGGTTCTGGGCCGTGCCCATAGTTTTGGGATGCTCCGGGTTCAGGGCGTCGTCTTTGAAACGCTTGACGGCTTCATAATCGACCAGCTTCGCCAGTTCTTCGTAGTCCAGCACTTCGATTTTCTGGACTTCGCTGGAAGTTCTGAATCCATCGAAGAAATGCAGGAAGGGAACCCTGGAGTTGATCGCCGAAAGGTGGGCGATCGAACCGAGATCCATTATTTCCTGAACGCTTCCGGAAGCCAGAAGGGCAAACCCCGTCTGCCTGACGGCCATAACGTCGGAATGATCGCCGAATATCGAGAGAGCGTGACCGGCGATGGCGCGGGC
>DBRH01000036.1:7576-8697 GCA_002305955.1 Kosmotogaceae bacterium UBA1373
GCTCCGGCCGCAAGAGAGCCATGAACCGCCCCCGCCGCACCGGCTTCCGATTGCATTTCTATAACATCGACGACCTGACCAAAAATGTTCTTCAACCCGTTCGCCGCCCAGGCATCTGCGAGCTCCGCCATGGTCGAAGACGGGGTGATGGGATAAATGGCCGCTACCTCTGTGAAAGCGTAAGCGACGTGGGCGGCAGCCGTATTACCGTCCATTGTTTTCATTACTCGTGCCATTCTTTACCTCCTGGAATCCTTGAAGTTTTGGCTGATCTATATGGTTCGCGATATACATGAATTTAGTTCAGTGCTCCGGTCACTGGTCATCTACATTATAGAACAAGTTGCACCAGCTTTCATGGACAGATTTTTTTCAGCCTGTGAATTGCATTAGACAACCTGCCGGAAAATCGAGAATACCATTAAGTAAAAAATAGAATATACAACGAGTAAAAGTGAAGTCATAGATGACTATATATCAAAATATTTTCCCGACTTGCAAAATAAATTGATATATGATATAAAAATATTATCGAAATTCAAAGGAGTGATTTCATGACATTATCGAGGAAACAGATAGCGATTATAATCGGGGCCGCCGTTCTCTTCACGGGTCTCTTTCTTCCGGCGATTTCTCTGAAGGCCAACAATCCTCTGGCTAACATCGCCGGTTCGAGCAACTATATTCAGGCCGATCAGGCTTACGGCGTGATACTTCTTTTGCTTTCGTTGATCGTGGTGGCGCTGGCGATCGTGAAGAAATTCCAGTGGGCGTTCATAGCCGCCGTTGGGACTCTGGGAATACTCGTCTTCAGGCTCGTCACCTTTCTCACGGATATCTCGAAATTCAACTCTCTTCAGAGCAGCATAAATCCAGGCCCGTTTTCGCCCGAGTTCGACGGGGTTATTAGTATGACACAAGAGATTGCAGTCGGTATTTCTCTGAACTGGATAAGCTGGATAGTCATGTTTGCAGGTTCTATAATAACGATCGTCGTACTGCTGAGAGAGGATAAAATCCGTGAAATCAAATAAAAATCGAGCAGAAGAATCTCGAGTCTTACAGTTCCACCTGGTCGAACCACTCGATAAGATCGGCGCGTTCCTTATTTTCCGGGAGGC
>DBRH01000036.1:8755-9191 GCA_002305955.1 Kosmotogaceae bacterium UBA1373
TGACGTTCAATCCTATCTCTATTCCGCCCCAGACGAAGCGGTTTTCGATCTCGAAGTCGAACTCGGGACTCTTTCCCAGCAGCCATTCCCTGGATGAATACTTCGAGTAAAGAGTTTTGACCTCTTCCCGGGAGGCGATTTCATCGTAGTCCAGAATCCTGTCTATATGACCGTACTCCTCTATAAAGCCATCGTACATGGCCCTTTTCATTATCTCTATCGTTAGATCGGGTTTAAGATCTTTCAGGTTTACCACTCTCGATGCGACGGATCTGACGCCTTTAGATTCCATTTTCGCCTTCGAGACGTTCAGGTACATCGAAAGCCTGCTCATATCGACGTCTATAAGCACCGTTCCATGGTGATACGATGCCTGCCGTCCATGATAGAAGGCGTTGCCGGAAAACTTCTTGCCCTCGGCCAGAATATCGTTTCG
>DBRH01000036.1:9277-9400 GCA_002305955.1 Kosmotogaceae bacterium UBA1373
CGCCGGGCGAGTTTACCGCCGTCCCTTTCTAAGTTCTCTATACGGCACTCCCGCCAGGCGTTCTGGTTGCGCCCGATTACCACGGTGTGGGCGTTCTGCCAGAGGTACAGCACGGCGTTATCG
>DBRH01000061.1:0-423 GCA_002305955.1 Kosmotogaceae bacterium UBA1373
ACTCTAACGATGCTGGAACCGACCGGACAGGGAGAGATTGAGCCGGCTGAGGGCGACCATCAGTACAATGAGGCATCGGTGGTTAACCTTACGGCCACCCCGGCCGTGGACTGGGACTTCGACAGGTGGGAGGTTGACGGAGCCTTCTATTCAAGTAATCCGACTACCACTCTCACGATGAACGCCGACAAGAACGTGAAGGCTTTCTTCAGCGAAGAGCCGCCGGTGACGTACACACTGACTATGCTTGAGCCTGCCGGACAGGGAGAGGTCGAGCCTGCTGTGGGAAATCACCAGTACATAGAGGGAACGGTGGTTAACCTTACGGCCACCCCGGCCGTGGACTGGGACTTCGACAGGTGGGAGGTTGACGGGGCTTTCTATTCAAGCAATCCGACTACCACCCTAACGATGAACGCCAAT
>DBRH01000061.1:432-38391 GCA_002305955.1 Kosmotogaceae bacterium UBA1373
GATGCTGGAACCGGCCGGACAGGGGAGTGTAATTCCCACCGTCGGGACGCACCTGTACGATCAGGGAACGAATGTCAACCTACTGGCCATGCCCGAAAAAGGCTGGGATTTTGAAGGCTGGTTTATCGATGGCGAGTTCTATTCAGACAATCCCTCCACTTCTATAATAATAAACGCAGATATGACTGCCATGGCGGTTTTTGCAGAAGAGGTGGATAAGGTCGATCTTTACATGAGCCTGAACGGTCGGGGTACAGTCGACCCACCTGAAGGAGGACCATACGAGTATGATCTGGGTACGGTCGTGAACATTTCGGCCACTCCCGCATCCAACTGGAGGTTTGTTGAATGGGTTGTTGACGGTATGGATTATTCAACCGATAAAAACACCACCCTTTTGATGGATTCTGACAAAGATGTTCTGGCCGTCTTCCGGTGCAACTGTGGAAATGTTAAGTTCGAGCACATGGAAGAGAGGTAGGTCATTGGGTATCTTTTTCGGCAATAGAATAGAGGAGGTGGGAGAGTGCGCCGCAAATTCCTGATTATGATGGTTATATCGTCTTTTCTCTGTGCGGTGTCCACATTTGCCGCACCCGGAAAAGTCCTCACCGTCGGGGCAGACGGCAGCCAGTATGAGAAGATCCAGGAGGCGATAGATGCCGCCGGGGCTGGAGACACCGTCAAAATACTTCCGGGAATATACATAGAGAACATAACGATAAATAAAAACCTGACAATAGTGGGAACTTCGAAAGAAGAAGTGGTTATAAGGGCCGCGTCGATCGATAAACCTGCCGTTTTCTTTCGGGGAGTCTCCGACTTTTCGATGGAGAACCTCTGTGTTGAAACTGTTGGAGCGGCTATAAACATCTCTAGATCTTCGGGCCGGATCATCGATTCACACGTTGCCGGAGGCAGGTTCGGCATATCTTTCAGTGGAAGCGGAATGACACTCAAAATAATAGACTCATACATAACGGCTCTGGCCGGAGCTGAGAGTGACGGACCCATCGGTACGGATCTGGTGGGTATATATGCCTACGGTGAAGCGTCGCTAGAGATCGAAAAGACGACCTTTGAAAGGACCGGAACCGGTGTAAGCCTCTCCAACGGAATGAATTTCTTGATTAAAAACAGCATCTTCAAAAGGAACACCATAGGTGTCTCACTAAACGGCACGGCCAGCGGTTCCTTGATTGAAAACAGGGTTTTCGAGAATGTCGAAAACGGGGTGCTCTTGAATATAACTTCTTCGGTGATCCTTACAGATAACATTTTTTACAGCAACTCGGGACACGGCCTGGATCTGTATCTGATAGAGTGCACGGAATGCGGTTGTGGAGGAACCGAATTCAACGGTACGGTCACGGGCTCTGGTAACCTTTTCGATTCGGAAGAGGAGATCTGCCCGATAGAGTACTGGGAGGACGGTTTCTTCGTCATCGACAGGGATTTGGCGGTGGATCGACAGTAACTTCTCGTGTCTGACCTCGACCCTCCGCTCTTCACGGTGAATAGCTTTTAATGTTCTTCCAGAGGACGGGCTCTTCTAGGTACTTCTAGAACTGTCCGGTCAATTCCCTCAGAAAGGTTGGCAACGCGAAAGCCGCGGGGTGGATTTCGCTGTTGTAGTATCTCAAAGGAGCGTTGAAATCCAGGACTCTTTCTTCATCGAAGTCCTTAACAGGGTCGAAGGTTTTCGAACCGAGCGTGTAGGTCCACATGCCGGACGGGTAAGTGGTCATGAAACTGGTGTACATCCTGCATACGGGAAAAACCGAAGAGATCCTGTTGAAGGCTATGGCGACCCAGCCCTTGTCGTAGAAGGGATCCTCTGTTTCGGCACAGAAGACGCCATCCTTCCTAAGCGCGGCGTAGCAATTCACATAGAACTCTTTGGTAAAGAGGTGCCCGCCCTCGCCAGCTGTGGGATCGGTCGAATCTACGACAATAACATCGAAGCGGTCTTTGAACTTTCTGACGTAGTCGGCCCCGTTTTCATTCACTATGGTAGCTCTGGGATTATCCAGTTCGATCGACATTTCCTTCAGATATTTTCTTGAAGCCTCTATCACATAAGGATCCACTTCACACAGCACAGCCTCTTCGACCGAGTTGTGCTTCAGGACTTCTCTCAAGCTCCCACCGTCGCCTCCGCCTATTATCAAAACTCTTTTGGGATCGGGGTGGGTGAACAGAGGAACATGAACCAGCATTTCATGGTACATGAATTCATCGGCTTCGGTGAACATGGTTATCCCGTCGAGAACCAGGACCATCCCGAACTCGGGATGCTCGAAGATATCTATTCTCTGGTAAGGGCTCTGGTATGAGTAAACGAGTCGCTTCATTTTCATAAACAGACCGGCATTTCCACCGGTATAGTGTTCCATAAAGAGCATGTGGTTCAAGGTTCTCAGTTCACGGTCTTCCATTTTAATCTACACCTCCAGGTCGTATATAATAATTATTCAATTCCTCTCCAAGGATATAATACATCCACGCGGGCAAAATCATCTAATGTTATCAGACCCGAGCTTACGCTTTGCGCGAATGCGGAATACTCTTCAAATCTGGACAGCAAAGTAGATTCTATCACTTTGCAGGAAGGATAGTCAAATTTCCTGGCCTCCGATTTTCGCGCCGCTGCGACTTTTCCTGCCTTAGGCAGGAAGTCGGCTTTTTCTCCCGGTCAAAGGATGGTAAAATTGTAAACGAACGATTCTTTCTCGCAGGAGGATTCAGGTTATGTTCTTCAGAAAGGATTCGTGTATCGATCAATTCTTACGCCAGGAACCGCGATATCGGCCAAAATGACAGTTTCAATACAAGGGTTCTCACCCCTGCCCTACGGCAGTCGCGATGCAAAGTTTCGACAACGACGACCGAGGAGGTCGAGTATTTGAAGAGCAAAAGGTTCGATCTTTTTTTCATCCTCTTCCTGGCCGCAATGGTCTTTTTCGTTTACAGGCTTTACGGTTACCAGGTGAAGAGTAACGATAAATATGTTCAGCAAGTCGAGAACATAAGTCTTAGGTCCACTAGAACTCTATCCACCCGCGGCAGTGTATTGGATAGGTACTCTACACCGCTGGCCTGGGATGCACCTATTTACACCGTCAGGAAGAAGGTTGTTTTTCTGGCCGACGATCTGAAGCGTACGGTTATCGATGGCTTTGAAGACAGAGACAAAGCCGAATCCTTTCTCAAGAGGCTGGAGATGTACGGCAGCGTCGAAACCGATCTCCCGATCGCGCTTGCCGAACGTTTGAAAGAGTATCCCGAGCTCGAAGTGAGCGAGAGGATCATAAGGTATTACGCCGAAAACCCCGGATTGGCGCATGTATTGGGTTACCTGCGAGGAGACGGAGAAGCGGTCATGGGAGCCGAGAAGCAGTACAACGATCTGCTTACAGGAACTCCCGGAGAAAAAGTGATCAGGGTAGATAGCAGGGGAAACACCGTGGCGGTCGAGAGCGAAAGCTCCCCCCTTCCGGGAAATAACGTCGTGCTGACGATAGACGCCCAACTGAGCAGGTTCGCTTACGATAGACTGCTCGCCACAGGGAAGAACGGAGCCGCCGTAGTTATGAAGACCAACGGAGAGGTTCTGGCTCTGGTCTCGGTTCCCAGTTTCAACAACAACCTCTTCTCCAGAAGGATCTCTGATAGAGACTGGTTGAGGATGAACCTCGATCCATCAACACCACTGATAAACAGGGCGATCAGCCCCTTCTCACCCGGTTCAGTGATCAAGCCCTTTATAGCCATGGTGGCCCTGGCCGAAAGGTACGATCCTTCGATCGAAGTGAGCTGCGGGGGGAGTTTCCAGTACAAGAATACCAGCGGCGAAGTTCAGGGAATTTACAGAGACTGGTTCCTGTATGGCCACGGTGTAACGGGCCTGTCGAAGGCCATAACCGTCTCCTGCAACGTTTACTTCTACCAGCTCGGTCTCGAGCTCGAGATAGAGACTATGAACGTTTACGGCAAAAGATGGGGAATCTTCGAACCTACGGGTATAGATCTCCCGGGAGAGGGAACCGGGTTGCTCCCTTCTCCGGCCTGGAAAAAGGAAAAGACTGGTGAAGGCTGGTTTCCCGGTGATACTATCCTGACTTCTATCGGTCAGGGATATCTCAGCATCACTCCGCTCCAGCTGGCAAGGATGACGGCCGAGATAGCCACCAGGGGCGCCGAGGTTCTACCGTTCATCGGCCGGGAAAGATCGAGCGAGAGAGTTGTGATCGACCTGGATGACGAGAGCTGGGATCTCATGATCAACGCGATGAAGGATGTTATAAGCAAAGGCGGCGGCGCCGCCGAAAGTGGAACGGCATACACCGCCTTCAGGAACTTCCAGTGGCCCGCGGCCGGCAAGACAGGAACGGCCGAGCAGGGAGGTTCGCTGCCTACCCACTCCTGGTTCACAGGATTTACGCCCGTAGAAGAACCCGAGATAGTTGTTTCCGTTTTCGTTCAGGATGGCGGTTACGGTTCTGGACTGGCCTCCGAAGTATCGAGGGATATCATGGAGTTCTACTACGAAAACCGGAACCGATAGGTCAATCTCCGGTCGGAAAAGGCATTTCCATCTCCGATCCTTTCTCGTATCCAATCCTTCTTTCGTCCAGGAAGCCCGTAACTCTGGGCCAGTTTTCCTCGAGCACTACGATGACAGCAGAGACATCACCGGCGTAATCTACGCTCACAGTGGCGTAATCTTTCCCTTCACTCAAAAGGCGGGTGAAATCGTTCCACTGGCTATAACCGAGCCTGAATTTCAGTTCGAAACCCCTGCAATAATCGACTATTCCCGCCTTTTTAAGCGTTTCGAGAGCCGTGTTGCCATAAGCGTCTATCAAACCCCTTACTCCGAGCTTAACCCCGCCGAAGTAACGTGTCACGACAACGGTCACATCTGTCAATCCAAGGTGATCGATAGCCCCCAGTATCGGCATGCCGGCCGAACCGTGAGGCTCTCCGGCGTCGGAATAGTTGGCCACTTCCCTTCCGATGGCCGAGACCCTGTAAGCCCAGCAACTGTGGCTGGCATCGGGAAAGGCCACCGATATCTCCTTCACGAAGGCCCGGGCGTTTTCTTCGTCTCTTACCCGGGCGCAGTTACCTATGAATCTCGATCTTTTAATATTGACCTCGAACGTGGCCCTCTCTCTCAACGATCTGGTACAGCCCATTACTCCCCTCTCAAAAGCTTGTCTATGAACTCCATCGAAGGACCGAGGATGTATTTGCCATCGATAAGCGTACCCTCGTAAACTTCGAGCCTTTTCATGAATTCGTAGAACTCGGGATCCTGGTTATAGGCTTCGGCATATACAGTGAGAGCGGAGGCGTCTCCAGTACCGATAATTATGTCGGCTTCCTTCTGAGCTTCGGCAATTAGTATCTGTGCTTGCTTATCAGCCTCAGCCGTCAATTTTCTGGCTTCTCTGTCGCCTTCGGCCCTTATGAGCGAAGCCTCCTGTATTCTCTCCGATTTCATACGGTTGAAGACGGCGTTCCTGTTTTCATCGGGCAGGTCGGCCCTTTTCACCCTTACCGAGACTATCTCCAGGCCAAAGTCGGCCATATCCCTGGCGGAAAGCTTCGTTATCTCGTCCAGAACGTCCGTCCTCTGGCCCGAGATTATATCTTCGAAATCGAGTTTGCCGAAGGCGTTTCTGACGTTCGAATAGACGACGTCGTCTATTCTGGTGAGGGCTATCTGCTCCGACTTCATCGTCTCGATGAACTTCTGGGGATCTACTATCTTCCATAGCGCATAGGTATCCATGAGAATCGTCTTCTTGTCTCTTGAGTAGATCCTTTCGGCATCGACGTCGTATATCTGAAGCCTCTTGTCGAACTTTCTGACCGTGTCAACGAAGGGGGTCTTAAAGTACAGCCCCGGTTCGGTAATGGAGTTGCGGATCTCTCCAAACCTCAGCACAACGGCCTGTTCGGTTTCATCTATGGTGAAGAAGAAGCCCGGCAGCAAGACCAGGGCGAGAATCGCAACGACCGCGATCGGTATAATCCACTTGTACCTCATCATTTACCACTCCCTTCCAGATCAAGGAGTTTCAAAATCCCGCTGTCATCGAGGACTATGTATTTATCGTTGCCTTTGAGTATCTTGTTGAGTGTCTCAAGATACAACCTGGTCCGCGTCACTTCCGGCGCCTTCGAATACTCCTTCAGGATCGCCAGGAACTTCTCGGCCTCGCCTTCGGCCTTGAGTATCCTCTCCTGAGCGTAGCCCTCGGCGACTCTGGTGAGTTGGGCCGCTTCTCCCTCGGCTTTGGGGATGAGGTCGTTCCTGTATTTCTCGGCCTCATAGATCAGCTTTTCTTTATCCTGTTTGGCACTGTTAACATCGTCGAAGGCGGTTATCACCTGCTGTGGCGGGGCCACCTCCTGTAGAAAGACGTTCTTGACAATAATACCGGTCTTAAGATTGTCCAGTTCCGCCTGGACCCTGGCGGCCGTTTTCAAGGATATCGCATCCCTTTCGGTGGTGAGTATGGCGTCGATAGTGTTGGCCGCGACTTCTTCCCTGAGTACAGATTCAGTCGTGAACTTGACTATATCGCTATCACTGACGATGTTGAAGGCGTACTTCTCCGGCTCTCCTATGTAGTACTGTATCACCAGTTCCACCGAAACGATATTTCCGTCACCCGTAAGCATCAACGATTCGTTCGCCACAGACTGGTAAGTACCGGTCCTGACTGTTCTGAAACCTATCTCCTGTTTTCGAAGGTTAGAGGTATCCACCACCACGGCGCTCTCTATAGGGTAGGGCAGATGATAACCCAGTCCCGGCCCCACCGTACGGACATACTTGCCGAACCTCTTTATGAGCCCGACCTGATCGGGTCCCACCAGGAAGAAACCGCTCAGGAAGTAAATCGCAACCACCGCCAGTATTACCAGTACGCTTATCAATCCGGTCCAGCGGAAGTTTTTCCCTCTATTGTGTGTCACAGATCCGGAAAACCCGTCGTCCGGCTCTTCGATTCTCACATCGACCATTATTCAACCTCCCTCCACAATTCTATCTCGGTACTGAGAGTCACTCCGGTCGCTTCGAGCACAGATTCCTTTAGCTTTTCAATTAGTAGTACGACATCGGTGTAACTCGCCTTTCCCCTGTTGACTATGAAGCCGGCGTGCTTGCTAGAAACCTGCGCATCGCCGACCGAAAGCGTTTTCAAGCCCAGCTTCTCGATGGTCGAACCCACGAAGAAGTCCTGATAGGGTCTTACGAAAACGCTCCCAGCGCTCGGAAAATCCAGGGGCTGTTTTTCGAGACGCTTCCTCAATATCTCGCTCATCTTGCTCTCTATAGCTTCTCTTCGACCGCTAACAAGCGAGAATTCGACGTTCATTATTTTGTAGCCCCGTTCTTTGAAGAGACTGTGCCTGTATCCGAATCGGCATAAAGAACCCTCTATCGAATGTAAATCGTAGTTTTCATCTATGTACTCAACAGATTTCACCAGAGAACCTATCTCACCACCGAAAGCTCCGGCGTTCATGTAAACGGCGCCACCCACTGTACCGGGAAGACCAGTCAGAAACTCCAGACCGGTAAGGCCTTCCGAAAGGCAGAGCCAGATGAGAGTGTTTACCGGTACACCGGCCTGTGCCGTGACGGAGGTGCCGTCGATCCTGACGGCATTTAGGTGAGCGGTAGATAGAACTATTCCCCCGTAATGTTCCGGACAGACAACGTTCGAACCTCCACCTATGAGCCTGTGTGGTATCTTCTCGCTTTCCACCAGTTTCAGGATCTTTATCATGGAATCGACGGAATAGGGACTCACGAAAAACGGGACTCTTCCCCCTATCCTCATGGTGGTGTGCCAGCTCATAGGCTCTTCTAACCTGATATCGGCACCTTGCATGTACAGATCGCCGAAGTATTTTCTCAGATCTCTTTTTGCCATATATAGAGCCTTTCCATTATTTCCCTTCCGTTGTCGAGTTCTAGGAGAACATCTTTCAATTTGGCGTTTGAAGAGAGCAACATATGGAGACCTTCGAGCACGAAGGCCCTGGTGGATTTGTCGAATTTTGTGTCGTAATACATCCGGGCCAGCGTTTTCACCCCTTCCGGAGAAGCGGTCAGGCTGATAGCCATGATCAGCTGGTCTCTGGAACTTTCATCGTCGCTCTCCTGCAAAAGCAGCGAAAGGATACCGGCCACCTTCGAACCTTCGCCCAGCCGGGCGAGAGCTTCGTATATTACCGCCTGCGATCGCTCGTCATCGAAGCGTCTCAGTAGATCGTAAAGGTAAGGCACGGCCTTTTTGTCTCCCAGTTCCCCTGCCAGATCGGCCAGATAGAGGATAGAGATATCCTCGCCACCCTCTCTCAGTCTCTTCAACAATTCCGGAGAAGTCCTCCCACCCAGCTGGAGGAGTGCCTCGAAACAGATCTGCGCTGTTTCATCGTCTTCGCTCACCATAAGATCCAGGAGAAGCGGTACGGCTTCTTCTCCCTTTTCCTCAACTATTCTATCTATCAGTTCCTGCCTTTCCACTCTTCACCTCTCAAGCCACTCATTTCAACGAGCTCTCTCTCCCTTTTTTCTCCGGAGAGTTCCTCTATTGTAGATATTGTATCAAGTTCAGATTGTTCTTTCCTTACGGCGAAGTGCCTTTCTGCTCTCGAAGCTATCTGGGGAAGGTGTGTGATTACTATCGATTGCACTTTCGAAGAGATCTCCAGCAGCTTCTCGGCCACCACCTGGCCCAGACGCTGCCCCACTCCGGAATCGACTTCGTCGAAGACGATGGTTCTTATGTCAAGCTGATCTTTAAGTGTCGATTCGAGCGCCAGCAGACACCTGGAAAGCTCACCCCCGGAGGCCACCCTGCCGATCTCCATGAACTCCATACCGGGGTTCGTCTTGACCATGATAGAGACCCTGGAGGTACCGTAGTATTTAGGCTCCTCCTCCTGGAACAGTCGAAACTCGAGTTCGGCGCCCTTCATTTTCAAGTCCTCTAGATGAACGCGGATGTCCCGGGCCATCTCGATCGCCCTTTTCTCTCTTACGCCATCCAGAACTCTTCCGACCTCCCTCAGCTTCTGAAGGTAGATCGACTCCTCTTTTCGTAATTTCTCTTCAAGCTTTTGAAGCTCCTGGAGCGACTTGAGTTTGCTTTTGAACTCTTCGCAGCTTTGGAGTATATCGCTCACCGTCCGGCCGTACTTCCTTTTTAGCCCCTGAATCAGGGAGATGCGCGCTTCGATTGCTCTGAACTCTTCCTCGTCCATCTCGAGACCGTCGCTTTCTTCTCCAACGAGATTGTAGAGTCCCTCCAGTTCCTCCAGTGCCAGCTGAACATGTGACAGCCACCGGGAGTATCCGAAGCTCTCGACCTTCGTGACCAGCGACAGGATATCGTTCAGCGAATTGTAAACAGACTCGTCGCCATCCTTCAGACGATCCATGAGCTCCCGGAAGGTTTGAACCAGGAACTTCCCGTTTTTGTATTTCCTGTACCTTGTCTCGAGCAGGCCGTCCTCGTCAGGTTTCAGTTCAGCCTGCTCTATCTCGTTTATTTCGAAAACAAGGAAGTCCTTCTCTCTTTCGATCTGAGAAGGATCCATCACGAGCGAATCCAGCTCTCTCTTTATACTGGAATACCTGTCGTAAAACTCCCTGTACTCCTCCAGAGACTTCTCGCCCTGGAGGGCGTGATCGAGTATCTGATAGTGTCTGTTCGAATCCAGCAGGGCTACGCTGCTGTGCTGCGAATGGATCTCTATAAGGTCTTTGAAAAGAATCTGGATCATCTGCCTGGGCACCATTCTGCCGTTCAATCTGTATATAGTTCTCTGACCGGTGAAATTGACGCTCACCAACAGTTGATTACCGTCTTCGATCTCTATTGCGAGCTCCCCGATCCTTTTTAGAATCGAATCCTCTACGGAGAAATTGGCCTCGATGTTTCCGGACTCTTCACCGGCCCAGGGTGGGGGGAATCCGACGGCAGTCCACAGCGCCTTCAGGAAGATGGTCTTCCCGGCGCCGGATTCTCCCGTAATGGCGTTCATCCCACTGGAGAACTCGACATAGAACTCCCTGAACGTGAAGAAATTCCTTCCTGCCAGCGAAAGTAACATCACATTCCCCCATTTCCGAAAATCGGCTAATCCGGCCAACAGAGATCACTGATATTATACTATCCTGTGTGTCAAGAGGCGCAGGTCGTTGCATTGCTTTATCCCCAAGAATTAAGAAAGGCCGTGAGCAAAATGGCGAGCGATAACGGTACCGATCAGCGTTTTCTACTGCAGCGGTATATTTGTTTTTTGCCGGAGTTTCAACTCAGGCATTTCTTTAACTCGAAATGCGGCCGAGGAGTGAATTCATGTTTCAGAACCGGCAGAGCGATATGAGCCCAGAAACTTGAAGTATCTGCAGAGGCTTCTGATTGATTCGATAGCCTCTTCTACTTTTCTTGTAGCAACAGTTCCTTCGAAATCAACGAAGAAGAGATAGTGCCACATCTCCCTTTTAAAAGGCCTTGACTCTATCTTTGTAAGATTCAGATTGCGATTCGACAACTCTCCAAGGACTCTGAACAAGGCGCCTGGCAGATGTTCCGTAGTGAACATTATCGAGGTTTTACATCCTTCAGTACATTTCACAGCTCCTCTTCCCATCAAGAAGAACCGCGTTGTATTGGTTTCCATGTCTTCGAAATTTCTCCTCAAAACATGCAACCCGTAGGTTTTTGCCGCGAGTTCACTTGCTATTGCTGCTGTGAATGGCATCTCCGAAGTTGCCAGGTCTCTTGCCGCACCGGCAGTGTCATAGTATTCCTTCGCCTCAAAACCATCTTCTTCTATATGTTTTGAACACTGTGCCAGAGCCTGGTGATGAGAAATAACATATTTTATATCCTCAATCGACCTCCCCTTAGGAGCCATGAGGCAGTGCTCAATTCGAAGCATAACTTCGGCCTGGACAAGAAGATCACTATCTATAAGAGCGTCGTAAGCAGGAATTACTGTACCAGCCAACGAGTTTTCCACCGGCAGAATAGCGTAGTCTGCCTTTCTTTCAATCACAAAATACAGCATCTCCTGGAACGATCTGCACGGGAGAGAAACGGGCGATTCTCCTAAAAGCTTTCTTATGGCCTGTTCTGAATAAGCACCATGTTCCCCCTGAAAAGCGACGGTGTCTTTCAACAAAAAAACCTCCCTCATTTCAGTAGAAAATCGTTTGCTCAATTGCTGTCAATTTTACCAGCTGAAAAACTCGAATTTCGAAACAAGAGACCCAAAGAGATGTTACGAAGACCCCGACTGTTAAAATGCGGATTAATTTTTTATCTTCATCTCCTTCCTTCTAACTTGAGGTGGAGTCAGTCGATGGATAATGATGGCGTTCTCTACACCGGAAAGCAATTGTTATCTTTTCTGCCTTGACAGTACGGTTGCCACTCCGTATAATGTTCACTGTGATGTTTATTCTGGAGGTAATGTTATTATGAAAAGGACATATCAGCCATCGAAGGTCAAGAGAAACAGGACTCACGGTTTTCTTGTGAGGTCCCGTACGGTCGGCGGTAGAAAGGTTCTCGCCAGCAGAAGAAGAAAGGGAAGAAAGAGACTCGCTGTGTGAAATCAGAGGATCAGTCCCTGAAAAAAACAGAGATTATAAGAAGGAAGGCAGACTTTGACAGGGTTTTCAAAAAGGGAAAATCGATAGTTGACCCTTTTTTTGTTGCCTTATTTGTTCAGAATAGTCTGCCTTTTTCTCGTATCGGCGTATCGGTTAAGCGCAAGTTCGGCAAGGCGACTTTGAGAAATAGGCTCAGACGACTCGTTAAGGAGGTTTACCGGACGGGAAAAGAAGACTTCCCCGAGGGTTATGATATACTCTTCATTGCAAGAAAGGATTTATCAGACCTGTTTAGACGAAGAGAAGTTTCGTTTTTTGAGATTCAAAGGGTTTTGAGAAGAATCGCTAACAAAATTGGAGAAATGCCCGATGAAAAAGATTGTACTTTTCCTGATAGATTTCTACCGTAAGAAGATCTCTCCAAGGACCCGCCCCCGATGCAGGTTCTATCCTACGTGTTCTTTGTACACTTACGAGGCTGTCGAGAGGTTCGGAGCTTTCAAGGGCCTTATACTCGGCACATGGAGAATTTTGCGTTGCAACCCCTTCAATCCCGGCGGGATTGACGAAGTTCCAGACCATTTTACATTAATTAGGAGGCACGAAAGATGAGAAAAACATTGATAATGCTTGTCCTGCTTCTCTCCGTTTTCACACTTTCGCTCATGGGCGCAGACCTGATTACTCAAGAGGGAACCAACACTCTCATTGTGTCTGGAAAGACGCTTAGAATAGTCATCGACATCGAAAAGGGGCTGCTCACAGGCGTAACCAGCTTCGCAGACAACAAAGGGGTCGAATTCTACGCATACAACGAAAGTCTGGGAAAAGATGGCTTCAACATCTTCGATCAGCAGGGCAACGAGCTTCTGCCTCAGTCGTTCTCGCGCACAACCGACGCGGAAGGAAACGTAGTAGTGGATTTCTTCTACCAGCAGGGCCGGAAAAGCTTTGTTATACTCAACAGCCCGTACTACGATTTCAACGTCGTAGTAGATTTTAACCAAAGCGTCGAGGTCGCCCTCCCCTTCATATCTTACAACAACCAGACGCTCGGTCCCGATTCGAGTTACTATTTGACCTATGACAAATTCAGCGGTCAGAAGACGCTCTTCGCCATCGCCTCGCAGCAAGGCTCCTTTAAGTTCCAGCGCTATGCCAGCGATAGTGGCAAGGGGATTCTCGAGGTTTTCGCCGGCCCCATGAGATTGATTCACGTCAAGGAGGCTCTCCCCGAATATTACAGCGCTCTCGTCAAGGACCTCGAAGGTTTCGGGGCGGTCAATTTCTTCTCCTGGATCTATCACGGTATAGTTTACTTTCTCTTCTGGCTGTATCAGTGGTCGGGTAACTTCGGCTGGGCACTGATACTTTTCACGATTGCCACCAGATTCGTTCTCTATCCGCTTTACCACATACAGACGAAGTCCATGCTTATGATGAGAATGCTTCAGCCGGAAATCGAAAAGATAAAAAACAAGTACAAAGATCCCAAGAGACAACAGGAGGCCATGATGGCCCTCTACAAGGAAAAAGGATACAATCCCGCTTCCGGTTGTTTTCCGATTCTGATTCAGTTGCCGATCCTGATAATTCTATACAACGCCATACGCTACTTCAGCGAAGTCATGGCTTACACGCCAGGCTTCCTTATATGGAGCGATCTGTCCGTCGGTGATTTCATCCAGAACATCCCGTTCATAATCATTACCATCGTGGTCGGTGTGTTCAGCTCGCTCCTAACGGCACAAGACGCACGTTCGGCCAGATCGGGCGTGATTATGCAACTCATCTTCCCGATCCTCTTTGCGACCTTCCCATCTGGTCTGCTTCTTTACTGGACTACCCAGAGCGTTCTTCAGCTTCTCATAAGCTGGGTGGTTTACAAGCGCCACGGGATAAAGGGTCTCACGTTGAGGCAGATGCTGGGACTGCCTGAAAAACCGGCGAAATAGTATTCAGTTGCTCTCATGGAGGTGTTAATGTGAAATCGTACCAATTCAAGGCCGATTCTGTCGAGGAAGCGATCCGACTGGCCCGCAGGGAACTGGACGCTTACGAAGACGAACTGGATATAAAGATAATCGAAAAGGGTTCCAAAGGCTTCCTCGGAATCTTCGGCACGAAAGAGTCAGTAATTGAAGTCTCTCTTCACGATAGTCATTCGGAAAGGAAACTGTACGAGTATTTGAAGGGTATTCTCGGCAACTTCGACGAAGAAGTACTCTCGGAAGTCAAGCTGGTTGGAAGAACCTACAGGGTAAAAATAGAGGGCGAGAAGATCTCCAGGCTGATTGGCAAGCACGGGAAGACCGTGGCCGCCCTGCAGCATATTCTAAATATCTACGCCAATAGAATGGCACAGATAAAGGTCAACGTCACCGTCGATGTGGGCGATTACCGTTACGAGAGAAAGAAACTCGTCGAAGAGATAGCCCACAGAACGGCCAAGTCGGCCCTGTCGAAGAAGGGCAAGATAGTTATGGAACCCATGTTCTCTTTCGAGAGGAGACTGGTTCACGAAGTAATATCCCAGTACCATGATTTGAAGAGTTATTCAGTCGGTTTTGAACCTTACAGAAAAGTGGTTGTCGAATACAGTGAACGAAAATACAGAGACGATCGTAGAAAAAGCGACCCGGTCAGAAGGAGGGGATACGGAGATGCCGGACAGCATCCAAGTAGGCAAAGCGCATGAGGTAAAACCCCAGCTCATAGACAACGAAAAGGTCAAAAAAGTGCAGAAGAGAGTGCTCATAGGCAAGTCAAAAGGGGCGAAGAATTTCGTGATGAGGCTCTTCACTGTCGAAGAGGGCGGCTACAGTCCTCTCCACAGTCATCCGTGGGAACACGAGGTTTATATCGTATCGGGGAATGCGACGGTTGTCACACAGGAAGGAGAACAACCGGCACAGGCGGGCAGCTATGTTTTCGTTCCCGCCAATGCGGTTCACCAGTTCAAGAATAGCGGAAAAGGTAACCTCGAGTTTATCTGTGTTATTCCAAATACGGCCGACGAGGAATAGAATATTAATACATAAAGAAGTAATTTGAGACACAAGGAGGGACCAGCCATGCCGTTTTACAGGTATGAATGCGAGGATTGTGGTAAGACAACGGAAGCCTTCCAGAAAATGTCCGACGAGCCGTTAAAGGTCTGTCCATCGTGCGGGGGACACCTCAAGAAACTGCTGAGCAGTGTGGGAATAGTCTTCAAGGGCGGCGGATATTATTCGACCGATTCCAAGAAAACATCGAGTTCGAGCAGCACTTCAACGGTTCCTTCGAAAAAAGACTGATCAGAAGACATCTAGAGACAGATATGGAACAGCATTGGTGGAGAGGGGAGAGTAAAGTCCCCTCTTCGCTTTTTCGTAGGCCGCGACAGCTATCATCGCCGCGTTGTCAGTGCACATGCCGATCGGAGGAAAGAAAACCCGTATTCCACATTTAGAAGCCATATCAATGGCTCTCTCTCTGAGAAGAGAGTTGGAGGCCACCCCACCGGCCAAGGCGATCTTATTCACGGCCAGGCTCTGCGCGGCGTCGAAGGTTTTAGTCACCAGCGAATCGACTATGGCTTCCTGCGCCGAAGCGGCTACATCTTCGACCGAAACTCCGGGATTCCTCTGGAGGAAGTAGAGAACAGACGTTTTCAGACCGCTGAAGGAAAAATCGTAATTTCCCTTCTCCTGCAAGGGACGGGGAAAGTTGTAAACGGGTGAGCCGCCTCTGGCGGCTTTCTCTATCTCGGGTCCACCCGGATATCCAAGACCCAGCAGTCTGGCTATCTTATCGAAGGCCTCCCCGGCGGCATCGTCACGCGTCCTTCCGACCATTTCAACTGTGTTCCATTCCTCCATGAGCAGTATCTCGGTATGCCCTCCGGAAACCAGGAGCACCATGAAGGGCGGCCTGAGATCGGGACACGAGATGAGGTTGGCGTAAACGTGACCGTAAAGGTGGTTCACGCCTATGAATGGCCTGTTCAACGAGATGGCCAGTCCCTTGGCCACCGAAAGGCCTATCAGCAGCGATCCGACAAGACCCGGTCCCATCGTTGCGGCGAAAACGTCTATTTCTTCAAGAGTCAGGCCTGTCTCTTCCACGGCCTGGAGGACCAGACGATCGACTATCTCCAGATGCTTTCTGGAAGCTATCTCCGGCACGACGCCACCGTATTTTTTGTGGACGTCTATCTGCGAAGATACCAGCGATGAAAGAACGCGGCCATCTTCAACGATGGCCACGGCCGTTTCATCACAGGAACTCTCTATGGCAAGGATTTTCATCAGGCCGATTCTCTCGAGATTATCTTTGGAGAGGCGTTTTTGCTTATGACGTCCTCGTTTATGACCACCTTTTCGACGTTGGTCATGGCGGGGATGTCGTACATTATATCCAGCATCACCTGCTCGATGACGCTCTTGAGGGCGCGCGCGCCAGTTCCCCTCTTCATGGCTTTGCTGGCGATGGCCGTCATGGCCGCATCGGTGAACTCAAGTTCCACTCCGTCAAGTCCGAGAAGTTTCTGGTACTGCTTGAGTATGGCGTTTCGTGGCTCGCTCATGATCCTTTTCAAGTCTTCCGCGTCCAGGTCGTTCAGGGTCGCCAGAACCGGGAAACGGCCCACGAACTCGGGGATAAGGCCGTACTGTATCAGATCGTCGGGAACGGCTTCCTGAAGTATCTGGCCAAGCCTCAATTGGTTCTTGCTCCTCACCTCGGCGCCGAAGCCCATCGACGAGTCGAGAACACGCTGCTTTATTATGCTGTCCAGCCCGTCGAAGGCACCTCCCACAATGAACAGGATGTTGCTGGTGTCGACTTTTATGAACTCCTGATAGGGATGTTTCCTTCCTCCCTGCGGCGGAACGTTGGCCACCGTGCCTTCGACTATCTTGAGTAAAGCCTGCTGAACGCCTTCGCCCGATACATCTCTGGTGATAGATGGATTGGGGGACTTCCTGGCGATCTTGTCTATTTCGTCTATGTATATTATTCCCAGCTGGGCCTTTTCGACGTCGAAGTTCGAAGACTGGAGGAGTCTCAAAACTATGTTTTCGACGTCCTCTCCCACATAACCGGCTTCGGTCAGCGGCGTGGCGTCGGCTATCGCAAATGGAACGTCGAGTATCCGGGCCAGG
This sequence comes from Kosmotogaceae bacterium UBA1373, assembly GCA_002305955.1. Classification (GTDB taxonomy): domain Bacteria; phylum Thermotogota; class Thermotogae; order Petrotogales; family Kosmotogaceae; genus Mesotoga. Next base: position 17,236 of record DBRH01000061.1, read on the forward strand.
ATTCGGGCAATCAAAGTCTTTCCCGATCCGGTGGGTCCAACCATCATGATGTTCGATTTCTCTATCTCAACGTCCTCAACATCGTTGAAGACTCTCTTGTAATGGTTGTACACCGAAACGGAGATGATCTTCTTGGCCTTTTCCTGACCGATAACATATTTGTCCAGTTCCATCTTGATATCGGCCGGAGTCGGTAGCTTTTTCCCCGGTCCTTTTTTGGCTTTTTGATCCTGCTGTATTATGTCGTGGAATAGATCGACACATTCGTTGCAGATATAACCTTCCGTTCCCGATATGAGTTTCTTGACCTGCGAGGACGGTCTTCCACAGAATGAACAATGTCTTTCGAACGGCAACACTTTCCCTCCCAATATTTACTGTTTTTATTATACACTGTAATAGAAATGCACGCATCACGGAGGAACCTCTATGAAAGCCTTGATCGTTGATGGTTATATAGATGAACCGGCCGCCTTCGGTGTGCCGCCTTACATTTCGCCAAGGATAAGAGTCGTTGCCGGCGCCTTTTTGCTGAAAGGGTTCGATGTTGACTATCTTACAATAGACTTGGTGAGGGAGAGAGATCAGTGGAACAGATGCCTAGACTACGATTATCTGGTCATCCACGGAGGTATAACCACACCTGGAAGGTATCTGGGGGGCACTCCGATTTCCAGCACGGAGATCTCACGCCTTCTCAACCTTTGCAACGGACCGGTGAGAATAGTGACCGGCCCCATAGTTTCGGCAGGATACACGCTCAGAGGTGGTACAACGGCTTTCAACCAGGATTTCAGTCAGAGAGGTACTCGATCCTGACGTATTGCATATAGACAACGGTAATCCGATCTTCATCGCCCGTCATGAAAGGGAGACAAGAAAGGCTCTCGAGAGCATAGTCAGGTACGACACCTGTGGTGATACGATCTCCTTCGGCGTGGAAAGCTTCGACACACGGGTACGGGAACTGAACAACCTCGGTGGCAGTGTGGAAGATATACGCAGAGCCATAGAGCCGGTGAACGAAATAGGCGGCCAAAGGGTGGACGGAATTCCAAAGCTTCTGCCTGAGGAGTGATCCCCGCTTTCAACGAAGGCCAGATCTTCTTCGGCAGACCGCTCGGCACCTATCCGATTCTGGTGGGATCGCCCGTCTCTTTTAAGGGGAAGACGGATATTGCCGTCACCGATCACGGAATGAGATCGATCACCGGTCTTCCACTGGGAACGGATATCGACTCGCTTGGTGAGAGGGAGCTGAGATACATACCGGGCATCGGCAGAGATCGGGCCAGAACGATCGTTTTCAAGAGGCCTTCGGTTACAGGGGAACTTGCGGAGATAGTCGGAAGTGATACAATCAAGACGATGTCGAAACTCGGACTTAAGCTGGGGGGTAAGGATATTTGAAGGGCAAAGTGGTAATCATAACGACGGGCGGAACGATCGCCATGATAACCGACCCGGTTTCCGGCGCATCGATACCGGCGCAAGGGATCAACAAGCATGTGGCGAACATAAAAGGTCTTGACGAACTGGCCGATGTTGAACATATAGAGTTTTCAAACGTCCCCAGTCCTTACATAAACCCCGATACTATGTGGAAGCTCTCGAGACTCGTTTTTAAAACCCTGAGCAGAGACGATGTAGCGGGCGTCGTGATAACCCATGGAACGGACACTCTCGAGGAGACAGCGTATTTTTTGGATCTCACCGTGAATAGCGAGAAACCGGTCGTCTGCACCGCGGCGATGAGAAATATAGACGAGATGGGAACGGACGGTCCCAGAAACGTTCTGGCTTCGGTGAGGGTCGTTCTCAACTCTCTTGCTATAGGTATGGGAACGACCGTCTGTCTCAACGAAGAGATTCATGCCGCGCGAGAAGTCACCAAGACCTATACCAGCAATGTGGCCACTTTCGACTCACCCGGTCACGGACCGCTGGGGATAGTGGATGAGGACACGGTCATCTTTTTCAGGAAACCTCTTCTGAGGGCCACTTTCAATGTGGAAAGGATAGAAAACAGAGTGGCTCTGGTCAAAACCTTCACCGGAGACGATGGCTCGATATTGAAATCTCTGCCAGAACTGGGATATAAAGGCGTCGTCCTAGAAAGTTTTGGAAGGGGTAACGTGCCGGTTGAGGTCTATCACGTAGTAAAATATCTGATAGAGGAAAGGGGTATGCCGGTAATTATAACCTCTAGATGCTTCAAAGGTCGTGTTCTAGGAGTTTACGGTTATATCGGCGGCGGAAAAAGTCTCGCCGATATCGGGGCTATATTCGCGCAGGAACTGTCTTCCATGAAGGCCAGGATAAAACTTATGATCGTGATGGGAATTACGGACAACCGGGAAGAGATCGAGAGACTTTTCCGTCTTCCTTTGAAGGGGGCTTGACGTGCTTCGAAACATCATAAAACAACCGCGCTTCATCGCAGCCGTTTTCACTTTGATATACTTGATCATCGGTCTTGTAGTCTTCTCTATTTCACTCAGAACGGCCGTCATAGTCTTCTCGACTTTCACGGTGGTTCTCTTTCTCGAACCCTGGACCAGACTCGCTCAGAAATACTTCAAAATAAAGCGGTCACTCTCCCTCGGTTTCGGGCTGGTGATAATCTTCGTAGGGCTTATAACGCTTATTGTCTTCTTGACGACCCCGCTGGCAAAGGAAGCGTCGAAGTTCTACAACATCGTCGTCGATTTCTTCCCGTCGGTCGAAGAGACCAAGATAACCTCCTTCGAAGTGAACACCAACATAGACAGGCTCCTCTCGGACGAAAATTTCGCGACCGGTTTGACACAGGAAGAGAAGGGCTCTCTTGAGTTCCTTTCAAAGGATCTAAAGAGCTACTACGCCGAGATAATGAAGACAGTTCCCACGATGGAGACCCCCTTCGAGAAAGAGTTGAAGAGCATAGAAGAGAGTCTCAGGGAAAAGGGAAACTACATAGTAATCATGAGCAGCGACCAGACCAGAGAGGCTAGCTACGAAGAGTTGAACGATGTGACTTCCAGATATCTCTCTCCGTCGAATGCGGCAATGTTATCGCAGGAGCTTCTGGCGAATGCGATGCAGGTTCAGTCGCAGGAACTGTGGCGCGAAGTGGTAGCCTATTTCATGCCTAAGAACCTCGATCCGGCCAGGCAGGCGGCCACGTATGAAAGCGTCAGAAACTTCTTGATTCAGGTACAGAACATCCTAAGAGAGTTTCTGCCAAGCCTTCTGGAAAAGGTTCCCAGTTTCATCACAAGTACGGGGCTGGTGATTTTCTTCACCATAGTGGGGGCGATCTATCTAAGTTACTACTTTCTCTCGATAAAGGAGATAGTACCCAAACTCTACCCGAAGAAAGTCAGGAAGATAGCGACTGAATTTCTCTCCGATACTTACAAAAACCTGGAAAGGTACGTCATCTCCATCGTTCTGGTTGCGATCATAGTGGGCATCGTGGTGGGAATAGCAATCAAGGCGATGGGACTGAAATACAGCCTGTTGATGGGTTTGTGGGCCGCTTTCACCAACCTCATACCGATCGTGGGGGTACCCCTGGAGTTCATACCGCTCTTACTACTGGCGGTTTCAACACAGAACATCGTGCTGGTCTTGATACTTCTCATCGTCTTGACGATCGTTCACGCGGCGGCCTTCATACTCTTCCTGGTATTCATGAAGGGCTACAACAGGATAAATCCGGTCATGATAATACTGATGATAGTCGTCGCAGGACAGCTCTTCGGACTGTTCGGGGCCATAATCGCCGTCCCCTTCGCGATACTGATAAAAATGCTCTGGATACATTTCGTATCGCCGCTGCTGGATGAGGAGTAGTCAGCGGATGGTGCCTCCTAGCCTTTTGAGCATGTAGGAAAAGTCGATATTACTCACCGCATAGTTTATTTCCATACCGTGGAGTTTTGCGAATCACGCAATGGACTTGTTCAATATACGATTTGTAGACGTTTTCTGTTGCTTTAATTTGGAATTAGATATCTCACGGGCAAAAAAAGTGTGACAACCTTCCGCCCTTTCTTACCATACAGATGTTGAGACTGAGAAGCTTATCTGGCAGCCAGGTGATTTGACGGAACACTTTTATAAGCTTCAGATAAGCTCTATCACAGAATCAGGCAGGCATCTCCGAAGGAGAAGAATCTGTAACGTTTTTCGACGGCCTCCCTGTAGGCTTCCATGATCAGTTCCCTTCCGGCAAAGGCCGACACGAGCATAAGTAGTGTCGATTTCGGCAGATGGAAGTTCGTTATTAGCGAGTCTATCACGCCGAACTTGTAGGGAGGATAGATAAAGATGTCCGTCGAACCGCTGTCTTCCACCAGTCTTCCGTGCCTGGATACGACGCTTTCGAGCGTCCTGACCGTGGTAGTTCCGACGGCCACCACTCTCCCGTTCCTTTCTCTTGTACGGTTCACGGCCTCGACGGTTTCGGACGATAGTGTGTAATACTCTTCGTGCATTTGATGTTCTTCGATCCTCTCGCTTTTCACCGGTCTGAAGGTCCCGATTCCGACGTGTAGCGTTACGTACTCTATTCCCACACCCTTCTCGCTTATAATCTCGAGCAGTTCGGACGTGAAGTGGAGTCCGGCGGTCGGAGAGGCTATCGACCCCTCTCTCTTCGAATAAACCGTCTGATAGGATTCCGGGTCCTCCGGATAGGTGTGAATGTACGGGGGTATGGCCAGCCTGCCGACGAGTTTTATCTCGTCGTCCCTGGCACCCTTGAAATCCAGCAGCCTGCTGGAATCGTCACAGTGCTCTACAACTTCGCAGTCCAGACTGCCGAAGATCAACCTGCTGCCCTTCTTCACTTTGTTTCCCGGCCTGACTATGGCCTTCCACAATCCCCGGTCGATTTTTTCGATGAGGACTGCCTCGGCGGAGGCTCCGGTATCCTTGCGGCCGATCAACCTGGCCGGAATAACCCTGCTGTCGTTCATCACGAGCGTATCGCCGGGGTTGAGATACTCGATTATCTCCCTGAACGATCTGTGATCGAACGATTCACGGGCTCTGTCGATAACCAGCAGCCTTGAGCTGTCGCGGGGTACCGCAGGTTTTTGCGCTATCAGCTCTTCGGGGAGGTAGTAATCAAAGTCCGAGGTTTTCATCTATCTCCTCCGGTCTGACTAATATCAGATCTCCGGCGCCGTGTTCAAGGTACCTGTCGTAGGTTATCACCACGGCGTCGTGCTGTCTGGCGAGACGTATGATCTTCTCGTCGGCCGGCGAGTAAGTCTCAACCTGCGGCAGCGAAAGCCATCTGGCGAGCCTTTCCTGCTGGAAACCGCCTATGGTGTAAGCAATGTTCCCATCGAAGACCACGCGAAAGGGAAAGAGTGCGACCCGCGATTTCGCCATGTTCACGAAGAGGTCGTCCAGCCGGGCCAGATCGGGAGCGTCCTGCCTGGAATAGACTATATTGCTTCCGTCTATCACTACCTGTCTGTGAGAGCGAGAAAAGAGAACCGACCTGACGTAAGGGTGAACGGACTTAAGCTCACGCGTCAGCCTCTTCAAAAGCTCCCTGTCGAGAGACTGTACTTCTTCTCTCAGCGTTCTGAGTTCTTTGAGATTGGTGAAATCCGTCGCCTTTATCCGCACGTCGATATCGAGTTCTTCGCTGGTTTCTTTCTTGAAGCAGAGGGCCGACTCCAGCATGATGTAATTCATCACGCCCATCTCCTGGAGCGAACCCGTTTCTTCGATCCATCTGGCGTAATCCTCAAGACTCTCCACTTCACCCTTCAAAAGGCCGTTGACCGGCGGGTTGTTCCTCGGATCTACTATGAAAAGGAGGTGTCCGACCGGTCGCGCCGGCAGGTTCATAAGTCCGCTCACATACTCTACTCTTTCCAGAGGCGAGCGATCCCTCTCTCGCAGGATGTCTATGGTGAACTCCAGCTCTTCGAAGGAGAGACCGGAGAGTTCAGGGATAATCCTCTTCAACTTTCCGAGAACAGTTCTTTCCAGGGGATTCTTTTTTAGAAACTTTGCATATCTCTCCAAACTGTCTTTCCGCTTCCCGTAGAAAGAGTAGAAACCTTCCGACGAGACGTTATCTATTATTCTCGATCTTATCGCTGCATTCAAGCAAAAAACTCCTCTATTCAGAATATGGCCATCTTCAAGTCTTTGACACACTTTCCTCTCTATGATATAATGAGTTCTGTGCAAATTACAACTTAAAGAGGTGAAGCCCCGATGAAAAAAGGAATGCACCCGGAGATGAAGCTGATCTCAGTCAAATGTACTTGCGGTGCAGAACATAAGTTCTACTCCACTAAGGATAACATCAAGATTGACCTTTGCTCGAGTTGCCATCCCTTCTACCGCGGTGACGCATCTTCGATGATCATCGACACCGAGGGAAGGGTACAGAAGTTCAGAAACAAATACGGAGACAATTACTGAGAGCCGGCGCCAGGCGCCCTTCTCTAGTATAGAGTCAAATGGAGGTTAGTCATGTGAGCGTGAAAGTGGGTACCGTTGTTGAGGGAAGTGTGGCTTCTGTAAAGAAGTTCGGAGCTTATGTTACTCTGGAAGGCGGAGAAGAGGGATTCATTCACATTTCGAAAGTGGCGAGAGAGTACGTGAAGAACATTGAAGACTATCTCAAGGTTGGCCAGAAAGTCGAAGCGAAGGTTCTGGGGACAACGAAGGACGGGAAGTGGGAACTTTCGATCAAAGATCTGAAGAGCAAGGGATCCGATGAAGGACCCTCGAATCAAGACTTCGAGAAGAAACTGGCGAAATTCATGCGAGATAGCGGCGAGAAGATTTCCGCCTTTAAGAGAAGACTCGACAAGAAGAGAGGTATCCGTAAAAGACCCTGAGAGACTTTTATGAGATATGAGATAGAGGAAGGGAGCAGAGCTCCCTTCTTTCTATTGATAGTAGATCTTTAAGGCCACAATCGAGAGCAAGACGGAGATAAAACGAGTTATAAAAGCAGGATCGCCTAAAATGACTTATAATTGGAAGTAGAAGCTGTTAATTGGAGGTTGATCATATGTACTTTCTCGAAAGAGTTATGGCCGTTCCCAGATTGCCGGAGAAACTGGCCAGACTGGAAGAGCTGGCCAGAAATCTCTGGTGGTCATGGAATTACGATGCGCAGGAGATGTTCAAATACATGGATCCGGAAATGTGGTACCAGGAGAAACGGAGTCCCGTCCGTTTGCTCAGGAGGATAAAACAGGAGAGACTGTACGAACTTGAAGAGGACAGACAGTTCCTGGCTATGTACGAGAACACTCTCAAAAACTTCGACCAATACATGGGCAACGAAAACACCTGGCTCGAGAGGAACCATCCCGATCGCAGGGAGAGATGCGTGGCCTATTTCTGCGCCGAGTACGGTTTTCACGAATCCTTCCCCATATATTCGGGCGGATTGGGAATACTGGCGGGCGATCACCTGAAGACGGCCAGCGACATGGGACTCAACTTCGTCGCCGTCGGTCTTCTTTACAAGAACGGCTATTTCGAGCAGAGAATCGACGAATCCGGCTGGCAGCAGAACATATACAGTCGCTACGACTTCGAGGACTTTCCGGTCGTGCCCGCAGTGGATGAAAATGGAGACGAGGTTTATATAAACATCGATCTGCCCGGTAGGAAGTTGTGGGCCAAGATCTGGAGGGTGCAGGTCGGAAAGACTGCCCTCTTTCTGCTGGATACGGATATTCCGCAGAACGAGGCAGAAGACAGGAAGATAACCTCCAACCTCTACGGAGGCGACAGAGAGATGCGTCTCAAGCAGGAGATACTTCTGGGAATCGGTGGTGTGAGGGCTCTGAGAGTACTGGGGATCAACCCCGAGCTCTGGCACATGAACGAGGGACATGCCGCCTTTCTCTCTCTGGAGAGGATCAGGGAGTACGTCCAGGGGAAAGGGCTGGACTTCGCCACGGCCGTGACACTGGTGAAGTCTGGAAACGTCTTCACAACGCACACACCCGTTCCAGCCGGTAACGACGCCTTCGACCTGGAGACAATCGAGCGGTATTTCAGAGGCTACTGGGAGAAGATGAAGACCAACCGGGAAGAGTTCATGGAACTCGGACTGGAAAAGTTCCCCAACGGTGGCCAGCATTACAGCATGACGGTTCTCGCCCTAAAACTCTCGACGGCCTCCAACGGAGTCAGTGAACTCCACGGGAAGGTTAGTCGGAACCTGTGGAATCATATCTATCCTGACCTGCCGGCCGTAGAAGTTCCCATAACTCACGTGACCAACGGCGTGCATATATGGACCTGGTTGAACTCTACGCTGGTCAAGCTACTCGACCGTTATCTGCCTGACGACTGGCACGAAAGGGTGGACGACCCGGAGGTCTGGGAAAGGGTGGACGATATACCGCCCGAAGAAATCTGGCAGCTTCACCTGGCTTTGAAATCACGGACTAAGAGTTTCCTTCAAACAAGGCTGAAGAGACAGCGAAGAAGGTTAGGAGAGACTATAGAAGATCTGATGGAAGTCGACGAAATACTTCCCGAGGACGTTCTCACCATTGGTTTCGCCAGGCGGTTCGCAACCTACAAGAGGGCAACTCTCATATTCAAGGACGTCAACAGGCTGAAGTCTATTATCTCCAGCTCCGAGAGGCCGGTTCAGTTCGTTTTCGCCGGCAAGGCCCACCCGGCGGACGATCCCGGCAAGGAGCTCATAAGAAAGCTGTACGAGATCTCCAGGACCCCCGAATTCAAGAACAGAATCATCATCGTCGAGAACTACGATATGAACATCGCGCGCCATCTGGTCAGCGGAGTGGATATATGGCTGAACACACCCCGGAGACCCCACGAAGCCAGCGGAACGAGCGGAGAGAAGGCAGGCATGAACGGCGTTCTCAACTTCAGTGTAATGGATGGCTGGTGGGTGGAAGGTTACGATGGAAACAACGGCTGGGCTATCGGTGACAACAGGGATTACCAGGACCACGAACTCCAGGACCGCATAGATTCCGTTTCTATATACAGCGCTCTCGAGAAGGAGATCGTTCCGCTCTACTACTCGAGGGATGAGAAAGGAACGGCTGTGGAATGGGCCCAGAGAATGAAGGACTCGATAAAGGAGATTGGCAAGAGGTTCAATACGCAGAGAATGCTGGCCGATTACGCGGAGAAACTATACTTCCCGGTGATCGATCTCTTCGACGAAGTTCAAAAGAACGACTTCAGACTTGCGAAGAACGTCTCGGGATGGAAAGAAAAGTTCAGCGCGAGCTGGAACGCTATCAGGATAAAGCCGAACATACAGGTCGAGTCCACGACCAGATCGATAAAAGTAGGGCAGGAGGTATCGCTCTCGGCCAACATCTATCTCGGAACGATGGATCCGAAGGAGGTTCTCGTCGAGATTTTCGTCGCTAGAATGGACGATAACGGCGAGATGATCAATTTCAAACTCTATCCCATGAGTCTGATAAAGGAAGATGTACACGGCGAGTATATCTACGGTGGAAAGTTCACCATTCCAGAGGAAGGGAAGCTGGCCTATACGATAAGGGTCGTTCCCAACCCCGATCACCTTCCCGATCGGTACTTCATACCACTGGCAAGGTGGATCTCATAAAAAACCCGCCCTCGAGGGCGGGTTTTTCAATTACCGGAGGAAAAGTCGCTGAGAGTTCTTTCAAAATCTCCCGGGGTTATCTCACCCCAGACTAGAGCTTTATACAAACCTGGAACGGCTTTTATAGCTTCAAGTTCCTCTTCCAGAAATACCCTTCTTCTGGGATCGTACAGTTCATCGATAATCAGTTCTGTAGATTCAGGACCTGAGCTAATCATGCCGACGACAGCGTTGTAAACCTCTGTGATTTCGCCTTCCCTAAGACCTAGCTTCTGCAACTGTTCGAAAATCTCGTGATTCTCGTTTCCTTCGGCGATCATCTTGAGAACCATATTAACGTAATCAGGGAATGTCATCGGTAATTCAGGCACCTCCTATCATGTCTCTGAAACGCAGTGCGTTGTGGACCGCTCTTCCCAGATGACAATTGTTGAAAAACACGAACACTTCCAGTCCGTGTCCATGAAATTCTAGCACATCCAGGGCAAAACTTCTCAGATCATTCTCGGAGTAATCGTAGTTGTACCTTTCGCTCCCCTCGCTTTCAAACCAGCCGGGATTCCTCCCGTGGAATCGGAAATACGCAACGTTTCTTCTCTGTCTGGGCAAATAAGGAAACAGGCCGGCTATAAGCGGTTCATCAACCACCGCTGGGACGGCATCGATCTTCCCGAGAAATTCGAAGCTCTCTTCTCCAGCCCAGCTATCGTGTCTGAACTCAACGACGAGCCGGTTCTCGCCGGAGTCAAAGATCTTCGATAATCTCTCCAGATAGGCCATATTATCTTCACTCTTCTTGAAAGACCAGGGGAATTGAAAGAGTATCGGTCCAAGCCTGCCTTCCTCTCTCATGGGAGAGAGTGCGCCCAGAAAACCGACAGCGAGTTCCATGAGATCGGCCGAAGGCGCCTTCCACAACTCGTGCGTGATTTTGCCCGGCGCTTTGACCGCGAAGACCATCTCTCCGGCGATCTCTCTCAACATGCCGGTTATGGTTTTGTAAGAGGGCATCCGGTAGTAAGTGAAATTCAGCTCGACGGCGTTGAACTTCCATACATTGTGGTAATACCTCAGCATCTGCGATGACACTAGCCCTTTTGGGTAGGCCGTACCTATCCAGTCGGGGAAGGAGTAACCGCTCGTGCCGATATGGATCACTAAAGCTCCTCTATTATGTAAACAGGATCGTTGTTGTTCAGTATTGCGGCGTTGGCCTCATCGACATCGACATGGAACTCGAGGGCGTACGTCGGGTGAACCCTTATCAAAACGTCATCGAAGATCGTCTTTCTGGTACCGTCACCCTTACAGTAGACCATCACTATATCTTTGTCCTTGACACCGTAAACCAGGGAATCTTCCGGAGTCATGTGAATGTGCCTCTTGGCCAGCATAACCCCGGACTTCAACACGATCGTCCCCTTAGGTCCGACGACGGTCAGTCCCACAGTGTTTTCGTGGTCGCCGGAATCCTTTATGGGAGGTTTTATACCAAGGGCGAAGGCATCGGTTCTCGACACTTCGATCTGTGTCGCCTTTCTCGCCGGTCCCAGCACTCTGATTCCTGTCAATGAACCCTTCGGTCCCACTATTATTACTTTTTCATCACAGGCGAACTGCCCGGGCTGGCCCAGATCTTTGATCGGAGTCAACTGGTGACCCTTCCCGAAGAGGATCTCGATGTCCTCCGCACATAGATGGATATGTCGATTCGAAACGCCGGCCTTTATTGCGGGCTCTTTTAATTTCACTGAAACACCTCCAGAATTCTCTATCTCTTGAATTTCTTCGGACCTACCAGGCCCTTTCTAACTGTTAATCTAACACTTTCCGGTAACGTTACAGATAAACTCACGGGACCTTTTGCTATATTTATCCACCCCAGACCATTCACGTGTAACTCCTGGCCAGTTTTCAGAGAGTATCGCTCTCTCTTCCATGTCAGCGCGGACCTCGCCGAACCGGTGAAGGGTGGCTTCAGGAAACTCCCGAACCACGAGTCCCACTGTGCATCGGCGATAGAGGAGTTAGTTTCGTGGATCGAGACGCTTTCCGGCATGAAGAGATGGAATATACCGACCGGATCGCTGTTGTTGACCGCGTCGATCCTTACGAAACCGCCAGCGAAGACCGTCCGCTCGCTGTGAAACTGCATCGTGTAGCGTTCAAGCTTCTTGCGCGGGAGAAGAACGCTCTGGTCGGAGACGCTCAAAAGATCGCTCACCCTGTCGCTCGTAAAAACGCCGGGGGTATCGTAGACGGTTATTCCGGCCCTCTCCAGGCGTTGTGGAGTGACTTCCAGGGTCGTTCCGGGGAAACGGCTCACCGTTATCTCGCTCGAGCGGGTGAGAGCATTCAGCAGCGAGGATTTGCCCACGTTGGTCACACCGACGGCGGTGTAATTCTCCCCGTTCTCTTTCAGATAAGCGTAGAGAGAGTTGATCCCGTATCCGTTCAGGGACGAGGCGAGTCTCACCCTCCTCTCGGGTACCTTCAACATGTCGATGGCCCAGATCTTTATCTCTTCGATCTTCACCTCGAGGGGTAGGAGGTCAACTTTATTCAGTACGTAATGTACCCTGTGATCGGTCAGGAGCGAGAGAATATCTCCGCGAAACGTCCCGTTGAAGTCCGACAGATCCATCACGTACAGTATGTCTCCGGTTGTTTTCAAATACGCCTTCAAATTCTCTAGCGAGTGAACGAGATTGTTCTCCGCATCGAGTCTGCCGTAATGTTTCATGGAGAAACAGCGTTTGCAGAGTACCGGCCTGCCATCACTCAACCTTTCGTTCAGAACCTTTTCGGATATGTAGCCCGGACCGGTTTCATCGACCGTCTGGAGTTCAACACCGCACCCTTTGCACTTCATCTGTCCATAGCCTCGACGCTAGGGTGTTTCTTCATGTTTTTGAGAAGCATCCTTTCCACTCTCCTGACCAGTCTGGTCCAGAAAAACTCTCTCTCGCTGAGAGGTTCGGTCTTTATGGTGTAGGCTCCAAGAAGGTTGCCCATGATTATATCCGTGAACAGCTGATCTCCGACCACGATCGTCTGGTAGGGAGGAATCTCCAGATCTTTCAAAACTTTCTTCGCCTTGAAAGTCAACGGTTTTCTGGCCCTGCTGAGAACCTTTATCGTCGCAAGCTCGTCGTCTATCTTGCCAAGGCGGCCTTTCTTTCCGTTTGAAACAAGTACGACGCTCATCCCCAGCCTCTCTATCCTGCTGAGCAGAAGCTTCTTTTCCCTGGAGACGGTACTGGCGCCCCAGTCTTCCAGGGTGTTGTCGAAGTCGAAGAGGATCAGCCTGTAACCCGATTCCTTCAGCGAATCGAAGTCTATGTCCATAACGTTGTTGGCGAACCTGTGGGGCGTAGCCAGGTGGTTTATCCTGAAAATCCACCCTACGGTGAAGAAGAAAAGGAGGTACACACCGATAGAGATTCTCGCCATCACTCGTTTGTACCACTTCTGGGAGATATCAACGATAGGCGATACCAGGATCGAGTACATTCCCATACGGTTGCCGGCTATTATGTCCGTGAAGAAAAGATCTCCGATTATTACGGTCTTTTCCGGTTTGGACTTCATCTCGCTCAGGACCCTTCTCAGCTCCTTGGTACCGGGCTTCCTCATCGAATGGTAAACCTTTAGCTGATTGCCAAAGATCTCTTTGAGATTTCTGACCCTCGATTGCGGTCCGTTGGTCACCACTCCTACTTTCATGCCCGACTGTATCAGGCGGTCTATCACTTCCTTGTTTCTCATATCGAAAGGTTCGCGCCAGACCGCGATGGTGTTGTCGTAGTCGAAGAGAATGGTGTTGTATCCAAGCCGCTGGAGCCGATCGTAGTCGATCTCTCTCACGTTCTCGGCCTTCTCCTTGGGAACGGCGTTATCAAGTATGTCCAGGATTCTCACGTATTTCCACCACTTCAAGATCGATTTTCTTCTTTATACTCTCCAGAAAATTCATTACCTCCTCCAGCAAATCACCCGGAACGATTATCTTTAGAAAACCGTCGTCGGTTACATGTCTTATGTTCAGGAGGTTGTCTTCCGCCTCGGCTATGTAACAGAGGACGTGAATGTCCTCCGGCCTTATCCTTACGAAGAGATCGTACTCCCTGGGTCCTTCGTTCATTGAACACCTCTACTAAAGAAGCTCGGCGGCCAGACTGGCCAGCTCGGACCTTTCGCCTCTGGTCAGGGTTATGTGTCCGGCGATGGGTCTGTCCACCATCCTCGAAGCCGCGTACGTCAAACCGTTGCTGAAAGCGTCGAGATAAGAGTTGTCTATCTGGTAGGGATCTCCTATCAGGACGATCTTCGTGTTTTCCCCCACTCTTGTAATTATAGTCTTTATTTCGTGAGGCGAGAGGTTCTGCGCCTCATCGATTATGAAATACTGATTCGGTATAGATCGGCCCCTTATGTAACTCAAAACCTCAACCTGGAGTTGTTCCCCCTTCTTCATGAAGGTTTCGAGATCCATGCGCCTGTTGCCGAAAAGGATGTGCAGATTGTCGATTATCGGCGTCATCCAGGGGCTCATCTTCTCTTCCATTGATCCGGGAAGGTATCCTATATCCTGACCCATGGGGATTATCGGTCTGGCCACCAGGAGCCTTTCGTAACGTTTCTCGTCTATAACCTTCCTGAGCCCGCAGGCCAGGGAAATCAGCGTTTTGCCCGTTCCGGCCATACCGGGTATGAAAACGATCTTTATATCGTCGTCCAAAAGAAGTTCCATAGCCATGAGCTGCTCGAGGTTTCTCGGTTTGATACCCCAGCTGGAGCTCTCCATATCCAGCCTCAAAGGCACCACGTTCTCCCTGTCGGGTGAGACTCTCCCGACAACCCCATCTCCGAAATCTACGAATTCGTTGGCCTCCAAACCTTCCTTGACCTCTCCGGCGGGAAGACCTTCTTCCAGAAGGAACCTTTCCATAAGTCTGGGATCGCGCACCGTTTCGACACCGGAAAGCTGGTCGTCTATCTCGACTCTGTCGTGAAGGTAATCCTCGGCTTTGAGGCCCAATATGTCGGCCTTGACGCGCATGTTTATATCTTTGCTCACGAGTACGACGGAGAACTTCTCGCTGTCAACTAGCTCCATAGTGTAAAGCAGAATGGCGTTGTCTTTGTAGCCGTTCGACGCGAAGGGAGGCAGTTTGCTTTTGAACTCGTTGAAGACGGCAATACGTATCGTGCCGCCCGATTCCGTTTTTATCCCCTCGGCAAGACTGCCCTTCTCCCTCAGCGAATCGAGATATCTGCTCACCTTCCTGGCGTTCTGACCGACCGATCCCGCGTTCTTCTTCAACTTGTCAATCTCCTCGAGAACGGGGAAGGGAATGATGATATTGTTGTCTTCGAAGTTCATGAAACAGTAAGGATCATGAACTAGAACGTTTGTATCTAAAACGAAGTCCTTGACCATATCAACCCCTCCACTTCTTCACAAACTTGCCCACTTCCGAAAGCCCTCCCAGATATCTGGCCAGCGCCAGGAAGACTTTGGCGGTCACGCGGGCGTCGTCCATCGCCCTGTGAGTNNGGGCGAGTTCTATGGTGTCTATGTAATTGTTTGAAAGCGGCATAAGACCGGTTTCCTTCGATGCTATATCGAAAAAGGTCATATCGTTGACTATATTGTGACCCACCAGCACCGATGTTCCTATATAATCCTTGAACTTTGGAAAGACCTCGGCCATTGGGGGCTCTTCAGAGACGTCTTCGTTTCTCAGACCATGGATACCCGTTATCTGCGCCGGTATGACGACCAGAGGGTTAACCAGGGCCTGAAAGGCCAGGTTATGCATTATCTTGCCACCGTAAACCGGTATGGCCGCTATCTCGAGAATCCTGTCGCCCTCTAGCGGTTTCGACCCGGTAGTCTCTGTATCAACAACTACGTAAAGCTTTTTCATCAGAAAACCTCCTGAAAAAATTCTACCATGAGAAAATATACATACCTTAAGTTCATTTTTCGAGTAGAATTGTTTGAGGTGATCTATTTGAAAGAGCTACGTGTTCATGTTGTTCACAAACTGGGACTCTCCGAGGCCAGAAGAAGGCTTGAAGAGAAGATGGGCGAACTCATGGAGCAGTACGAGGGCAAATTCACGCTCGAATCGACCTGGAAGGACAACACCCTCCTGTTCAAACTTGCCGCGATGGGTGTGAAAACGGAAGGGACGCTCGAGATAACAGACACCACCGTTACGCTCGCGGGAACCGTTCCACTGGTTGCGATCGCCTTCAAAAAGAGGATAGAAGAGTCCGTAAAGAGGGATCTGGAAGAGATACTGAGAGTGTCAACGACCCCCGGCTAAAGCCGGGAGCTTGTAGCTCAGGTTGACTAGCCTAAATGAAAACCCTGAGCATCGGTCTTATCGGAGGCGTTCATGATTGATCTTCACAACCACAGCAACTTCTCTCCCGACAGTAACACGCCCCAGAGCGAGATAGTCGAAAGAGCCATCGAAAAGAATCTACAGGTGATCGGCATATCCGACCACGACGATCTCGACACTTCCTTTCCCTACAGTTACAGGCTCAAAGACCCCGCCGGGTATCTGGAAAGCCTCTCGCTCTTGAAAAGGAACTCCCCTATCAAGTTGTTGAGCGGACTGGAGGTCGGCATCGGTTCTTCCTGCAACACTCCGCCCGAAGGAGAGTTCGATTACTTCATCTACTCCGTCCATTCAATACCGGGAATCGACGATCTGGAGATCGACAACATCTGGACGCTCTACCTCGAGGAGTCTCTGGATGCTATAAAGGGGTTGACCGGACCGGGTTTCTTCGGACACATCGACTTTCTACGGAGGTATATAAAAGGGCACAGAGAACTCGATAACCCTGTGCTCCTCGAGGAGCTTTTGAGAAGACTCGTCAAGTCGGAGATAGGGATCGAGATAAACACCTCTGGCTGGAGGGCGCCGTACAACGAATCCACTCCCCAGCCATGGATAGTCGAGAGATACCTCCAGATGGGCGGAAGGTACATTACCATCGGGTCGGACTCGCACAGAGCGTGCGACGTGGGAAGCCACGTGGAAAAAGCGCTTTCACTGTTGCTCGATATGGGGGTAAGGGAGATCTTCTACTGTGAGAAAGGCACGTATATGCCTCTCAAGATCTAGATTTAGCGTTTTTTGTGCCTTTTGAGAGAAAATTTTAGGAAGCGTTTCAGATTCATCCCCTCGCCAAGCCTCAGCAGCCTGACTAGAGAGAAGTACACTATCACGCCAACCAGTAAAGTCACGGCCGTGGCCGCTGCACCGGTTCCGATAGTGAGTCTTATGACAAGCATCGCGGCCGTCATTATCAGAGACGCCAGCATTATCTTACCGATACTGACCAACGCCTTTCTTTCGTAACCCGCCCAGGCGAAAAGAGTCACAGTGACTATAGTCGTACCGAGCATTCCTGCGATAGAGGTTGCCAGCGCAACGCCCACCGGACCCATCGTAAAGCCCAGAACGATATCCAGGACTACGTTCACACCTACCATCAGAGCGGATATTATGGTGGGAGTTACAGGGCTCTTCCTCGCGTAATACGCCCTCGACAGCACACCGTAAGCACCGTAGAAAGGCAGTCCAAGAGTATAGGCGTACAGTAGGCCCGAAGTGACCGCCGTATCCAGTGCGGTGAAAGAGCCCCTCTCGAAAAGTAGTTTCACCAGTCCCTCGCCGGCCACCAGTAACCCGAGCGTTGAGGGCAGAAGCAGGAAGGCCAGAACGGTTATCGAGCTCCACACGGCTTTACTGAACTCTTCTTTAGAATCCTTTCCCGTCAACCTTGAGAGCTGTGGAAGGGCCACCGTCGCGACTGCAATCGCGAATATGCCAAGAGGAAGCTGGTACAGCCTCTGTGCGTAACCCAGACTGGAAACGGCGCCGGTGCCGAGCCCCGTAGATACTCTGGTGTCGACGAAAGAGTTTATCTCGTTGATAGCCGGAGATATCGAAGAGATGAGAAAGAGACTAAGAAAATCCCGCGCGTCGTGACTGTTGTAACGGGGGTTGAAACGGAAGCCGGAACGCCTGGCCGCGAGCATAACTGCCAGAAGCTGGATCGCTCCGCCGGCCGTGAAACCGATCGTGGGGCCAAGTATGGGTGGAGTGAACTTCTCGGAGAGGAGTATTCCCACGATCGTCGCCAGATTTATCAGCATGGGCGAGGCGGCAGCAATGAAGAAGGCATCGAGACTGTTCAGTATGCCGCAATAAACGGCCCACAGGGAGACCAGAGTTATGAAGGGGAAGGAGATCTTTATCAGTTGAGATGTCAGCTCGATGGTATCGCCGCTGAACCCGCCGGCGAATATACCCGTCAGCTCTCGCGAAAAAAATACGCCGCCAGCGCTTATTAAACCGGACAGTAGCAGAACGAATATCATTACGGCCGAGGCGAACTCGAAGGCCCTCTCTCTCGAGCGACCGAGCCTGTCGTTGAAAATGGGGACGAAGGCCATCGTCATGGCTCCGTCGGCGAAGATCTTCCTCAGGAAGAAGGGCAACATCACGGCGACCAGATAGGCGTCGTACTGCCGGGAAGTGCCGAAATAGCCTGCAAACATAGAGTCTCTCACAAGGCCGGAGACTCTTGAAAGCAGTGTGGCTATGGCAAAGATAGCTGTATTCCTGACTGTGCTGGCCGTCATTTGATCCTCCAAAGAAGATTATAATACAGGCGGCCGGTTTCGACTGAGAGATCCTTTGAATCGATGTAACTAAAATGGGAGTTATAAGACTTTACTTCGTGCTCTCGAAAAGAACACTCCGATCCCTCCCGTCTTTTGCAGGGTCAACCCTTAAAGAATCGCCCCTGGATCTGTGCTATACTCTGTGCATGAAAGAGTTGGTCGCACCTGTAACCGGCCAACACCGCGGAAAGGAGAGTAGCCGTATGATCCCCGGCGGCGTATGAAGCCAATGAAAAAAGTTGCGCTGATATTTGGAACCAGACCGGAGGCAGTGAAGATGGCCCCGGTCTATCTCGCCATGAAAGACTCGAAACTCGAACCGATAGTGATCGCGACTGCACAGCACCGCCAGATGCTCGATCAGGTACTCGGGCTCTTCGGAATAAGCCCCGACTTCGATCTAGACATAATGCAGGAACGTCAGTCCCTGTCGGGACTGACTTCGAGATTGATCCAGAAGCTCGACGAGATTTACGCGGCCAACTCCTTCGATGCCACCCTGGTCCAGGGCGATACGACGTCCACGTTTGCAGGCGCACTCGTCTCCTTCTACCATAAAATTCCGGTTGGTCACGTGGAGGCCGGACTCAGGACCGACAACATCTACAACCCCTTCCCCGAGGAAGTCAACCGCAGACTGAACGGAGTTCTCTCTACCTATCACTATCCTCCCACCGAAAGCGCCAAAGGTAATCTGCTCCATGAAGGCGTTCCCCCCGATAGAATGGTAGTGACGGGGAACACGGTCATAGATGCCCTGCTGTGGACTATCGAGAACAAAGCCGGAGCCACTTCCTCTTTCAGGGAGAAGTTCGGTCTCGAAAACGGCCGGTATATACTGATGACAATGCACAGAAGGGAGAACTGGGGAGAGCCGATGAGAAACGTGATGCTCGCGGTTAGGGATATACTCGATTCCATGCCGGAGATGAAACTGGTTTTCCCGGTCCATCTAAATCCAGTCGTGAGGGAAACGGTCTATCCTTTGCTCAAAGGACATGAAAGGGTGATTCTCACCGATCCGCTCGACTACCTGCCCTTCGTCTCTCTAATGGAAAAGGCCGCTCTGATACTCACTGATTCCGGTGGTATACAGGAGGAGGCACCGGCGCTCGGAAAGCCTACGCTGGTTCTCAGGGAAACTACGGAGCGACCCGAGGCCATCCAGGCTGGCACGGCCCTTCTAGTCGGCACCGACAGGAAAAAGGTCTTTGAGGAGACGGTAAGGTTGCTGACCGACCGGTCGGCCTACGAGAGGATGGCGATGGCAAGCAATCCCTTCGGCGACGGAAAGGCCTCTCTGAGGATCGCCGAGCATCTGGAGCGTGTACTCGCCTGATCAGCGATTATTCCTCTTTCTTCATCCGGATCTCCCAGAAGTATTCGTACAGAGGTGTCAGCGCC
Organism: Kosmotogaceae bacterium UBA1373; assembly: GCA_002305955.1. Classification (GTDB taxonomy): domain Bacteria; phylum Thermotogota; class Thermotogae; order Petrotogales; family Kosmotogaceae; genus Mesotoga. The sequence continues at coordinate 36,963 of DBRH01000061.1, forward strand.
TTGAATTCGCTCCTGAGAAGGTCGGCAAATTCGCCAGAAAAGAGCGTTTCGTCCATGCCCCTCTCCACGGAGATGTAGAAGTCTTTCATCTGGTACCAGACGAGCAGTTCGTCGGGTACGCCTTCCTTTTTTCTGGGCCTTTTGTACTTCTCTCCCATGATCAAGAAATGGCCTTCACGGAGAATCGCCGTCTTCTCCAGAAAGGTCCTGGTATTCTCTTCCAGTTCAAAAATCAGCTTTCTCATGGTCTCGCGCGATGGGAAATAAAAGCCCATCCCGTAACGGTAGCTGTCGGGGAATAGCTCGAAGAAGAAGCCCGGTGAGTCCTTCCAGTCGGGGGATGGCACTTTGAAGGTGAGCCACATATTGGTTCTGTACGGAGCCCTGCCCCTGTTTCTCCTGGCGTCCCGGCTTATCCGGCTTATGGTTTTTCCCACCTGCGGTCTCGTCTCCAGAAAGGGATCCAGCTCCTCCATGAAGGGCCCAAGCTCGTTCACTAACGCCTTGAAAGGGTCAAGAAGAACCTCTCTGTATCTCTCTCTGCTGGCCTCCATCCAGGCCCTGTTGTTGTTCTTCCCTAGATCCACGAGAAAATCGAGGGTTGCCCGGGTAAAACCGTTGAACTTCTCCATCTCTTCCTCCTTAGCTTACTACAATTGTTGAATCAGAATAAGCCTAGATTGGTATCGACAGGTACCTGTCCTTAACTGCGTAGAAGACCTCGCTTATCCCCAGTTTTCGCAGGAGGTTCAGGGCATCGTTGTTGTACTTTCCAACACTTATGGCCCTGTGAGAGTCCGAACCGATCGTTATCAGCCTGCCCCCCAGTTCGAGATATCTTTCAATAACCCACGGCTGGGGCGTGGGATCGCCCAGTCTGTACATCCATCCCGAGGTGTTGAACTCCAGCCCCACATCGCAGGCTATGATCTGTTTCAAAAGGATATTCATCAGCTCGCCCGGACTGGGTGGTTTCGAACCGGGGATGTGTCTTCTCAGAAAGTCAAGGTGGCCCAGAAAACCCGGTTTATCTATAAGCTCCACGGCCATGGCCGCCTCTTCAAGGTATATGTCCCAGGGGTCTTCCATATCCCTCAGATCGGGAAAACCGGGGACTGTGTGGACCGAATAGATGTAATAATCGAAATCGCCGACCGGCCATGAAATACCGGTTGATTGCAATCCCAGTTCGAGACCGGAGAGAACGGTTATTGGGTAGCTGCCCTTCAGGCGTTCTATTTCTCTGGAATAGCTGCTCACCTTTTCCGGCTGAAGGCAGACATCCTGTCTCAAAAGATATGGATCGAAGTGATCGGAGATTCCCACGATCTTCAGGTCTCTCTCAACGGCCGCCTGTATAACGTCGGCCACGCTATCTTTTCCATCGGAGAAAATTGTATGGTTATGTATATCTATCATATACTACTCC
>DBRH01000061.1:38537-39305 GCA_002305955.1 Kosmotogaceae bacterium UBA1373
ACGAAGAGGTGCTCCTCGCTGTCGCTGTTGGGAAAGGTGGGCCTGATCTCGAGGTAATCGAGCATTATCGATTGCATCTGTTCGTTAACCGGCACTTCACGGTCCCTGTTTCCCTTACCGCTCTGAACACGTATCGCCGGGTTCTCTCCGAGTCGCAGGTCGCTCAAAATGAGATGGCAGACCTCGCTCACACGTAAACCACAGAAATACATGCTGGCCACTATCGCCCGGTTCCTCCTTCCCAGATGGGTCGGTTTGAAAGAGGCCAGTATCTTCTGCACATCGTCGTAGCTGAGATAGTCCGGTATTCTGCGCCGGGATTTGGGGTTTTTTATCAGCTCGGTCGGAACTTTTGGGACCACTCCACTAATGTAGAGAAAAGTATAGAAGGAACGGATGGTCGACAAGTTCCTTGAAACGGTCGAAGGCGAAGGCTTTCTGGTGGAATATCTACCCTGGGAGAGCTCCTTCACGAAGGCTTCGATCTGTCTGCGCTTGACCTGTGTGTAATCCAGGTCGTGGTCGAGAAGGTACTTCTTGAAATGCTGAAGGTCGGTGAGATAAGATTCCACGGTGTTGGAAGACATGTTTCTTACGAACTCCATGTTGTCTTTGAATCTGTCTACGGCTTCATCGAAATCCACTTTCCTTACCCCCAAAATCGCCGAAATTATGAGTCATAATCAACATTATGTATCATTTTATATATTGTACCACATGAGGTTATTTCCACAACCTTGCAAAAGCCTTTAAAATAGCCATTTACAG
>DBRH01000042.1:0-23404 GCA_002305955.1 Kosmotogaceae bacterium UBA1373
GGTTCGAGAGGGTAAACCTGGCCATGTACTCTCCCAGGGAGGGGACGCTTTCAGCCAGAAAACTCCCCGACGATATTCCCCAGGAGGTGAAAATCAGAAGACTGAACGATCTCCTGGCGCTGCAGAAACACATAAACCGGCAGGAAAATGAGAAGTACCTGAACAAGGTGATAGCTGTTATAGGTGAGGGAAAGATAAAGGGAAACGGGAAGATCTACGGCCGGACGATGAACAACAAGATAGTGATATACCATGCCGATGCAAACTTGATAGGAATTCCCGTGAAGATAAAGGTAGATAGCGTGTCCGCCGGACCTTTGTACGGAGAGATAGTTGGAGTTTTATAAAGAGGTATGAGAGAAGGGGTAAGAGGTAAGAAAAGCAAGACCTTTCTGCTCTTCCGACCTCTTACCTCTAGCCTCAGGTTCCCCAAGGACGGCTCCACGCTCCTGAACGAAGGACCAGGCACGGCTCTTAATGCTCTTCTAATTGGAGGAAAATGAGTGAAGGTTCTCGGCCTCGTGGTTGAGTACAATCCATTTCATAACGGCCACCTCTTTCACCTCCGGCAATCGAAGGAGCTGGTGAAGCCGGATTATACGGTCGCGGTAATGAGCGGCAATTTCGTTCAACGCGGCGAGCCGGCGATTATCGAGAAGTTCTCCCGTGCGAGGGTGGCGTTGAAATTTGGGGTGGATCTCGTTCTGGAGTTGCCCGTGGTTTACGCGCTTCAGGATGCCGGCGGCTTCGCGACCGGTTCGATCCGCTCTCTTGATCGCGCAGGCGTGACCGATGTGGTTTTCGGCAGCGAGACCGGCGATCTCTCTCTCATGAGTGAAGTCTCGAAAATCCTGATAGAAGAACCCGACGAGTACCGAAGAAGTCTGCGCTTTCATCTGAAGGAAGGCCACTCTTTTCCGAACGCGCGCAAATACGCGATCAGGGATTTTATTGGCAGAAGAGACAGCGACCTGTCTTTCAGAATAGAGGAGATAGGATCTTCAAACAATATTCTCGGAGTCGAGTACATGAGGGCGATGAAGGAGATAGGGAGTAAGATAAGGCCTCATGCGATCAGAAGGACAGGCGCCGCCTACACCGACGAGACCCACAAAGGCGAGTTTTCTTCGGCGACGGCGATAAGAAAGCTTCTTTCTAAAGGCGATCTAGAATCGGTGAGGGAGGCCGTCCCGCAGGAATCGTTCGACGCGATACTTGATGAGATAAGGGCCGGTAAGGGTCCCGTCTTTCGAGAGGATACGGGAAGCTTCTTCATTCCATACCTACGGCTTTTATCGAGAAGCGATTATGGGCGATACTACGGTTTCGTGGAAGGCCTCGACGCCAGATTCAGAGAGTGCTCGATGTGTTCCGACATGACTGCCTTCGCCAACTGTGTCAAGACGAAGAGGTTCACGCTTTCAAGGATCAGAAGGCTGATGTATTATCCGGCCTTCGGATTCACCGGAGATTTGATCGAAAAGAGCAACGATCTGGGACCGCAGTATCTCCGTGTCCTGGCCTTCAACGAAAAGGGGAGAGAGTACCTGTCGGGCATAAAAAAGCTGGTACGCATTCCCATCGTCACGACGGCCTCGCTGTGGAGAAAGGTGGTCGATCAGGCGCTCAAGAGGGAGATGGAAATAGACGTTAAGCTTCTGGAAGAACAGCTGGGGAGAGATTTCAAAGCCAGCGACTTTTACTCCTCTCTGTACAGATCTCCAGAATGGCGCTCCAGAGGTTCGGAGATGCTTTCACAGGTCATATACGAGAGAGGTATCTCCTGATGCTTGTCCAGGTTGCGATATCCAATTCCCCCCTCTTCGAGACCTACACATACAACAGCGATCTGCCGCTCTCGCCCGGGGAAAGGGTGGAAGTCAATTTCGCCGGCAGGAACACCATAGGTTACGTCGTTTCTCTTGAAGAGAGGAAGGGGCCTTACAAAATAAAGAACATCACGAAGAAGATAGATCCAGAACCCTTCCTCAAAGGTTCAGATCTTGAACTGGCCATATACACCTCAAAGGAGTTCGTCGCACCGCCGGGAAAGGTCTTCGATCTCTTCTTCCCACCGGGAAAACTGCTTCAGGTAAGCGATTACGTGGTGGCCATATCCGGTGATGTCGATCTCGGATTGCCTATGACTAAAGACAGCTTCCTGAAAAAGTTTGGAAGCGAAAAACTCCAGGAGCTTCTGAGGTCAAGAGACGTGAAGGTAATGCACAGTTTCGATCGAAAGGTCTCGGGCAAGCGGAAGATCAAAAAAGTCTCTTTGAACAGAAAGTTGATAGATCTGCGCGAAGAGCTCAATCCTGTCTGGCAGTCGATAGTCGATTATCTCCTCTCCGTCAGCTCCGAGGAGATCTCCGTTCTCGAGAAAAAACTCAGATTGAACAGTCGCAGCCCGATCGAGACGCTCGTCAGGAAGGGAATTCTCTCGATGGAGGAGGTAGAGGAAGACGATTCTCAATGGGTTATCCCGTCGGTCGTCGATCTCACTCAAGAGCAGAAGAAAGTCTCCAGAGCACTGATCGATAAAAGAAACGGGGTATCGCTTCTTTACGGCCTTACAGGTACGGGAAAGACCGAGGTGTACTTCAGCGTCATGGAGTACTGGCTGAACAGGGCAAAACAGGTTCTATTAATGGTTCCGGAAGTTTCCCTGACTCCCCAGCTTCTGGCGCGTGTCAGGGGGGCTTTCCCGGGTAGAGTCATCAGGCAGTACCACAGTTACATGACCGCCGGACAGAGGCAGAGAATCTGGCTCGACGCCACCGAGGGAAACGTGGACATCCTGGTCGGGACAAGGAGTTCGCTGTGGGTTCCCATGAAAAGAACCGGCCTGATAATAATCGACGAAGAACATGACGCCAGCTTTTACCAGCAGAGCGTGCCTTTTTACGACGGTGTAGAGGTGGCCATGAAGAAAGGGCGTTTGCTCGATATCCCGATTATTCTCGGCTCGGCGACGCCCAGAGTTACACACTTCTACGCTGCGAGCACTGGCGGCATGGATCTGCTGGAGCTCCGAAACAGGCCGGTTGGAAGCTTCCCGGTGATCGAGATTATCGATATGAAAGAGGAGAAAAACCCTATCATAAGCGCAAGGGCGCTCAAAGAGATAGAAAACACCCTCTCGCAGGGCAAACAGGTCTTCGTCTTCGTTCACAGAAAGGGATTCTCTAACTACGTGGTCTGCCACACGTGCGGTCAAACCGTAACCTGTCCTCATTGTTCCGTCTCTCTGACTTACCACAAGATCGACAACGCCATGAAGTGTCACTACTGCGGATACAGGCAGCACGTGCCGAGATCCTGTCCGACCTGTGGATCGATGACACTTTCGGCGCGGGGGTTCGGTACGGAGAGAGTGGAAAACGATCTCCAGAAGTTCTTTCCGTCCGTCAGCATAATGCGCATGGATCGCGAAACCGTCGATAATCCGCTCGCCTACGAAAAGGCTCTGCAGGCCATCTCTCAAAAAAAGAGCCAGATAATAGTGGGGACTAAAATGATCACGAAAGGGCTCGACTTTCCCGACGTCGAAATGGTGCTGGTGATCGATGCCGACCGCCTTATGAGTTTTCCCAGCTACGACAGTCCTGAAACTGCCTTTCAGCACATCGCGCAGGTTAGCGGCCGCTCGGGCAGGGCCGGCAAGGGAAGGGCCTTCATTCAGAGTTTCAATCCCGGCAACAGGGTTATAAGCAAGGCCTTCGAGAGGGATTACGACAGTTTCTTCCGACAGGAGCTGGATCTAAGGAAAGAGTTACGCTACCCGCCTTTCGTCAAGATCGTGGAGATCGTATGCACCGGAAATTCAGAGGAAGAAAGCCTTGATCTTGGTAAACAAGTGGTGGCCGGGCTGGAAAAGTCGAAAGATGCTTATCTGGAACTCTTCGGCCCCATAGTTCCGCTTCTCTCGAAGGTCAAGAGTTCTTACAGAACAAAGATCGTCCTGAAACTGGAAAACGACAGTCCGCTTGATTTTCTTCAACCTCTGATAAAAAAACATTCCGCCGGACTTCAGACAATAGTGAACGGAATCGGCGGAATGCTTTGATAGATCTATTCTATCGTACCGGTCTTCTACCTTTTCAGCTGTCCGGGGAAGAAGCAGGAGACGAAATGTCCACCTCCGACATCCTGCAACTGGGGTTCCTCTCTGGCACAGATTTCTTTGGCTATGGGACAGCGTGGATGGAACCTGCAGCCGGAAGGAGGATTGATCGGACTGGGGACATCGCCCTGGAGGATGATCCTTTGCTTTTTCTTCTCCGGGTTGGCCTCGGGAATGGCCGACATCAGCGATACGGTGTAAGGGTGTAGAGGATCGTCGAATAGTTTTTTCTTGTCGGCAAGTTCCGCTACCTTTCCGAGGTACATGACGGCCACCCTCCTGCTGACGTGTTTCACAACGCCAAGATCGTGAGCGATGAAGAGATAGGTAAGGCCGAATTCTTTCTGAAGGTCGTTCAGCAAATTGAGAATCTGGGCCTGAATCGAGACGTCAAGGGCCGAGACGGCTTCGTCGCAGACTATGAGTTTGGGATTTAGAATCAAGGCTCTGGCGACCCCTATACGCTGTCTCTGTCCCCCGCTGAACTCGTGCGGGAATCTGGACATGTGATCCTTGGAGAGACCGACTTTCGTCATAATATCGGCGACTTTGTCCAGAACGTCGCTTCCAGTTGCCAGCCCGTGGATCCTGGCACCCTCCCCGATGATGTTCCTGACCCGCATTCTGGGATTGAGCGAAGAAAAGGGGTCCTGGAAGATGATCTGCGCGTTTCTTCTGAAGGCCTTTCTCTTCTCTTCGCGGTTCGAAAGCATACTTCTCACGAAGGCGTTCCGGTCTTCGTTGAATTCTTTGAAGTATCTTTCGGCTATCTTTCTATCGAAATCGTTTTGAAACGATTGAATCGCAGCCTCGGCCGATCCACCCTTGCTTTTCAACTCGGTGAATCGGTCGATGTATATGTCTCTTATATACTTCTGGGCTTTCAGAGCGGGCATGAAATAGTAGGTCGTATCTTCCCCTTCCATGATTATTCTACCGGAAGTCGGCTCATAAAGCCTCAAAACCGACATACCAGCCGTGGTTTTACCGCAACCGGATTCTCCGACGAGTCCGAGAGTCTCTTTCTCGTAAACATCGAAACTGATATCGTCGACGGCTTTGACCTGTGCCACTACCCTTCTGAAAACGCCGGCCCTTACCGGGAAGTGTTTCACCAGCCGGTCGGCCCTTAGAAGTAGTCTACTATCGGTTATTTTACTCATGCGCCCTCACCTGCCCTAGATACTTTGATCATTTCGACGAGTTTATCCACGTACCAGCAGGCCGATGTGTGGTTCTCTTCTACTTCCACCAGGGGCGGCTCTTCTTTTCTGCATTTGTCGGTCGCTAGCGGACATCTGGTGTTGAATCTGCAACCATCCGGAAAATCTAGAGGGTCGGGAACGACACCGGGTATGTTGTAGAGAACCTCTTTGTCCTCATCGAGTTTGGGGATCGCGTTCATTAGACCCCAGGTGTAAGGATGCCTTGGCTTTTTGAAGAGCGTTAGGACTTCGGCGTATTCCACTACCTTTCCGGCGTACATCACAACGACTCTCTGGGCCATCTCCGCTATCACTCCAAGGTCGTGCGTAATCATCACCAGAGCCATGCCGTATTGTTCTTGAAGCGACTTCATGAGCTCGAGAATCTGCGCCTGAATGGTCACATCCAGAGCCGTGGTGGGCTCATCCGCGAAGAGGAGTTTCGGATTGCAGGAAAGCGCCATGGCTATCATGGCTCTCTGTCTCATTCCTCCGGAGAGTTCGTGAGGGTACTCGTCAACCCTCTTTTCCGGTTCGGGAATACCGACCTTGCGAAGCATATCTATCGCCATCGTTCTAGCCTGTTCCTTGTTGACATCCTGGTGAAGGAGAATGGCCTCCATTATTTGAAAACCAACCGTAAAGACCGGGTTGAGAGCCGTCATGGGTTCCTGGAAGATCATGGCCATGTCGTTTCCTCTGATCTTCATCATCTGTGACTCGGGAATGGCCATCACGTCTCTACCTTCGAAGATGATCTTTCCGCCGGCGATTTCGCCCTTTTCATCCAGAAGTCTCATCACCGAAAGGGAAGTGACGCTCTTTCCGCAACCGGATTCACCGACTATCCCGAGCGTTTCGCCGGAATAAACATCGAAAGTGACGCCGTCTACCGCTTTCACTATACCGTCTTCTGTATGAAAATAGGTTCTTAGATCTTTCACCTGTAAAAGTGCGTTTTTGCTATCCACGTCAAAATCCTCCTCAGCTTCTCATTCTCGGGTCGAAGATGTCTCTGAGGGCATCACCCACGAGGTTCCAGGCGAGAACGAAAAGGACCATTGCTGTGCCGGGGAAAACTATTGCGAACCAGGACTCGTTGAGCATGGTCATCCAGTTGCGCGAGTAAGAGAGTATAGTTCCCCAATCTGCGTATCCAGGTTCGGCGCCTACTCCGAGGAAGCTCAATCCCGCCGCGGTTATTACATAGGATCCTATTCTCATAGACATCTGTACTACAACCGGGAAGATAGTGTTCGGAAGAATATGCTTCATGATAATCTTCCAGTCCTTCTGTCCCAGAGCTTTCGCGGCCAGGACGTACTGCTCCTCCCTCGCCTGGAGTATGTTTCCTCTAATCAACCTGGCGGTGCTCATCCAGCCGAATATGATGAGGGCGATTATCACTTTGTCCAGCCCTTTTCCAAGAATGGTTGTCATCACCATCGCCGCGACAAGGAAAGGTATCGAAAGGAAAATATCCACGATTCTCATCAGTATTTCGTCGACCCACCCTCCGAAATACGCGGAGATGGATCCGATCGCGACACCGATCAATGCCGAGAAACCGGTTATGATTAAACCAAGCCTGAAGGCCGTTCTTGTTCCCCATACCACGCCGTAGAAGATGTCTCTTCCGCCAATTACTCCGAACGGGTGTTCGGAAGTTGGTGCGATGGGCTTGGAAGACCAAGAAACCCTCGGGATCTGATAGTTGTTTCCCATCTCGTTGACTCCGGCTATCTGGGGAGCAAAGACCGCGACGATTATGAAGAAGACCAAGAGACAGGTACCCAGAACAGCGGTCCCGTTCTTCCAGTACTTCTTCATTATCTTTCGAAATTCGCTTTTTCTTTTGACTGCCATCTATTTTGCCTCCTCACTCAAGCCTTATTCGCGGGTCAACGAGAGCATACGATACATCCACAACCAGATTGCCAACTATCATAATGAAGGAGAAGAAAAGCGCCCCGCCTATTATCGACCAGTAGTCCAGAAGGGTCGCCGCATCGGCCAGAAACCTCCCCATGCCGACCCTGCTGAAGATGGTTTCAACGAAGACGGTTCCCCCCAGCAATCCGATGACCGAACCGCCGGCAACTGTAAGAACGGGAATCATCGCGTTCTTTTTGGCATGTTTCTGGATTACGATATTCTCCGGTACACCCTTTGCCCTCGCGGTTCTTATGTAATCTTTCCTGAGAACTTCGAGCATACTTGAACGGGTTATTCTGAGGAGGTACGCCCACCAGAGGTAAGCCAGGGTCATGACCGGCAGAATCAGATGTCTCAAGGCATCCACGAAAATATCGAACCTTCCATTCAGCAAGGCATCTATCGTCGGCATGGAAGTGATTTTATTCCACTCAGCACTGCGCATTATAAGGTCGAACTGTGTATTGACCATACCGGGCGGGAACCAGCCCAGCAACGAATAAAAGACCAGAAGCAACAAGAGACCGAAAACGAAGTCGGGCAGCGACCAGCCCACGAGAGCGAACACTCTAATGAATTGGTCGATGAATTTGTTCTGATGAACCGCCGAAACCACCCCCAGCCATATCGCCACCAGAATTACAGGAATTATCGCGTATATGGTTAGTTCTAGAGTGTAAGGGAAACGCTCCAGCATGGCCGGGAGTACCCCCTTCTTTCCAACCATGGAGTACCCGAAATCACCCTGGAGAATGTTCCCCAGCCATTTGAGGTATTGCACAGGCATGGGTTCATCCAGCCCGTATTTTTTGATCAATCTTTCAGCTGCGTCTGGAGTTTTGAGAGCTTCAGGGCTTTTTATATATGAAGCCAGAAGTCTGTCCGGTCCGAGAGCCCAGATCATCGAAAAAATAATTAAGGTAACGCCGATCAGTATGAGCGGCATCAAAAGAAGCCTTCTGATTATGTAAGCTGTCACCTGAGTATCACCCCTTTACACAGAATAAACAGATAATTAAGACTATTATAGTGCATTTTTTTGATCAAAAAAAGAGCCGGGTTAGAAGGACACCCGGCTCTCGCTTATCAAGCCTTTCTATTCGCTCTTGGAAAGATGGTAGTAGTAGTAACCTGATCTTGCAGTCTGCGGATACCAGCCATCTACCTGGGGAGATTCAACATGGAGTCCAACAGGCATGTAGAGAGGAATACCTAGAGTGAATTCTATGGCCTTCTCCTGAACGGATTTATAAAGCTTAATTCTCTCCGCGGAGTCGGTTGCCTTGATCGCGGCGACGATTTCATCGTCGACGTTCTCTATTGCCCACTCTCTGAACAGCTGTCCCTGTCTTCCTGCGTAGGTACCAAAGCTCGCGTAGTACGTGGATATGAAGTTGTGTGGATCTGGATAGTCTGCGACCCAGCCTATTATGAACATCGGAAGGAATCCGTTGTTCTGTGCCGAGAGGTACGTCGGCCACTGAACACCGAGCGGCTCAACCTTGAACTTCGGGTTGATAGAACTCACGAAGTAGGAGAGCATTTCGGCGACAGTCTGTCTGGAATTGTTACCGGTGTTGTAGAGTATCTGGAGTTTGAAACCCTTGTTCCAGACTTCTCCGCCCCAGGCCTGCTTGAATTCGGCAGCGGCCCTGGCCAGATTGAATTCGGGCAACGGCAGGGTTTCGTCGAAGCCGAGGTAACCTTCGGGAAGATCTGTCGGAACGAGCTTACCGAGGCCATTTATAACTTCATCGATGAATGTGATGCCATCGTAGCAGAAAGCGAAAGCCCTTCTTACGTGGATATCGGAGAAGAATTCTCTCGGGATACCGTTTCCGTCAAGCTTTCCGCTTCCGAGATACTCACTGCCTTCTGCGATCAGCCAGTTGAAGTGTAGAGAGGTTATCGAGGAAACTGGATAACCGGTCGTAACTTCGGCCTTACCCTGTGCTTCCAGTGCCAGAGCCTGATCGAGATAGACCGGATCGAAGTAAGCGATATCGGCATCGCCGGCTTCGAACATGGACTTTCTGGTAGAGAATTCATCGACACCCCAGATCACGACGTTCTTTATGGCCGCCGGACCTGCCCAGTAATCGTCGAATCTCTCGAGAACAACCTTCTGCTGTGCCCTGTCCCACTCGACCAGCTTGTACGGACCGGAACCGCCTCCGAAGTCGTGGAATGCGTATTCATCGGCTTCCAGATCGTGCCACTTCCACCAGCCGTCGGCCTTTCCATCCCAGTCACCACGTTCCATGGCGAGCTTGGAATCGACTATCGCTCCCCAGGAGCCGAAATGACACACTATGTTCAGGAAGGCGCCGAAAGGACCATCGAGAGTGAAGACGACAGTGTTGTCAACTACTTCGATTCTCGGATCAATGACCTCTTCGTAGAAGGAGACGAGCTTGGCCTTGGCCTCGTCGGAGATTGGATTCCTGTCTGCGTTTACCGCATCGGAATATGCCATTCCCGCATAATCGGCAAACCAGTCTTCGACTGTGTAGAACGCCGAGCTGGTCAGAGCTTCGATTATCATCCAGTGAGCCTTGCCAGCGGGATCGCCGAGTATGTATCTCTCAAAGGAGTACTCTACATCTGCCGGGGTAAGTATGTTTCCGCTGTGGAACTTGACGCCTTCCCTTATGGGAAATATGTACTTCAGAGCGCCATCTTCCTCAACCACAAGACCGTTATCGACGCTCGGAACTTCTGTGGAGAGCATGGGCAGGAACTCTGTGACCGACTGCCCGTTGTACTGAATCAGGTTGTCGTAGAGGTTTTCTATGACCTCCCCGCTGGCAGTATCGTAGGAGTGCATTCCATCGAGTGTCTCAGGTTCACCGATGGTCAAATTCACAAGCGTGTTTGGGTCACTTGCAAACGCAAAGAGTGATACTAACAGAGCAAGTGTTACCAGTAGAATTTTCTTCACTAGTGTTGCCCCCTTTCAATAGAGATGAGTGTGTACGGAACAATTATAATCTATCGAGCTTCGAAATTCAAAACTGCGTTAACCATTGTGTTGTATTTGGGGTTTTCAAGCCTCATATACATATTGACAATTGTACGGTTACAATGGTAGAATCTCTCCTGTCCGGGTGCGTAGCTCAGTGGAAGAGCGCTTCCTTGACGAGGAAGAGGCCGTAGGTTCAATCCCTACCGCACCCACCAGCGGGGAGAATTTTTCTCCCCTATACTTTTTCCAGAGTCTTCAGTATCAGTTTGCTCATGTCCCTTCCGGCCTTTTTCGCCATCTCAAGAACCTCTTCGGCCGTAATTGGCTTCAAATCGTCGGGTACGGCGCGATCTGATATGGCTGCGAAACCTATCACTTTGATACCGGCGTGACGGGCCACGATAACCTCGGGAACCGTTGACATTCCGACTGAATCGGCGCCGAATCTCCTCATCATTCTCAGCTCGGCCGGGGTTTCAAAATTCGGTCCTGCCACGCCGATATAAACCCCTTCGTAAACACCGATACCGAGTTCTTTCGAAGCGAGTTTTGCCTTCTCGAGGAGTTCCAGATCGAAAGGTTCGCTCATATCAGGAAACCTCGGTCCCCATTCATCTACGTTAGGTCCTATGAGCGGATTGTCGCCCATGAAGTTTATTATGTCGCGGACGAGCATCACCCTCCCCACTTCAAAGTCGGGGTTCAATCCTCCAGAAGCGTTGGTGATGATGAGAACCTCCACACCGAGTTCCTGCATTACGCGTATGGGAAAGGTTATTGTTCTCATGCAGTATCCTTCATAGTAATGAAAACGTCCATTCATAAGCATCACTTCGTGGTGGAGTACGTTTCCAAAGGTGAGTTCACCTTTATGACCCGGAGCCGTAGAAACTGGAAAACCCGGCAAATCCTCGTAGGGTATGGAGATGGAGTTTTCGAGACTTCTGGAGATGTCTCCAAGTCCACTGCCCAGTATTATGGCGACCTTCGGTTTAGTGGGTACCTCTTTCTGAATGAAATGGGCAGCTTTTTTGACGTTTTCCACGTAAGTTTTCAACTCGTCTTGAAGATCAGAAATACTCATGCCGGCCCTCCCTCTAAAATCGATATTCTATTATAGCAAAACGACGGACAGCGTGCTGGAACTGTGCTATAATCACACCGAATTAGTCCCATTTAGTTTTTTTGTTGAGAGGAGAGTTACGATGAGGTTCTCACAGCTTTACGCTCCTACCCTTAAGGAAGCTCCATCCGATGCAGATCTTGTAAGTATCAAACTTTTGATAAGAGGCGGCTTCGTCAGAAAGGTGGTCGCGGGAGTCTATACATATCTCCCGCTCGGCTTGAAGGTCTTGAAGAAGATTGAAGAGATTGTTCGCCAGGAAATGAACGCGATCGGTTCGCAGGAGATATTGATGCCCATAATACAGCCTGCCGAGCTCTGGCACGAGACGGGACGCTGGGACGACTACGGCCCGGAGATGATGAAGTTGCAGGATCGTCACGAGAGGTTCTTCACACTCGGCCCGACACACGAAGAGATAATCACACACATTCTCCGCAACGAACTCAAATCATACAAGCAATTGCCGGTTTCTCTCTACCAGATAGCCATGAAATACCGGGACGAGATAAGGCCGAGGTTCGGTCTTATGAGGTCGCGGGAGTTTCTCATGAAGGATGCCTACAGTTTTCATGATAGTTGGGAATCTCTCGACGAGGCTTACAAAGACTTCTACTCTGCCTACGGTAAGATCCTCGAAAGGCTCGGACTGGATTATCTAGTAGTGGAAGCCGATTCCGGAGCTATCGGCGGTAACGAATCTCACGAATTCAACGTTCTGGCCAGGTACGGTGAATCCACGCTTTTGTACTGCGATTGCGGTTATGCCGCATCAGACGAAAAGGCTGAGTATCTCTTCGAATCAGTCTTGCAGGATCGGGAACCTGTGGAACTCGAACTGATTTCTACACCTCAATCTCGAACGGTCGAGGAAGTAACGGCCTTTCTGGGTATCAGTTCCAGGGATATTATAAAGTCTCTTATATACAGTGGAAGAAACGGGTACGTGATGGTTTTGATAAGGGGAGACGAAGAACTCAACGAATCGAAGCTGAAGGCCTCGATGAACGATCAGACACTCACTATGGCGACCCCCCAGCAGATTTTTGAACTTCTGAGAGTTCCTGTCGGCTTTGTCGGACCGGTCGGTCTGCCCGGCGGGATAGAAATCGTGGCTGATCTTTCGATAAAAGGTTTGAAAAACGCAGTGGGTGGAGCTTTGAAAGAAGGTTTTCACTATCGTGGCATTCTGCCGGAACGCGATTTCAAGATCGGGAAATGGCTGGACCTCAAGATGGTGAAGACCGGGGATGCCTGCCCGAAGTGCGGAAAACCTTTGAAATCTGCAAAAGGTATCGAAGTCGGTCACATATTCAAACTGGGAACGAAGTACTCGGACAAGATGGAGGGAGCGGTCACCGACGCTCAGGGAAATGCAGTTCCCTATGTTATGGGCTGTTACGGCTGGGGGGTGTCGAGAACCATAGGGGCGATCGTTGAGCAGTTGCACGATAAAGACGGTATACTCTGGCCTCTGGAGGCGGCGCCTTTCGATATCATCGTTACGGCGGTCAACACCAAGGACGAGGAGATAATGAAAAGATCCGTCGAAATATATGGATTACTTAAGAAAAAGGGTTACGATGTGCTTCTCGACGACCGGGAGACCTCACCGGGCATGAAATTCAAAGACGCAGACCTCATTGGAATACCGGTGCGTGTAACCCTGGGCAAAAAACTTGCCGAAGGCGTAGTAGAAGTCAAGTCCAGGACTGAAGAAAAGCCTGTCATGGTGAGCGTAAAGGATGGCTACGGTCCGATCGTTGAAGAGGTCGAAAGGCTTTTTGCGAGCTATGATCCCGAGAGCGTATTGAAACCGGAGGATGAGTAATGGGAATCTTTTCCAGACTCAAGGAAGGGCTGAAGAAGACTCGAGACGGTTTCTTCAAGAACGTCAAAAAACTTCTTTCATTCGACAGGCTAGACGAGGAAACGCTCGAAGAGATCGAGGAGTTGCTTATACTCTCCGATATGGGCTCAGAAACTTCTCAAGATGTAATAAAGGCTCTGAGAGAGAGAATGCACAAAGGAAAAAATCCGATAGATGTTCTAAAAGACGTGCTTATAGAGATTCTCGATATCCCTTATGAACAGAAAACCGCGAAGCCCCATGTCATATCGGTGGTGGGCGTGAACGGAACGGGCAAGACAACCACGATCGGCAAGTTGTCGCAGCTCTATTCTCAACAGGGAAAGAAAGTGGTACTTGCGGCCTGCGACACTTTTAGGGCCGCGGCGGTCGAACAGCTTCGAATATGGAGTGACAGGTCGGGAGTCGATTTCATAAGCCAGGGTCAGGGCGCTGATTCCGCGGCGGTAGGCTTCGACGCTATAAACCACGCCATAAGCAAAGGGAAAGATGTTGTTATCATAGATACTGCCGGGAGACTTCACACCAGAAGCAACCTGATGGAAGAGCTGAAGAAGGTACACAGGGTGATCGGGAAGGCAGCCCAGGGAGCTCCGCACGAAGTACTACTGGTCATAGACGCTACGACAGGTCAAAACGGTCTTATTCAGGCCGCGAAGTTCAAGGAAGCCGTGAATGTAACGGGTATCGTGCTCACGAAACTGGACGGTACGGCGAAAGGTGGCATAATCTTTGCCATAGTGAAGGAACTTGGCATACCGGTGAAATATATAGGTGTTGGCGAGAAGATAGACGACCTAAAGCCCTTCAAGCCGTCGGAGTTCGTGGAAGCTCTCCTTTCAAGCGATGAGGAGAGTTCTGAGGAGGTTTAGAGTATGGGTTTCACTCTCAAAAGTAGTTATGCGCTGAGAGCTCTTTACAAGATGGCCAGATCGGCACGTAACGGAAAAGATAAAATGTCTCTTGTTGAGATCGTGAGCGATAACGAGATCCCGAGAGATTTCCTCGAAAAGATCTTTGGGGAGCTTAGGCAGGCGGAAATAATCAAAGCCGTCAGGGGCAGGTATGGTGGTTATTCTCTGGCGAAACCGGCGGACAAGATATTGATCAGGGATATAATCTTGAAACTCGATCGACCCATGAACTCCTACGCCTGCCTTCAGAAGGACGGCAAATGTGTCGAGGATCCTGACTGTACGGTGAAATACGTCTGGTTCAGGTTATATAACGCCATGATGCGAGAGATTGGTTCAATGACACTTGAAGATCTCCTTGAATACGGGGACAGGATATTGAACAACCCGCCGGACAAACTCGGGATCGAGGAACACACTTAGTCATCTTACGGGAAGGAGGATGACGCTTTGCCCTTGAAGAAAGGGAGAACGGGCGGAGCGCCGATTTTCATGAAGGCCGTCTATCCTGGTTCTTTTGATCCAATAACTTACGGGCACATCGACCTGGTCGAGAGGTCGAGCAAGATCTTCGATGAAGTGATTGTGCTGGTTATGGAAAACGTAAACAAGAAACATTTTTTCGCACACGAGGAGAGAATGCGGATGGTCAGACTCGCGGTTTCTCACATACACAACGTGACCATAACCACTCACAGCGGTCTTCTCGTGGACTTCGCCAGAGAGAACGATGTAAAGGTTGTGATTCGAGGGCTCAGAGCGGTCTCGGACTTCGAGATGGAGCTTCAGATGGCCCATGCAAACAAGTCCATGTTAGCTGATTTCGAGACGTTGTTTCTTATGACGGAGACCTCCAACTCCTTCATCTCTTCGTCCATGGTCAGGGAGATCGCCTCTTTCGGCGGGGACATTTCTAAATGGGTCCCACCGTGCGTCAAAGGTGAGTTCAAAAGAAAATTGGGTAAATGACTTTACATCGCAGAAAATAAACTGCGTTCAACTGAGTTATAATCTTCGATGGAATTTTAATGAAGGAGGACACACAATAATGGCTGAAATTACCAGTGATATGGTAAAGCAACTCCGCGATGCAACTCAGGCCGGTATGATGGATTGTAAGAAGGCTCTCGTAGAAACCAAGGGCGATTTCGAACTCGCAAAGGATTACCTTCGCAAAAAGGGAATTCTTAAAGCCGACAAGGTCTCCGGTAGAGAAACCGGAGAGGGAATAATATACTCTTACATTCATCACAACAACAAGCTCGGCGTGCTTCTCGAACTTGACTGTGTTACTGATTTCGTCGCTAGAACCGACGAATTCAAGGAACTTGCTCACAAAATCTCTCTGCAACTTGCAGCGATGGGAGCACGGTTTGTCTCCAGAGATCTCGTCCCTCAGGAAAAGATAGAGAAGGAAAAGGAGATCTACGCCGAACAGGTTAAGGAAAGCGGAAAACCTGCCCACATAATTGAGAAGATAGTCGAGAGCAAGCTCGAGAGCTTCTACAAGGAAAACTGTCTGCTCGAGCAGGAATATGTCTTCGAGAGCGGCAAAACTATAAATGATCTGATCGTCGAGTTGATTTCCAAAACGGGCGAAAACATAAAAGTGAAGAAATTCGTTCGCTGGCAGGTTGGCGAATCCGACAGTTGAGTTTCTAAGGTGAGCGGTGCTCACCTTTTTTTATAATCTCCGGAGGTGGGTATGTATAAAAGAGTTCTTCTAAAACTCAGCGGGGAAGTTTTGAGCGGCGAAGGCGGAAGGGGATTCGACGAAGCGTCCGTAAACTATCTACTCGAAGAGATTCTTCCGGTAATTCGAACTGGCACACAGCTGGCGATAGTTATAGGTGCCGGGAACCTTGTGAGAGGCAGAGAACTGAGGAATTTGAGAAATTCAAGGGCCGACGAGCTCGGAATGCTCGGGACCGTTATGAATGCAGTTTATCTAAAGGAAATTCTCAGCGAGGCAGGGGTGAAGGCCGTCGCAATCTCCTCGATTGTGAAGTTGCCTTCTCTAGACGATCACAAGTACGATCGCATCGAGAAATCGCTGGAGAGCGGAGAGGTCGTTATATTCGGCGGAGGTACTTATCTTCCCTTTTTCACAACTGACACGGCGGCCGCCGTCAGAGCGGTCGAAATAGGTTCGGACGTTATCATAAAAGGCACCAAAGTCGATGGCGTTTACGATAAAGACCCGAAGAAAAACGATAATGCCGCAAAGATAGACAGAACAACCTTCGCCAGCGCTATTGAAAATAATATCGAGGTTATGGACCGTGAAGCGTTTTCTATCTGTCAGAGATACGCTGTACCGGTAATAGTTATAGATTTCTTCAAGAAGGGAAATCTTTTGAATGCTATAATGGGCGAGAAGATAGGCACACTTGTAATTCCCGATTGATGGAGGTGATGAAATGTACGCACAGATAGTTGACCTGGTTGCTCGTGAGGTTCTTGATTCGAGGGGAACACCTACGGTCGAGGCCGAAGTCTGGCTGGACGATGGCGGTCACGGAAGGGCTATAGTACCTTCTGGGGCTTCTACGGGTAAGTTCGAGGCGCTAGAGCTTCGTGATGGAGATAAGAAGAGGTTTCTTGGAAAAGGTACTCTGAAGGCTGTGGAGAACATAAATGAAGTGATCGCTCCCGAAATAGTCGGTCTGAACGCTTTCGATCAGACTGCCATCGACGATTCGCTGTTGAAGCTTGACGGTACAAAAAACAAGGACAAACTCGGTGCGAACGCGATACTCGCCGTATCGATGGCGGTTGCAAGAGCCGCGGCCGACAGCATAGATACCCCGCTCTACAAGTATCTTGGAGGAACCAACGCAAAAGTCCTCCCGGTTCCCTTCATGAACATAGTGAACGGCGGAAAACACGCCGACAACAACCTGGATATCCAGGAGTTCATGATAGTGCCGGCCGGATTCAAGCATTTCAGAGATGCTCTGAGGGCCGGAGTCGAGGTCTTCCATCACCTTAAAAAACTCCTGAAAGACGGTGGACACGTTACCGCAGTCGGCGACGAGGGCGGTTTCGCTCCCAGCTTCGAGAGCAACGAAGAAGCAATAAAGTATATAATAAACGCCGTCGAGTCGGCCGGCTACAAGCCGGGGGAAGAGATCTTTATAGCCCTGGACTGTGCGGCCAGCGAGTTTTTCAACGAAGAGAAAGGTCTGTACACCATAGATGGCAAGGAACTCACTCCCGACCAGCTTATCGATTACTACGTCGATCTGACCGAGAGATACCCGATAGTCACCATAGAGGATCCCTTCAACGAAGAAGACTGGGAAGCTTTCTCGAAGCTCTCGGAAAGGGTTGGAGGCAAAGTCCAGATCGTCGGTGACGACCTTTACGTGACGAACATAGAGAGACTGAGAAAGGGAGTTGAAGAGAGGGCCTCCAACTCGATTCTGATAAAGCTGAACCAGATAGGTTCGGTCACCGAGACCCTCGACACCATTGAGTACGCCCAAAAGCACGGTATGACCTGTGTGATTTCCCACAGATCCGGCGAAACCGAAGACACGTTCATTGCTCACCTCGCCGTGGCTACGAACGCGGGGATGATCAAGACTGGCTCGGCGTCCAGAACCGATAGGATCGCCAAGTATAACGAGCTTCTGAGAATAGAAGAAGAGCTTGGCGAACAGGCAGAGTACAGAGGACTTTCTTCTTTCTACAATCTCTGAGAATTTTTTCGGGGCGCGGGGATTCTCCGATTCCCGCGCCTTTTGCACGGAGGTAAGAGAGATGTTACTGGATATAATAGGACCTGTGATAGTTGGACCTTCGAGTTCCCACACGGCCGGTATGGCGAGGCTGGGAAGAGCCTTCAGGTCGCTTTTGAATGGAAGGCCGGACGATGTCAAATTTCTTCTCAACTCCCCCCTCTTCGCCACCCACAGAGGCCACGGAACGGACAGGGCTCTGGTTGGAGGAGTGCTTGGCATGAAAGAATCCGATCCCTCTCTCAAGCAGGCTCTGGAGATGGCCGTGCAGAGCGGTATGTCTTTTAGCTTCGAGGAGGTCGATATGCCTGAAGCTCACCCGAACACGGTAAAAATAACCGGACAGAACTCCGATAGATTTCTCAGTATCACGGGAGCCTCCATTGGAGGTGGAGAGATCAGGATAACATCGATAGATGACTTTGAGACCGGCGTGAACGGAAAGTATCCCTCGCTTATACTCATAAACGCCGATGTTCCCGGCGCTCTGGCTCAGATAGTGCGACTGGTGTCGGCGAGCGATATTAACATAAGCAATCTGTTGCTGTCCAGGGTGGATCCGTACAGGCGAGAGGCTCTCTGTGTTATTGAGCTCGACGATGAGCCAGATCAAGACCTGATTGTAGAAATAAAAAAACTGAAGGTAGTGAGAAGAGTCTCTTACCTTGAGAAGCTGGATGTAGTATGATGACCTTCGAAGACCTTGTGAATACATCTAAAACCTCGAAAACTCCACTTCACGAAGTGGTTTGCGAATGGTACATGATGAACACCGGCGATGATCCCCAAAACGCCTTGAAGACATCGTTAAGACTGACAAATGAGATGTTCAACTCCTTCGAGGCCAGAAAATCTAATCCTTCTAAATCTCTGACAGGATGGGTCGGAGAAAACGACCAGAAAGTCAGGAACTCCAGTCCTTTTCTGCTAAGCCAGATCGTTTACTCTGGTATAGAGGTCGCCCTGTCTATGGCCGAGCACAATGCGAGCATGGGAAAGATCGTGGCCTGCCCGACGGCAGGTGCGTGTGGAGTCGTTCCCGGAGCGTTGATCTCCATGCACAAAAACCTTGGAAAGAGTGTGGAGGAGTTATCTCACTCTTTGCTGGTGGCCGGCGCGGTTGGAGAGAGAATAAGGAGAAAGGCATCGATCTCCGGTGCTGTGTCGGGTTGTCAGGCCGAAATTGGAACGGCGACTGCCATGGCGTCGGCTGCAATAGTGTACGCGGTGAGCCCGGAAAATTACGAAGCCCTTGTTTCTGCACCGGCTCTGGCGTTGAAATCGCTGCTTGGACTGGTGTGCGATCCGGTCGGCGGCTTTGTAGAAATTCCCTGCGTCAAGAGAAACGCTTTCGGAGTATCTACGGCCTTCACGGCGGCTGAGCTCGCTTTGGCCGGCATAGAATCGGTTATACCGTTTGAAGAAGTGGCCGAATCTCTCGGCAGGGTGGGAAGGAGACTTCCCGAAGAGCTCAAAGAGACCGGCAAAGGCGGTATAGCTGTCACTCAAACGGCACGGGACATGCTGGCAAAGTTCCTGGGTGTTGACAGAAGAAGATAATCGTTTTAGAATTGCCTTGCCCTATTCCCGGTTCGAGGTATAGCCCTTTCCTGGATAGAGGACTCATAAGGAGGAGAGACATGGAAATCAACAAGCAGGAACTTGTCAAGGAATTTCAAATCCACGACAACGACTCCGGTTCCACAGAAGTTCAGATAGCGATCCTGACGGCCAGGATAAGACATCTCACCGAGCATCTAAAGAAGCACCCCAAGGACTTCCATACGAGAAGGGGACTGCTGAAACTCGTCGGAAGAAGAAGAAAGATGCTCAGATATATAAAGGCCAAGAAACCCGAAGTATATCTAGAGCTGATCAACAAGCTTGGATTGAGGGGTTGAGAATACAACGAACTCAACAGGGAGCGGGTAACCGCTCCTTTTTTGCGTGAATTTTATGCAACTGTTATAATTGAGTATTTGAGAATCGAAAAAGAGGTGTTGTTAGTGAGCTACAAACAATGGGAGAGAGAGTTTTTTGGTCAGAAGCTGGTGATCGAAAACGGCAAGATGGCAAAACAGGCCCACGGGGCAATTTTGCTCAGATACGCCGATTCGGTACTGCTCACCACCGTTGATGGGAACGAAGAAGCGATGCCCGGAACGGATTTTTTGCCCCTGACTGTAGAGTATCAGGAAAAGTTTTACGCGGCTGGAAAGATTCCGGGAGGGTTTCTGAAAAGGGAGAACAGACCCAGCGACAACGCGGTTCTATCTGCGCGAATAATAGACAGACCTATCAGACCGCTGTTTCAAGACGGTATGAGAAACGAGATACAGGTTATAGTCACCGTGCTTTCGGCCGATCCCGACAATCCACCGGATATCTGGGGAATAATGGGAGCATCGCTTGCGCTAAACCTTTCGGAGATACCCTTCGAAGGAGTAGTTGCCGGAGTTCAGGTTGGATATATCGATGGGAAGTACGTCATATTCCCATCGGCCGAAGAGCTTAAGCGATCGGAACTGGACATCGTGGTCGCGGGCACCAAACATGCCGTGACAATGGTCGAAGGCGAGGCGAAAGAAGTATCGGAAAAGATAATGGTCGGCGCGCTGGAAGCCGCGCATGAGGCGATAAAGTCTCTGGTGGTCTTCCAGGAGGAGATACTGGCTGAATTCGAAATCAAAAAATGGGAGCTGGAAATCCCGACCGCTCCGGAAGGTTTCGTCGAAGCCTTCGGGGAATTCGTAGATAGAGATAAACTGGCCGGGCTGATGCTTACACCCGGGAAACATGCCAAAGATAAAGCGTTGAAAGAATACAGGGATCAACTCATCGAGGCCTTCGTCCAGAAGGTTAACGATCGCTGGTCAGAAGAAGAGATAATGGGAAACATCGGTTACCTGAAGGATTCCTATCACGACGTGGAGAAAGAAGTGATGAGAAGAAGGATCGTTCAGGACGATGTGAGAATGGACGGGAGAAAGCACGACGAGGTCAGACCGATCACGATAGAGCTGGATCTCCTCCCAAGAGCCCACGGTTCGGCCCTCTTCACAAGAGGAGAGACACAGAGCCTTGGCATAGTAACCCTGGGAGCCACCATGGATGAACAGATAGTGGATACGATGTTCGAAGAGGGCTCGAAATCCTTCATGCTGCACTACAACTTCCCTCCCTTCAGTACCGGAGAAGTGAAAAGATTGAGAGGCCCTGGAAGGAGAGAGATAGGTCACGGTCATCTAGCCGAAAGATCTCTCAAGAACATTGTCCCCAAGGACGAAGACTTTCCTTACACGATCAGAGTCGTCTCGGAGATCCTCGAATCCAACGGATCATCCTCGATGGCAACAGTCTGTTCGGGATCTCTGGCTCTCATGGCTGCAGGAGTACCGATGAAGAAACACGTTGCCGGGGTTGCAATGGGTATGATTCAGGAGCCAGATAAAACGGTGGTCCTGACCGATATACTTGGAAACGAAGATCATATGGGTGACATGGATTTCAAAGTCACCGGTACCCGCGACGGTATTACGGCCTTTCAGATGGATGTAAAAGTATCTGGTGTTTCCGGAGATATAATGACGCAGGCCCTTGAACAGGCGAAAGTTGCGAGACTGAAAATCCTTGACCTTATGTACCGGGCGGTAGATACTCCTAGAACGACTGTGTCCGATTATGCACCGATCATCAAGACGATTGCGCTTCCTTATGAAAAGATAGGCGAGATAATTGGCCCTGGTGGAAAGGTTATCAAGAAGCTTTCGAGCGATTACGACTCGACAATCTTCATAGACGACGAGAAGTCACTCGCGAAGATCGTGGGGAACGACCACGCTAAACTCGAGAGACTCGAAAAAGTCATCGAGGCTATAATATCCGAGGCGAAACCCGGCCAGATATTCGAAGGAAAGATCACGCGCGAAGAGGCTTATGGATTCTTTGTGGAACTCGCGCCGGGAAAGACGGGACTCCTGCACGTGTCGAAGATGGGTGAGAATTCGAAAGAATTCCTTAAAGCGCACAAATTAGGAGACATAATAAAGGTAGAAGTCTCGGGTATCGATCAGATGGGTAAGATAAGCCTGAAACTGGAAGGCGTCGAAGTGACCGAGGAACAGAGAAGAGAGAGGAAACCCTATCCAAGAAACGAAGGTAGAAACAGAAACGAGCGAAACAGAAAGTAGGTAAGCGACATTGAGCATTCTTTATAAGGAACTTTCAAATAACGCTACTCTTGTCGGCGAAAGAAAAGAAGAAACCAGGACGGTTTCGATGGCTTTTGCGGTAAAAGTAGGATCCGCTGATGAGGATGATCCCATCAGCGGAGTTTCTCATTTCATAGAACACACTCTATTCAAGGGAACCAAAGACAGAAACGCATTCGAGATAAAGGAACCGATCGAGAGAATAGGTGGAAGTCTCAACGCCTATACCGGCAGGATATCTACGGTTTACTACGCGAAAGTTCCGGACACCTATTCGCACGAGGCGCTGGACATTCTTTTCGATCTTATATCTTCTCCACGCTTCGAAGAAAGTGCGATAGAGTTGGAACGCGGAGTCATACTCGAAGAGATAGCTTCGGCCGAAGACGACCCTTACGACAGGATTTACGACATGACGATCCAGAAAGTCTGGGACAGGGACTTCGGACGGCCTATACTCGGATACGACAGCACCGTCAAGGTTCTTACCAGAGAGGATATTTCGAATTTCTACGAACACAAATACATCGCCGACAGGGCGATCTTCGCGGTTACGGGCAACTACGGCGATTCTTTGATCGACAGAGCACAGGAGAAGCTTCTTTCTTTACAGAAAAATAACAAAGAGACTTCCCCGACCAAATCTCCGGTGATTTCGAAGGAACCGCTCTGGATAGTGGAGAAAAGGAAGGATCTGCAGCAGGTCCACCTGCTTCTGACCAAAGGGGCACCGGGAAGAAGGAACAGGGACGATTTCGAAGCTTTCAAGGTGTTCAACATACTTTTCGGAAGCGGCATGAGCTCGATCCTGTTTCACAATATACGCGAGGAGCTCGGCATGGTTTACAACATAAATTCTGAGTTCGTCTCTTACACCGAATCCGGGGCCTTCATGATCAACGCCTCCACCAATCCCAAAAACCTCGACGATCTGATTGGATCGCTCGAAAATGAACTCCACAGAATAGTAGAGAAGGGTGTCAGTCAGGCTCAGTTCAATTACGGAACCGAAAGGCTCAGGGGCAAGCTCCTGATGTCCACCGAAGGAACCCTCTCAACGCTGAGCCGCTTTCTGGACGACGTTGTTATATGCGGTCGGCCCGATTCGCTCGAGACTCTCATTGAAAAGATAGATGACCTCACAATCGAAGAGCTGAACAATATCGCCAGAAAATACCTGAGCGGTAGCTGGAACGTCTCCCTTCTGTTGCCGAAAAACATGCCAGACTCCTCTTTTGTAGCCAGACACGGCTTCTCAATCTGAGAATGAATTCACTGACAGGGGGTAATCAGGAAACCAATCTGTAACTTGACA
>DBRH01000042.1:23531-23685 GCA_002305955.1 Kosmotogaceae bacterium UBA1373
GAACGGGTGAGTAACACGTGGGAACGTACCATCTGCAGGGGGATAACTGACCGAAAGGACAGCTAATACCGCATAAGTCCGGAAGGAGAAAGGTGCAATAGCATCGGCAGAAGAGCGGCCCGCGGTCCATCAGCTAGTTGGTGAGGTAAGGGCT
>DBRH01000033.1 GCA_002305955.1 Kosmotogaceae bacterium UBA1373
TTGTTCAGAGCCTTTTCGATCGTTCTCTCGAAAATCGCCACCATGCCTTCGGGTATCTCCGTGAGGGCGCGGGCAACCTCGATCACGGTGTTGATATAGCTGTTGTCATCGTAGTTTTCTTCGTAAATCTTTAGAAGCGCCTCCAGGCTTTCTATATCCGCGGGATTGGCGGCAAGTTTCGCTTTCAATTCTTCGATCTGGGCAAATAAGAAGAGCGGTATCAAAGTCAGAAATAGAATTATAAGTATCTTTTTCATTATCTCACCTCCTAAACTATTCTAGTCTCAACGGCCCTCCGTGAATCCTGTTTTCGAGACTCTGCTCCCCACAAATAAAACTACGATCGTATCGTTTTTCTAGAGCCTCTCTATCTCTCCTTCGACGAAATCGACCAGCTCGGATATATACGACTCCGAAAAGTCGAACTTGATCCCCGCCGCCCCGTACAGTTCGTCGAGAGGTCTGGAGTATCCCATAGAGAGAAACCTCTTGTAATCGGCCACGGCCTTTTCCCTGTCGAGTCTGTAATTTCTGTATATGGCAAGGGCTCCGAGCTGGGCGATACCGTACTCTATGTAATAGAAGGGGTTGGTGAAGATATGGGGCTGCAGCAGCCAGCGGATTCGCCGCTCCCTCTCGAGACCGGACCAGTCGATCCCGCCTTCGAACCTGGCGAAGATCTCTGCAAACTTCTCGTCCCTCTCGTCGGGTGTGTGGTCGGGATTGGAGTAGATCCACTGCTGGAAGGCATCGACAGTCATGCACCAGGGCAGGAAGCTTATCGTTCCGGTCAGCTCCTCTTTTTTCGCCAGTTTCAGCTCTTCGCCGTCCGGGTAGTATTCGTCCCAGTGATCCATGGTGAGCAGTTCCATCGACATCGAAGCCAGCTCGGCCGCTTCGTGCGTCGTGTGTCTGTACAGTATTATTCTCTCGTCCACGGTCGAGAAGGAGTGCATGGCGTGGCCCGATTCGTGGAGAATAGTTCTGACGTTGCCCGGCGTTCCGGTGGCGTTCATGAATATGAAGGGCGCCCCCGTCTCGTCCAGCGGGTAGTTATAGCCCCCGGGAGCCTTCCCCTTTCTATTTTCCAGATCCAGCAGTTCTGTGTTTTTCATCTTCTGCAGGTTGAGACCGAACTGTCTGTCTACTCTGGAGAGAACGGCGACGGCCTTTCCTATGAAGTCCTCCATGCCGTCGAAGGGCTTCAATACCCTTCCCGAGGGTTCTACCTGCGTATCCCAGGGCCTTAGCGACTCCACTCCGAGCTCTCTTCTCCGGCCTTCGTTCAGTTTTTTTACGAAGGGAACGACCACGGCTTCGACTGAATCGTGGAACCTGAAGATATCCTCGACCGAATAGACGAACCTGTTCTTCCTGGCGTGCATGAAATCTCTGTAGTTTTCGAAACCGGCATTTCTGGCCTGAGGTATCCTTATCTCCTTTAGCTGATCGAAAAGCTCCTCCAGCTTTTCGTGGACAGTGGAAAGCTTCTCCATCGAGAGTCTCCAGGTCTCCTCTCTCACTTTTCTGTCGGGCTCCTGCTGGAATCTGGAGAGTTGAGAGAGCGTGTACTCCTTACCGTCGTATTCTGCCGTCAAAGAGCCTATCGTAGCGCCGTAGGCGGAGGATAACTCCTTTTCCTTTATCTCGAGCGGAAGATTTTCCTCTCTGAACATTTCGATGGTGTTGGCCACTATCCTGTCGAAGTTCTCGTACCTGAGAGTGTCGAGCTCGGCCCTGTAGGGACTGTCGTAGTACTTCTTCAGCAGCCTCATTTTGTAGGGTTCGGCTCTGGAGAAGACCCCGGCGTAGAAGTTCGAATAGTTCTTCCTCTTTTCTTCACTGTCGGCGAATCTCGTCATCTCTATGTATCTCCAGGCCAGTTGCTCCTGGATCACCATATAGAGTTCGCTCCATCTGTAGAGAAACTCTTCCAGAGAATCCACGCTGTCCACAGGATACTCTTCAAGCCTCTTCAGCTCGGCCTCGACGTTCTTCCACACCGAAAGATCAAGGTCCTCCGGTAAATACCTGCGCGGCTGCTTCACGATCTTCTCATCTGTCATCTCTTAACCTCCCGTACTGGATTTATTAGATTAGCGACGTAAACGATTTTGCCACAAATGCTTTCCTTCCGGCAAGGTTTTTCCATACCTCAGCACCGAAGAACAATCTTGACAACTTAGAAGAGACGTCCTTAGGGAACCGTAACGCTGAACCTGAGGCTAGAGGTAAGAGGGGAGAGGTGTGAAGAGCGTGAAGGTCTTGACTTTCTAACCTCTAACCTGTCACCTCTAACCTCTGTTTAAGTTTGCGAGAGAGCGACGAGAAGAACGAGATCCCGTACTGCGAAAAAACAGACCTCAGGAGCCGGTCAGTCCCCGTTTTCGCTCTCTCTTTTCTCTCACTCTCTCTCTTTCTCTCCTCTTCTCGCGTTCCTTAACCAACTAAGAACCTGGACGCGCAGCGTCGGAACGAATAATCGCTTTCCCCACGACGCGGCCGCCTTGACTTGGCGCTTTCAAAAGTGATATTATAGGTCTGAAGTGAATAATTGTGATGCACACTTGTGCAAGAGGAATGGAGGAACTTTATGAACGGTCTGGAAAGAAGATTGGANNGGTGTTCCGCAGGGTCTGGAGGATATCGGACGCTATGTGAGCGAGATAGAAACTCTCGATATCGATGGAATACTGCTGAACCCCGGAGTGGTTTCGCGAATCGCTTCTTTCGACGCGAATAAACTTCTGATTATAAGGGTAACGCACGCCGGTTCGGCTTTATCGGGCGATATCGGCAACACGAAATACTTTCTCGATCCCGAACAGGCACTGAGGCTTGGAGCCGATGCGGTAATAGTTATGGGAATCGTCGGTCAGGAGAGAGATTCCGATGCCCTTCACGCTCTTTCGAAAGCCATCTGGGACTACCAGAGGTACGGGATACCTGTAATTGCCGAGATGCTTCCTTACAGGAAGGAGGACTACTCCTCCCCCGAGGTTATAGGAAATATATCTCGAATAGGAGCCGAACTTGGAGCGAACGTTATAAAGACCATGATGACCGCAAATTACGGCGAGGTCGTTCGATCGTGCCCCGTTCCCGTGATCGTCGCAGGAGGCGAGAAGAACCGCGATTTCTTCGCTTCCCTTGAAGACGCGGCAAAGGCCGGCGCTAAAGGCGCGGCGATAGGTCGAAACCTCTTCCAGGAAAAGGAAAGGACCGGTTTCTTGAAGAAAGTCAGAGNNGAGATGTATTACATCAACGAGATGAACCAGGAGGAGATAGCCATCGAACTGGGTCTTTCGAGGTCGAAAGTCTCCAGGTTGCTCACCAGCGCGCGCAGACTGGGAATGGTGAAGATCGAGCTCGTCGGGCCGGAATCATTCGATCTCTCCTCTCTCGAGAGAGAAATAGTCGAGAAATACGCCATAAGGGAGGCCCATGTCGTAGCCTCTATCAAGGGCACCGATAAGGAGATAAAGCAGAGGATCTCTCTCTCCTTCCAGAAGAACCTAACCAAGCTTCTAGAAGGCAAACGTTATGTCGGGCTGGGCTGGGGGACGACCGTTTATGAAGCCGTAATGAGTCTCCCGGAAAACCTCGCCAGGTTTCCCGAGATGAAGATAATACCGCTCCTCGGGGGTCTGGGACAGTCGGAGAAGACTTATCAGATCAACAACATTGTCGAAAAAATGGCCGGTTCTCTGGGCGCGATCCCTATTTTTCTGGCCGCTCCCGCGATCTTCAACAACCCCGAGCAGTTGAAAATCATGAAGCAGGTACAGTCGGTTCAGACGGCCGTCAACGAGTGGTCGAACCTCGAAGCAGTCGTATTTGGTCTGGGAGCCCCGGCCGGAATGTCGGCCGTTCTCGACTCAAATCTTCCCGGCGATATGATACTCGAGCTGGTCAGAAAGCACGCCGTTGGCGATATAGTCTCTCGCTTCATGGGCAAAGGCGGCGAAATAGTCTGCCAGAACATCGAAGAGGTCCTTCTGGGAATCCCCTTCGGCGATCTGCTGAAAGTTCCCGAGAGGATCTGCCTGAGCGGCGGGGAGCACAAAGTCGAAGGAATACGGGCAGCCCTTTCAAGAGGCTACATAACCACTCTCTTTACGGATATAAGGACGGCCCAGATGCTAGTTACACAGCAGGAGGTGCATGGATGAAGGCAGTGATGTACGAAGGAATCGGAAAGATCTCAATCAGAGATGTCGAGAAGCCAAAAATCGGAGAAGATGGAATTCTTGTCAAGATACTCTACTCATTCATTTGTTCCACAGATATAAAGACCTACAAGCAGGGACACCCGATGATCAAGCCTCCGACCATACTGGGCCACGAATGTTCGGGAAGGATAGTCGAAACCGGTCGGAACGTTTCGGAGTTCGAAGTCGGCGATTACGTCGCCGTAGCCCCCTTCGTGAACTGCGGCGAGTGCGAGCAGTGTATCAACGGTTACCCCGAGGGATGCAGAACCAGAGACTTTCCCAGCAACGGAGCCATAACCGAGTTCCTTTCGATCGACGCCGGTTACGCCAGGAAGGGCGTTGCAAAGGTTTCGAAAGAAAAGGTCAAAGAGGCTGCCCTCGCGGAACCCATGGCCTGCGCGTTGACCTCTTGCAGACATATGGAGCTGCAGCCGGGCAACTCGGCGCTGGTCGTCGGGGCCGGGATAATGGGTATGCTGAACGCTATAACCTTGCGGGATGTTTACGGCCAGACGGTGGTGATTACCGACAAAAGGAAAGAGAGGCTGGAACTGGCCGAAGAACTGGGCTTTGCCGCCTCCAGCGAAGACACGGGCAAATACAACTCGATCGTGCTAACGGCGCCCGTTCCCGAATTGATCGATGAATACCTGCCCCGGGTGAAGTTGTTCGGAAACATGGTGCTCTTCGGCGGCTATTCGAAAGGGACGAAAGCTCTCTTCGATCCCAATATAATCCACTACAACGGTGTGAAATTGACCGGTACAACGGGCTTTGCCTCTAGGGATTTCATGGCCGCCATCGCGCTTATAAACAGCGGCAAGCTCGACTTGAGATCTTTCACAAAAAGAATCTACGAATTCTCCGATTTCGAGGAGGCCTTCAAAGACGCCGTAGAAGGCAGATCTATCAAAGTCGGAATAAAGGTTGGTGAGTGAGTTGTTCGGCAAGGCAAACAGACTTTCAAGGATATTCAACAGATCCGGAAAAACTATAATGCTGGCTCTCGATCACGGGATGGCTCTAGGACCCATGCAGGGTCTGGAAAGACCGGCCGAGATGCTAGGCAAACTCACACCGTTCACCGATTCCATAATGCTCAACAAAGGGATACTGCAGAACTGCTACATACCGAACGGGCACGTCGGGATCGTACTCCGGGTGAGCGGCGCGGCAACAATCGCCGGCGAGGATATAACCAACGAAAGCATAACCACAACGGTGACCGAGGCGTTGAGATTGTCTGCCGATGCCGTCGCCACCTCGATTTACGTCGGCACTCCAAACGAGTACTCCACTATACGCGAACTGGCCCGGCTGTGCGACGACTGTGAAACCTTCGGCCTTCCGGTGCTGGCCGTAACCGCGATCGGGAAGGACCGGGAGCGCAAAACCGATCCGAGATACCTCTCGCTGGCCGTGAGGGTTGCCGTGGAGATGGGCGCCGATATCGTCAAAACGTATTATTGCGACGAAAAATTCGAGAAGGTCATCGAGGCCGCTGCCGGCATACCCGTAGTCATAGCCGGCGGTCCGAAGATGGATTCGGTGCTGGATGTCCTGAAGATCGCCGAAAATGCCACAAGGGCGGGAGCTCGCGGGGTCGATATGGGTAGAAACGTCTGGCAGCACGAGAGACCGGTGGAGATGCTGCTGGCTCTGAAGGATATAGTCAACGACGGCATGCCCGCCGAAGAGGCTTATTCGAAACGCTTCGGGAGATAGTCATGAAAGTTGTTGAGATGATCTCGGTCAGGAAGGAGTTTCCCGGGGTCGTTGCTCTTGACAATATCGACTTCGCTCTGGAAGAAGGGGAGATTCATGGACTGGTAGGTGAAAACGGGGCCGGAAAGTCCACGCTCATAAACATACTCGCCGGAGTCTTTCAGCAGACTTCGGGAGAGCTCAGACTGTTCGGCAAGCCGGTAAAATTGAGCAGTCCTTCCGAGGCGCTTCACAGGGGCGTAGGGGTAGTTTATCAGGACACCGTTCTGGATCCGTTTTTTACTGCCGAGGAGAACATCTGGCTGGGGAGGGAACCTTCCCGGCTTTCGGTGTTGAAAGGCAGGGAGATCAGATCCAACACGAAGAGGCTTTGCGAGAAGTACGGAATCGAAGTGCCGCTGCGTGTTCCGGTTGGAACTCTAAGTGTTGCCAAGCAGAAGATGGTCGAGATCCTCAGGGCGCTGAGCATGAACTCAAAAGTACTGGTTCTAGACGAGCCGACGGCCTCGATAACCCAGAGCGATACGGATAATCTTTTCGAGATCCTAAAAAACCTGAAAAAGTCCGGCATAAGCATCATCTTCGTCTCCCACCACCTGGACGAAGTCTTCAATCTCTGCGATAGAATCTCCGTCCTCAGAAACGGTCGATACGAAGGCACATCCGTCTCTTCGGAGCTATCGACACGCGACCTCATAAAGCTGATGACCAACAGGGATCTGGTAGATCAATATCCCAAGCAAGCTTCGGAGATCGGAGAGGGAATTCTCAAGGTTTCGAAGCTCAACGTAGCGAGACTGGGATTGAAGGATATCTCCTTCGAGGTGAAGAGGGGAGAGATAGTGGGCTTCTTCGGAATGGTCGGCTCGGGAAGGACGGAGCTCATGAAATCTATCTTCGGTGCCCACGAAATCGACAGCGGCGAAATAACCATAAACAACGAAAAAACCAGGATAAAAGGCCCTTCGAAAGCTATGAAGGCCGGTGTATATCTCTGCCCGGAGGACAGAAGGAGGGAGGGGGTTGTCCAGGATATGTCGGTTATAGACAACCTGACCTCTCCATTCCTTGGGACGCTGACCAGGTTAGGTGTGATCAGCTCGAGAGAGTCCAACGCCAGGGCCAGCAAAGTATCGAGCGATCTGAAGATAAAGACGCCGTCGCTGAAAACGATAATCTCTCATCTGAGCGGCGGCAACCAGCAGAAGGTGGTTCTGGGGAAATGGCTTCTGGGACCGGAATCCAGGATCTTCATATTCGACGAACCGACCCAGGGAATAGATGTCGGAGCCAAGAGCGAGTTTTACAGGATAATGCAGGAAATCGCGAAGAAGGGTTGCGGGGTGCTGTTCGTCTCCTCGGATATCCGGGAGCTGCTGGGTATAGCCGACAGGATCTATGTCATGCGCCTGGGGAGGATCACGGCGGAATTCAAAAGAGAGGAGTACGATCAACACTCGATTCTCGAAAATGCGCTCAGCGACAGCCTCGCCGTAAGGAGTGAAAAATAATGAATAAGATAGGGTTGCTCTTTCAGAAGTACGGCACTATTCTGGCCTTGATCGGGATAGTCGTCTTCTTCTCGATAATGACCGAAACGTTTCTCACTTCCAGAAATCTCATAAACATCCTCTCCCATATTTCCATGCTGACGATAATAGCGACCGGGATGACCGTCTGCATGATACCGGGAGATTTCGACATGTCTATCGCTTCGGTGGCGAGCCTTTCGGGAGTTATAGTGACCTCTCTGATCTTGAACGGCCTGGGCGTGTTCGGTTCCATACTCATCACGGTAGGCATGGGCGCGCTCTTCGGCGTGATCGCCGGAATCCTGATCACCAGATTGAAGATCTCCGCCTTCATCGCGACCCTCGCCCTCGGTACGATCGCGACCGGTATCAACTTCATGTTCACCAGAGGCCAGGAAGTTTACGGGATCTTCCCCGATTCCTTCCTCGCGATCGCGCAGAACAGAGTCCTGGGAATCCCCGTCCAGGTTTTCATAATGGCAGCCGTCATAGTCGTCTTCACCTTCGTGATGGAAAAGACGAAGATGGGAAAGTGGATGTACTCTATAGGGGGCAGTGTGAAGGCCTCTTTTTTGTCGGGCATCAACGTCAGGCTTCTCCGCGTGATCGGAATGATAATCTCCGGCGCCCTCGCGGCCTTCACCGGCTGTATTCTCGCCTCCAGGCTGGGATCGGGACAGCCGACCGCGGGCGACGCTTACCTCATGGATGCGATAGCCGCCTCCTTCCTGGGAATGACCACGATCAAGGTGGGCAGGCCGAACGTACCGGGGACTTTCGTGGGAGCTTTGATCATCGGAGTTATAAACAACGGTCTTGTAATAATGGGAGTTTCGTATTTCTTTCAGTACATCGCCAAAGGAGCGATCATAATTCTGGCCGTCGCGATGACCTCATTCAGAAACTCTGAGAGCTTCTAAGGCAAACAACAGGAGGTGTGGTAACTATGAAAAAGGTAGTTCTTGTTCTTGCGATTATGTTACTCGTTTCGCTGGCCGTCGGTGTCGAGATCGGCTTCGTCGCGGCCAACCTTTCTGCGGTAACCCAGGCAACGATCGCCCAAAATCTCGAAGCCATTTCAAAGACCAACGGCTGGACCATCTACGTCTCGAACTCTGCAGGCTCCTGGGAGACGATGAACAACCTGGTGGAAAACTACGTGTCGAAGAAAGTAGACCTTATTGTGGTCGCCATGGGTCAGGCAAGCTCGCTCACTTCCTCGCTCACCGCGGCGAAAGAGGCGGGCATCCCCGTGATCGGGATCGATTCCGAGTACAGCGACCTGCTGACGGCCGACATTCTCACCAACAACTGGGAGATGGGTGCAAAGATCGCCACCTATCTGGTCGACAGACTGAACCACAAGGGAAATATAATCGTGTTCAAATTCGATCAATTCTACGGGACCCGCTTCAGAGGCAAGGCCCTGGATGTTGTGCTGACTGAAGAGCCGAACATCAAAGTGCTCGAAGTCCATCACCTGCCGCCGGCGGGATTCGTCGAAGACGCCCAGAGAACCATGGAATCGTACCTGCTCAAGTACGGCGACAAGATCGACGCCGTCTGGTGCGCCTGGGACGACCCGGCTTACGCGGTATCCCTGGCTATAAGGGCTGCCGGCTACACCCAGGAAGACATGTTCGTGGTCGGAATTGACGGCAACGAAAGAAACATAGGAATGATAGCGGCCAACAACACGGCCGTCGTAGCCACGATCCTGCAGCCCTTCGGAGACTCCGCCACCAGGGCGGCCGAGCTCATACAGAAGATAGTCGTCGAGGGAAACAGCCCCGAAGAGGTCATCGGAGCCGTCCGGGTAATATACATGGACGCCCCGCTTATAACCTCGGCAAACGCTCAGGATTATCTGAAATAACCAACTGAAAGAAGTACTGAAGCGCTTTCGGGAGCCTGTTGCATTCACCTGTCGAGAGTCGAGGGGTAGATACGATTCGAGGATTTTTTTAATGCAAAGGCTCCCCCGTTTTTCTTCATTACCCGTGATTCACGTACACGATCTAGAAAGGGAGGGTGTATCGGCCGTGAAAGAAAGAGAGCTTTTCGCAGGATACGATATCGGTACGACTTCTAGCAAAATATCCATCACAGACAATGAAGGCCGTATTGTCGCAAGCGCAAAGGTCAATCATTCACAGAGTTTTTCCGACGATGGCTATCCCGAGCAAGACGCCCGGGTGTGGTGGCAGGACTTTCTGAAACTGACTGCGATGGCGGGCAAAGAGATCCCCCTCTCGAGCATAAAAGCGATAGGACTCAGCTCCATGTGTCCGAACGTGTTGCCTGTATCGGGCGATGGAACTCCCCTGCGAAAGTCTTTCATGTACGGAATCGATCAGAGGGCCGCTAAAGAGATCGAACTGCTCAACGAGTTCATGAGACAGGCCGGAGACAATCCGCTGTACACAGAGTATTCAAGCCAGTCCATCCTTCCAAAGATCCTCTGGCTGAGAAAAAACGAACCGCAGATATTCGAAAGGACGGCCCGGGTTCTTACCGCGAACGGTTACATAGCCTTCAGATTGACCGGCCAATTTGCCTCGGATATCTTCTCGCTTTCAGCGGGCAACCTCATAGACCTCAACACCCTGGAGATTTTCGAGGATCCCTTCGATCACGCAGACCTCCCGACAGAGATAATTCCAGATATAAAATGGGCTACCGACCTCACCGGCAAGGTAACGAGACGGGCAAGCGAAGAAACTGGGCTGGTTTGTGGAACTCCCGTTTTCACCGGAACGGGAGACGCATGCTCCGACGCCATAACCAACGCCTGCCTCGAGCCGGGAAACGTCTCCATCTCGCTGGGAGGGACCTCGATTTACATCCAGTGTCTCGACAGACCCGTAAGATCGCCCGCCCTATTCGTTGAAACCGGTGCCGTCCCGGGATCCTTCACCGCCGGTGGCGCTACCAGCTGCGGCGGCCTCCTCACCGACTGGGTGACCGACAGACTGTTCGGCCTCGACATGGACGAGAAAGAGAGTTTGCTGTCGGGTTTTAGAGCGGAGGAATACGAACCTTCAAACATGAGTCTTCTTCCGTTCTTTGGAGGAGCGCGCACCCCCTTCAACAACCCCAAAGCCAGAGGAATTCTCTTTGGACTGTCCATGGAAACCGGCAGAAAAGAGATCTTGAGTTCGGTTTTCGAAGCCATTGCCCTGGATATTAGCATGATAGGGGACGAGATAAAGAGAACGGCGCTCGAACCGAACCAGATCTGCGTCTCGGGCGGCGGTGCCAGGAGCGAAGTTCTGCTACAGCTGATCGCCACCGTGCTCGATCACGAGCTGCTGGTCTCGCCCCGCCAGTACGACTCGGCGACAGGTGCCGCCCTGATCGCTCTGTCGGCCACGAGCGGTAAGGCTCTCGAAAAAGTCGTTGAAGAGATAAAGAAAAAGTACGACCGGGTGGAGCCCAGAGCCGAATACAGTTCGTACATGAAAGAGAGAAAAAATATCTTTAAAGAACTCTACACGGCAAACATCGGCCTTTTCAG
>DBRH01000073.1:0-41854 GCA_002305955.1 Kosmotogaceae bacterium UBA1373
GCTCTCGACTCCCACGAAGGAGTATCCGATTTTACCCTTCGCCGTATCGCCAACTATCTGTCCTGCTACATCGTCCAGGATTACTTTTGCGGCATCAACTTCTTTCTCCAGGCCAACGATCGCCATGCTGTTTCCCGCTTCTGTCAGTCCCACTTCGATCTTCAGACTGGAGAGGATGCTTTCTAAAACGCCCTTAAGTTGTGGATTGACATCGGAAAATCTGTAAACGTACTTCTCATCGCCTGTATCCAGATCTGTCTTGAGTGTATCGATCAACTCTCCGGTCTTAATTACGTCGCTTTCCACGCCGACGATCAGATTTTTCTCCCCAACCGGCAGGATGCTCACGTTCAACCCGAGTCTCTCCAAGAGCCTGTCGAGCTGATCAACCGGTGGAAGAGT
Source organism: Kosmotogaceae bacterium UBA1373 (assembly GCA_002305955.1). GTDB lineage: Bacteria > Thermotogota > Thermotogae > Petrotogales > Kosmotogaceae > Mesotoga. The sequence continues at coordinate 403 of DBRH01000073.1, forward strand.
ATCCTTTACCAGATAGAAGGGGTCCTCTATCTCCGACAGTCTGACGACTTCGTTCTGCATCTTCGCCAGAGCTTTCTCTTCTCCTATGACTATAAAGCCGCTAACAGAGGGGGTTATGGAGATTCCGGCAAACTCGCTCTCCCCAAGGAGGCTTCTGAAGTAACCGGTGAATTTGTCCTCCGTCCAGCCCGGTATATTTTTGACGATCATCGATACTCTTTGCTGTTCATCGCTCTGGGAAACGGTTTTCGCTTCACGTTCCAGTATGGCCTCGATTATTGGCCTGGCTTTATCTATATCTTCTTCCGATCCTATAAGAAGAACACCCGATGGTGAGGGAAAGAGTTCGGCACTCAAACCCAGCCGCTTCAGAATCTCGCCGTAAGTGGTAACACCATCTGAAGGTATATCGACGAACTCGTACGCTGTCGAAACTTCTTGTGAGGGTTTCCTTTCCAGGATACTGTTGGCTATTTCGAGCGCCCTGTTCACCTGGTCTTCCTTGCCGACGATCAATATTCCTGCAGGAGATTCAAGGAGCGCAACCTCGATATCTATACTCCCGAAAATAGGTACGAAGTACTCCATATCTCCGGAAGTTATGGCGGATAATTTGAAAACCTGGGGCTTTGTCTGCTCTGGAACTCCCAGAGTGTCAACCAGTTTAGTTATCAACTCGCGCGCTTTGGCAACGTTCTCCGATGAACCGACCACGACGCTGTAGTCTTCTACCTGGAGTATATCGACGATGATTCCGAGTCTCGCCAGGAGGCTATCTATCTCCGTTATGTTTGGCATTCTCGTCTCTATGGAATAAGAGGGATTCTCGATCCTTGAAAGTCTTTCAAACTCTTCACCGATGGCAGATGCCATCGATCCGGGAGCGTTCAATATATATCCCTTTGAAGTCTGGACCAGAGAGATCTCTTCGGCCTTTTCGCCAAATACAACGCCCAGGTAAGCGGAGAGTCTTGTAGTATCCCAGCCTGGGATACCGGGTAGCTCTACGCTAACTCTGGTATCTTCAACGCTTTCGCTGGAGAGTATCTCTCCGTAAAGCGTGTTGAAGCTGTTCAGGTCGTACCTGTCTCCGACCGCAACGATCTTGTCGTAAACTGAAGTGAAGGTAAGATCGTATCCGAAGACCTGCACGACGGATTTGAGCGAATCAACGCTGACGTCGCTTCTGCCGCGGAATATCATGTACCCCGTCTCTTTATCGCCCTGAGGAGGAGTCATCGATTCTTTCTTAAGAAGATCCTCTATCAGTTTTTTCACCCTGTCCAGATGGGCGTCGCTTCCAATACCAACGATTCCGGAAGGGGTATCAACGAAATCCACTTCGATCCTCAATTTCTCGATAATCGTTTTGAGGCTTTCGAGAGAGCCGGGATCTACATCCACGAGGCTGTAACCAACAGGTCCGGCTTCAACAGGTTCAAGCCTTGAGAGGATGGATTCCACCACTTCCATGGCCTTCTTCAACCTCTCTTCAGGAGCGACCGCGGCAACTCCGGTTGGTGTGTTCACGAACTCCACGGGTAGGTTCAATTTCTCGAGAAGTTCTGATAGACCGGCTACTTCTCCATAAGGGACGTTTACGAAGGCATAGTTGTAAAGGGTGCCGGGGACCGTCACTTCTCCTCCGACCGGCAAACCGCTGCCAAGCTGTCTTATAAGACGGGAGGCTTCTTCTACATTTTCCTGAGATCCGATCACCATGAACTGGTTATCTACGGGCATTATAGATACGGCGACACCGAGTCTCTCGAGTAGCAATTCGAATTGGCTCAAAGACGGTATCGACGACTCAAGCCTGTAAAAGGGATTTTCAAGCTCTCTGAGCTTTCTGGTCTCATCATCCACTGTGTTCAAAAGATTTTCCGGACCTACGACTATATATCCGTTCCCGGATCTCGTAACTGTGATGGTGGCAAATTCATCCGGCCCCAGAAAGTCTCTTAGATATGTTTGGAATTTATCGAGATCCCAGCCGGGTATCGTGCCTATCTGGAGAGACATCCTGGTTTCCTGTCCGGAGAGACGCTTCTCGATCATCTCAACGATCCTGGGAATTCTCGCCTCTATGATTTTCTCCAATTCCGACAGTCTTTCCGGATAACCCCTGAGAACTATCAATCCGGCCGATCTGATGAAGACCTGCGATTCCTCGGGATTCAGGAGTGTATCTATCAGCTCTCCCAGGCCCGAGTCATAGATCTCCGGGGCCACTTCGAGTATCAGATCCTCGGTTTTCCTGAATATCTGTTTCTCCCTGTTCTCCAGTTCTGTCAGGGCTTCATCGAGTATATCCGAGGGGGCGTAGATGTAAATGAGCTTTTCGGATATTTGCTCCAGAGAATACTCGTCAACAACCAGACCTCTGGAAGCAAAATAGGAATCGAAAAAGCTCTTGACTTCGTTGAATTTGTTTTCAGCTTTAAGCTCTATATAAGTGTTTCTGTAATCTTCAAATGTGATTCCCGTGAAAAGGCTCAAAACGTATTGAGCGGTTTCTATGGAAGCTTTCGAGCCTTTGATTATGTACCCTTTCTTCTCGCCTATGGTCTCGATTACGGCTCCTGTGATCTTCTCGACCTGGGAAATCGTCTCTTCCCCTACAGGCATGTGGTACTTTATTACCGAGTAAGTGACCTCTCCGGAGATCTTGTCAAAAGACTCCATCGTTTTGTCGATGAACTCGACCAGGTATTTCGGCAGATCGAAGGTCACTTTTCCAACCGGCTCGAACGTCCTGTCAACGGTTACGCTATCTTTGGAATAGCTCTGGAGAAGATTCAGGATCGTTCCAACTATCGTGCCGTCACCCGGCAAGCCTGAACCGGCGGTACTCCCAAGCCTCAGGACGTCTTCCACCAGAAAGAAGTTTTCCGGCAGAGTATAGGTTATTCTGGTTCTGCTCGAGTCTAGGTTCTCGGACGTGAGATTCTTCCTGTAGAGCTCGAGGTATTCGAAAAGCTCATCGACGTATTTACTGTTGCCCGTGAGTATTAGCCTGTTGAACTGCGGTATAGTGCTTATGGTGATGGAATCGGAGAAGAGAACGGAGTTGAGCTCTCTTGCGAGCGCTTCGTAAGCCTCCAGCGGTTCGACACCACTTGGCGTTGCCTCCGAAGGCGCTGCAAACTCCTTCGTGACGATGTTGGTGGTGAGCAAGGATGAAAGCATGAAATGTGTCTGGAGGTCTCCAAAGACCATCAGCGAGGCCTCGTTGGGTAAATACTCTATGAAGCTGTTGACGGGGAGCGTCTTTCTCAACCTTTCCACCTGTTCCGAGACCGTTTCTCCATCGACGTTGAACTCCACGCCGACATAAGTTCTCCAGAAAGTGTTTACCAGCTCCCTCACTTCGTCGGGAGTACCCAGATAAAAGGTCCCGTCGCTTAAATATGCATACGCCACCCTGTCGCCGAGCGAGGTGAGGATATTTCGAAGTATCTCTTCCGGCAAGGCCAGAGTGAAGCCTACGAGTATCTTCTCGTCTCTCACGCTGGGGGAGAGGATGTAAGAAAGGTTCAGTATCTCCTCGGAGAAGAGATATGTCATCGCGCTGGCGATGGTCATTCCGTAAGTTGTGAATTTATCTATATCCACCTCCGCGCTCGATCGGAAAAACCTTATGATCACAACATTTTCTCTTATGATGATTTCCGGCTCGACTCTGGCGGGTGTGAGCAATGCGGTATTAATGGAGAGTCGTGACGGCTCCTGCCTGATCCACAAACCCTCAACAGGTCCCATCCGAAGCGGAAGATTCATGTCCTTTCCATTCACCCCGTTCAGAGAAAGCGAGTATATCGTCTTCGATGGGTTTGACTGGATGTTGTACGATTGGACGAACGGTTCGTTGAAGACAAGCGTCAGAGTAACGGATTCAACATCCATCGAAGGAATCACCGAACCCAGTTGATTCGAAAATGCTAAAGCGATGGCACTCAGAACCACGAAGAGAACCGCGACTTTTCTCACAGAAATCACCCCATATTCACCCTAGAGTCAGAGGAGTTCAAGACCTGAAATATTTCACGACCACAAAGCTGTTCGTGCTGGTATCGTTAAGCAAAACGGCAAATTCGGTTATTCCGTACACTATATACGAGGGATCTACACGTTCTCCAACCCTGACCGTGACCTGTGTTCCGGCCGTGTCGAGAACGGCGTAATCCACCCTGTTCAATCTGAAATACGCTAAATAAGATATGTTTTCCGCCTCCTGCCCCACTTCGAGCATGGAGCTTATAACCTCGGACGGGCTGGCAAAAAGCGGAGTGAAGTGATCTTGCATCTTCACCGGTTCGATCAAACTTGAAGTGTTGATCGGCTCAACCCTTATTCTATTGGCCGTGACTTCGGTTATTTCCACAGGTTGAAGAAAGAATGCTAGCAGTACACCACCAGTTACCAAGGCGCATATCAAAACGACGATTATAACAACCATCTTCTCCATACCATCAATCCTATCCTAAAAACTTCCGGTGATAGAGACATCTGTTCTCAATTCTATCATAATGTTGGATGGCAGAGTTGACTCTGGAAGTATAGGGAAACCCAGATTTGATCTCAATTCTAGCTTCTTTATCATCATCCTGGGTTCGTTCACTATCATCTCAAGAAGATCGAGAATGTCCCTCGACCTGCCGGATAAGGAAATTCCCCTGTAATCTCCCGGTTTGTTAGAAATACCCAGGATTTTCTGGAGATCGCCGAGATAACTCCTCGTGCTCATGGAGCCGATCGTCTCATTTCTAACCCTCGTGAGAAGCTGCACCTCGAGAAAAGCGTTCTCGAGTTCGTTCACCTCCGCCAGAAGAGTAGCCGTATTTTTGAAAGCGTTGTACGAATAGATAACAACCAGAACGGAGAAACCGGCCACGGCTATAAGCACCAGAGCTCCAAGCAGGAGCTTTGCGTTGATACCCTTTCTGTCGAGGAAGGTCAATTTCCTGCTGAGGCGTTTCTTGAAATCTTTGTGAATAAAAAACTCGCTGGACTCCGGGACTCCCGTTACTGATCGATCGGAGAACTCTATCTCTTTGAAATCCAGATCGTCGCTATCGTTCTTGCTCATTGTTCATCACCCACTTCAAGGTCAATGATCTGAAGAGTGTAAAGATCCGCGAATTCCAGGTTGCCCCGTACGTTGGGGGTTGACAGCAAAACCGGAGTACTAGATGGAGTAGGGAAGGAGACTGTGTTTCCATCGTATATCAGATAGTAGAAAGCGTTACCCTTGCCGTTTTCGAAATCCATTCTGGTGAGGATAGTCTTGATCGCGCTCTCATCTTCCAGAAAGGCGTTCAAAGTTCTGAAGATATTCATTTCAAGGGATTTGCCCTGAACATGTGTTCTAAGATCTCTGACCTGAATTGAAAGTCTGTTCTTTGAGTTGATGTATTCCTGCTTTTTATCCCTTATCGTTTGAATATCCTGCCTGAGGTTACCTGTGAGGTATGTTCCGGTGTTATCGAAGAGATAGCCTTTCAACCTCGAGATCTGCCTCAACCTGAATTCGAAAGCCTGTGAGGCTAAAAAGCGCGCTCCCATAACCAGAACAACAATGAGCAACAGTATGATCAAAGCATTTCTAAGCCTGCAAACTCGTTTCTTCTTTGAATACAAGTTTACGTCTACCAAGCTGCTCACCACCCCTCATGAGAAGTCCGGCCGTAGTGTACGTAATTCCGATCGCTTCCTTTATCTTCAAAGGTAAGACAAAAACACCGACGTCCCCGCCGAGCATCCTCTGGAAAGCCCTTCCATAAACGGCCGTAGAAAGGCTCGACTGACCGACCACGAAAAACTTACTGAAAGATGCCTCGTCGGCGGCCGAGGTGTTCGGGGAACTCGATAGGGTATTGGTCAAATACATCCTTAACTGATAAGATATCATGTTTTCAAGCTGTTCGGAGGCCTCCTCGATGAGTGAATCGTAGTAAGCCTTGGACCCTGTGAGAAACTCCCTTTGAATATCCGTGTTCGGTGACAGAGAATCATCTTCCTTGAATTTGTCTGCCACGTCCGAGAAGCCGCCGTTTATGTAGTTCAATCCCACTATTTCATCGCCCTTGAACATAACCAGGAGAGAGTAATCGCTGTCAACCGTAAAGAGAATGTAGTTACCCTCGAGCGCATCCAGCTGAGCGATTTTGAAGATCTGAAAAGGCTTCACATCAACAACGTTGGGTTCGGGGAAGCCGCTTTGTCTGAGATTGCTTATGAACTCATCGAGGACCTTCCTTCGGGTAATGACAAAAGCCGGTACGATTCCACTTTTAAGAGCGGTCAAAGAATTAAGGCATGCCACACTGACCTCGTCCGGTGGTAGGGAGAACTGGGAAGCCGCTTTGTAACTCGCAACGCTTAGAAGGTTCTTCATGGATTTGACCTTTGGAACCTCCAGATGCTGGAAAACGACGTTCTTTGGATGAAAACTCGTTACGAAGATTTCGTCGGAGGGAAGGGCATTGTATTGCATAAAGATTCTGACCGCTTCATCCAGACTCTTCGGACCGGTTTTTAGAACCGAAAAGACAGGTTTCAAGTAACGACCTTCGACTACAGCCCTGGCTATTTCGGTATAACCGTCATCAACGTTCAGTGCCGTTATCATGGTCTGGAACATTTGGCTTCACTCCCCGGATCGTTGCTCAGTATGTGACTTTCCCAGTTACGGGTTGTATCGTCAAAACAGTACCGTTCTCAAAGCACAGCGTTGTTGAGCCACTGAGTATCGCTATCGAACCTTCGCCATTGAAGATTATCCTGAAGTCCTCCAGATTGTTCCACAGACAACCTTCGAGCACATCTCCGGTGTTCGAGAAAAGCTTCCGTTGCCTGTAGTTATATATTAACTCAACGGTCTTCGATCTTCTGACAGCCTCCAGTCTCTGATTTTCGAGAAAACAGTCGAGCTCAACTTTGCTCAACTCTATCGACAGATTGGAGATCATTTCTCCCGAGAAAGCCATGAGACAACCCATACATATGCCGACGATGGCCAGACAACATACGAGTTCTACTACACTCATCCAATACTCTGCTCCATTGCGAATATCGTGTTGTACATGGTGTAAGCCAGAAAACCTATGAATCCTCCTATGAACATGATCATTATAGGCTCGACAAGTGAAACCAGTTTCTTCAGCGAACTCTGAACCTGTGTGTGATAGAAGTCGGCCACCTTAAACATAACCTCGTCGAGCTTTCCGGTCTCCTCGCCCGTTGCGACCATACTCACCACAATCGCCGGAAAGACTTTCTGCTGGGCCAGGGCAACGTGAATACTCTCGCCGGCCTTGATTTGCGAGATCGAGATCTGTACGGCGTGCTCTAGAGAGGGGCTTTGAGAGACCTGACCGGCAAGTTCCAGTACGGTCGGCAGATCGACACCGCTTGCAATGAGAACTGCGGTCGTTCTGGTGAATCTTTCCATGGCCGTCATGTTCCTCAACTTTCTTATAGGAGGTATGATTTTTCCAAAGATTTCTTTGACGTAGTTGCCGTATTTGCTTTTGAAGAAGAGCCATCCACCGATCAAAACGACGACCAGTCCAATCAGAATGAAAGGCCAGTGGGACTTAAGAATATCGTTTACGCTCAGAAGAATTCCCATCACGCCCGATGGTTTGAAATTACCACCGAAGGCACTGATCAGGTTTGGCAGTATGAAAAAAGATATTATTCCCACGATACCGACCGCGAAAACCATCATGAACAGGGGATAGGCCATTGCGGATTTTACTTCGTTCTGCAATTCAACCATCCCTTCGTAGAACTCCGAAACTCTCTGGAGCGACTCGTCAAGAACACCGCCGGTCTCCCCGGCCTTGACCAGGTTGGTGAAGAGAGGTTCGAAGACTCCGGATTTTTCAAGCGATTCGTTGAAACTCATACCGCTCTCTATATCAAGAACTACCCTGGTGATAACCCTCCTGAACCTCCGACTGAAGAGCGCCTGGGTCGAAAGAACCTGAAGCGCATCTCTTATCCTGACCCCCGAAGAAACCATGGTAGATAGTTGCCTGGCAAAGAGACTTACCTCTTTCGGAGACAGAGGAAAGATCGAGGTCCGGACTTTGTCCTGAGATGCGATAGGCCTTATGGCGCTCACCGTGTAACCCCTGCCCGATAGAATTTGAAGGGCATCGAGTTTGGAGCTGGCGGTCAGCTTTCCTTTTTCGGGCTTACCCTTACTGTTTATGACTTCGTATCTAAAGTCAGGCATCGACATTTCCCACCCTTCTGAGAAGACAGATCGCCTGTGACTGTACGAATTGAGTGCCGCCTCCATTACCGGATTTCGGCTTTACGCTTATGATTTCACTTGAAACCTTCAACGCCTGCGCGATGCTTTCCTCGATTTCCGCGATGCACCCGGATAACCTCACCTCTCCTATCACCACCACCGAATCGATGTTGACTATCTCCCATGAGTCCGTCAGTCCCGTTCGAACTTCGGCGAGAAACTCTATGCTTCTCCTACCCCTGTTCACTTCGTTTTCAGGAAACCAGAGTCCTATATTGCCGGCACCGGCCGCTCCGAGAATAGCATCGACAATCGCATGGGATAAGACATCGCCATCGGAATGACCGTGGAGATAAAACTCGTCGGATACCTTCACTCCACCAAGAAAAAGCCCTTTGTTACCTCTCGCTATTGGATGAACGTCGTAACCTATTCCAGCCCGGTACATTATATTAGCCTTATAGGCATAATTATATAAGTATAACCCTGAACATCGATGGGATTGATCTGCAACGGACTGTTGGAATCGACGAAATTCAACTCCACCTCTTCTGTATCGATTTTTCTCAAAGACTCCGAAAGAAACCTCGGATTGAATGCGATGACGAGGTTGTCGCCTTCTTTCTTTCCTTCTATCTCCTCGATCGCTTCACCGTGATCCGGACTGCGCGCGATTATTCTGAATAGCTCGTCCTTTATGTCGAGCTTGACGGAATCGGAACCCAGCCTGGCGGCGATCGAAGCTCTTCGAACGGCGTCGGAGAGATTTGAAGTGTACAACTGGACTCTCGACTTAAAAGATTTTGGGAGGACTCTCTTGTAGTCGGGAAACTCGGCGTCGACAACTTTGGAAACCATCTCCGTTCCATCGAAGTAAAACCCCACCCTGCTGCCGTCGTAAACTATCTTCATTTCGTCAGACATTGCGCTTTTCATACTATTCTGAAGATCTCTCATGCTCTTGAGTGTCAGAAGGAAGTGATCGTCAACGCTCACATCTATTCTCTCTTCTGCGAGCGACATTCTGAAGCCATCGGCCGCTACGAGGCGAAGGAACCCTCCCTCGAATTCCCAGTAAACGCCGTTGAGATTTCTCATAAACTCATCTCTCGCGGCACAGAATATTACACGATCGATCATCAGTTCTATCGCGGAAACCGATACTGAAAACTCGACGCCGCCGGTAGTTGTATCCACATCGGGAAACTCTTCGGGATCCATCGTTGGCAGTGTGAATCTGCTCTTACCGGCTCTTATGATTAGATTTGTCTCTTCAACCTCGAATATAATCTCTCCCTCGGGTAGGTTTCTGACTATTTCGAGAGCTACCTTCGCATCGACCACAAAACCGTCCTGCCCATCGATATGTTTAACCTTGACTTCCGTCTTAATAGCCGTCTCGAGATCGGTGGCCGTAATCTGAATGACGAACTCGCCTTTCACGGAGAAATATATCCCCGAAAGTATGGGTTTGACCGTCTTTGAAGCAGCGGCGCCGGAAACAGCTTCAAGTCGCGTGAGTATCTCGTTGCGTTCAACTGCAAAGTTCATCGGTACACCTCCACTTAATGGGCTTTTGATAAATTATAACATCTGTATGGCACAATAATTATTAGTCATCCGCTCATTAGTGGTACATGGCGGTTATACGGAGGAGTTCATGAAAGTAAAAGATCTTCACTCCTGGAATATGGATAGAAGTGATGCCGTCGAAATACAGAAACTTCTGAAAGAGAACATCGTAATAAGAGATAACCCTATCGAACCCTCCCTGGTCGCCGGGGTAGATCTTTCCTTTCCGGACAAAAGCACCGGTCTGGCCGTGGTCGCAGTCTTGAACTTCCCTGAACTTGAACTGCTGGAATACTCGTACCACGTTGGAAAGGTCGAAAGACCGTATATCCCCGGTCTCTTATCATTCAGGGAAGGACCGGAGATCATAGAAGCCCTTAAAAACACCCCGGAAGTCGATCTGGTTTTTTTTGACGGCCATGGAACGGCCCACCCAAGAGGTATAGGTATCGCTTCACACATCGGGCTTTTTCTGGAAGTTCCCACGATTGGAGTGGCAAAAAGCCTCCTCTACGGGAAGTGCGAACTTCCGGGGAGCTCCCGGGGCGACAGTTCACCCATACTCTCACCGGCCGGTGAGTTGATAGGTTATTCTTTGAGAACGAAACCCGGCGTCAAACCGGTGTATGTCTCTCCCGGAAATGGACTCTCTATGAAGCAGGCCCTTGAATTTTCTTTAAAAGCCACCGGTATCTACAGGTTGCCAGAACCGACCAGGCAGGCTCACATACTCAGTCAGAAGCTCAAAGCTCAGCTCAGCCTGTAGAAAACTATCGAAGCCGCACCGGTTATACCGGCGTTTTCAACCAGATCACTGAGGTCGACCTGGAATGTTTCGCTGAAAGACGGCATTACGAAACGCGGCAGTTTTCTTCTGACTCCATCTATGAGGATGTTTCCGGCTCTGCTCATGCCCCCGCCGATTACTATATGTTCGGGATTGAAAATATGCACGAAATTACCGATCGCGGCGGCCAATGCATCCGTAACTCTTTCGACTATCATAGAGGCCGCGAGGTCGCCTTCCCTCGCACAATCGAACACGACCCTGGCCGTCAGTTGCTGAGCCTGGTAGATGAGCGACTTCGAAAACCTCTTCGAATACTCCCGCGCCATATTCACGACCGCCGTTGCAGATGCCAGGGCTTCCAGGCACCCATGGGAACCACAGCCACACAGCGGACCCCCTATCTGTACTATCGTGTGGCCCAGTTCACCACCGTAGCCATTCTTGCCGGTCATAAGGGTCCCGTGGGTTATCACTCCGCCCCCCACACCCGTTCCCAGAGTCAGGCCGATCATGTGCTTGCAACCCTTGAAGGCACCGAAGGCCCACTCTCCAAGAACAAAAGCGTTGGCGTCGTTCTCTACGAAAGTTCTTATACCGGTCAGCTTTTTAAGAATGGCGGTCAATTCGAAACCCGACCAGTCGGGAAGATTTGGGGAGAAAAGCACGGTACCGGTTTCGTGATCGATCGAACCGGGCGAACCAACGCCGATACCGACAACTCCGTCGACAGAGATCCCGGTCTCCATAATCAGCTGCTTGATAGCTTCCACAATACGCGTCACTACCGCTATTCTTCCTTCGAAAACCTTCGTGGGTATTATACTTTTGGAAAGTATCCTTCCGTTCTCTTCCACAATGCCTATTTTGGTCTCAGTGCCACCAAGATCGACTCCGACCACCAGATCCGACATTCAAATCAACCTCGTTCAGTATTGTTTTTTCTCCATTTCGATCAGGTCCAGGAACTCTTCGTTGCTGGCCGTTCCTCTCAATTTGTCCGTGATCAATCTCAGTCCCTCTTCTTCGGACATGGCCGACAACATGCGTCTCAACACCCACACTTTCCTGAGAATGTCCTGCGGAAGAAGCAGTTCCTCTTTCCTCGTCCCCGAGAGCGTCAGATTGATCGCGGGGAACATTCTCTTGTTGGCCAGTTGCCTGGAGAGAACGAGTTCCATATTTCCAGTGCCTTTGAACTCTTCGAAGATCACTTCGTCCATCTTGCTTCCGGTCTCCACCAGGGCTGTTGCGATTATGGTGAGGCTTCCGCCCTCTTCTATGTTCCGGGCGGCACCGAAGAAGTGCTTGGGCTTGTACAGTGCCGACGGATCCACTCCACCAGAGAGTAGCTTCCCGCTGGGGGGAACGTAGAGGTTGTAAGCCCTGGCGAGTCTGGTTATGCTGTCCAGCAGGATCACCACGTCGTAATTGAACTCGACCAGCCTCTTCGCCATTTCTAGAGTCATTTCCGCAACTTTTATCTGTTTTTCGGGATGCATATCGAACGGAGCGGCAAGAACGTGGGCGCTGGTGGTTCTCTTTAGGTCTGTCACTTCTTCGGGCCTTTCGTCGATCAGAAGTATTATTCTGATCGTGTCGGGATGGTTCTCGGCGATGCCGTTGGCCAGTTCTTTCAAAAGCACCGTCTTTCCGGCTTTCGGAGGAGAAACTATGAGACCTCTCTGACCTTTTCCGATTGGAGAAAAGAGATCGAGCATCCTCGTGCTCAGAACGTGCGTATCCGATTCCGACATTAACTGTTCTTCCGGAAATATGGGAGTCAGGTTCTGGAACGTGATCCTTTCGGCTGCGAAGTTGATGGCTTTGTGGTTGATCGCTTCGATTCGTAGAAGGGCGAAGTATTTTTCCCCTTCTTTCGGCGGTCTCACCTGACCGGCAACTGTGTCGCCGCTGGTTAGGTTGAACCGTCTTATCTGCGATTGGCTGACATAGATGTCGTTCGAACTCGGCAAAAGATTGTTCTCAAGAGTTCTAAGAAAACCGTAACCGCCATCGGTTATCTCCAGGACTCCCTGATCGAAGAAGTATCCGTAGGATTCCGTCTGAGCTTTGAGAACGGCGAAGATGAGATCTTTCTTGGCCATTTGAGTGTAATTGGCGACGTCGTATTTTCTGGCCAGTTTGTAGATCTCCCTTATCGGCATGTTCTGAAGCTGAGAGATATCGATCTCGACCTCTCTGATGTTGTCTTTGTCCTTTTTTGCCTCTTTCAGCTCCTCAGGGGTTTCTTGCCTGGGTCCCTCGCTGACCTTTTCCGATTCTTCGGCTATTTCTGCCGTCTCTTCTTCGGTTGCCTTTACTACTTCGAGCGGCTCCTCGACGGGTTCGATCTTTGAGACCTCGGAAATAATCTTCTCTTCTTTGGCCTCTACTTTTTCTTTGGGTTTCGAGGTTGTTCTTCTTCTGGCGGGTTTCTTTTCTTCCTTTTCAATTTTCTCGATCGGGATTTCTTCACTCTTCTTTTTTCTTGGACTCAAATCAAGCGGTACACTCAACCTACCATTCAGTAAGAATGTACCTATCCTCCTTCCGTGTAGTAGGGATTCAGTGTTATTTGAAGCTATTGAACAAAAGAAAGCATGGGAGACCTACCTCCGGTCAACCACCCGCGACCGAAGTCGAGGGTTTGCAGATCGAACGCGCTCAGGGGCCAGTTGACGACAGTCCATCGGCCGGTGTATCCAGACAAATGATGGGTAACGACTGCGGTGCCGTTTTTGCCTTACAGATTTCGATCCGTTAACCAAAGAGTTCGTGCCCTGATATTACATAGGTGGTCACGGCACCGTATCAACGGTTTTCACAAATCATATCAAATATTCGAAGGTAGAGGATCGGCAATTCCTCCCCTGGATCTGTCCAGGATCTTCCTTGCCGAAATTATCGTGAGAAACATCAGTATCCGTCAGCAATAATATACCATTTAAGAAGCAGAAAACAAAGCTTATGGGCGTTGCTTTCTTTCGTATTCCTGCCAGTCACTCTGGAATCTTTTCAAACCGTTGTCGGTCAACGGATGGTTGAAAAGCCTCAACAAAACATCGTAAGGAATGGTCACGATGTCTGCGCCTATCAAAGCGGCTTGAAGAACATGCATCGGATGTCTCACGCTTGCCACTATTATCTCCGTTGCAAAACCGTAGTTACCGAAGATCTCATCCATCTCGCTCACCAGTTGCATTCCGTCGTTCCCAACATCATCAAGTCTTCCCACGAAGGGGCTGACGTAGGTTGCGCCGGCTTTAGCCGCAAGAAGTCCCTGCAGCGAACTGAAGACAAGGGTGACGTTCGTCTTTATTCCCTCTTCGCTGAGAACTTTCACGGCCCTTATCCCGTCGGGCGTCATCGGGATTTTGACCACGACATGTTCGTTCAGAGAGGCCAGCTCTCTTGCCTGCGACAGCATGTTGTCGAAATCGGTCGCTATGACTTCGGCGGAAACGGGACCCTTTACGGCTTCACATATCTCCACAATGCGTTCTTCGAACTTCGCGTTTTCCTTCGAAACAAGCGTTGGATTGGTGGTGACGCCGTCCACGAGCCCCAATTTCATTCCATTTCTTATCTGTTCGATGTTTGCCGTATCGAGAAATATCTTCATGTGCCACCTCGCAAAAAATGGCTACCTTTCGGTAGCCATCACTTCGTCTCTTTCTTCTCCTCGTTGTCCACAAGCTGGATGACGGCCATCTCGCTGGCGTCTCCCCTTCTCATGCCCAGTTTAACTATTCTGGTGTATCCGCCGTTTCGGGTCAAGTATTTCACAGCAACTTCATCGCAGATCTTCTTCACGAGCCTTCTGTCGTTGAAGTTCCTGTTTATCTCTCTTCGAAGGGCGAGATTTCTGGACTTGAGTTCAATGGCCTCCGGGCTTTCGGCGCTCTTCGTACCCAGTTCCTGGGTTATCGTAGTAGCCTTCTTCGCCCTGGTTATTATAGATTCCACGAACGGTCTCAGCTCTTTGGCCTTGGTGACCGTGGTGACTATGGTACCGTGCTCGAAAAGCTCTCTGGCTAGATTCTTCATCAGAGACACTCGCTGGCTGTGGGGCATATTCAATTTGGATCCACTTACTCTATGACGCATGGCTAATTGACCTCCTCACCATCATTCTTTCTTGAGTATGATGTTGAACTTGTCACGCAGTTTCTTGACAACCTCCAGCATCGATTTCTCACCGAAGTTCCTGATCTTCAGTAAATCGGCTTCCGTTTTGTCTATCAGATCTCCGATAGTGTTTATCTTATCTCTCTTCAGGCAGTTCAGGGACCTTACCGAGAGATCAAGCTCTTCAACTCTTTTCGAGGTGAGCGGATTGGAATCGACCTCTTCAGTTTGTGGAGATTCACTCGCTATCTGCGTTTCTTCCTGTACCAGCTCTTCCTCTTCCGGTTCGGCGGGGGTGACTATTGAAACCTGATTCTGCTGACCCAGGCCGTTCGAGACAACTTCGAAGTGTCTGGTCAGGATATCCGTCGCGCGGAGTAAGGCCTCCGACGGCTTGGTCGACTTCTTAGTCCAGACTTCAAGCACAAGCTTATCGTAGTCCGTTCTCTTTCCCACACGAACGTTCTCTGTCTGAAAATTCACCTTCATCACCGGACTGAATATACCATCTATATAGATCATCTCAACATCGTGATCGATCTCCATCTCCGAAACCGGTACAAAGCCCTTACCGATTTCCGCGAAGAGTTCGATATAAACTATCGAATCAGTGTTGAGCGTTGCTATGTACTGAGAAGGATTCACCACTTCTACACCGGTCGGTGTCTTGATATCTCCGGCCGAAACGACTCCCGGTCCGACTTTTTCCAGTGTGAGTTTCACGGGGTCGGAGAACTCCAGAGCGGGTTTCAGCTGAACTTTCTTAAGGTTGAGTATTATCTCCAGGATATCCTCTTTCACACCCTCAATCACATCGTATTCATGGTACTTACCCGGAATCTTGAGTTTAGTTATAGCCATACTGGGTATCGATGAAAGAAGCACTCTCCTCAACGAATTACCGATGGTGATCGCGTAACCCCTCTCCATTGGAGAGAGCACGAACCTTGTGTAATAGCTATTTTGATCTTCCTTTTCCTCTTCGACTCGCAGGTTCTTGGGCATTATAGATGCTATCATAGTTCTCGCCCAGCTTTCGGGCACACACCTCCTTTCAAGAAGGTTAGAATCGGTTTACTTGGAGTAGAGTTCGATAATGGACTGTAGATCAACAGGAATCTCCACTTCTTCTCTGGCCGGATACCTTAGATAGGTACCCCTGAAATCCTCGTAGTTGATTTCCAGCCATGGATATGCCGCTCTTTCTTTAGCGGCTTCTACGGCTTCCTTAACGGGCAGTACCACCCTGCTCTTTTCCTTAATTTCCACGATATCACCGACTCTTAAGTTGAAGGAGGGCTTGTTCACTCTTCTACCGTTCACCGTAATGTGCCCATGGCTGACGAGTTGCCTTGCCTGTCTCCTGCTGGAGGCAAACCCCATTCTGAAAACGGTATTGTCGAGCCTCGATTCAAGTATCTTCAACAAAGCGTTACCCGTCTCTTCATGCTTCCTTACAGCCATTTCGAAGTATCTTCTGAACTGTCTTTCGAGGACCCCGTAAATCCTCTTGACAACCTGCTTCGACCTGAGCTGCATTCCGTACTGCGTCAATTTGCGAGTAGAAGCTCCGTGCTGTCCAGGTGCCACCGGTCTCTTAATCTGGCCGCACCTTGGAGAAAAACATCTCTCACCTTTTAGATATAATTTAAAACCTTCACGACGACAGAGTTTACAAACAGGTCCTGTATATCTGGCCATTCAATTCCCTCCTCAATTACACTCTTCTTCTTCTTCTTGGTCTGCAACCATTGTGGGGCAATGGTGTGATATCTTTCAGTGTTTCGATAGTCAAACCTGCCGCCTGGATCGTCCTTATAGCTGCCTCACGACCGGAGCCCGGTCCCTTAACTTCGATTCCAACCCTGGTGATGCCGAGCTTTATAGCTTCTTTTGCGATTTTGTCTGCGCCAAGCTGAGCGGCATACGGAGTCGACTTCTTAGAGCCCGAATAACCCGCCGTACCGCCAGATGTCCACATCAGTGTATTCCCATCGGGATCGGTCAGGGTGATTATAGTGTTATTGAAAGAGGATTTTATATGTACAATCCCTTTGTCTGAAGTGAGCTTTCTTCTTTTCTTGGCTGCTGGTCTCTTTGCCATTCGATATACCTCCCGCTAATTTTCTAGCTCTTCTTACGGATCTTGCTCGATCTGGAACCCTTTCTGGTTCTTCCATTCGAATGAGTCTTCTGACCCCTGACAGGCAACCCGTTTCTGTGCCTGTAACCCCTGTAGCTGCCTATCTCGATCAGTCTCTTGATCGAGCGGTCAACCTCCGTTCTCAATTCACCTTCGACCTTATAGTGTTCGTTTATGAACTTCGCTATTTTACTGACTTCTTCGTCGGTCAGATCCTTCGCCCTCTTGTCGCCGTCGATTTCCGTTCCGGCAAGAATCTCATTGGCTCTTGTGTACCCTATACCGTAAATATAGGTCAGGGCAACGAAAGTCTTTTTGTTGTTAGGAAGTTCAACACCGAGAATACGTGCCATCTATTTTCCTCCTCAACCCTGACGCTGATTATGTTTGGGATTTTTTTCGCAGACTATCCTTATTCTCCCGTTGCGTCTTATGATCTTGCAGTGTTCACATCTCTTCTTTACCGAAGCGCGGACTTTCAATTCGTTTCTCCTCCTTTGTCTATCCTTTTTCGATAAACAATTCTTCCTTTGGTAAGATCGTAGATCGAAACCTCCACTACGACCCTATCGCCGGGGATCAACCTGATGAAGTTCTTGCGCATTTTTCCGGAGATGTGAGCGAGAACGGTGTGTCCATTTTCCAGTTCGACCTTGAAGGTTGCGTTGGGCATAGATTCCAGCACCGTTCCATCCATCTTTATGATATCGCTTTTGTCCGACATCAGTGATCCTCCTCACAGTCTCGAAAGAATTCTGGGACCGTCTTCCATTATGGCTATGTCGTGCTCGAAGTGTGCCGCACGCGAACCATCGGCCGTAACGGCTGTCCATCCATCTTCCAGGAGTTCCACATCGTAATGGCCACTGGCGACCATTGGTTCGATCGCAAGCGTCATTCCGACCCTCAACAACATCCCGCTGCCCTTTCGGCCGTAATTGGCGACCTGTGGATCCTCATGGAGGCTCGTACCCACTCCATGTCCTACATAGTCCCTGATTACGGAAAAGCCAGCACTTTCAACACAGGTTTGAACGGCGTTGCCGATATCGCCCAGGCGGTTGCCGGCCACTGCCATTCTTATTCCTTCGTATAATGACTCCTCCGTTTTCAGGAGAAGTAATCTATCTTTCTCGTTCAAAAACTCACCCACAACGAAAGTCTTTGCGGCATCACCGTAGTAGCCGTCCTTCACGACTCCGCAATCGACAGATACTATATCGCCGGCCACGAAGACCTTCTCCTTCAAGGGGAACCCGTGAATAACTTCTTCGTTGACCGATACACACAGAGTGTACGGGTATCCACCGTATCCCTTGAAAGCTGGCGTGCCGCCTCTTTTTGCTATCAACTCGGTCGCCGCCCGTTCCATATCGTGGGCGGTTGCTCCAACCGATGCGTATTCTGAAAGAGTGGAAAGGACTTCTGCAACGATTTTGGCAGCAACTTCGATTTTACCTATTTCTTCTGGAGATTTCAACCTGACCATATCAAACATTCTCCAGAAGCCTGAAAATCTCTTCGGCCACTTCGTCGATTTCACCGGAACCATCGATGTCGAGAAAGAAGGCTTCGCTGTTGGAATAATAGTCGATCACGGGGGCTGTTTTTTCGACGTAGACACGGTATCTGGACCTTACAGTCTCCGCAAGATCGTCATCTCTCTGTACCAATTGCGAGCCGTCGACATCGCACCGCCCATCGATATGTGGTTTGATAGTGAGTAAATTATAGACCTTGCCGCACTTCGGACAGACCCTTCTGCTGGAAATCCTGTCAACCACCACTTCTTCGCTGGAATTCACCAAAAGCACAACATCGACTTTCCTGTCGAGCTCTTCAAGCATCTCATCCAAAGCTCCGGCCTGTTCGACAGTCCTTGGAAATCCGTCAAGTATGAATCCATTCCTCGCGTCCCCTCTGGATAATCTTTCCTTAACCAGACCTATCATAAGGGTATCGGGAACGAGCAGCCCTTTTTCCATAATCTCTCCGACCTTCAGCCCAAGGTCGTTGCCAGCAGCCACGGCTTCCCTCAACATATCGCCTGTGGATATGTGCGGAATATTGTATTTATGGGCTATTCGCTTTGCCTGTGTCCCCTTACCGGCACCGGGAGGACCCATCAGAACGATATTCATTCTTACCTCCTTCCACGGAGTTTGCCTTTCTTGACAAATCCCTCATAGTGTCTGACCATGAGGTGCGTTTCCATCTGCTGTAGTATATCGATGGCGACACCGACGGCGATCAATGTGGATGTTCCGCCTATCGCCAGACCTCTTATTCCAAAAATGCCACCCATTACCAGAGGCAGTAAGGCGATCACGACCAGAAACACGGCTCCCATGAAAACGACGCGGTTCAACACTCTCTGTATGTATTGCTGGGTAGAGAAGCCCGGTCTTATTCCGGGGATGTATCCTCCGTAGTTCTTGATATTATCTGAAACTTCCCTGACGTCGAAAACGAGCGAGCTGTAGAAGAAGGTGAAGAAGAACACCATTCCACCGTAGAGGAGTATATAGAGCGGCGAGGTCTGAGCGAATAGCATCTCCATCACGCTTCTACCGCTACTTCCGGCCGGGAAAGCGGTGGCTATGAACTGGGGTAACATCATTATAGCCGAACTGAAAATTATCGGGATGACTCCACCTTGATTGACCTTTATCGGGATATGCGTGGAGACTCCGCCGTACACTCTTCTGCCCGTCACTCTCCTGGCGTACTGAACCTCGATCCTTCTCTCGCCCATCTGGACGTAGATTACGGCCACAACGGTGAAGAGGGCGATCGCCAGAAGTATCGCCCACTGGAAGGGCGACAGGGATACAACGATCTCTGCTATAGAGGCGGGGTACCTTGCAACTATACCACCGAAGATCAATATCGAGATACCGTTTCCAATTCCCTTTTCCGTGATCCTCTCACCCAGCCACAGGAGAAACATCGTTCCGCCAATAAGAGTCGTGGAGGCGAGGAGAACGAAGATAAATCTGCTCGGAAGCGCCATGATCGCTCCGTTGGAGGAAAGACCGAAAGATATCAGGAATCCTTGAAGACCCGCAAGTCCAATTGTAAGATATCTCGTATAGCGAGCGTACTTTTTCTTACCTTCTTCTCCTTCTTTGAGCATCTCCTTCAGGCTGGGGACCACGGCAGTCAGAAGCTGCAACATGATCTGTGCGTTTATGTAAGGGGTAACGCTCATAAGGAATATAGAGAACTGTTCCACAGCACCACCGGTAAAGACATCGAAGAAGCCTATAAATCCACCGGCTCCTCCCTGAGAGAGTGTGCCGAAATATGTGGCCCAGGCCTGAATATTGATGCCAGGTATCGGTATGTAGACTCCGAGTCTAAAAATTGCGAGTGCAAAGAAGGTGAAGAGAATTCTCTCTCTGAGCTCTGGTATCTTGAACGCGTTCTTCAGGGCATTCCACATTTTCAGATCACCTCTGCCTTTCCACCAGCAGATTCAATCTTCTCTTTCGCAGAAGCGCTGAAAGCGTTGGCCTTTATATTCAGGGATTTCGTTATCTCCCCTCTTGCGAGAATCTTCACACCGTCTTTGAGATTCTTCAAAATCTTCATCTTCATGAGTATTTCCGGTGTAACTTCGCTTCCGCTCTCGAACCTCTCTTCAAGCGTAGAAAGGTTGACGGTCGCATATTCAACGGCGCTTTTATTCTTGAATCCTTTAACGGGTATCCGCCTGAAAAGAGGTGTCTGTCCGCCTTCGAAGTGAGCGGAAACCCTTCCTGTAGCCCTGCCCTGACCCTTGTGACCTCTTGTGGCAGTTTTACCCATACCTGAACCGGTACCGCGCCCTATTCTCTTGCTTCTTTTTCTCGAGCCGGGAGTCGGTTTTAGATCGTCAATGTTAAAAGCCATCTTCTTACCCCCTTCAGTCCGCCAACTCTTCGACAGCCAGGAGATGCCGAACAGCGTTTATCATGCCTCTGATCTGGGGCGTATCTTGATGAACCATCTCGCTGTCCAGCTTTCCGAGCCCCAGGGCTTTGACTGTCTTGAGCTGTCTTCTGTTATAGCCTATGGGACTTTTCACCAGTCTGACTCTTATGCTCTTTGCCATCACTGTCCATCCTCCTCGCCAAGACCATGGAAGACGGCTTTAAGAGATATATCTCTCAGCCTCGCGAATTCCTGAGGGGCTCTCAAGCTTACGAGACCATTCAACGCAGCTCTGGCCATGTTCAGAGTGTTCGAAGAACCTAGAGACTTCGTCAGAATGTTTTTCACTCCGGCAAGCTCTACCACGGCACGAACCGGCGAGTTCGCGATAATACCGGTACCGGGACCGGCCGGCTTCAGCATTATCCTTGCCGAATCCTGTTTTCCAACGGTTTCATGAGGTACGGTCTCATTTCTGATGGAAACCTCGACTATGTTCTTCTTCGCCTCAAGAACTGCCTTTCTTATTGCGATAGGGACTTCCCTTGCGCTTCCGATACCGAGGCCGACTTTACCTTCACGGTTGCCGACGATTGCGACGACTCTGAAGGAAAGGTTCTTTCCTCCTGCCACAACCTTCGTAACCCTTCGTATCTCAATTATTCTTTCTTCAAATTCGTTATCTTCCACCTGTTTTTCGACAGGAGCGTTCCTGGACGTTCTCGGGTTTCTCCTGCCTTCACGGGAGGGTCTTGAACCACGGTCGTTCATCATTTCTTCAGACATTTAACAACTCACCTCCTCAGAACTTCAGTCCGCCTTCGCGGGCACCATCAGCAAGTGATTTGACTCTTCCGTGGAAGTTGAACCCACCACGATCAAAGACTACACTTGAAATCCCCTTCTCCAGGGCTTTCTTCGCAAGAAGCTTTCCAACCTGGCTAGCAGCTTCAACGTTCCACGGTTTCTCTGTAGAGTCTCTCATTTCCCTGTCAACGGTAGAAGCAGAAACCAGAGTTATCCCTTTTATGTCATCTATGAGCTGGGCATAAATATGCTTTTCGCTTCTATAAACTGCCAGCCTCGGCCTTTCGGCCGTACCGGAAAGCTTTGCCCTAACACGAAGATGTCTCTTTTGTCTCTGTTCTTTTTTGTCTTTATGCTTAAACATTCCAGCAGCCTCCTCGATCAGACCTTCTTACCGACTTTTGTCCTGATGGCCTCACCCTTGTAGCGTATTCCTTTGCCGGAGTAAACGATCGGTATTCTCCAGCGCTTGATGTTAGCCGCAACCTGCCCAACGAGATACTTATCGAAACCCTTTACCACCACCGATTGGGGGGCAGGTACTTCAAAAGTAATTCCCTGCGGAGGATCAATCTCGACAGGGTGGGCGTAACCGAGGTTCATCACCAGTTTCTTTCCCTGGAGCTGGGCGCGGTAACCTACCCCGACTATCTCCAGTTCCTTGACGAAACCCTGGGTAACACCGAGCACCATGTTGTTTATGAGAGACCAGAAAGTACCCGCGTATTTGGCAAGCCTCTTGTGATCGCTCTTTCTAATGACCAGATCTTCGTTTGTCTTGACCCAGATCTCTTTTTCGTCGCCCTCGATCTTGACAAGAGGAAGGATCTCCTGCTTCAATTCTCCCTTCGGGCCTTTGACGGTGATCACGTTGTCTTTTATGCTATGGGTAACACCCGCAGGAAGTTTGATTGAATGTTTCAGAAGTCTCGACATCTAAATCCCTCCTTACCAGACATAGCAGATGACTTCGCCGCCGACACCCTTCATGCGTGCCTGCTTGTCGGTCATCACACCGCTGGAAGTACTAACGATTGCTATTCCCATTCCTGATTTAACCTTGGGCAACTTGTCTCTGTTCACGTAGATTCGTCTGCCGGGCTTTGAAATTCTCACTATTCCGGTGATGACGTTGACTTTGTTCCTGCGGTCTCCCTTGTACTTGAGAAAGACTTTCAGAACGCCCTGTTTGCCATCTTCGATGTATTTGTAGTCGTCTATATAACCTTCGGCCTTCAGAATGTCCAGTAGTTTCTTCTTCAGATTCGAAGCTGGTATATCCACGCTCTCTTTGAAGGCCGCATTTGCGTTTCTGATTCTTGTGAGCATGTCGGCTATGGGATCACTCCACATTACATTTCCCTCCTCACCAGCTTGCTTTCTTGACACCGGGGAGTTTTCCCTCGGAAGCCAGCTGTCTAAAGCAGACTCTGCACAGCCCGAACTCTCTGTAAACAGATCTGGGCCTACCACAAATGCTGCATCTATTGTACTTTCTTACCTTGAACTTGGGTTCGCGTTTCCACTTCTCGATAATAGATTTCTTAGCCATGCCTTACCTCCTTATACCATGGCCCTTTTGAAAGGAACACCCAGAAGAGCCAAGAGCCTTCTGGCCTCTTCATCGGTTCTGGCCGTGGTCACCACTATTATGTCCATTCCCTGTACCCTCTTCACCTGATCGGGCACTATCTCGGGAAAGACTAGCTGTTCAGGAAGTCCCAGAGCGTAGTTTCCTCTCCCATCAAAGGAATCTGGATCGACACCTCTGAAGTCTCTCAACTTTGGAAGGACGATGTTTATCAGCTTATACAGGAAGTTGTACATCCTCGGGCCTCTCAAAGTGACCTTCAATCCTACTGGCATTCCATCACGGAGTTTGAAATTCGCAATGCTCTTCTTCGCCCTGGTGATGACGGGTTTCTGGCCCACTATGTTGGTCAACTCTTTTCCGTGAATCTCGAGCAGATCTGCGTTCCTCGAACCTTCGCCGATACCCATGTTTACAATGACTTTAGAAACTTTGGGAACCTCGAGTTTGTTTTTGTAACTAAACTCTTTGGTCATGGCGGGGATCACTTCGTTTTCGTATCTCTCTTTCAATGGGATATATTCGTATGCCATCAACTACTCCTCCCCATCAAACCTTGTCGATTATCTCGCCGCATTTTTTACACGCTCTTACCTTTTCACCATTTTCGAGTATCTTATGGGCGATTCTCGTAGGCTTATCACAGTTGGGGCAGACAACCATCACTTTGGAAACATAGATCGGGGACTCCCTCTCTATTATTCCGCCTTCTCGATACTGGTTTGTCGGTCTCTGGTGCTTTTTGGTGAAGTTTACTCCTTCGACAATCACTTTCTTTTCGGAAGGATATGTCTTGAGTACTTTTCCCTTTTTGCCTCTGTCCTTTCCAGATATGACCATGACCAGATCGTCTTTTTTCACTCTACTCATTCAGATCACTCCTCACCAGACTTCCTGGGCCAGAGAAGCGATTTTAGAAAAGCCTTTATCTCTGATCTCTCTGGCAACAGGTCCAAAGACACGTGTCCCTCTGGGCTGGTTCTGTTTATCGATGATCACCGCTGCGTTATCGTCGAAGCGGATGTAAGTGCCGTCCGGTCTGCGTATCTCCTTGGCCGTTCTCACCAGAACCGCTCTAACTATATCGCCTTTCTTGAAGTCTGTGTGAGGTGCCGCATCTCTGACGGCCGCGACAACAATGTCACCGATCGTTCCCGATCTCTTTCTGTATCCACCGGTAACCTGGATCACTTTTATGACCCTGGCGCCCGAATTGTCGGCGACTTTGAGGTAAGATTCCAGCTGAACCATTACTTCTCACCTCCGAAAGCGCCTTCAACGTCCTCGGGAGTCTCAGGAATATCTCCGGTGTAGATATCTTTCTTCAGGACACGTATCAGCTTGAATCTCTTCATTTTGCTGAGAGGTTTGCATTCTTCGATCTCAACAGTGTCGCCCATTCCGGCCAGACCTTCCGGATCGTCCGCGTGGTACTTCTTCGTCGTCTTTATAGTCTTACCGTAAAATGGATGAACGTGTGTCCTCGTAACGCTCACCACTATGGTCTTTTCCATTTTGTTGCTCACTACAGTTCCTATCAGTGTTTTCCTCGGCATGGCGGACTTACCTCCTTATCCCCAGCTCACGACCGCGCAGGATAGTCTTTATCCTGGCTATATCGCGCTTGACCGAAGTAATCTGGGAATGGTTCTTCAACCTGTTCATCTCTAGCTGGAACCTGAGGTCCATCAGCTTTCTTTTCGAGTCTTCGAGCATCTGAAGTAGTTCTTCGTCTGTGAACTTTTGCAGTTCAACCGGCTTCATCAGAGCTCACCTCCTATTTGATACCTGGGGACTATCTTCGTTCTTATGGGTAGCTTCGAAGCCGCCTTTTCCAGGGCTTCTTTTGCAAGCTGATCGGGAACTCCGCCGATCTCGAACATTATCTTGCCCGGCTTCACCACAGCGACCCAGCCCTCGACGTCTCCCTTTCCCTTACCCATTCTCACGCCGATTCCCTTCGAGGTTATAGGCTTGTCGGGGAAAACACGGATCCAGAGGTTTCCGGTTCTTTTCAGAGTCCTGGTTATCGCGATTCGGCATGCTTCGAGTTGCTGAGCAGTTATCCAGTGAGGCTCCAGGGCCTTTATGCCCCATTCGCCAAAGTGAACAAGCGTTCCACCCTTAGCATTTCCGTTCATCTTGCCTCTCTGTTGTTTCCTGTATTTTACCCTTTTGGGCATTAACATTATGAACTACCTCCCCTCTTGCAATTACACCTGCACGTCGCCTTTGTAGATCCATACTTTCACTCCGATGATGCCCATCTTCGTAAAAGCAGTGGTGTAACCGTAGTCCAGATCAGCTCTGAGGGTCTGGAGAGGAAGTCTTCCTTCCAGGTACCACTCTGTCCTGGCGATATCGGCCCCGTTCAATCTACCGGAGACCATGATCTTTATTCCCTTTGCCCCTTTACGCATGGCCGTGAATATGGCTCTTTTCATGGCTCTTTTGTAAGAAGCTCTCTTCTCTATCCTTGATGCGATGTCCTCAGCGACGAGTATCGCATCGGTTTCGGGTGTTTTCACTTCTTCGATATTAAGCTGAAACTGCCTGGTTATAAGCTTTTCCAGCTTCTGTCTGAGAAGCTTGACCTCGCTTCCCTTCTTTCCTATCATTACACCGGGTCTCGCACACTTGATAGTGATTACCACTTTGCCCGGTTCCGGTCTCTCTATGTATATCTCCGACACACCGGCGGCCATGTAGTTCTTCTTGAGAAAGCCTCTGATCTTGAGATCTTCGAGGAGATATTCCTTGTAATTCTTCTCGTTTATCCAGCGTGCTTTCCAATCTTTACTGACACCAAGCCTGAATCCATAAGGATGTACCTTCTGACCCACTTATGTCACCTCACTCCTGAGGATTGCTAGTTTCTTCTCGGTTGGCTACAACAACTGTTATGTGGCTAAAACGCTTCTGCTGTATATCCGCTCTTCCTCTACCGCGAGGCCAGAGCCTCTTCATTCTCGGACCGTCGTCAACTACGGCGCTTTCGACGTAGAGGTTATCCACGTTCAGCCCGAAATTGTTCTCTGCATTGGCGACTGCGGAACGGAGAACTTTATACACGAGTCTGGATGCTTTCTTCGGAGAGAACTCGAGTATCTGGAAAGCGTCTCCCACGTTTTTGTTTCTTATGGCATTTACCACAGACCTTGCCTTTCTAGGAGAGATCCTGGTATATCTAGCCACAGCTTTCGCGCTGGTAACAGGTGTCGCCGCTTCTGCTTCTTTTCTAGCTTTATGAAAGGCAGAACGCTTCTTCCTCTGTTCTGCTTGAGGCATATCGGCATCCCTCCTCATTTGACTTCACCCTTCTTGCTCTTCTTGTCCGCGTGACCACCGAACCGTCTTGTGGGAGAGAATTCGCCCAGTCTGTGTCCGATCATATTCTCTGAGATATAAACTGGTATATGCTTCATACCGTTATAAACGGCGATAGTGTGTCCGATCATCTCCGGGAGAATCATAGAGGCTCTGCTCCATGTTTTGATTGGTTTTTTCTCTCCTTTTTCATTCAGCTCTTTTATCTTTTTCAAGAGGCTCGGGTGTATGAATGGTCCCTTTTTCTTAGATCTCGACATCTTCAACTACACCCCCTGATTAATTCTGATTCCTGCGCTTCACTATGAGGTTATCGGAAGCCTTTTTATGCTTTCTTGTCTTATAACCTCTGGCCGGTTGACCCCAGGGGCTCTGTGGTAGATGACCTTTGGAACGACCTTCTCCTCCACCCATCGGGTGGTCGACCGGGTTCATCGTCATACCCCTGACCGTAGGTCTGACTCCCAGCCATCTCTTTCTTCCGGCCTTTCCATGTATTTCGTTGGAATGCTCTTCATTGCCAACCATACCAATGGTCGCCATGCACTTCACTACGACTCTTCGCAGTTCGCCCGATGGCATTCTCAGCAGAGCGTATCTGCCCTCTTTTGCCATGAGCTGTGCGTAGGTACCTGCCGCACGGGCAATCTGTCCGCCCTTTCCAGGAAGGAATTCGATGTTGTGAACTATCGTGCCCACCGGAATTTTCTCCAGAGGCATCGAATTTCCTACAGAGATCTCTGCGTTCTCGCCATTGAGGATACTGTCACCGACTTTTAGACCCTTGGGAGCCAGCATGTATCTCTTCTCGCCATCAATGTACTGAAGAAGAGCTATTCTGGCAGTTCGATTCGGGTCGTACTCAACAGAAACAACTCTGGCAGGAATGCCGAGCTTATCTCTCTTGAAGTCAATTATCCTGTACAGTCTCTTGTTGCCGCTACCCTGATGCCTGACCGTGATTCTTCCATGATGGTTTCTTCCGGCCTTGCTCCTGTTGGGTTCGACCAGAGACTTCTCGGGATCAGATCTCGTTATCTCTTTATAGTCTGGGAGAAGCATGAACCTTCTGCTATGGGTGACGGGATTGAACTTTCTCAATGCCATATCATCTCACCTCACCTTAATGCTGGCCTTCGAGTTCTTTTATCCTGTAACCGACCACCAGAGTAACGACGGCCTTCTTCCAGGACCTCGTTTTACCAACAAAGACTCCGCGTTTTTTCGGCTTCGCCTTCATGTTCATAATGTTTACCTGATCCACTTTCACATTGAAAAGCTTCTCCACGGCGTCCTTCACTGTGTACTTATTGGCATCTCTATGTACTTCAAAAATGTACTTGTTCAATTCACTCGCTGCAACTGTTTTTTCCGTTACCAGCGGTCTGAGGAGAACATCTCCGTAGTACTTCTTGTCAGCCATTACCCCAGCACCTCCTCGATCTTGCGTACAAGATCAGTGGTGATGACCAGTTTTTCATGATTCACGATGTCATAAACGTTCAGACCGTCGATATTGGTCTTGTTACCGTTGGCCGAGTTTCCAGGGTTGTCGGCTATTATGACTTTTACGCCATAAATGTTTTTTCCTGAAAGTCTCACGTTCTGATACTCGTCCTTCTGCCAGGGCAGAATGAAAAGGGTTTTCTGAGTCTTATCGAGTCCGAGACTGCCCATAACGTTTCTCAGTTCTCTGGTTTTCGGTCTGTCAAACTTAAGATCGTCGAGAATAATGAGATTGCCTTCCTTAAGTCTGAGGCTGAGAGCCGACCTCAGTGCCACCTTTTTCATTTTCTTGGTCATCTTTATGGACCAATCCTTGGGTTTTGGTCCATGAATTACGCCACCGTGCCTCCAGAGAGGACTTCTGGTGGATCCTACTCTTGCTCTTCCTGTGTGTTTCTGGGCCCAGGGTTTTCTACCCCCGCCTCTCACTTCCGATCTGGTCTTGACAGATGCCAATCCGGCACGTCTTCCGGCCAGCTGCATGTTGACATATCTGAACATAACGTCCAGATTGGGCTCAACATTGAATATCGCTTCATTCAGCTCAACCGTACCAACTTTCTGTCCGGCCATGTTCACAACGTCGGCTTGAGCCATGTTGCGTCCTCCTTCCAACACATTTTCGGGGCTATCTAGTTGCGCTCTTAATCACTAAGAGGCCGCCCCTCGCTCCTGGAACTGCGCCATAAATGGCTATGAGTCCGTTTTCTGCATCGACTTTTACTACAGTCAGGTTCTTGATTGTCTTCTTCTCGTTACCGTACTGCCCGGCCATCTTCTTGCCTTTCCAGATTTTCGCCGGTTCTGTGTGGTTACCGACTGAACCGAGTTCTCTGTGGAATTTCGCGCCGTGGGAAGCCTCCCCGCCTCTGAAATTCCATCTCTTCATGGCACCAGAGAAACCTCTACCCTTAGAGTAACCGGTCACATCGACCTTTTCGCCTTCTGAAAAGACACCGACTTCTATGATATCACCAACGGTGTAGTCATTGATGTTACCAACTTTGAACTCCTTGAGAACTCTCTGTGGCTTAACCTTGGCAGCTTCAAATTTCTTCACCAGCGGCTTGGTCAGTATCTTCTTGGCTCTCTCTGGAGTTAATTCTTCAAATCCAACCTGTATGGCATCGTACTCTCCGCCTTCCAGGGTCTTCTTCTGCACAACTGTACATGGACCGGCTTTCACTACGGTAACTCCGAAGGCTTTTCCGTCTTTGTATAGAGTTGTCATACCGAGCTTTCTACCCAATATACCTTTCATTCAGCACACCTCCGAAGTCTGCTTACAATTTGATCTCCACATCAACACCCGCGGGGAGGTCCACCTTCATAAGAGAATCTATCGTTTTCGGCGTTGGATCGAGGATTTCTATCAATCTCTTATGTACAAGCTTCTCGAACTGCTCTCTTGCATCCTTGAATTTGTGGGGCGATGTCAGAACAGTGTAGAGCGTCCTCTCCGTTGGCAATGGCACCGGACCTGATACTTTGGCATTGGTGAGCTTTACGGCCTCGACAATCTTCTTGGCTGACAGGTCAAGTAGTTTGTGATCGTAAGCCTTCAAGCGAATCCTGATTTTTTGCTTGGCCATGCCTTTATGTTCCCTCCTTCTGTAAACAGGGAAGGGAGAGAAATCTCCCTTCTCCTGGAAAGACCCTTAAATCACTCGATTATGGAGCTGACGACTCCGGCGCCCACGGTTCTGCCACCCTCGCGGATAGCGAATCTCATACCCTTTTCGATGGCGACCGGGTAGATCAGTTGAATCGTCATTTCGATGTTGTCGCCGGGAATAACCATCTCTACACCCTCTGGAAGATCTGCGATCTCTCCGGTAACGTCGGCCGTCTTAATGAAGAACTGCGGTCTGTAACCCTTCGTGAATGGAGAATGGCGTCCGCCTTCTTCCTTCTTCAAGACGTAAACGTTGGCAGTAATCTTCTTGTGAGGAGTGATCGATCCGGGCTTGGCAAGGACCTGACCTCTTTTGACATCTTCCTTCGCAACTCCTCTGAGAAGAGCTCCGATGTTGTCTCCGGCCTGTCCTTCGTCGAGTAGCTTTCTGAACATTTCTACTCCGGTACAGACTGTCTTCTTGGTTTCGTAAGAGAGCCCGATGATTTCGACGTCGTCTCCCACGTGGACCGCACCGCGTTCGATTCTACCGGTGACGACCGTTCCTCTTCCGGTGATGGTGAAGATGTCTTCAACTGGCATCAGGAAGGGCTTGTCGGTTTCTCTTATTGGATCCGGGAAGTAATCGTCGCAGGCCTTCATCAGTTCGTATATCTTTTCCGTCCACTCATTCGGTTTGTCTGCTTCCAGAGCGAGAAGGGCAGAACCCCTGATTACCGGAAGTTCGTCGCCCGGGAATTCGTAAGACGAGAGAAGCTCTCTGACTTCTTCTTCTACGAGTTCGACGAGCTCTTCATCGTCGACGGCGTCGACTTTGTTTATAAATACAACCATCGCGGGAACGTTGACCTGTCTGGCGAGAAGAACGTGTTCCCTGGTCTGGGGCATAACGCCGTCAGTGGCGGCGACAACGAGAATGGCTCCGTCCATCTGGGCCGCACCCGTGATCATGTTCTTTATGTAGTCTGCGTGTCCGGGGCAGTCGATATGTGCGTAATGTCTCTTCTCGGTCGAATATTCGATGTGCGAAACGTTGATCGTGATTCCTCTTGCCTTCTCTTCGGGTGCCTTATCGATCGCATCGAACGGCGAGAAGTCTGCGAGGCCTTTGAAAGCAAGACTCTTCGTTATTGCCGCAGTAAGTGTCGTCTTGCCGTGGTCGATATGCCCGATGGTACCGATGTTAAGATGGGGTTTAGAACGTTCGAATTTTTCCTTAGCCATGGTTTCCCTCCTCCAAAAACTTTTTGGGATCTTTATTTTCCAAGTATTTTCTCGGCTATTTTCTCCGGTACTTCCGCGTAATGCGAGAACTGGATTACGTGAATGGCCCTTCCCTGCGAAAGAGATCTACTGACCGTCGCATAGCCGAATAGTTCCGACATGGGTACGTGAGATTTGATGATCTTCAGATCGCCTCTAGATTCAAATCCTTCGATCTTGGCGCGTCTCGAGTTCAGGTCGGCTATGAGATCACCCATATATTCTTCGGGGGTGTTTATTTCTACGGCCATTATTGGCTCGAGCAGAACCGGGCTGGCCTTTCTGGTAGCTTCCTTAAAGGCCATTGAACCGGCTATGCTGAAAGCGATCTCGGAAGAATCCACTTCGTGATAGGAGCCGTCAAGTACCGTGACCTTTATATTAACCATTGGATAGCCGGCAAGATATCCAGTATCCATAGCCTCTCTCACGCCGCGCTCTATAGGTTTTATGAACTCTCTGGGTATGGTTCCACCCACGGTCTTGTCTTCGAAAAGGAAGTTCGAGCTGTTGTCTTTTATCGGTTCGACTCTGAGAATTACGTGACCGTACTGGCCCCTACCGCCGGTCTGTCTTATGTACCTGGCTTCTCCTGAGGCGGAGGACCTTATCGTTTCGCGATAGGCCACCTGGGGGTTTCCAACACGAAGGGAAACGTTGAACTCTCTCTTTATCCTCTCGACTATGACTTCCAGGTGCAACTCGCCCATACCCGAAAGTATCGTTTCTCCCGTTTCGCTGTCAACGAAACTCTTCAACGAAGGATCTTCCTCCACGAGTGCGACCAGCGCTTTAGTCAATCTTGTCGCGTCGTCCTTCGTTTGGGGTTCGATGGCGATGGATATTACCGGTTCGGGGAACTCGATCTTTTCCAGCACGACCCGCGGTTCATCGACGACTACCGTCTCTCCGGTCATGGTGTTTCTCAAACCGATCACAGCAACTATATCTCCAGCCCTTATATAATCGACTTCTTCTCTTTTGTCGGCGTGCATGAACAGAAGTCTGGAAATCCTCTCTTTTTGATTCTTGTTGGTGTTGTAAACATACGATCCCTTTTCAAGGGAACCGGAATAGACTCTCAAAAAAGTTAGCTTTCCCACGAACGGATCGACCATTATCTTGAAAGCCATGGCTACAAAGGAGTCCTCCTCGTTGGGAAAGATATCTATCTCCCCGTCGCGGTCGAGCACGTGCGCAACAACCGGCGGCAGATCCTTCGGCGAAGGCAGATAGTCTACAACGGCGTCCAGAAGCGGCTGAATACCCCTGTTCCTGAAAGCAGTTCCGCACATGACCGGTGTCATTTTGCCATCGAGAGTTCCCTTTCTTATGGCGGCCTTCAACCTGTCGACAGGAATTTCGTCCCCTTCGAGGTAAATCTCGATTAGCCCTTCGTCGTATTCGGCCGCGTGCATTATCAGATCTTCACGGGCCTCTTCCGCTTCGTCTTGAAGGGACTCGGGGATCTCTTCGTAGCCGAACTCCGTACCTTCCTGGTTGTACCACTTTATCGCTTTCATTCTTACCAGATCCACTATCCCGTCAAAGCTGGACTCGGACCCTATTGGAAGTTGAATCGCGATAGGATTGGCCTTCAATTTGTCCACCATGGTTCTAATCGCGGCTTTGAAATCGGCTCCGATTTTATCCATTTTGTTCATGAAGGCTATGCGGGGCACGTGGTACTTATCGGCCTGCCTCCAGACCGTCTCCGATTGAGGCTCCACTCCGGCCTGGGCATCGAAAACGGCAATCGCTCCATCCAACACTCTTAGCGATCTCTCGACTTCTATTGTAAAGTCAACGTGTCCGGGTGTATCGATAATGTTAATCCTGTGGTCCTTCCAGAATGCTGTAGTAGCGGCAGAAGTGATAGTGATTCCTCTTTCCTTCTCCTGGTCCATCCAGTCCATAGTCGCGGTACCTTCGTCCACGCTTCCGAGCTTGTAATTCTTTCCGGTATAGAAAAGAATCCGCTCGGTAGTCGTAGTTTTACCGGCGTCTATATGGGCCATTATGCCAATATTTCGGGTTTTTTCTAAAGTAGTAATTCTCTCTTTCACTATCTTCCCTCCCGCGGAAGGACGCTTACCATCTGAAGTGAGCGTATGCCTTTCCAGCCTCCGCCATTTTATGGACATCTTCTCTCTTCTTAACGGCGTTTCCCTGGCCGTTGTATGCGTCTATCAACTCGAGAGCGAGCTTGTCCCTGAGAGGCTTACCTGATTTCGAGCGAGCGGAGGAGACTATCCATCTGATCGCAAGAGAAACCGCTCTTCTTTCCGGTACTTCGAATGGAATCTGATAGGTCGCACCGCCGACTCTTCGCGGTCGAACTTCCAGAAGAGGCTTGACGTTGCCGATAGCCTTCCTGAAAGCTTCCATCGGCGGCTGCTTGGTCTTTTCCGAAAGGGCTTCGAGCGCCTTGTAGACGGTCATCTCCGCCTTGCTCTTCTTTCCGCCTATCATTATTTTGTTTATCAGTCTCGTGACCACTGCATCGTTGTATATTGGATCCAGTACTACTTCGCGCTTTTCGGACTGTCGTCTTCTCATCTAGACTTGCCTCCTCATTTCTTGGGTCTCTTTGCTCCGTAGCGGCTTCTGGCCTGCTTCCTGTTGGCGACTCCTTCGGCATCGAGAGTGCCTCTGATTATCTTGTAGCGAACACCGGGAAGGTCTTTGACTCTACCGCCCCTAACCAGTACAACGGAGTGCTCCTGAAGGTTGTGGCCTTCTCCTGGAATGTAAGCCGTTACTTCGGTTCCGTTCGAAAGTCTAACCCTTGCGATCTTTCTCAAAGCAGAGTTTGGCTTCTTGGGAGTCATAGTCGAGACCCTTACACAAACACCACGCTTCTGAGGATTGTTTTCTAGAGCTGGTGAAGCAGATTTCTGTTTCAGCTGTTTTCTTCCGTGTCTTATCAATTGATTTATTGTGGGCATCTGCTTTCGATTCGCCTCCTTCTAAACATTTAGCCGAAAGCAATTGTACAATGGACTTTTGGAACTGTCAAATTAGAACGGCGTCCTTATGATGTTGAAAAAAAGAAATTTACAGACATTTTACTTACACTTGCGAAGAAGACTTTATAAGAGCGAAGTAGGCGATCTCCTGGTTTATATCGCCACTTTTGAATTCCTCGTCCAGATCCTGGAGGCACAGCAGGAGAGCGGCGATCTTTTTCCGGTCGAGCATAGCGGTAATATCGGTGTTCTGGTCGCCGCTGCCGGAGAAGTTGAATCCTACGATCTTCGAGATTCTCGATGTCGAGATGCCGGTCGCTTCGGAGAGCGATTTGACTTCCCTCCACGAGAGCGAGTTCCCCGCGCTTTTACGTTCGAGCACCGTGCCTATCTCGATCAGGATCTTCGAGAGTACGGAGGAGAACAGCGGGAAGGGTAATTGCCTGTAGTCAAAACACGACAGGAACTCCGAACCGCGGCTCAAAAAAGTGAAGACCAGAGTCTCGACTTCGACCTCCCTATCCTTCACCACGTACCTGTCGACCATCGAGGCGGTTATATTTCGGGCAACGGCCTTGAGCTTTTCGAGTTCGCTCAGGATCCTCATCTCATCTCTTCCGACTTTTTCGATCAATCTCTTGATCGAATCGCGAGTAGCCTTCATCTGTAACTGCGAGGCGACGTTGATCCCGTGATCTATCCATCGTTCCTCTTCCCACGGTTTAGGGAGCTCGAAAGATACCTTTGTCTTTTCGATGCCCGGATCTATGGAACCATCCACAAAGACATCGGGCGATGAACCGATCGATTTGAGAAGTCTCTCTACCGATTTCCTCTCTTCCTTTTTCCATCTGGAGAAACCGTCGAGCCTGACGGCCGTTTCGCCGAACATATTCGAAGAGGAGATAACCGTTCTGAGTTTGTATTCTTTTTCGTCGTGATCGGAGGATATCCTCTGGCAGTTCGGAGCTCTGGCCGATATGAAAAACTCTTTCAGCACCAGACTCTCGCCGGTCATCTCAAATACCATCGGTCTCTCCAACTCCCAGCCATACTTCTATGTAGTCTTCCAGAGGGTGCCCTGACTCGGGGAACTGCCTCATGACCTTCCCAGCCCCGTGCACGATGAGCTTGTCGATTCCGTAGATTTCCCTTACCTCGTTCACGTCAATCAGTGTATAGCCGGTTAGATCCGGCATTTTCCAGCCGAATATTCCTTCGTACTTCTCTTTTTCAACATCTATTCCGTATATCTTTTTGACTATCGAAGCGAACATGGGGGCGGCCACAGAGCCACCGTAATAGACACCGGCCTTCGGTGTGTCGATCATGATGTACAGCGTGTATGAAGGATTTTCCACCGGGAAGAATCCATAAAAGAGCGCGTAGTAAGTTTCCTCGTTGTACCCGCCCGGCCCGGCTTTTTGGGCCGTTCCGGTCTTTCCTGCGATTCTAACCCCATCGACCTGCGCGAGCGTTCCCGTACCGTTCAGGACGACGCTCTCGAGAACGGGGAGCATCGTTGCAACCAGTTCCGGGGAGAAGAGAATTCCATCGACTTTCTTCGGAACGTTGACGAATCCATCCTCGTTCCTTATGGCTTTCAAAAAAGTGGGAACGATGAACTGACCGCCCGCCGGGAAGACATTGAGAGCCTTGACCATCTGAAAGATGTTCACACCCAGACCCTGACCGATCGGAAACTGGTAAGGCGATATGAGCGACCAGGTAGAGGCTTGCGGAAAAATCCCGGGCGTCTCTCCGGGAAGATCCACTCCCGATAGCCTTCCAAAGCCTATTTTCTCAAGCGCGGTGTACATTTCATTCCTTCCAAGAGTGTTGAAAATCTTTCCACCGACCTGCACGGTCGCCACGTTGCAGGAGTTTATAATCGCCTCCCTGAAGGTCTGGACACCGTGTCTTTCACCTTCGACGTCGCGTATGACTATGTTCAGTCCAGGGACCGGTTGTATCCTCCCGTCGCAGCTGAAAGTCATCTCTTCGTTGATGGCTCCCACTGTGAGGGCAAGCGAATAGATCAGAGGTTTAATGGTCGATCCCGGTTCGAAAATTCCCATCAAGCCGAGATCCCAGTTGTATGTTCCGGCGTAGGAGAGTACTTTGCCGGTCTTGCTATCGAGAAGTATGGCAAGCCCTCCATCGGCCATATTTTTTTCGACGGTTTTTTTGAGCTCTTCGTAAACCATTCTCTGGAGATCTATATCTATGGAGAGATAAATGTCGCTCCCGTTGGTCGGTTCTTCTCTCTTCGCGCCCGTTAAAGTCCGTCTGATCAATCCGTCTTTCTTTCCGGAAAGAATCTCGTCGTACTGCAACTCGAGCCCGTTAAGGGGTTCCCCGCCTTTATCCAGAGAGCCTATTATCCTGTCGAGACCGTACTCTTTGAAGGTCAATCTCTCTCTCTGCATCTCCAGAGATATATACCTCTTGGTGAGGGGGGTGATCTTTCTCATCATCTCCTCGTTGGTCGGAGAGGTTCCGAGAAGCATGAAGCTCCTGGTGCCGTGAAGGTTCTCTTCAAGAGATTGGTAGGATATTCCGAAAGCGATTTCGATGTTTCGCAAAACCTTTTCTATCTGTTCGGTAGAAGTCGACAACCTTAGATAACCCAGATCCAGCCAGGCTTCGTAGATGATCGAATCACTCGCTAGCAACTTCCCATCGGAATCATAAATCGATCCCCTTAAAGATGGGATACGGTTGATGCCGACAACGACCGGTATGTCCGGTTCGGTGAAAAGCGAAAAATAACCGGCTCTTACAGCGAATACCGCCACGCAGAGCACAAGAATTATGTACAAAAGAAAAACTCTGTTAGTGAGATTTCTAATTTAGGATCCACCTCACAGAAAACTACTTTTCAGCCCTTATCCCTACGACAGTCTCCAAATAAGAAATTTCTCGCACTACGTTCTCCAGGCGAGATTCCATGACTACAAGGTTCTGTTCTTTTTGTCTTGCTAACTCAGAGATTTTATCGGCCTCATTGCCGAAATAGAATGGAAGAGTAACTGAAACTGCCAGGGAAAGAAAAATAATTAGAACCTGCAAAAAACCTAACAAACCCTTTACGTCACTGCTTACCAAGGCACGTTCGCCTTCATGTACCAGTGGCTTCCGCTTCGCTGTAATAGATTGCACGAGATGTTCCTCCCTTCAAATCCGCTCCGCTGCCCTCAATCTTGCGCTTCTTGCTCGTAGATTGAGATCAATCTCTTCTTCAGACGGTGATAGGGGTTTC
This sequence comes from Kosmotogaceae bacterium UBA1373, assembly GCA_002305955.1. Classification (GTDB taxonomy): domain Bacteria; phylum Thermotogota; class Thermotogae; order Petrotogales; family Kosmotogaceae; genus Mesotoga. The sequence continues at coordinate 37,578 of DBRH01000073.1, forward strand.
TTCGTAAGTATCTTCAACTCAATGTCCATCTTTTCTCTAAACACCCTTTTAGCTATACCGTCTTCCAGAGAATGAAAAGAAATAATTACAACACGACCGCCTGGATTAAGATAACAGGGAATTGCCCTCAGTGTCTTCTCGATGTTTTCCAGCTCATCGTTCACTTCAATCCGAATAGCCTGAAAAGTGCGGGTTGCGAAATGCCTCTTTCTTTTGTACCTCTCGGCCGGTGGTATCGCTTTCTTGATAGCCTCTACGAGATCTTTGGTGGAATACAACGGTCTTCTTGAGACGATGCTTCGTGCGATCTTCCTCGCAAACCTCTGTTCTTCACCGTACTCGAAGATTATCCTCGCGAGGTCCTTCTCACTGTAGCCGTTCACCACTCGCTCAGCCGTAAGCTCTCTTGAAAGATCCATACGCATATCCAGCGGTTCGTCGATATCGTAGGAAAAACCCCTTCCCAGAGACTTCAACTGAAAAGTAGAGACTCCCACATCCAGTAAAAAACCATCAACCTTGGTAACACCGAGCTGTCGCAACACGATTTCGAAATTAGCATAAGATAGATTGAAGAGCTGGAAGCATCCCTGATAATCTTTCAGGTTCCGCTCCGCTAACTCCAGAACCTCCCGGTCCACATCGAGCCCTACGACTCTAGATAGACCTTTGGTGGCCTCAAGAATAGCTCTGATATGGCCACCTTCTCCAGCGGTACAATCAAAATAAAGACCGCCTTCTTGCTTAGAAAGCAAATAATGGAGCGCTTCGTGAATCATTACGCTCCTGTGGTGTTCGTCATATTGCCTTGACAACTAATTCACTCCGCTTGAGGTAATCATACCACTTTTTTATGGGCAATGTCAAACATTTCGAAAAATTTATTCAAGAGATTTCTCTATCGCAGAGAAGAAGAGCAACTCTTTTTCGATGAACTCTTCTATATCGCCATCCATGACCGATTGAATGTCTCCCGTCTCTATTTCCGTCCTGTGATCTTTCACCATAGTGTAGGGCTGGAACACGTAGGATCTTATCTGGTTGCCCCAGGAGATATCTTTCTGATCGCCCATTAGCTTTAGCTTTTCGTTCCTCTTTTTCTCGAGTTCGATTTCGAAAAGCTTGGCGTAAAGCATTTTCATGGCGTTGGCCTTGTTCTGGTGTTGGGACCTCTCCGTCTGACAGGCGACCACTATACCCGTAGGCAGATGAGTTATTCGAACGGCGGAATCGGTTTTGTTAACATGTTGACCTCCCGCGCCACCCGAGCGGTAAGTGTCTATCTTGAGTTCTTCGGGCCTTATATCGATCTCCGGGATTTCCTCCATTTCGGGAAAGACGCTGACGGACGCAAAAGAGGTGTGCCTCCTGTGGTTGGCGTCGAACGGGGATATCCTGACCAATCGGTGAACTCCCGCCTCGAACTTCAACTTCCCATAGGCGTAAGGTCCGGCAAAGTTCAGAGTCACGCTCTTTATACCGGCCTCGTCTCCGGGCAGTTCATCGACGATCGTGACTTTGTATCTGTTCGCTTCGGCCCATCTTGTGTACATGCGCATCAGCATCGAGGCCCAGTCCTGCGACTCGGTCCCGCCGGCTCCCGGGTGGATCGAAACAAAACAGTTGTTGTTGTCGTAATGGCCGCTGAGGAGAATCGTGAGTTCGAATTCCCTCACTTTTCTCGACGCCAGGGCGACCAGTTCCTCCACGTGGCGGACATAGCTCTCATCTTCCGAGGCCAGTTCGACGGCGATATCTATATTCTCGAATTCGCCTTCCACGTCTTTCAACAATTCAAGGGTGCTTCTGAAAGACTGGGCTTCCTTTCCAAGATTGGAGGCCTCCCTTTTATCGTTCCATATGGACGGGTCGCTCATTTTATGCTCGATTCCCTTCAACTTTTCATTCATTCTCACCAGATCAAGCGTTCCCTTTATCGAGTCGAACTTGTCTCTCAATTCCTGAATCTTTGAGTTTATTTCGTAACTTATCAAATTACACCTCCGTACTAGCGCTTAACCTTGAACCTTTTGGTGCCCTTCTTTTTTCCGGTAGAATCGGATTTCTTATCGGCGGTACCGAACTCCGAGTGTACGGCCTGAAGGTTCTTGAATTCCTTGTCGGCTTTTTGCTGGGCCTTGTCGCTATCGACCTTCACTATTCTGACGATGGCGCTCGCTATATCGTCGTAAAGAGAATCCGTCAATTGCTGGAAAAGCTCGTAAGATTCCTTTTTGAATTCTACCACGGGATCTTTCTGGCCGTAAGCTCTCAATCCCACCGAATCCTTAAGGTGGTCTACGGCTTCCAGGTGTCTGCGCCACCTTTCGTCTATCATCCTCAGCATTATGTATTTCATGACCTGGGGGAACTCCTCGCCGAAGGACTTCTTCTTCTCCTGGTAAGTATCTTCGAGGCTTTTTATGGCCGACTCTTTCAATTCCTGGACGGTTTTCGACTCGCTCAGGCGGGCCAGAGAATCGGGCGGCAGAAAGGCGAAGGAGTTTCTGATCTCCTCTCTGGACGGCATCTCCTGCAATCCATCGAGCCTTCTTTCAACTACGTCGCGAATTATCTCGGAGATGTTCGAATCCAGTTCTTCGCCCTTCAAAACCCAGTCTCTGTGGGCGTAAATCGCGCTTCTCTGCTGGTCCATGACCGAGTCGAGCTCAAACAGCCTTTTTCTAATTTCGAAGTGTATCCCTTCGATCTTCTTCTGTGAAGAGGATATGATTCTGCTGAGCAGCGGATGCTCGATGGGCTGTCCCCTTTCGATCTTCAGGGTCGTCATTATCGATTGCATTCTCTCCCCGCCGAACAACCTGAGCAGATCGTCTTCCGTCGAAAGATAGAACCTGGATTCTCCGGGGTCTCCCTGTCTGCCAGACCTGCCCACGAGCTGGTTGTCTATCCTCCTGCTCTCATGGCGCTCAGTTCCGAGCACGAAGAGGCCTCCGAGATCCACGACTCCCTCGCCAAGCTTGATGTCGGTTCCTCTACCGGCCATGTTCGTGGCTATGGTGACGGTTTTGGCCTGACCGGCCTTGGCGACTATTTCGGCTTCGCGCTCGTGATACTTCGCGTTGAGAACTTCGTGGGCCACGCCTTTCTTCTGAAGTAAATTGCTCAACTGTTCGCTCTTCTCTATGGAGGTGGTCCCTACCAGTACGGGCTGCCCCTTTTCGTATCTCCTTACGATCTCCTCTATTATGGCTTCGTCCTTTTCTTCACGGGATTTGTAGATCAGATCTTCCTTGTCCCCTCTCACAACTTCGCGGTTGGTGGGAACGACTGCCACCGGCGTGTTGTACATGGATATGAATTCCGACTCTTCGGTTGCGGCCGTCCCGGTCATTCCCGAGACCTTCTCGTACAGTTTGAAGTAATTCTGGAAAGTGATCGTAGCGAAAGTGATCGATTCCTGTCTTATCTGAACGTTTTCCTTCGCTTCTATCGCCTGGTGTAGGCCCTCCGAGTATCTTCTGCCCTGAAGGAGTCTCCCCGTGAACTCATCCACTATCACGACCTCTCCCTCTTGACTCACGAGATAATCGACCTCTTTTCTGTACAGGGTCATGGCCTTGAGGGCGTTGAGCAGATGGAAGAGGTAGTCGTAGTTGCTCGGATCGTACAGGTTGTCTATCTGCAGCAATTTCTCGGCCTTGGCTATACCTTCATCGGTGAGGGTGACGGTCCTGTCTTTCTCGTCGACCAGAAAGTCCTTTTCCTGTTGAAACCTCTTGGCGAAGAAGGCGAACTGCCGGTAGAGACTGGACGANNGAGTCGGCCTCGTCCACGATAACGAAGTTGTGGCCGCGCTGAGCTTTGTTCTCGAGCGAATAGACCAGGTTGTCCCTGAGATAGTCGAAACCGAACTCGTTGGCCGTGCCGTAGGTAATGTCGCAGTTGTAGGCTTCCTTCCGGGTGACCGGATCCATGCTGGCCTGTATGAAGCCGGCCTTCATCCCGAGATATTCGTACACGGGTCCCATCCAGCCGGCGTCTCTCTTCGCCAGGTAGTCGTTCACGGTTGCCAGGTGACAGCCCTTTCCTGTAAGGGCGTTCAGATACAGCGGCATGGTCGCGACAAGGGTCTTTCCCTCGCCCGTCTTCATCTCGGCTATCTTGCCTTCGTTCAGGGCCATGGCTCCCATAAGCTGCACGTCGAAGGCCCTCATTCCCGTGGTCCTCTTCGCCGCTTCCCTCACCAGCGCGAAGGCCTCGGGTATCAAGTCCTCCAGAGGACCGCTTTCGGCCGCTTTCTTCAGCTCTTCGGT
>DBRH01000073.1:41874-43130 GCA_002305955.1 Kosmotogaceae bacterium UBA1373
AGAAGCATTTTGTTCTTGTCGAAAATCTTATCGAAAATGGACATACAATCACCTCAGTAAAACCGGAGAGCGTGAACCATCTTACCGTTCTCCAGAAAGGTTTGCTGGTAGAAGATCGCACTGTCCAGCGTAATCCCTATCAGCGATTTGAAGATCTTCTTCACATCGACGAAGGCCTCGACGATGTCTTTCTCCATTCCCAGTTCTCTTACAAACTCGTAACTGACGTTGTCCCGGAGCGTTCCCGACGATGAAACGGTCGAGTAGTACTCCTCGGGAGTGAGTGTCGTGAGTACCGTGGTCGCGGGTGAGAAAATGAAATATATCGTGTCGAAATCATTCTCCAGTTCATATACCCGGTTTCCCCTGTAAATCGAAGTCTTTGCACCCCACTCTTTGAGGGGGCTTTCGAGGAAGGAGGTATCGCCGTTCCTGTTCTTGAAAACGGCCGAGACTTTTGGAACCTCCGAAACCAGCTCTCCGTATATCCGGGCGTTCCCGGTGCTCTCTCTGGATAGGAGCACTATGTAATCGGCCAGTTCCCTGTAAGGTTCGAGATCGAGCTCGAACCAGTGGGTCAACTCGTTTCTCAGAGTTTCCACGGAAGAAGAGGGGAAGAAGACCGTATAGTCGCCAAAGGTCTTTTCCGAGGCCTCGTTCTCCTTCGTATCGGCAAGCTCCAAAAAAACTTCCAGATCCTGCGAATTGAGGAATATCGTGTCCTGAACTATGGTGGCCGATAACGTATGGCCTTCCGGGCGGGCGAAAACAACCGTGTTGTCCACCGAAAAGGGTGACTGAAGTCCGAGATCGATCTTGAAACGATCGCTGTCGAAGAAGCCAGTAATGGTGTAGTCGTAACTCATCTCGGCTATCTCTCTGCCCTTTTCGCTCGCTTCGAGCAACCTTCTGTCCTGTCCCTGATAGGTGTTCAGGGCCGTTTGAACGGCTTCCCTGTTACCGCCAATTATCAGAAAACCTTCTCCTGTGTAGTAGAAGAGCGTCCCGCTGTTGCTCCTCAACTCGTTTATGCTCTCCCCCGGCTGGGCGAAGATCGTCATATCCAGCAGGGCGGCGACGGCTTTGAGAAGAGTGAAGGAAGATTCGCTCTTCCAGACTATGAAGATCCTCGCTCTGGAAAGCTTGAGCTTCTCCAGAAGGTAAAAGGGATCGAACGTGAGAAGATCTTCCAGGGAGAGCTCCAGGCCTTCTCCGGCCAGAAGAAGGTCTCTGTTCAAGGCATCCTTCAGCAGACT
>DBRH01000073.1:43146-43569 GCA_002305955.1 Kosmotogaceae bacterium UBA1373
AAATTGGTACTGTCCCTCAGAGTCTCGAGAGTCGAACGCATACTTCTCAGAACGACAAAATACCCCGCACTCTCGGGTACGAAATCGAAAAGCTCTTGAGCCGCTACTCCAGAAAAATGGATCACAAAGCACAAAAGAAAGACGAAAAATTTCAAAATTAACCCGACGGGCCGAATTAAAAGCGGATCGGGTCTTCCCTCCCTTCGATTGACTGAAAACTCTCCCGATTGCTAAAGAGAAAAAGCTCTATCAACTATAAACCACGTATCGATATCGACGAAGATCTGTTTTTTCACTGTCAGGAGCAAATACTCTATGTTACCATTCTTTCCACGAATTGGAGAAAAAGTCAAGTTCTGTGCATAGAGACCGGCCTCTCCGAAGGCCTTTATGGATCTCTCCAAAACTTCCACGTGAATGGCG
>DBRH01000073.1:43738-58397 GCA_002305955.1 Kosmotogaceae bacterium UBA1373
TTCTTGCCCACATCGACGGCGACTACACGCCTGGCACCCTTCTCAAGCAGCAACTGTGTGAACCCTCCCGTGGAAGAGCCGAGATCTACAACCTCTTTGCCTGAAACGTCGAGGCCAAAAAACTCCAGGGCCTTTTCCAGTTTGTAGTATCCGCGACCCACAGGCTGTTTCCCGCCGGTTATCGCGATGCGGCTTTCGACATCGACCCTGAAGCCGGGTTTTTCGACGATCGAGCCCTCCACCGACACTCTGCCGGCCTTTATCAATTCGCTGGCTTTGCTCCTACTCTCTGACATTCCCTTACCGAATAAAAGTTCATCGAGCCTAAGTTTCGAACTCATCGAATATGACCTTGTAAAAGACCAGTCCCTGAGGAGGCGCCGAGCTTGGAAGATTCGATCTATCCTGAGACAGAAGGAACTCCCTCACCGTGTCCTCTTGAATGCCGCCCGTTCCAACCTTTACGAGAGTGCCGACTATGTTTCTCACCATTCTTTTCAAAAAGGAAACGCCCTCTACCCTGATCAGAATCAAACGGGAAGGGTACCTGATTATCCTGATCGACGAGATGGTTCTGTTGGGGTTTCTATCGTCTCTACCCGTCTTGAAAGCCGAGAAATCGTGCTCCCCGGTCAGGTGGCCGGCGGCCTTCCTCATCGCCTCTATATCCAGCCCGTACGGGAACCACCAGACGTACCTCCGCCGGAATATGTCGGGTTCGCTCGAATTGAGTATGTGATAGTGGTATATCCTCTTCTTCGCCGCAAATCTCGGACTGAAATTGGACTCCACTTCGTGAACCCTTCTGACGTAAATGTCGGCCGGAAGATTCGCGTTCAGCGCGTCGCACATTATTTTGGCGCTCAAATGATCGAGGCTGGAATCGAAGGCTATTACCTGTCCGTAACCGTGGACGCCGGTGTCGGTCCTTCCGGCGCCCTGAGTCACGATCCTGTATTTGTGGATCCTCTCGAGAGCCTCTTCGAAGGTACCCTGAACCGTCCGCATTTCCGGCTGGTTCTGGAAACCGAAAAAATCCGTCCCGTCGTAGGAGACAACGGCCGCAAATCTCTTCATGACTAGACAGACAGGGCCAGATCCAGCATCTCTGTGTAAAGATAAACCATCGACGATAAGTCTTTACCCATCCTTGGCAGATCTCCATTGTAAACGTTCCACAGAATTTTGCTCACGATCGTTTCCACATACTTCAAGAGTGCGTTTTCGAGTTCGCTCTTCTCGCGGTTTTCAAGGTAAAGCGAACTGACTTTTTCGCCCAGCCACGAAGAAATGATCTGGTCGTTGAATTTCAGCGACCCGTCGGCGTAGTCGCGGAGCATTTTGTAAACCTCTTCGGTGGTTTCCCTTATCGAAAGATGCCTGGAAACGGCCCCGACGACGGTCGCGTCGAAGTATCCCTCCAGTGAGTCGGGAACTTCCAGTTCGTATTTGAAATACAGGAGATTTGTGTCGCTGTGCTTTCTTTCGAAGGATATCTTTCTTCTCATGGCGCTCTCCAGACCGAAAGCGCTCAGACAGTTCCAGTACTTCTCCTTCAGAAGCAAAGAGGCGTGATCGGTCGACCAGGTGGTCATGAAGCCGGCTTTGGTCCGGTGATCGAACGTAGCTTTCTTGGGAGTGAGGTACTCTTTGTCGTTGTACAGTATGTGTGCATATTTGTGATTCATCGGACTACAATCCCTTCAACCAGTTCTTTCATTTCATCTATATTCTTTCTTGCTTCTTCTCTGCTCGATCCCCTGGCCATGAGATAGAACTTGATCTTGGGCTCTGTTCCGGAGGGCCTTGCGATGAGTTTGAGGTCGCCCTCGAACTGTATCGATATCACATCCGAAGGCGGCAGCCCCTCTATTCCCGGGCTGTAATCCAGTATTTCGATCAACTTTCTCCCTTTCATGGGCCGAACCCCCTTCTCCCTCAAGCCTGTCATTATGGAATCTATCCTGCGCTTACCCTCGATTCCTTCGTACTCTTTGTTCACCAGATCCTCCACGAAATACCCGTACCTGGAGTAAATCCCCTCGAGATAATCGTAGAGCGTTTCGCCCCTCTTTTTGAGGAACCCGCCGATAACGCTCGCCAGAGCCGCCGCAACGACCGCGTCCTTGTCCCTGGCGTGTTTTCCGAAGAGATATCCATAACTCTCCTCGAAACCGAACAGGAAATTCCCCACTCCCGAGACTGTGGATTTCTCTATCAACTCTCCTATGAACTTGAAACCCGTAAGGGTTTCTTTGACTGCCACTCCGTGATCTGAGGCTATTTTATTGACCAGATCGGTCGTCACTATCGTCTTCACTACGAAGGGATTATCCGGCAGGTTTCCCTCCATCATCTCGAGTATGAAGGCCGCCATGATAGAGCCGGTCTGATTGCCGTTCAGAAGAAGGAACTCGCCGTTGTGCTTAACCATCAAACCCATACGATCGCAGTCGGGATCGGTAGCTATTATCATGTCGCAGTTGCGTTCACGCGCCAAATACAGGGCCATTTCGAAGGCACGCGGATCCTCGGGATTGGGATAGCCGACCGTTGGAAAACTACCGTCGGGCGTCGACTGTTCCTCGACGCGGAAGACTTCGTGGCCGAGATCAGACAGCACTCTGTACACCGGATAGTTGCCGGTACCATGTAGAGGAGTGTATACCAGACGCATATTCTCATAATTGTTGCACAAAGATTTCACTTTATTTTCAACGGTTTTCATGAAACCTAAAAGTATATTTTCCGGAGCGATCTCGATAAGTTCCTTCCTGGGGGCATACTCTTCGAAGTAATCCGACTCGTTTACCCTCTCGGTTATCCTCGCGGCAGGTTCGGGAACGGCCTGCGTTCCATCGGAAGTGTAGACTTTGTATCCGTTGTACTGAGAAGGGTTGTGGCTCGCCGTGATCACAATGCCCCCGCCCGCTTTGAGTTCCCTTACGGCGTAACTGAGAACGGGAGTCGGTGTCGGTTCGTTGAAGAGGTAAACCCTTATTCCCATCGAAGATAGTACATCGGCTGCCACTTCAGCGAACTCCAGCGATTTGTTCCTCGTATCGTAGGCTATGACGACCGATGGTTTGCCTGTTTCGAGTATCCACTTTCCAAAACCCAGCGTAGCCCTCGCAACGGTCTTCGAGTTCATCATGTTGGTCCCGGCGCCGAGCTTGCCCCTCATTCCGCCGGTACCGAATTCCAGATCCATGGCGAACCGCTCGATCACCTCTCCGGCCGAGAGGCTTTCAAGTTCGCCGAGCAACTCACCGGAAGAATGTTCAAGCCATCTACTGTACTCCCTTTCTATCGCCAGATTATCTCTCATACTTCCTACCACCTTCCGACACTTTTTATATGATTTATCTCTCCTGTGTTCAGCACTTCAACCACATCGAGGCGGATTTCGTCGAATTTCGGCCTTTCCTGCGCTATGAACCTGTTGGCCGCCATCTCGAGATGTCTCAACTTCCTCTCGTCCACCCTGTACCTAGGCGGGGAGAAGCCATTTCCGCCTTTGACTTCAACGAAAACCAGGACTCTGCCATCGTAGGCCACTATATCGAGTTCTCCGAACCTGTAGGAAACGTTCCTGGCGACTATCCTGTATCCCGTGTTTTTCAGGTAGGCGCAGGCGAGCTCTTCGAACTGCCTTCCAAGTTCCCTACTCATCAAATTTATAGATTCTGGGAATGGTTATGTACGGTCCGGACTTCTCCGGGAAATTCTCAGTTATCTTTTCGTTGTGTTCGAAGGGTTGAACCTCGTCGGGTCTGGGCTCGAGATCTATCTCCACCGGAGATACCATCTCGTCCACGCTCAGGTCGAGGTCATCGAGCAGAGTCATGTACTGTAGAATCTCTTCGATATCCCTCTTGAGACCGGTTCTTTCTCCTTCTTCCAGCTCGAGTTTCGAAAGGCTCTCTAGATGCCGTAAAAGCTCCGCGCTAACTCTGGTCTCCAAGTTCATCCCTCCCCGTCGATCTTGACTTCTCTCAAATACATCGCCGCATGTTCCGGGGGCATTGGATTTATATAAAAACCCGAGCCCCACTCGAATCCCGCCACCCTCGTAAGGCGCGGCACTATCTCAAGATGCCAGTGATAGTGAGTCATATCCTTACCGCCCCTGATACCCGTGTGCAGCATGAAGTTGTAAGGCGGGTTGTCGAGGGACTTATGTATTCTGAGCAACGTGTTCTTCAGGATGAAGGCGAAACCGTCTATCTCTCCGGACGTTATTTCGCCGAAATTGTGGTTGTGGACTTTCGGAACTATCCAGGTCTCGAAGGGAAATCTGGCGGCGAAGGGTTCAAAGGCTATGAAATCTCTGTTCTCTTCGACGACCCTGGTTCCTTCGAGCCGTTCCTGATTCACCATATCGCAGTAGACACACCTCTCCCTGAAGCTGTAATAATCTATCGATCCGGCGATCTCTTCGCTGACTCGCTTGGGCACTATGGGCGTGGCTATCAGCTGGCTGTGCGAATGCGCCAGAGAAGCGCCGGCCTCTCTTCCGTGGTTTTTGAAGATCAGAATGTACTTGATCCTCTCGTCTTTCTCGAGAGATCTGAAACGCTCTTTGTAAGCCCAGATTACTTCTTTCACCTGCTGGTAGGAGAGCGTTGCCAGCGTGGCGTTGTGATCGGGCGTCTCGACGATGACCTCGTGGCCTCCAAAACCCTTTATCACATCGTACATACCGTGACCGAATCTCTCCGGCTCCACACCGGGATCGAGGGCCGGGAACTTGTTCTGGACGACTCTGACCCACCAGCCCGGGCTGTCCTTCTCGGTATCGGCCGGCCTGAAGGCCATGACCTCCGGCGGAGTCGTGTGTTCATTGCCGTAATCGAAGGGACAGAAGGTGGTTTCGGCTTTTTCTTTGGAGTTTATGAAATCGTGGGGCCTTCTCGCCCTCTCCGTGGCTATTATCACCCAGCGTCTTATTATCGGATCTTTTCTGAGTTCAGGCATCGCCTTTGACCTCCAGAATCTTCTCGTAAACTGCCAGATAGTTCCTGGCCGAGGCTTTCCAGGAGAAGTCTTCCTCCATAGCGTTGGAGACGATCCTGCTCCAGGTCCGCTGATCTTCGTAAGCCTTTATAGCCTTTTTCAGAGTCTCGAGAAGCTCTTCGGGACTGTAATCGTAGAATCCAAAGCCGTTTCCCTCGAAACTCGATGGATCGAACTCCTTCACCGTATCGGCGAGACCACCGGTGAGACGTACCACGGGCACCGTTCCGTATCTCATGGCGAAAAGCTGGCCGAGCCCGCAGGGTTCGTATCTCGAGGGCATCAGGAACATGTCGCAGCCACCGTAGATCTTCTGGGCCAGGTCCAGGTTGAAGGTTATCTTCGCCGCAATTTTATCGGGGCACTCAACCTGCAGTCTTTCAAACATCCCTTCGTACTTCTTCTCGCCCGTACCCAGCACTATTAGCTGGAGAGGCAGTTCCATCAAATCCTCTTTGATCGCGGCTATCAGGTCCAGTCCCTTCTGGTCGACGAGTCTTGATATAAGGCCTATCACGGCGTTGTCCGTGCGCGGCAGGCCGACAAAATCCTGCAAATGCCCTTTGTTGATAGCTTTGCCTTCGACATTTTTAGAATCGAAGTTGACCCAGAGATGTCTGTCCTTCGCCGGGTCGTACTCGGTTGAATCTATGCCGTTCAAAATACCGATCAGATCGTCTTTTCTCTCTCTCAACACCCCGTCGAGCCCGGCGCCGTACTCGCTTGTCTGTATCTCTCTGGCGTAGGTCGGCGATACCGTGTTGATCATATCGGAAGCTATCAGCCCGGCCTTGAGGCAGTTGATGTTGTCGCCCGAGGAGACCATCCCCCACCTGTCTCTCTCTATTCCCGAGATGCGCAGATAGTTTTCGGGGTATACTCCCTGGTAAGCCAGATTGTGTACGGATATCAGTGTTCTAATCGGCTTTCCGATCTGGTCGAGATAGACGGCCATCAGTCCGGTGTGCCAGTCGTTCAGATGCACGAGATCGTAACCGCCTTCTGAGGCGAACACGGAAGCGGCGTCGGAAAAGGCCATGGCCTGAAGTCCAAGGTCGCTCACGTTGTAAACTTCCGGAGCGTTCATGAGTTCGTCGTTCTTGAGAAGGTAAAGGTCCACCTCGCTGGAGGGTAATTTAGTTCTGTGAAGCTCGAATTCGTATTCCTTTTTGACGAACCTGGTTTTTACAGTCCTGCCGGTGTTCTCTATTCCTCTATTCTGTACCGAGCCGTGAAAAGGCATCAGCACGTCTATATCCAGTCCCAGTTCCTTCAAGGCTTTGGGAAGAGATCCCGCTACATCGGCGAGTCCTCCCACTTTTGCCAGAGGATAAACTTCATACGAAACGAAAAGTACTCTCATACATTCACCTCTTGAAAAGCGGCAAATCGTGAGAGAAGATAACCGTGTCGGCTTCGTCGAAATACTTCAAAACGAAGGCCGCCGCGTCGTCGTCTCTCATTCCCTTGCGCATTTCATGATAATTTATCTGCCTTATGCAGACGTCTCCACAGATGAAAACCCTTCCAAAGTTGGTCGAATTCAAGAAGTACGATACGTGGTCCCTGGAATGATAGGGCGAACCGAGGACCTTCACGCCTCCGAGGACCGTGTCCCCGTCGGAAACGGTAACCACGTTATTCCAGGAATCAATGACCGTTCGGTACATCTTCCCGACCAGCGGTCCGAAGGAGGTGTAATTCCTGCTGGAGTAGCTCTCGTGGAGATAGACAGTTGCGCGAGAAAAGAAAATCGTGTTGAACGCGTGGTCCAGATGTAGATGCGTGAGAAGGATATCGGTTATGTCTTCTGGAGAAAGGCCGAACATCGATAGCTTTTCCTCGAGGATCTTCATTGAGGGAAATCCGCCGGGATCGACCAGCACTTTTCTATTATCTTCTATAAGTAATGAACAGCTACTATTTGAGGCATCCATCATTCCCGGTACATAGAGGGTGCTACCGGGAAAGAGGAGATGTAAGTCCAAATCACATCACTCCCAGAATAATCAAACCCACCGTACCAACAATTATACAGTAAATACCGAAGAATCTCAGTCTTCCCTTGAGCACGAGCAGTTTCACCAACCACAGGCCGAACAACCCGGTAACGAAGGCGACTATCGCCGCCGGCAAGACCGTCGTCAGAGGAAGGTCGACGCTGGACAGTTTGAGAATACCGGCCCCCAGAGTGACGGGCAGGCTCAACAGGAAAGAGAACCTCACCGACTCGCTTCTGGCCAGACCGACGAGCAAAGCGCCGAAGATAGTCATGCCGCTCCTGGAGATGCCCGGTACGATCGCTATGGCCTGGAAAAGTCCTATCGAAAGCGCGCCCGCTATCGAGAGCTGCAAAACCCTCCTCTTTCCCTTGAACATATCTGAGATAAGCAATACGAAAGCCGTCACGAACAGCATCGCCGAGGCGAGCCACGCGTCCGAGAAGAGAGCCTCTATCTTTTCTTCGAAGAGGAAACCGAAAACCACGGCCGGAATCGTGGCCACCAGAAGCAGGAGTATGTATCTGAGCGAGTTCTTTCTGTTTTTTCTGTCGGCCAATCCCGAGAGGATCAACCAGATGTCGCGGTACGTGAAAATCAAAACGGCAAAGAAAGTGGCCAGGTGAAGAATCGCGAAGAAAGCGGCCCTCGATTCTTCATTCAGCGGGACATTCAAAAAACGCGAGAGGATCGTCAGATGACCCGATGAAGAAACGGGGAGAAACTCGGTCGCGCCCTGCACGAATCCAAGAAATATGTATTTGAGAAAATCAGACACCGAAACCCTCCTCTTCGCTTATCGTCTCGAAGGATATGCCGTTCTCCTCGAGTATCCCGGCTATGTACTGAATATCCGTCTCGTCCGTCCTTATCACTACCCTTTTGGTTCCCTCGCTGTCGCCGGAGGCAGTGATTATCGAGAGGATGTTGATCTCCTTATCGGCCAGAAAGTCCACCACGTCCCTAAGCGCGCCGGGCTTATCCACCAGGCTGATCGAGATCCTCGCGCCGGGTTTGTCCATGGCGGTGAACTCCATGAGGCCTTCGAGAATTTCGAAGACGCTTATAACGCCCGTCACGATCAGCTCTTCATCGACGACCGGCAAGAGATAATCGTGGCTTTCGATCAATATCAGCGCCGCGTCTTCTATGAAGTCCGACTCGGTGCAATAGAAGGCAGGCTCTCTGACTATTCCGGCCAGTTCGCCTTCGTAGTCGTTGCTGTCTATTTCATCTACCGAAACGATCCCCGAAAGTCTTCCGTTCTGAGTCGTCGTTATTATCGTAGATAGCCCGTACTCCCTAACTTTTTCGAGAACACTTCCCAGCAGTTCGCTTTCTTTGAAAATGGGGTAAGTCCTGTTCATCCATTTTTCGATGTTCACTCTTCTCGCCTCTCTTCAATTACCCGGAATTTTTATCAGTTTCCGTCATCCATAACTTATAATTGAACACAGTATACTCTCGATTGGGGGAATAACGGTGTTTCATGGTTACGTAAAACTCCTTGAGCTGGCAACGAATCTCTTTACGATGTACAGATGGAACAACATGCCGACGCTCGTCAGAACCAACGAGGCGGAAAACGCCTTCGTGTCGGCACAGTACTGCCTGTTGATGTCGGAGATGTCGGCCCTCCACGGGCTGGAACTCGACGACAACAAGCTCTTCCAGCGGCTGGTCCTCAAAGAACTACCCAAGTGTCTCCTCTCCGATATCTCGGTCGATACGAAGATACTCATAAAATCGCTGTCTCCGGAAAAATGGACCGCCGTCTTCTCCAAAACCGTCGAAGAGGTCGTCCAGTACTTTCCCTCCAAAAGAAGGGGAGAGTTCTTCGCCTCCATGGTCGACACGAAGGACGCTTCGACCGAAGGCCGTATAATTCAAACGGGTGATCTGCTTTCGGCAAGGCTCGAGGCCGAAATTCACGGCAGGTACTTCCCGGATTTCTTCGCCAGACCCCTCAAGGATCTTGAAGGGAGACTGGAGAGTTTCAAGGATTTCCAGCCTTACGGTTTGCTAGTGAACTCCGACTGGGTTAAGCGATACGCCGACGCCCTGGTCGTTCTTTTGCGCGCTGTCAGATGGAACAGGCTCAACAGGAACGTTCCCACAACGGTCGCGGGCCATTCCTTCTACGTCACTCTCACATCTTACATTCTCTCCAGCATGGAGATAGAGAACGGAGAGAAGATCGACCCGGTGGAAGTCGTCAAGCGCGCCCTCCTGCACGACATACCCGAGAGCATGACCGGAGATATAATCACCCCGACGAAAAAGAAGGTCCCCGGATTCGAAGAGGTGATATCCCAGGTCGAGGAACAGATGGTCAGCGACAACTTGCTCCGCGGTATGCCAGATGAACTTGTCAAAGAGCTCAAATCCCGGATGCTCGATCCCTTCGCCACGACCGAAGGGGAACTCGTAAGGGCGGCCGATCAATTCGCGGCCACGGTTGAGTGTCTGATGGAGATCCGTTCCGGCAACACCCAGCCGGCCTTCAGGGATGCCCTGCACAGAATGCTCGACGACCTCTCCTCTTCGACTTTCGAAAGCGTCCGGTTCGTAACGGAATCATTCAGATGGGGGCTCGACTGGGCCGGCCGGTGATCAACGCTTCCCTTCGCTGAGGAAAGACTCGAACCTGTCCAGCCCCTCCTTCAGATCTTCCATGGAGCTGGAGTACGACATTCTTATGAAGCCTTCACAAATGAAGGCGCTACCCGGAACCATTCCCACTTTCTTCTCTTCCAGCAATCCTATGGCGAACTCCTGCGAATCTTTGAATCTACCCCCGAGGTAAGGCCGGACATCTATGAAGACATAGAAGGCGCCGGACGGGTCGTTGAAAACCATGTTCATGGCGTTCAGCCTGGAAACGACGAAATCCCTCCGCTCCTTGAAGATCCTCACCATCTCGGAAGTGTCGACTTCGAAGGCCTTCAGCGCGGCGTACTGGGCCATCGTGTTCACGTTCGAGACCAGATGGCTCTGTATCTTGCCGATGGCCTTAGATAGCTTCAGAGAAGTGGCCGAATAACCGACCCTCCAGCCCGTCATCGCATAGGTCTTCGAGAAGGCGTTTATAACGGCCGTTCTCTCTTTCATTCCCGGTACGGAGCCTATGGAGAAGTGCGGCGCATCGAAAACGAGCTTTTCATAGACCTCGTCGGATATGACCATAAAATCCCGTTCAAAGCTGAGCGCGGCCAGTTCCCTGAGGAAGCTTTCCGGATATATGGCACCCGTCGGGTTGTTCGGTGAATTTATGATTATACCTTTGGTTTTTGAAGTGAGCGCCTTCTCTATTTCGGCGATTTCCGGTACGAAGCCGTTCTCTATTTTCGACTCCACGATCACGGGCTCTCCGCCGCAGAGTCTTATCTGGGCTTCATAACTGACCCAGGCCGGCGAGATTATAACTATCTCGTCGCCGGGGTTCAAAATGGCCTTAAGAACGTTGTAGATAGCCTGCTTCCCGCCGTTGGCGACTACGATCTCATCGGCCGAGTAGTCGAGTCCGTTGTCGGCCTTCAGTTTCAGGGCGATTCTCTTTCTCAACTCGTCGATACCCGTCGCGTTCGTGTACTTGGTCTTTCCTTCGTTCAAAGCGAGTATGGCGGCGTCGATTATCGGTCTGGGCGTCGGGAAATCCGGCTCGCCGGCGGTGAACTTGACCACGTTCTCGCCCGCTTTTGCCAGTTCCAGTGCCTTTTTGTTGAATTCCAGAGTAGCAGAAGGCGTAACTGAAGAAACTAAGCGTGAAAACTCCATTGGAGCACCTCCACAATAAATACTTGTATACGCTTGGAAGATCAGATTTTATTTACGATCTCAAGTACAACCATTGCGAAATCGTTCAGGCTATCTTTCTTACAGAGCCTTGCACCGGCTTCCTTCTTTCTCTTGCCGTTCACCAGGGAAGAACCTACGGCCATGACGATTTCGTTCATCCCGTACATCAACTTCTCTATGAACTCCACTCTGAAGCCCGGTATTTCGTCCCTGATGGCAGCCACCGTCGCTTCAACCACTGCCATGTACTTTTCGTCGTCGCCTAAATCGACGATCGAGGTTCCCTGAAGCTCTTTTCCGTCGTGGTCGAGAGTGATTGTGATATCGAGTTTCTTGCTGGTGGCCTTCGTTTCTAGACTTTGTAACTGGAAGGAGTATCCCTGCGAATCTTCTTTGGTGAAGCTGTCCGTTGCGGAAGTCTTTTTCTCTTCGGAGTCCAGAGCTATCTGCGCTATGGACACTATTTTCCTGTCGATCTTAACACCAGAGGCCGCAAAGATGGCCGTCTCGATGTCTCGCACCAGCTGTTTCGCCGGTTTGGAGACATCTGCGAGCACATGGATTTCGACCATTTCACCGTCTTCATCGTTGACGATGCGCGCGCCGTGCACACCCGGTAACTTTGAAACGATTTCCTCAACCGCGAGCTTGGTTTCCATAAAATCAACCCCCTAGACCTTCAAAAAACTACCGCAAAGAGCAACGAAAGACCCAGAAAACTGCCGGCAACCAGGAGGGAAATCCAGCCTTTCTTGTCGTACAGCCTGTAATCCTGAGGCTTTAATTCACCCTTTGGTTTACGCACCTTCTTCGTGCCGATCTCGAAAAAAATAACCGACAGAAAAAAGGCACCCATCGCAATTATGAAAAGAACGTTAGATATCTGATCCATGGACTACCCCCGCACGAATCCATTCTCCCGCCAGACGGGTAGCAAATCGTACATGTTGATTTTAGCACAAAATGCCACATCTTCGAAATAACCGATGGAGGAGAGTTTTTTAGCGTGTTCGCAGTGGTCTACAAGGAATCTGTCCAGAGGAACGTTTGCGCTCCTGAAGAGAAACACGGCCGCTCTGGAAGCGTCGTCCAGGAGACGATCCTCGAAAACCGAAGCGGCGGCGCCTGCCAGGAGCACATCCTCCATAGAGAATTGGCCTCCCGACCCGGCGCATTGAATCGCAACCAGTCCCGGTTCATTTCCGATCTCTTCGATAACCCTGGCGAGGTTGAGAAAGGAGGCGGCCACTATCTTTCCGGCCCCCTTGGAACGCAGGGCGGCCGGAGTTCCGTTGGTCGTCGTCATGACTATCTCCCTGCCCCTCACCAGTTCCTCCGTGAAGTCCAGGGGCGAGTTTCCCAGATCGAATCTTGGTATCATGTGACCGCCCCTTTCGCCGGCCAGAAGAACCCGGGGCTCTCTCCGCTTCGTTGCGAAGGCCTCCTCAACCGTCTCCACCGGCATCACCCGGCTCGCTCCCGCATGGAGTGCGGTGACGATGGTGCTCGTCGCCCTCAGGACATCGACGACGACGGCCAGGTCCACCTCTCCGGAGAGTTCGACGGGAAGGAAGTTAACCTTTATCTTCATTCAGATCACCGCACTTGCGCAAGATGGCGGTGGATGTTGAGTTCGAAGAGCCTCCAGCCCGTTCCGCCTTCACCGGCGCGTATGGTCGATATCGAGCAGTTGTCGAGATTGAAACTGTAGTTGTTCTGAAGCGGCATGCCCAGAACATAACAGAGTACGCTCTTTATGAAAAGGGCGTGCGAGACGACTATTATGGACTGGCCGTCTTTATAGAGCCCCTCGACGTATTTCAGAAAACCGACCGAGCGCCTCTGCAATTCGCCCAGAGATTCCGTTTCTGGCATATCTGCCCAGGGGTCGCTGCGCCACTTCTGAATCAACCTGCCGTGAGTCTTGAAAGACTCCTCGATTTCGACACCGCTCCAGAGACCGATGTGGGCCTCTCTCAGTAACGGTGTGGCGATGGGCTCTTTGCCGAACTCTCCGGCGATAAACCCCGAAGTCTCCAGCGCCCTCGACAGATCGCTGGTGTAGATCGCCTCCGGAACTTCGAACTGTTCGAGGAGATACCTGGCCGTGACCCTGGCCTGGGCGCGACCGACATCGGAAAGCGGCACGTCGGAACTCCCCTGCCATCTTTTCTCTTTGTTCCATTCGGTGGTGCCGTGTCTTACGAAAAGGATCTGCATCAATTTCCTCCCGGTTCACTTCAAAAGTATTTCATCGGGTTCCAGCGTTCTGAGCCGTGCGCCCTGGATGAGGCGGGTCTTTCCTTTCACCTTGATAATTACGCTCTCCCCGGGCGACGCCTCTACTATGAAGTCTCTGTCGACACTCCCGTGCACGATCCTCGAGACTTCCCTGACGCTTTCCTTCCACACCGAAGGTTTGCCGTCCTTGAAAACTACGTATCCATGAATCGGGAGCGAATCGTTGACCTCTATGAAGGTCCTCCCATCGGTTATATAGCTCCTACCCATATAATCTACCCTTCTGAAAGTCGCCAGCCCCGTTTGCAGTCTCGCCAGGGCTGCCGTCACGCTTGTGTCGGCAATCTCATCTGAAATTTCAGGCCCTTTGATGAAGGTCAAGTTGAACCCCAGCGCTTCTATCTCCATCAGCGCCCTCTCCATATCGGTGTCGTACTCCTTCTTTTCCTGCACTTCTTCTTTGAAGCCGAAGACCGATCTGATAGACTTCAACTCCGGGGCCATACCCGTCAGCGCGTTGTTGATCTGTCGGAGGAGCTCTTTGCGGTTTCCGTAAAGATCGAAATACCCGCTCTTTATCAGCCGCTCGAGATCCTTGGCCTGCAGCTTTCTTCTGTGTGTCCTGACGAAAGAGAAGAAGCTCTCCTCTTCGGGCCTCGCCGGCAACTCGCCGTATCCCAGCGAAGATGGTATGGAAAGGGATAACTCCACGTTCTCTCGAGCGGGCTCTCCCCGTGTCGAGATCTCTATCCCGCTGTCGCGCAACTCGGCCACGAGCCTGGAAAGGTTGTGGCCGGAGACCTCTCTGACGACCTCTCCGTAGAAGCGGCCGGGACGGTTGGCCTTGAAGTAGGCCAGCCAGTAAGAGATCAGGGCGTAGCAGAGACTGTGCGACTTGTTGAAGGCGTAACCGGCGAAGTTCATCAGGAAGGAGTAAACCCTTCTTCTTTTCTCGTCCGGGAGGCTGTTGAACCCGGCGGCCCGGTTCAATATCTGATCGACCTTTTCGGCGTCCTTTTTCGAGAGAGCCCTTCTCAGAAGTTCGCCGTCGTCGAGGCTCAGGGCCAGTTCCTTGCCGGCTATGCTCAGCAACTGCTCCTGATAGACGAGAAAGCCGTTCGTTTCCGAGAGTATCGAGTCCCTGCTCCTCACTCTCTCCAGCTCGCCGGGAACCCTGTTCAATTTCATGTATCTATCGGCCACGCCGGATTTTATCGGACCGGGGCGGTTGAGGGCGATGGCTATGGAAACATCGTTTATCGAGGAGAGGTCCATGGATTTGACTATCCTGGTGGCGAAGGGGCTTTCAAGTTGAAAAATGCCCGTCGTGTAGCCTTTCTTCAACACCTCGTATGTCTTTCTGTTCGACGTGCCGTACTCCCAGGGCTCCTTGCCCTGTGTGAGTCTCTTCAGGAGCGTCAGGTTGCGCAGTCCCAGTATATCTATCTTCTGCAACCCCATCGCCTGAAGCGACTCCATATCCCAGAGCGAGACCTGGAACTCCCCCTCCCTCTCGAGGGGAATCATCGTATTCAGCGGAACGTCGCTCAGGAGCACGCCGGCGGCATGGATCGAAAAACCCGAATAAAAGCCCACCAGCTCGC
>DBRH01000073.1:58482-72956 GCA_002305955.1 Kosmotogaceae bacterium UBA1373
GGTCCTTATCAAACAGAAGCGATCGTCGCCGAAGAAGTCCCTCAGTTTCAGGAGAAGCTCCTGTCTCATGCGGTCTTCGACGTCTATGTCTATGTCGGGCGGATCGTCTCTTTTTACGCTCAAAAACCTTTCGAAATAGAGTCCTTCCTCCACGGGATCGACTTTAGTTACGCCCAGAAGATAACTCGCCAGGGAACCGGCGGCCGAGCCCCTCCCCGGGCCTATCCAGCAACCGATCTCCCGTGCCAGCGACACTATTCTCGACACGGTCATGAAGTAATCCTGGATCCCCTTGAGACAGATGACCGATACTTCTCTCTCCAGCCGAGATAGATACTTCTCCTCGCCGCTCCTGTCGGAAAGTTTGCCGGAGAGAAGCGCTCTGAAGTCCTCCGGCGAAATCTTCTCGGGGAAAGTCTGCGTGTAAGGCTGGAGCGGGAAGCTCTCTGGCAGGTTCGACTCTCTTTCGATACCGTTCCGGAGGGTCGCGTATCTCTCTTCGTCCGGCAGCGAGTAGTCGCCGTCAAGATCGACTCCCTTGAGGGACGAGTAGATCTCGAACTTCTTTCGATCCCGGCTCAGGTAGCGCGTCTCCCAGATCGGATTGGGCGAGGAGGGATCGAGATTCTTCGGCCGGCCTTCGAACCTGATGAGGTTAGGCGATTCGCTTTTAGAGCCGGCGATAAGTTCGCGAAACCCTTCCCCGTTTCTGGCGACCAGGTAAGACTCGCCCTCTCTGATTCCCGGGAGGGCCGTTATCGAATGCCGGGCCAGCACCTTCGACCACTTCACGAAAGAGGCCAGGGTCCGGTCGATTACGACGCATCTTTCGTAGCCGTTTCTCTCCAGCTCGCGTGCCGTCTCTTCCGGGAGCAGAACGGACTGGTAGAGATCGTAAGGGGTAACTATGAAGGCCGTCTTCATCTCGCCATCACCGACAGGTTCACCAGAACCTTTTTCATGTCCTCGGGCAAGGGCGCTATGAAAGTCATCTTTTTCGAAGATCTGGGATGGAACAGGGTCAACCTCGCGGCGTGAAGCATCTGGCGCTCCACTCCGTATATCGTATCCTCCCTCGCCCTGCCGTACATGGCGTCACCCAGGAGAGGGTGGCCTATCTCCTTCATATGCAGCCTTATCTGGTGGGTTCTCCCCGTTCTCGGGCTGGTCATAACCAGCGAAGCCTCCCCGCCGAAGGTCGCCAGCGTTTTGAAGTAAGTCAGCGATTCCTTCCCGTCCTCGCTCACTCTCATTTTCAACCTGTTGACTGGGTGTCGGGAGATCGAGAAAGCCACCTTCCCCGTCGGCGGAGTCTTTCCCCTCACTATCGCGAGATAGTCCTTCGATGTTTCGCGGTTTTTGAACTGCGCCGAGAGGGCGATGTGAGAAAGATCGTTCTTGGCGACGACTATCACACCGCTGGTATCCTTGTCGAGCCTGTGAACTATTCCCGGTCTCATCACGCCTCCGATCCCCTGAAGATCCACACAGTGGTTCAAAAGAGCGTTCACCAGCGTCCCCGATTGCCTGCGCGGCAGCGGGTGTACGATAACCCCCGGATCTTTGTTCACCACTACGATATCTCTATCTTCGTAGATTATTTTCAGCGGCAAATCTTCCGCCTCTATCGACATCGCCTCGGGCCTGTCGGGAAGCTCAAAGGTTATCGATTCTCCGGATTTGACCCTGTAGCCGGGTTTCTTCGAGACCCTGTCGACAAAGACCTTGCAATCTTTTATCTGGCGTTGAATGGCCGTACGAGATATCCATGGAGGAGCTTTCTCAGAAACCAGTTTATCGAGGCGCCAACCGTTCTCCCGGTTAGTCACCAGTATTTCGTGAATCACGTCTTTCCCTTCGATACATCGATACGAGCAGCAGGATCGCTCCAACGACTATGCAGCTATCGGCAGCGTTGAAGATCGCCGGAAAGCCTCTGAGCTCGAGAAAATCCACGACATGCCCGAGCCTCAACCTGTCTATCAGGTTGTTGCCGATCGCCCCGCCGACGATTACACCGACCAGGAAAGTCTCGAACCGGGACAGTTTCGAAGCGAAGACCACAGATAACACGACTATCGCTATGACCAGCGAGACCGCGACGGAAACGAGAACCAGCGGCTCCTGGCTGCTGAAAAGTCCGAAAGCGACTCCCGTGTTCTTGACATACCTGAGACCGAAAATCTCACCGATCAGATCTATCCTCTGAAAATACGTCATGTTCTTCTCTACTAAGTACTTGGTTACCTGATCGATTATCAGTGCCAGAGACATACCAAATATTGAAAGCAATAAAACCACTCCAGATAGTTCCGCCCTCACCCGGGGCCATCGATCTCAGCCGATCTCTTCAGCCAGCGCTTCCATTTCCGATTCGTCTATATCGGAGTTGTCGTAGACTTCCTGAACGTCGTCGTTATCCTCGAGAATATCCAGAAGCTTCAAAAGCCTGCCGGCCTCCGAGCCCGATACCTTGAGACTGTTGCTGGGGATATAGTTCAACTCGTAAGAGAGAGTGTAGCCGTTCTCTTCGAGGGCGGTCTTGACGTTCGAGGCGGCATCCGGAGAGGTGACGATCTCGATGGGGTCGATATCGTCCTTTATATCCTCCGCGCCGGCCTCTATCGCGAGAAGCTGGAACTCTTCAAGGTCCGAGATCTGCTCTTTGGAGACCGTGATGAGGCCCTTTCTTTCGAACATCCAGGCAACCGCACCGCTCTCGGCCATGGTGCCGCCGTATTTGGAAAGCGTGTGTCTTATCTCCTGGGCCGTCCTGTTCTTGTTGTCGGTCAGACACCTTATCAGGAGCGCCACTCCGCCGGGGGCGTAACCTTCGTAGAG
Source organism: Kosmotogaceae bacterium UBA1373 (assembly GCA_002305955.1). Classification (GTDB taxonomy): domain Bacteria; phylum Thermotogota; class Thermotogae; order Petrotogales; family Kosmotogaceae; genus Mesotoga. The sequence continues at coordinate 61,324 of DBRH01000073.1, forward strand.
CGCTTCCGAGAACGACTGTCCCTCCATCTCTCCGGCGCCCTTCTTGATGGCCTTTTCCATCGTGTCTTTCGGCATGTTGGCCGCCCTGGCCTTTTCAATGGCCGTCCTGAGGGCCGTGTTCGTGTTGGGGTCAGAGCCCCCTTCCCTGGCAGAAACCATCAATTCTCTGATTATCTTGGTGAAAACTTTGGATCTCTTGGCATCCTGAGCACCTTTTCTGTGCTTGATATTCGCCCATTTGTTGTGACCGGACATTTCAAATCCCTCCTATTTCATCCAGAATATTAGTCGTAGCTCTATTCTTGAAGTAACCTTCTTTTACATAAACAAATACCCCTTCGTTAGAAGCGGTTCCCTCTCGCGATACGATCTTCAGCAATTCTTCCGATGGTACCGGCCTTTCCGTTGGCTGGAAATATTCTACCATATGACAGGTTTTTAGAGTTGTTACCGTCAGGTTTTGAAAAACTTCTCCGGCCCTGAAAGAGCGCTGCCCGTTCTTGGTCTTTTTCACCACAGTCAGCTGCGGGTCGAAGCGGGACGGCTCGAAGCGTTCTGCGGGAAGACTCAGCGAAAACCTGTAGGAATCCAGAAAATCGTCGATCTTTATATCCACCGGCAGGTACCACGCTCCCAGGGCTCTCAAGGTGAAAACCGAATGTGCTTTCAGAAGTTCCAGAACGCCATCCACCCCATCTTCGCAGTCCAGCAACACGTAATTGGCCAGACTGCCCACGCCAGTGGGAACGGCCGGCGAGTAGCTGATCTTCATTCTCGGATGAAAGCCCTGGGTGAAGGAAACGGGGATCGACGATCTGCGGATCAACCTCTCGATAGCCGTCGCCGTCTCCTGATGAGACAGAAACCTCAGAAGACCGCCCGTAGAGAAACGAATCGCAAGTTTTACAGCGCTCAAAAGACCCTCCAGGTGACTGAACAGAAACCCTTTGTTGTTCGACAGTTGTGCAGTTATAATTGTATGCGATACTGCGGGACTTTGCAATGATATATTGATTTTTTGAATAGAGGTGTACAAATGTGGATGATAATGTCCGACTCTCACGACAACGTACCGAAGGTTTCCAGAGCGATCGATCTCGCCATTGAAAGGGGAGTCTCCGTCGTTTTTCACTGTGGCGATCTGGTCTCTCCCTTCACCGCGAGGGAACTGCTGAGATACAAAGGTACGCTCCACGTCGTCTTTGGAAACAACGACGGCGAAAGGATAGGCCTGAAGAACCTTCTGGGATCTTCGATCGGAACCGGCCCTCTTTCTCTGCAGGTCGAAGGCAGAAAAGTGGTGATGATGCACGAACCTTTCGGCCTGAACGACACCATCATGGCCGATTACATCTTCTACGGCCACACTCACAGAATCGATACGAACCTGCAAGGCGATAGACTGGTTTTGAATCCGGGGGAGAGCTGTGGATACCTCACGGGAAGATCCACCGTGGTCCTGCTCGATCCTGCCAATCGATCGTACGAGGTGGTGGAGATCTGAACCGGTCAATAATAACATCAGTTTAACCGTGCCATCGGTATGGATAAGTATAATTGGACAGCAAATAACAGTCTGAATGGAGGGAAAGATAAGTGGAAAAGAATTTTTTGAATAAGGAGAAGAACATTGAGAAATTCATCTTCTACTTCACGCCCGAGGAAGTCGAAAAGGCCGAGGGTGAAGTTGTAAAGTACGTGAACCAGCACTATTCGATACCGGGATTCAGGAAGGGCAAGGTCCCCGTAAGCATCGTGAGAAGCTTCCTCGATGAGAGTTTCGATGAAATGGTTCTCGAGAACCTTTCCGAAACCGTAGAAAAAGAGATCAAGGAGGAGAAGCTCTATATTCCCGCGTCCATAGTCAGCCAGAAGCGCGAAGGAGATGTGGCTTCGATAGAAGTGGAACTCCACAGAGAGCCGGAATTGAAGATAAAGGACCTCGGCGAGCTCGAACTGATGATACCAAAAAGAGACGACGTGGTCGTCAACTACGTCAGCAACAGGCTCGAAGAGCTGCGGGACGAACACGCGATAATCGAACCGAAAGACGGTCCTGTCGAGATCGGAGACATGGCGAAGATCGAGTACTCCATAGTGAAGGACGGGAAGAAGATCTCCGACAAGAAGGCCCAGGAGGTTCAGATCACCGCCGAGGACGACAGGCCGATGGTGAAAAACCTGATCGGTCATTCCAGGGGCGATACCATCCAGTTCAACAGGACTTTCGAAGGATCGGACAACGAGTATTTTTACAGCATAGAGCTAAGGGAAGTCTTCAAGAAGAGTCTGCCCGAGATCGACGACGAGTTTGCCAGAACGGTCGATCCCGATCTATCTAATCTCGACGAACTGAAGAAGAAGATCGAGGAGGAGGGCGTGAAATCCTTCGCCGGCTGGAAAAAGGACTTCCTCCGTCAGCAGGCGATGGACAAAATAGATGATCTGGTGGAAATCGAGATAGCCGAGTCCACGATCGGCTTTTTCGTCCATAGGGCGATCGAGAACTCGAAAAAGGACAAGAGCTACGACGGGTACCTGAAGCAGGCCGAAAGCGTGGAAAAACTCGTGGAAGAATTCAGGGCGGGCATACTCGATGAAGTGAAGAAGAACAGATTCATCGAAGAGATGGCCAGAATAGAGGGACTCAAAGTGGAAGAGGATGAACTGGTATCCTACTCCGAAGAGATGTCCTCTCACTGGGGAATATCGGCCGATAGAGCCCGCGAGATGGTCAAATCCAGAGAGGATGTCAGAGAGGACCTGATATCGACGATACTGAGAAACAAGGTTCTGGACATCGTGGTCGAGAAGGCGAAAGTCGTAGAGATAGAACCCAGGGAAGAGAGCCCGGAACAGCCCGGGGGAAAAGAAGAATAAAACGTATAAACCGATTCCGTTCGCGGGGGAGGCCTCCGGCCCTCTCCCTGGATGGAAACCATCTTTTGGGGGTGGAGTTATGAAAAAGAAGATCGTGATATCGTCAGTCCTGATAGCGGTTGCAGTAGCCATGTTCTTTTTCCTCAGGGCGGTTTTCAGCGGCGAGCTGATACTGAACCCGATTATTGTTGAGAATCTCGGCCCATTCACGATAAGATGGTACGGGGTGTTGATAGCCGCCGCGATAATCACCGCCTATCTTCTCGCCAGGAGCAAGGCCTTCAAAGAAGGGATAAAAGAGGAACACATAATTGAAGGGATCTTTCTCGGGATAATCTTCGGGGTCATCGGAGCGCGTCTCTATTACGTGGCCTTCAACTTCGAGTATTACAGGGGCGATTTCTGGAGTATATTCAGAACCTGGGACGGAGGCCTGGCGATCCACGGGGCCTTCTTCGCCGCGCTGCTGGTAGCCTTTTTATACGTGAGGTTTAGAAAGAAGGCGCAGCTCAACTTCTTTCAGGTGACGGACCTTTTCACGGCCGTCCTGCCCCTGGCCCAGGCCATCGGCAGGTGGGGGAACTTCATGAACTACGAGGCCTACGGCGGTCCGACCGATCTGCCCTGGAAGATGTTCGTACCGGAACAGTACAGAATGCCCGGTTATTCGAAGTTCGAGTACTTCCACCCGACCTTTCTGTACGAGAGTCTGGCAAACGTCGCCATTTTCGCTTTTCTTTACTGGTATCTCGAAAAGAGAAGGAATTACGGCGAGGTCACCGCGCTGTACATGATACTTTACTCGGTGGTCAGGTTCTTCGTCGAGGGACTGAGACTGGACAGCCTTTACATAGGCCAGACGGAGCTGAGAACGGCAAAAGTCGTGTCCGTGGTCCTGCTGGTCGCCGGTGTCGTGCTTTTCATACTTGCCCGTTATAAAGGCAAACCAGTGAAAAGAGTTTCTTGAAGGCTATGGCCCTGTGTGAAAGTCTGTTTTTCACTTCGTATCCCAGTTGGCCGAAGGTCCTGTCGTACCCGTCGGGAATGAAGATGGGATCATAGCCGAAACCCTCCGTTCCAGAAATGCCGGGGGCGATCCTCCCCTCCACGCTGCCTTCGACTCCCAGAAGGCCGCCGGAGTAATCGTAGAAGAGAGCCGCGCAGACGAATCTCGCGGTTCTCTTTTTTTCTCCTTTCATGCGGGCGAGTATCTCCAGCATTTTATCGCGGTAGGAGGCCCCTTCCATGAATCTCGCGGAATTGACGCCCGGGAAACCGCCCAGGGCGTCTATCACGAGGCCGGAATCATCCGAAAGGAGATAGACACCGCTATTTCTGTACGCTTCGATCTTCTTCAGGGCGTTTCCATAGAAAGTGCCGGCGTCTTCCACCACGGACTTTCCCGGAATAATCGAAGTTATAAGATCCAGATCGAAGCCCTCCGGCAGCAGCCGCTCGATCTCCTGGAATTTATGGCGATTTCCGCTCACAAGGTACAGCCTCATCTCTTCAACTCCCTGATCTTCTCGACCACCTTCGAAGGCGAAGCGGCCCTGAAGACGGCGGCCCCCATGATGAGGATGTCGGCGCCCCGCTCTACGAGTTCTCCGGCATTCGAGAGGCTCACGCCCCCGTCGACGGCTATTTCGTAGGAGTAACCCAGCTCGTCTCTCAAACGATGCAGCCGGTCTATCTTCAAGGAGGCCCCGGGTATGAACTTCTGGCCGGTGAATCCCGGGTTGACGGTCATGACCAGCACCCCGTCGACGAAGGGTAGTATCTCCTCGAGCGCCTGAACGGGGGTCGCCGGATTGATAACGACGAAGGGCGAAGCCCCCAGATCCTTTATAGAAGTTATGAGTCTGTGAAGATGGGGGTTACCTTCGACATGCACGTGCAGGTTTCTCGCGCCGAGCTGTACGTACTCGGCGATGAACTTCCCCGGGTCTTCGATCATAAGGTGGACGTCCAGCGGCGGGTGGTCGATCCTGCCGAGCGCCTCCATGATCGGAGTGCCGAAGGTGATGTTCGGAACGAAGACCCCGTCCATAACGTCCACATGGAGCAGATCGGCGCCGATAACCTTTCTCACCTCTCTGGAAAGGTTCGAAAGGTCCGCGGCCAGAATCGAAGGCGATATTTTGGCCATTATTTTCTTCCTCCTTCGATTTCTTTCAGCTCTCTGGTCATTCTAAAGTAACTGTCGTACCTGCTTTCGGATATATCCCCGGCTTTAAGCAGCTCCTTGACATAACAGCCCGGCTCGTCTATATGTACGCAATCGGAAAAGGCGCACATTCCCCTCTCCTGCGCCAGCTCGGGAAAGTGATTCTGCAAATCCTCCACTTCCAGTGGCGGCAGTTCCAGGTTGGCAAAGCCCGGCGTATCGGCTATCAGTCCGCCGAAATCGAACTGGAGGAGCTCGGCGTAGGAGGTGGTGTGCCGTCCCTTCTCGAGAGTCCGGGACAGTTCCGAGACTCTCAGCTGCAGGCCGGGATTGAGAGTGTTCAAAAGGCTGCTCTTGCCCACGCCCGACATGCCGGCCATCGCGCTTATCTTGCCCTTCAACACCTCGCGCATCTGCTCTATGTTGATCCTCTTCTTCGAGGAGACGGGAATTATCTCGTGGTATTCGCCATAAATGCCGGTGAACTTCGAAAGCTCCTCCCCCTCAAGGAGGTCTATCTTGTTGACGACCACCACGACCGGAATCTTCGCAATGCTCGACATGACCAGGAAACGATCGGTTATGAAGTTTTGAACTTCCGGCTCTCTTAGAGAGAGCACGAGGATTATCTGCTCTATGTTGGAAATTCTCGGTCTCAACAACTCGCTCTTTCTGGGAAGTATCGCCTCTATTCTGCCCTGCCCCGCGCTCGAGAGCGAATATTCGACCATGTCTCCCACGATCGGCCTGATTCCCTGCGCCCTGAACTTGCCAGGCATCGAGCAGAGAACCCTGCCGCCCGACGTTTGATCGACCACTTCCATATTGCTGCTTCCGAACCTGACTACTATTCCCCTTCTTCTTTCCAAGCCCTTCCCCCTTTCTGCCGTCTCAACTGACCGCAGGCGGCGGCGATGTCGGTCCCGCGTTCGTATCTCAAGGCCGCCTCGATTCCCTTCGATTTTATGGCTTTCACGAACTCGTCTATCGTTTTTTCGTCCGGCCTTTCATGGTCACTATCGACCGGATTCACCGGAATGACGTTGATGAAGACCTTCAGTCCCTCGAGGTATTTCACGAGCCTCTCCACGTCTTCTTTCGAGTCGTTCACTCCCTTCACCAGCGCGTACTCGAAAGTCAACCGGTTTCCGGTCTTTCTCTGGTAATAATCCAGAGAAACCCTGAGAGCCGAGAGCGAGAACCTTCTGTTCACAGGCATCAGAAGACTTCTGGTCCGGTCGTCGCAGCTGTGCAGGGAAACCGACAGCCTGAGATCCCTGCCCGAGTCGGCCAGCCTCATAATTCCCTCCGGGAGACCGGCGGTGGATACCGTGAAGTGCCTTATACCCAGGTTCCTTCCGGCCGGTTCGTGCAGGATATCGATCGAGGCGTACAGGCTCTCCTCGTTGAGAAAGGGCTCGCCCATCCCCATGAAGACTATGTTATCTACCTGCGAGCCGAGCTCTCTCTCCATCAGAAGGACCTGTCCCACTATCTCGCCGGGCGAAAGATTCCTGGTGAAGCCGCCGGCCCCCGTGGCGCAGAAGGAGCACCCCAGCGCGCATCCCACCTGCGAGGAGATGCAAAAAGTGCAGTGTTCGGGATGTCTCAAGAGCACCGACTCGATGTACTCGCCGTCGTGAAGGCGCCAGAGGAACTTCTCGGTGCCGTCGGACGAAACCTGTTTGTCGACGACTTCCATGCGCGGGAAATACATCTCTTCCCGCAGCTTCGTGCGCAGCGCCTTCGAAAGGTTCGTCATCGAATCGAAGTCGGTGACCTTCTTTCTGTAAACCCAGTCGAATATCTGGTTGGCCCTGAAGGACCCCTCGCCCAGCCGGCCCATCAAATCCCTCAATTGGTTGAGTCCTGTCGAAAGCAAGTCTATCATTTGATCCTCCCGAGAAGGCAGAGATAACCGGGGAGCGGCGATGAATCGGGTAGCAGCCAGTAGCCATAGCCGTCGAAGCGTCCCTCTATCCCGGAATCTTTCAGAAACGTCCCCATCTGCCTGGCGGCGTAACCGGGTATCCCTCCGACCAGCGAGGTGTTCTCTTCCAGGCTCAGCGAGTGCGAGTAATAAATGAATTCCTCGAGAGGCGATTCTTTCAGCCTCCCGACGATCGACGCCTCTATCTTTTCTGCGCTCCTGGCAAGGCTTTCTCTGCTTAGTGTATGGAAGAGCCAGGGCCTGGAGTTGAGCCGGGCCGTCTGGCTGCCCGGGTACTTGAAAATCGGGAGGCCGAGTCTTTCCAATATGAACTCCATCTCGTCCCGCCTTTCGATTCCATCGGTCGGTCCGCCCTTTTGAAAAACCACGAAGAGATCGGAAAACTCGCTCTTTTCGAAGACGTAGCCGTTCTCGAGCATGTCCCTCTCGCCGCCCTTCGAATAATACGTCTCCGATGGGGGCGTCTGGTTGTACTCCATCAGGCCTTCGAGATCGGTGATGTACTCGATACCCCTCCAGAGATCGAAGAGCCATTCGGGATGGGAGTGTTCCACGTGAGCGGGTACCTCTCGAGTAAGACCGTTCAGAGAGAGCTTCCGCAGAACGGCGTTGGCGAGCCTCCTGAACTCGGCGACGCCTATAAGCTCCACCGTGGAGTGAATGGCGGCGTAAGGCGGCACGCCATCGAGAAAGAGGAGCTGAAGGGCCCCCATTCTGAGGGCGTTCAACACCGACACCGGCAACCCGCGGGGCTTCCTCAGGTACTTCGAAAGTTCGTAGTCTATCCTGATTCGCTTTCTCAGCGTTTCGAAAATCAGGTTCGAACAGAAGGCGCGATCCTTGAAAGAAAGAGTGGAGATGGCCATATCCACTTTTTTTGAAGAAATGTATCCGTTGCTGTCGAAAAAGGAAAGCGTTTCGAGAGCGATCGAACGTGATGTCTGCATCAATCCCTGCTTCCATAAGCCCCTGCGATCAGAAGCATTCTCAACAGCTGGAGAATCGCGGTCGCGGTGGAGGCCACATAAGTCATGGCCGCCGCTCCAAGGACCGAGCCGACGGCCTTCAGCTCCGTCGAGGGCATGCCCATGGAAGCCAGAAGCTTTTTGGCTCTTGAACTGGCGTTGAATTCTACCGGCAGCGTCACGAGCGTGAAAAACACGAAGGCCGAGAAGACGAGTATCCCCACCTTTATCAGCAGGGGAGAGACCATCAAGAGGCCGATGACAAAGAGAATCCAGGAGAGGCTCGATCCCAGCTGGGCCACCGGCACGACGGCGTTTCTCACGACCAGGGGGGCGTACTTCTCCCTATCCTGAATCGCGTGGCCTATTTCGTGTGCGACGACGCCAAGAGCGGCGATCGAGCTGCTGTCGTGAGTCGCCTGCGAAAGTCTCACCACTCTCTTTCTGGAGTCGTAGTGATCGGTGAGGTTCCCCTTCACTCTCTCTATATGTATATCGAAAAGTCCCGCGTTGTCCAGCAGTCTCCTGGCCAGCTGAGAACCGGTATAGCCGAAGGTCGACCTGACTTTCGAGTACTGAGAGAATCGAGAACTCACCAGAAACTGGGCGTAGGCCGCCAGAACAATCGCCGGAATCAGTACTATGAACGTCGGATCCCAAAACATCCAACCACCTCCATCTAAAATTATATATCCGTTGTATTTGACGGTCAAATGCCGTTATCGTTTCGATGCTATACTCTTGGACGGAGCGGGCGAATGCTACCGGACCAGGAACGGCTATTGCGTGGTGGATTGTTGGTGGTGCGTTGTGAGTTGTGAGTAAGGGCGAGATGCCGGATCGGGGTCCGGCATGACTGGAAGGAGGAAAGGTAGAGATCCTGGCTAAGAGATTGCCATGATGACCTGAAGGGAGTAAAACTGTCATCCCGTAGTGCTTCATACGGGATCTCATCTCTTCAGTCTCTCCCTCCGGCGTCGGAACGATGAACCGCTCTCCCGATCTTTCGAAGGACGGCTCTTCCAGCCTCTCGCCTCTTACCTCTAGCCTCAGGTTCTCCAAGGACGGCTCTTTCCGCTCTTCCAATAGACCAAAAGGAGGCATGAAAAATGTTTTACGTAACCAAGGAGTTCACTTTCGACGCCGCTCACAACCTCGTGAGCTACCACGGCAAGTGTGAAAAGCTACACGGGCATACATATAAAGTGCATATCACAATGGTCGGAGAGCCCGACGGCGAGGGAATGGTCGTAGATTTCCTGGAGCTCAAGGCCATCGCCCGCTCGAAGGCCATCGATCTGCTCGATCACTCGTACATAAACGAGATCATACCCCAGCCCACGGCCGAGAATATCGCCAGATGGATCTTCGAGAGAGTATCGCCCGAACTGAAAAGGGAGAACTGCCGGGTATATGAAGTGACCGTCTGGGAGACTCCGACGAGCTTCGCCAAATACAGGGTGAGAGAGATTTGATAACGGTTCCGGCCGGCCGGTATATCTCGACCGGTTCTTCGATCCACGCCATCGACCCTTCGGCCAAGATCGTTTCCTTCATCGCGCTGGCCTTTTCCTCGCTCTTTCTCGACGGACCGGCCGATTTTCTCGTCTACGCAGTCCTCTGGACGGCCGTCTTTCTTCTGTCGGCCGTGGCCCTCAGGGAGTACCTGTCGACCCTCTGGGGCATCAGGTTTCTTCTCCTGCTGGTGGTGGTCTTTCAATCGCTCTTCACTCCCGGGAGGGTGTTGCTCGACCTCGGGGTGGTCAGGATTACCGTGGAAGGGCTGGCGAACGGTCTGATACAGTCCGGAAGAGTGATCTTCGCGGTGCTTTTCGGTATAACGCTTTCACTCACCACCTCGCCCGTCGAGATCTCGACAGGTTTCGAGAGGATACTCAGAAGACTGGGGCTCGGTGAGTCCAGGGCCTCTAAAATCGGCCTGGCCGCCTCTCTAACGCTTACTTTCATTCCTCTGATATCCCTGCAGACGGAAAGGGTCATAATGGCCCAGAAGGTCCGGGGTGTCGAGTTCGACAAGGGGAGCCTCTTCAAGAAGGTGAAGAACGCGCTCACGGTAGTGATACCCGTGATAGTCACCTCGCTGAAAAAGGCGCAGGATACGGCGGCGGCCCTTCAAATACATTTCCGATCGTCCAGTCGCGCAGGGATACACTTGCGAGTATCGAGATGGAAACTACCCGAAATCCTTCTGACAGCCACGGCCTTCACGGCCCTGCTGGGCGTTATCCTTCTGTGAAACCGAAAAGCTCTCCCAGCCTCGACGGATTTATCCTCGCCATGGCCCTGGAGGCGGCAAGTCTCAACCTGCCGTCGTTGGAGAGATCGACGATCACCGATTCGAGATCGCCGGCCAGATCCTCGAGCTTGAGGAAGCCGGTGACGGAGGCTGCCAGCATCCTGACGGCCGCCTCTTCCTTCTTGTTTTTCAAGAGTCTGGAGATCAGGTCGCCGCAGTTGAAGAGTCTGAGTTTCTTGACGGCCCTGAGCGAGGCCTTCTTCAGGCGGGACGAAGTCGATCTCAGCGACTCCTCCACCACGTTCTCGATAGAGTGATCCAGAAGATTGCCCAGCGCCTCCAGAGAGAGGGCCCTGACCCTATCGGAAGGATCTTCCAGCCCCTGATGAAGGATCTCAACCGAAGAGGGCTCCTGTAAACCCTTCAAATACTGGGCCCCGTAGAACCTGCACTCTTCGTCCTCGGAGTTCATCAGCCTCTCGGCCAGTCCCAGGAGCTGCGAGTCGTAGCCCTTTATCTTGCGAAAAACCTTCAGCGAGGGCAGGGAGATGTACTTGTCGTCGGAATCGAGCAGCTTTTTCAGTGCCGGAACGGCTATCTCCTCGGGAAAGGCCGATATCAGGTCGATGATGCTCTCCTTTATCGAAGCCGAACGATACTTCGAAAGGCTTTCCAGAAGAGCGCTCATGGCCTGCGCGTTTCGCTGGGTCATCCTCGAGGCGAAGGCCATCTTCTGGAGTCTTTTGGGGAGGGCCGAGAGTCTCTCTTCGTCGAGTTCCAGCTCGCCCCGGTAGGCCGAGAGTATGATCTGAATGTCGTTGCTGGGATCGTTGTCGAATTCCTTCAGAAGCTCCGTCTCTCCAGATTCGAGCAGGGAGAGGACGAAGGTCTTCCTGACTTTTTTCGACGGGTCGGAAGCGACCCTCCGGGCCAGGTCACCGTCCTCGTAACCGAACTCGATCAATTCCTTGACTGCGGCGCTTCTCACGGTGTCGGAAGGATCTTCAAGAGAGAGGAGTATCTTGTCCTGTCCGATACCGCTCCTGGACATCGAGGTTATCACGCTTCTCCGCACTTCGGGCGAGGGATCCTCCAGAAAGGCTTCGAGGTCCTCGATAATTATCTCCCTGTCGGAGGCCGATTTTATCGCGCGCGCCCTGACGTAGGACGACGGCGAATTTAGCATGTCTTTCAAGTTCATCTCGGTTCTGGAGGTTATCTCCTCCTCTATCGCCTGAAGAAGCTTTCTTATATCTTTCGGCATCATAAAAAATCACCTTCCGCTCTGAAAAGTAGCTCCCGACCATCTATCGTGAGCCTTACCGAGTCGCCCTCGCCCGTAAAAAAGGCGCTCTGGCCGAACTCCATGACCTCGTTGTAGGAATTGCCCGATCTTCTCATGATTCTCTGCTT
>DBRH01000073.1:73002-76307 GCA_002305955.1 Kosmotogaceae bacterium UBA1373
CTGAAGATCGCCAGAGAGTCTCCGGCTTCCTTCGCGATGCGAAACGCGAAGGAATTGACGAGGGCGAAGACCTTCAGCATAGATATCAGCAGAAGAGCGGAAACCGCGAGAGAGATCGAGAGCTCAACTAGAGAAGTCCCCTTCTTCATATTCGACAAGCTCCAGAAGGTTCTCCAGACGATCCAGAACCCTGTCCCTTCCGAGTATGGATATAGTCTCGAAAAGGCCCGGCGTGACGAGTCTTCCGGTGACTCCGCCCCTCAAGAGCTGGAACGTGTTTTTCTTGGAAGTTATCTTTTCCTCGGCAATGTCCCTGATAACTCTTTCGACTCCCTCGACCGACCAGTCGTCGGCGCCCTCGAATCTCCTGATGGCGGCGGCGATCAGATCCTTGCTCCAGCCGTTCTCGAGGTATTTGACCACGTATTCTTCCTGGTAATCTATCTCTTCGCTGAAGAAGGGTATGGAGAAATCGTAGAGCTGCTCGATCGTGTTGATCTTCTCCCGGCACATCGATATGACTTCCAGCGCGTAGAAGGGTTCGCTCTCGACCGAGGCGTAGTAGTCGAAGCGGCCCGTGTATTTCAGCCACAGCCCGAACTCGGCCAGGAGTCTTTCCGGTTCCATCAGGCGCATATGCTTCCCGTTTATCCACTCGAGCTTTTCGTAATCGAAGACGACGCCCTTGTTGGATATGTCGGAGGGCACGAAGTCCTTCACCTTTTCGTGGTAGTCGAAGATCTCCTGATCGACCGTCCAGCCGAGAAGGGCCAGGTAATTCATGAGGCCGACGCTGAGATAGCCCTCGCTCCTGAAGTGGTCCACGCTGGTGTGGCCGTGTCTTTTGGAAAGGGGCGCGCGGTCGCTGCCCAGGATCAGCGGAATGTGCATGAAGACGGGATGTTCCCAGCCCAGAGCGCTGTACATCATTATCTGGCGCGGCGTGTTCGTGAGGTGATCCTCTCCCCTGAAGACATGGGTGATCTCCATGAGATGATCGTCGACGACCACGGCGAAGTTGTAGGTCGGGAAGCCGTTAGACTTGACTATGACGAAGTCCCCGAAGTTCTCGTTCTCGAAGCTCATGTCGCCTTTCGAGAGATCGAAGAATTCGGTGACGCCCGCGGGTATTTTGAATTTTATCGTGCAGGTCTCGTCGGCCGAAAGATCGGTCGGTCTTTCGTTAGAAATTCTGAGGACGTTTTCCGGATCGTCCCTGTGGTAAACGGCGTAGTAGGCCGCTCCCTTCTCCACCAGTTCGCGGGCGAACCTGTCGTATATGCCCAGTTCCACCCTCTCGCTTTGACGGTACGGACCGTACGGACCGCCTATGTCGGGACCTTCCGACCAGTCGAGCCCGCACCACTTCATGGAGGCGAAGATCTGATCCTCGAACTTCTTTTCGGAGCGCTCCGTATCGGTGTCCTCTATTCTCAAAACAAAGTTTCCAGACTGATTTTTCGCGAAAAGCCAGTTGAAAAGCGCCGTCCTCACTCCACCGACGTGGAGATTGCCCGTCGGGCTGGGCGCAAACCTACACCTTACCATTTTCTGCCTCCTCCAGACACTCCAGCAATTGGGCCATGTCTTGTGCCTGTCTGATTTCCACTGTTCTGCGATTGTCCAGGTATCTACCCTCGATCATAACCGGAAGTATCCTGTCTGTCCACCCTCCGGTCCCTTTCATGAGTATAACGGGTCTCCCGTAGGAGTAAGAGGAGAGTATTTCGAGCAACGTGCCGGCCTCTCCGCCGATCGAGATCACGACATCGGCCGATTTCGATATGATCAGCGATCTGAGGGCGAAATCCATGCCGGTTCTGATCTTTATCTGATTGTGATCGTTTCCCTCGTCGTTTGAGGGCAGGATACCGAGCACCCTTCCGCCGTTCGAAGAGGCGCTCTCCGAAACGAGCTCCATCACACCGTCTCTCCCGCCGGTGATGAGGACGTCTCCCCTTTCGGCCAGCGCTTTCCCAACCTGCCGGCATATCTGCGTGAGCTCCAATACCGGGGATCTGTCGATCGGACCGGAATAGCCGATCACCGCGACCTGCAGCATCAATCATCACTCCCCAGATACTTCTCCACCACAACGCTGTCGGCCAGCACGACCGAAGGATCTCCCGAGGAGATCACCTCTCCCTTGTACAGAACGTATAATCTATCGACCACACGGCTTATGGAGGTGACGTCGTGATCGGTCACGATAACTCCGATGCCTTTGTCCTTCAACTTCCTGATCATCTTCTGGATATCTTTCACCGTCATGGGATCTATTCCCACGAAGGGTTCGTCCAGCAGTATGAAGGAGGGCGAGAGGGTAAGCGTTCTGGCAAACTCCAGTCTCCTCTTTTCGCCGCCGGAGATCACCGAGGAGGGCTGGTCTTTGAGCGGGAGAATGTTGAACTCCTCGAGAAGCCTGGTTGCGGTCTCTTCGTTGTTTTTCCTCTCTCCGGTCAGCTTCAAAACCATCTTGAGATTCTCGATAACCTTCAAACCGCGAAATATAGACGTTTCCTGCGGCAGATAGGCTATCCCCCTGCGCGCCCTTTCGTGGATCGGCAGGTGCGTTATCTTCTCCTCGTTGAGATAGATGTCCCCGGAGTTGGGAATCACTATGCCCAGTATCGACTTGAAGGCGGTGGTCTTTCCGGCGCCGTTGGGGCCGAGAATTCCCACCACCTCAAGGGAAGATGCCTCTATCGAGACGTCGTTCAAGACCTTTCTTCTTCCATAACGCTTCTCGAGGTTGAGGCATCTGAGGTATGAAACCTTGTTCACTTCTGGAATCCCTTCATGTATTCGATGATGGCGTCGGTGACATCGTAAGCCGGCGCGCCATAGACTACGACCTCGCTGGATATTACCATGTCGATTCCTATAAAGGTGGAGTAATCCTTTATTCTCTTGTTAACCTGTTCCATGATNNTTCTTCGTCAGTATCTCCTGCTGCTTAACGGCCAGCGACTCCTGGCTGGCTCCGGAAGCCGCAAGATCCTGATACTCTTTGCTCAGACTGTCCAGCTGTCCCTGGTAAAACTGCATATCCTTCTGGTAATCTGTGTTGAGCGTATTCCAGTCTTTCGTGGCCTCGAGGACTTTCTGCATGTCTGCGAAGGCGATCTTCGCGGGATCGGAAGGTCCGGCACCGCCTTCGGAAACGACAACGACTCCGACCGCGGCAATCATAACTACCATAAGAATAACTTGCAGGGTTTTTTTCACAAGAACACCTCCTAGAATTTTTTATTTGAATCCAGAAGAATCGTAACCGGGCCCTCGTTGACGAGTTCCACTTCCAT
>DBRH01000073.1:76361-89454 GCA_002305955.1 Kosmotogaceae bacterium UBA1373
GGAGCCGCCCACATCGAGAAGGGAGAGATTCATCTTGTCGTTCGAATCTTCAAAGACCCTGAGGTTGACTATCTTGTCCACCAGCCACTCCAGGTCCTCTATCCCGTCTGATGTTCCGACTCCGATCAGCGCTAACAGTCCTTTATCTATACTACCGGTCGTTCGGCCATCCACTCTCACGCTGGCCCTGCTTACCCTCTGAATGACCGCCCTCACATCACTCCCCCAATCCTCTTGACGTTCTGCACGCCCTTCATTCCTCTCAAGTTTTCCATGACCGATGTCAACTGGGCCACGTCCTTCACCAGAATGTTCGCCATAAGGGTATCGTATCCCCACTTCCCCGTTTCCACCGAGTACTTCTTGACCTTGGCGCTCTTGCTCTCGAGCCTCTCGAGAAACCTGTTCGCCATCGCTTTGTCGCTGCTGTCGAACTCGACCACTATCCACGCGCTGAACTTCTCGCCTGTGATCATCGTCCAGTGGGCCTCGACCAGCTTGTCCTGAGAGATCCCCTTCACGTTCCGGCAGCCGCGGTTGTGTATGGAGATACCCCTGCTGCTCATGACGGCGACGATATCGTCTCCCGGAAGCGGTGTGCAGCACTTGGCGAAATAGACGGCTATCCCCGTCTCTCCACCGACCACGACCTCGTTGCCTTTGGCCTGCTTCTGCTTGACGAGCTCGGTCTCTTCGGGAAGTACTTCGACCTCTTCTTTCGGAACCAGAGCGCTGAGAACCTCTCCCATAGTTATTGAACCATCTCCGAGTTTCGAGAAAAGGTCGTTTTCGTTGTGAGCTGCGAAACGCACCATGAGGTTCTTCACTTCTTCTCCCTCGATGAGGTCGTCTATGGATACGGCCAGGCGTTTGCTTATCTTTCTGAAAATCTCCTTGCCCCTTTCGATAAGCTTGACCGAGTATTCATTCTTGAAGAAACGCTTGATCTTCGCCTTCGTCGAGTTGGCCCTCACGTATTTGAGCCAGTCGAGGCTCGGCCCTTCGCTGGCCTTGTTGACCACCACCTCGACACGGTCCCCGAGTTGAAGCTCGTAGTTGACCGGCACCAGCCTGTCGTTGACTTTGGCGCCGGCGTAGTGATGGCCGATCTCGGTGTGAATGGCGTAGGCGAAATCTATGGGAGTGGAGCCTTTGGGTAGATGTACCACCTCGCCTTTCGGGGTGAAGACGTAAACCTCTTCCACCTCGAGCTCACGGGAAATGGATTCCATGTCCTTGAAGCTTTCGATGAAATCCTTCTGCCAGTCGACGAGCTGGCTGAACCAGGCTCTGTCTTTGACATCTATGCCTTCTTTGTAAACCCAGTGAGAGGCGACCCCGTACTCGGCCTCTTTGTGCATCCTCTCGCTTCTTATCTGTATCTCGAGCGGCTCGCCCCTGTGCGTAATAAGGGTGGTGTGGAGAGATTTATAGCCGTTCGACTTCGGGGCGGCGATGTAGTCCTTGAACCTTCCGGGCATCGGAGGCCAGAGCGAATGCACAGCTCCCAGGACCTTGTAGCAGTTGACTTCGTCGCCCGTAACGATCCTCAGGGCTATGAGATCGAAGATCTCGTCGAAGGATCTATCTTTCTTGATCATCTTCTGCCATATGCTGTATAGATGCTTGACGCGGCCCTCTATGATGGCGGCTATCCTGTTCTTTCTGAGTTCCCGGAGTACGATGTTTTTGTATTCGTCCATTATCTCCTGGCGTTCTTTGAGCTTTTTGTTGACCTTCGCCTTGAGTTCTCTGAACTCTTCGGGATACTCGTATTTGAAGGAGAGGTCCTCGAGTTCGGCCTGTATTTTGTGGATGCCTATCCTGTGCGCGATGGGGGCGTAGATCTGGATCGTTTCGCGGGCCTTGTCCTCCCTCTTTTCGGAACTCTTCAGGAACTCGAGCGTCCTCATGTTGTGCAGCCTATCGGCGAGCTTAACGATGATTATCCTCGGGTCCTTGGAGAGGGCCAGAAGCATCTTCCTGAGCGTCTCGACCTTCATTCTGGACTTCACTATCTTCGAGTCCAGCTTTTCGTTCAACTTCAAATTGCTTATCTTGGTAACGCCGTCGACTATGAGCGAGACGGTCTCGCCGAACTTCTCGGTTATCTCGCCCAGGGGCACGTTGCAATCCTCGACTATATCGTGCAAAAAACCGGCGACGATCGTGTCGGTGTCCGCGGAAAGCTGCGCCAGAATCTTCGAAACCTCTACGGGATGGCTTATGAAGGGTTCCCCCGAATCTCGCATCTGCTCCTGGTGGTGAAAGCGTGCAAACTCGTAGGCGTCCAGAATTCTCTCTTTGTCGCGTCTCTTGAGGCGGTATTGAAGTATGCTTTCCAGTTCACCCAGCAGTATCTGGGCATCCAACTCGGTTCTTGCCACCATCTCACCTTCTATCTAGTTATTCTAGCATGAAGCCCCGGTCCGTTGCAGTGGAAAGGAGCCGTGGTCGGTGGCGAGTTGTGGGTTGTCGGTAAGAGCCGAGATGCCGGATCGGGGTCCGGTACGACGGAAAGGGGTTCGACTGGGGCAGGTTCGAAGAACCGGTCACGGGTTTCGTTAGAAAGTACCGTCTGAAAGTCGAAAAGCGATCACTCTAGACGGCGATCGCGAAAGAAATCCCATATGAGTTCGCTCGCTTTGACACTCGATCTGGAGCTGCTCTGAAGGGCGTCCAGTCCCTTCTCTCTTCCCGGCCAGGTGTGGTCTCCATCCACGATGGTGTAGAAGTGGATCTCGAAGTCCTCTCCCGGTCTCCCGTACTTTTTCAGCAATACCTTTCCGCTCTCCAGACTCGTCTCTTCCAGTTCGACGGCCTTCATGCCAGCGATCCACAGGTCTATCGATTCCGGTATGGAGGGAAAGAAGACGGTCTCTTCGGAAGCGGACGAGTAGCCTCCATGGTAAGGTATTATCGGATCGAGCATCCCGTGGAATATGATCATCGGCACCGGTCTCGGCGGCGGCTCGATTCTGTGAACTTCGTCCTCGCTCGCCCCGCCGGCCGGCGAAGACGAGACGATGGCCGCGGCCGCGAATAGCTCGGGGTAATCGGACACCAGTTTGTAGGTCAGCATGCCGCCGTTGGACAGACCCACCAGATAAACCCTGCTCTCATCGACCGGATACTCCCGCTTGAGCTCCTTCAGGAGTTCGACTATGTATCGCGCGTCGTCTATTTCATTTTCCTTTGCGTATGCGCAGCAAAAGTCGCCGTTCCAGCTCAGGAAAACGCTTTTCAGCGGGCCGGTGCCTTCGGGATAGGCCGCTATGAAACCCTCTCTGTCGGATATCTCGGTTATTCCGTAAGTGTTCTTGGTGTAGTTGCTGTTTCCGAGCAGTCCGTGAAACACGAAGACCAGGGGCAGCTTCGAGTCGTCCTCGCCTTTCGGGGGGAGGTGGACCACCGTTTTTCTATCGATTCCGTCGTGGTTCAACCAGAAGGTCTCGTCGACGCCCTTTTGTGAAACTGCGACCAGGTAGAACGCCATCGCGATCAACGTCGCGGCTATCACTATCGTCTTCAGCATTTTATACCTCATCTGAAAGTGTTATGAATCTATTTTCCTCAGTATCTTTTCGAAGATCCTGGTCAGCTCCTGCGCTTCCCTGGTATCGAGAATCTCGAGGATCCTGTGCGAAAAATCCCTGTGTATTTTGCGGCAGGCCTGGATGATCTTTTGTCCCCTGTTTGTCAGCTCAAGCCAGAAGACTCTCCTGTCCTCCTCGGACTGGATTCTTTTCAGGTAGCCCTCTTCAATTAATCCTCTCACGGTGATCGTCACGGTGGGCTTTGTAACGCTTAGGAGGTCGGCTATCTGGCTGACGGTGGGGCGATCCATCTTCGCTATGACGTTCAGATAATACATCTGCCGGACCGTTAGCCTGGACGACTCTCCGCTGTTTAAAGCCCTCTCTTCCTGCTCCGCCATGAGCGTGGAGAGCCTTTCGACGATGGTAGTTAGCTTCTCCTTCACGCTGGCCACAATTAAAGCAACTCCCGGATTGATTACTCATACCTGACTAACAATGATATCATTCTCCGAACGGGCCAGTCAACGACTTTTGGAGATGGCAAAAGAGCCGGAGCGAGATCCCGTTCAGGTGCACAACGGGATGACAGTCTTACTCTCTTCCCGTCAGGCCGTCCCGGTGAAGCGGCCCACGACTATGCCCAGAATGGTGAACTGCGGCTCCCTGTTTGCGATGACCACGGTCTCGAACTCGGGGTTGGAAGGCTTGAATTCGAAGGCGCCCCTGTTCGGGCGGGAAGATAGAAACCTAACGTACGATTCCTCCCTGTAGCGAAAGAAGACGTACGAGCCGACCGGCGGAAGCACGTTCTGCTTTATGAAAAGAGAGTCCCCTTTGCGGAAGGTCGGAAACATGGAGTTGTCGGTGAACTGAACGACTAAATCGGCCCCGCCGGTGAGGTCGCTCACGTAACTTATGGCAGAGCTTTCATCGAGCCGATCGGTTCTCTCCAGCGTGAAGACGGGGATGACCCTCCTGATCACTCCCTTATGGAACGGCTGGGGAGGCGAAGGCTCTATCGAGCCGTAGATAGAGACGCCGGGAGTATACAGCTTTTCCGGCACGGGCTTCTCGGCGCTTTTTGGATCCGCGTGTTTGGGAATTAGAACGTCGAGCATCGTGGAGCTCAGCTTTTCCCTGGTCTTCGTTTCGTACTCAAAGGTATATCTGTCGGGCAACCCGAGGAGGTAATCGGCCGAAACTTCGAAGTACTTCGCGATTCTGTATATCATGTCGGTCGGCGGCAGCCTTTTGCCCGACTCGTAGAGCGAGATCAGGGGTACGCTCTTCCCGAGAGCCTCCGCGAGCTGCTCCTGGGTCATTCCCCCGGACACTCTGAGATTCTCTATCCTCTTTCCAAGTAATTCTGCTTTGAATGTATTCATGCGAGAATGATATCACCAACTTGTCTAAAAGTCAATCAAATTACCCCCTTTACAAAATCGTTTTTTACTGATAATATATAGTGTGTTGACTTAAAGCAACAAGTCCACGCGTTGTTATNNCTCAATCAGAGCAGAGTAGGAGGAAATTTGGCAGAAGAAAAGAAAAATGGATCTCCGTCGAGAGATCCCAGGAAACACAGATATTATTTTAGGCAGAACGATTATACCACGCGAGAAGGAAAAAGACCAGCGACAAAACACTCCGGCAAGATCCCGTCCAGGGAAGATTATCGCCTGTACCACGCACAGCTCAGGGAGATCTACGATAGCTGTAAGTCTTGTGATGAGGCCTTCACCGAAGGGAGGGAGCTAATTGACAGACTCGAAATCTAGACCGGCATCCCATAAATCGATTCTCAGAGTGAAGAAGACCAACAACTACGTGGTGCTGGACAAAGGGTTCCTGCAGGACCCTTCGCTTTCCTGCAAGGCCAAAGGGTTGCTGAGCTATCTGCTCTCCAAGCCCGACGACTGGGAGATAAGGCTCTCCGAGCTATGCAGACACTTCAGCGACGGGAAGGACAGCATAAGGAAGGGCATCGAGGAACTCGAAAAGGCCGGCTACATCAAAAAGGAAAGGCTTAGGGGAGGAAACGGGAAGTTCGCCGGCGTCAGATACATGGTCTATGAAACGCCCTGCCTGAGCCAGAAGGAACCGCAAACGGAAAAACCGGATACGGTTTTCCCGGCTCCGGAAAACCCGACGCTACTAAATAATGATCTCACTAAGGATACTTCGTATCGTGTGGCCACGAACTTTGAAGTATCGTTCATGAGCAAGAGAGAATGTATCAAGAAAACGGCGCGCCTGATCGAGGATCTCGGTGTAGAGAACAGCTACAAAGTAGCCGCAGCGATGTTCAGAAACGCCGACAGAGAGATAGACTGGCACTTCCCGATCTGGATCCTCGAAAACCTCAACGAAGCAATCGAGAGGGCCGACGACAAGGTGAAGTACCTGCTCTCGCTCCTGCAGGACGACAACCTCTGGCACTGCTATGCGAGCCAGCTGGAAGATGAAGCTTTCGATGAAAGGAGAGTGCTTGCCAATGTTGCAGCTGGGTATTGAAGGCGAAAGAACTCTACTAAAGGCCCTTCTGGAGTACGAAGAGCTGAGATGCAGAATAGACGAGATAGATCCGAGTTACCTCAGCGAAGAATCGAGGAAGATCTTCGAAGTGATCTCCGACAACAGAGAGATGGACAGCACCAGGCTGTGCGTCCAGATATACAACAAAATCGGAAACCAGAAGTTCTACGACGGGGATTTCATCACTGAGGTCGGCGCCAACTATCTGATCGACGATTACAAAGAGCTCGTCGGAAAAAACGGGCTCCAGCGCCTGTGCCTGGAGATCTCGAAAAAGCTGAAAAAAGGCGACATGAAGGTCGATGAGGCGATGGAGAAGTTCTACGCCTTCCAGAAGGAAAGCTCCTCGGCCTTCAACTACATAAGCATCAAAGAGGCGAACGAACTCCAGAAGAAGGCGCATACGGACATCTGGAACAACAGGGGCAATCGACTTCACTGGCCCTTCAAATTCTTCGAAGACATTCTCAACGGCCTGAGAGGAAAGGAGCTGGTCGTCGTGGCCGGCGAGACGGGAACTGGAAAGACGGCCTTCATGTTGAACGCGGCCGCCCTTTGGGCGAGCTTCGGAAAGACCGTCGGATACATCTCGCTCGAGATAGATGTCGTAGATCTCAAGGACAGGATGCACCAGAAAGACTTCGCGGTCAACCTCAGCGCAGAATCGGAGAAACTGGACGGGCAGGAGCGGGAGAGACTGCTCAGGGAGATCGACAAGACGGGCGAGCAGAGGCTCTTCTTCTGCGACAGCGGTGTCAGGTCTGTCCACAGCATCATAGCCGGGATCAAGCTGATGCACCATATACACAGATTCGACGTGGTATTCATAGACTATCTGCAGCTCATGACCTGCCCGGGGAAACAGACCAAAGACATGGAAATAGGCGAGATCATGGGTTCGCTCAAGGCGCTCGCGATGGAGATAAGGGTGCCTATAATAGTCGGCTCGCAGCTCAACAGAGAGGTCGGCAAAAACGACAGGGGGATCCCCAGGCTATCCAATCTCAGAGAATCTGGAACGATAGAACACAGCGCCGACGTGGTCATACTGCTGTACAGGCCGATCCTCTACGACAGAAACGCCTCGCCCGATGAATACCAGGCCATAGTGGCCAAGCAGAGAAGCGGCAGAACCGGAACGCTCTACATGCACTTCGACATGAAAAGACAGATCATGCAGGGAGTCGTCCCCGGCGAGCGAGCCTACGCCAGATAATTCCAGATATACTCACCACCCGCAACCCGCAACGGCTTTCGGGTAACTCGCATGATTTTTCTGGGCTTTATCTGTTAGAATTTTCATTATTCCATCAGACCGGGAGTTATTTTATGAGGCTTAACGAAAATCTCTTTGAAAGAAGGCTCGGGCTTTTCTTCATGGTTCTGTGGTTCGTGGTTATGTTCTTCTACATCACCTGGGACGGCTGGCTGTACGAGTGGCGCGACTGCGGTTATGAAGGACCGAACCAGCACTTCGATCTGGATATGTCCGACATGGATTATGAATACACGGCCGATGGCGTGAAGATCTACCACTCGACCAACAACCTGCACAACCTAATTTATCTCTGTTATTTCGTGTTTTTTTTCGGCTGGCTGGGTTTGCTTTTCGACATCGAGTGGGCCAAGCAGTGGACGATGGCGACCACCGGGATATCGGTCGTCGCGGCCCTTTCGACCTTGAGGCTCTCCGATCACGTGTATATACTCCAAATCGTCTACGATGCGGTTCACCTTTCGGGGATAGTCATGGGGTGTTACCTTTTCTGGAAGTACGATCTGAAGATCCGAAGAGCCGTTCACGCGGTGCTGTTCACGTGGGCCGTTTACCTGTCGAGCCACCTGATCTTCACCCCGTGGCCTTACTGGGAGAACCAGGGAAAGGCTTACTTCAGCATTAATCAGATCAACGATCTGCCCTTCTTCATTTTCGGGCTGGAGTACTTGCTAGTCGTGGCCCTTCTGCTCGGTATAGACGTAGCGGCAAGTTTCATAAACTCCAGGCTCGACAATAGATTTCTCAAGATGGCCGTGCCGCTCGGCCTCTACCTGTCGCTGTGCATCATCCTGATAGCTCTCGGTCTGATAATCGTGCCTGAGATTCACATAAACACCTGCCCTTAGGCTCATATAGGAAACTTCAACTGTCCCAGGTCGCCGCTCTTTCTGAGGATCTGAACGGCGACCAGCTTTCCCTTAGAATCGAAATATTTGATCGCTCTTTCACGTCTTTTCGACTCGTCTGGACTTAATAGAATATATTCGTAACCCTCCCAGACCTTCCAGCGTTTCATTCGAACCCCTCCAGAATAAAGCCCACAGGAAAAATAGTATCATTTATAATTAAATTTTCAACCGCTTTCCCCGGTCCAGATAAAGACGGCGCGTCATATGGCCCTAAATCGACGAAAAGTCCATCATATCGGAACTAATCAACAATATACGACTTTAATCGTTTTTATTCATCTATAATTGCTCCTCAGGCGATTACACAAACGAAAAGCGGGATGATAGAATTAACTGTAAACGATAAGCATCCCGTACTTATCATTATTATTTACCAATTTATATTTATATGGTCTCCACAGCTGTTTAAATGGCTTTCTATCGTAGTAGCATCCGTATTCGATGTTTATCATCAGTTGAAGTATGTTCAGCGCAGTTGCGCCATAATTTTGTGCTTCAGAAAGGGAGGTTTTTTATGAGAAAGGTTGTTTTCTCCGCGGTACTGGTACTTCTGTGTTCGGTAGTTCTGGCCTCCGGCCTGTTGATGCCGGTGGTCAAAGCGCCTATGATCGTCACCACTCTCGGGCAGAGTCCAGGAGCCCTGATGTTCAGACTGGTATGTGTAAGAAGCAAAATCGCGTGTGTTCAGGAAGATCTTCTCACGGCGACCCAGTTGAAAGAACTGGCCCAGGCCCCGGATGGCCCCAAGACGCTCGTCATCACCACCGGAACTAGCCTCAAGGGCATGGGTGCGGCCGGAATAGATATCAACCTGGAAGTAGAGAGAATCGAAAATCTAATCAAGCAGGCAAAAGAGCTCGGTATGACTGTGATCGGTGCCCATATCGAGGGTATGGCAAGGCGTGTCGACGCCACCGACGAGAAATCGATAACCACGGTTATTCCCAAGTCAGACCTGATACTCGTTATCGCCTCGAGCGACGAGGACGGCTACTTCACGAAGTTCTCCGAAACGAGCGGAATACCGCTGCTCAAGGTAAACGAATCACTGGATATCGGCCCGGCGTTGCTAGAGCTGATTAACGCCAACTGACGACTTAGACTTTGATGACTCATCGATCTCTCGATCGGTATTGAAGGGGGAGGGTACTAGTGTACTTCCACGCTGGTCTCATACTTGCAGTTATCGCGGTCACCTTCGCCGTGGCCAAATACTTCAAGTTGAGTGTAGAGCTATCCATGCTTCTTGCGGCAATCGCCGCGGGGATCGTCCATGCGGGTGGAGCCATTCCTGTGCGCCATCTCGTGGAGGGCTCCTTTACGTACCTGGACGTCTGTTTGATCTTCATCACCGCAACTTTCTTCATGAATCTTCTGAAGGAGTCCGGTGGAGTTGCGTTCATGGTAAGAAAGATCGTCATAACTTTTCATAAGACGAGATTGCTATGTCTTTTCTTCCTGACCGTCCTGTTGCTTATACCGGGCGCGTTGACCGGTTCGGGAGCGGCTACCGTTCTCACGGTCGGGACTCTCGTCGGAACCGTCCTGTCCTACATGGGGATCTCCGAAAAGCGGGTGGCCGCAATTATCTTCATCTGTGCGGCCATGAGCGCGGCGGCTCCACCGGTCAATCTCTGGGCCATGATGGCCGCTGCCGGTTCCAACATGCCGTACGTAGGCTTCTTCCAGCCGCTTCTAGTTCTATCTGCCATAGGAGCGTTTTTCGCGATGTTCTTCCTGGGTGCGAAGGGAAAGAACGTAGAGCTTGAAAAGGCCTTGAAGGAACTGCCGGAACCGCCTGAAAAGATGAACTGGCTGAGAGTTGGAATTCCCTTCGCGGTCCTTATATTCCTCATAATGGCCGGAAGGATATGGCCCTTCTCGACGCCCACCATCGGACTGCCGTTGATGTTCGTTCTGGCTTCGGTGTCGGCCATACTTCTCAGCCCCAAGAAACTCCAGATCCTCAGAATAGCCACTGAAACCATACATTCCCTTATACCGCTTGTCGGAATTATGATCGTCGTGGGAATCCTCATCCAGGTAATGGCTCTGAGCGGCGCCAGAGGTCTTATATCGCTTGGAGTAGTAACTCTGCCGCTCTGGGTGTTGTTCTCGACTCTCTTCCTTATACTGCCCGTTTCAGAGGGATTGTTGCAGTATGCAGTCGCACCGCTTCTGGGTGTTCCGCTCATATTGTTGTTCAATATGAAGGGCATGAATGCAATAATAGCCCTGTCAGCCATGGCTGTAATGTGGCCGATAGGCGATATCCTTCCACCTACCGCCGTAGTTGGTCGGGCCACGGTCATGGAACTGAAATTCAAAGGGCATTACTACAAAGACTTTTTGAAAACCGCGCTGATTCCAATGGGGTTCGTTTTGCTTGTCGCAACTCTCTTCTTGATATTCAGCAACGAACTCTCCTTCTTGGTCGGCGGGTGATGTCATGGCTGAAAGGAAGTGTTTATAATGGCGATCCTGAACTCGATAATAAGCGTCTGCTACTACCTGATAAGCGCATTCGTGGTCTTCGTTCTGGCCAAGAGCATCATAAAGACCAAGAATGTTCAAGATGCTATTCTTTACTCCGTCATGCTTATGCCCTTCATCCTGCGAATACTTCGCATAAAGTAGGGGGTGAAGAGTATGACTGACAGAAACCTGTTGATCGTTAAGCTCGTCTCGCTCGCCCTCGTGGCCGTCGCCCTCGTGATCGCCGGAATTCAGTTCCACGATCACAGGAACTACCAGGAGGAAGTGGTGAAGGGGCCTGGCGTAACCCAGGTCAAGAAATTGAGCGACTATTTCGAACCTCTAAAGGGAAGTATCAACGATTGCAACATATACATCATCGATAGCGGTGTCCCCGGAGGAACTGCCTTCCTCATCGGAAGCTCACATCCTGAAGAACCTGCAGGCAATCTCACGGCCCAGCTGTTCGTCGAGAACGCGAAGCTGGCGAAGGGAAGACTGATCGTAGCTATCAGGGCTAACCAGAGCGCCTCTCGCGTCTCAAGACCGGGAGATGCCTATCCCCTCTATTACACCATCGAAACACCATGGGGAGAAAAGAAATTCAGAATGGGTGACCGTTGGTCCAGCCCGCTAGACTCCTGGCCCGATCCTGAAGTCTATGTCAACTATCCCAGCGGCCAGTTGCTGGCCTACATGGACGTCAGAAACTTCAACAGAACGTGGCCGGGCAGAGCGAACGGTATGATCACCGAACAAACCAACTACGCCTTCATGAACGTAATAAAGGAAGAGGGCGTCGATATCTTCATCGATCTTCATGAAGCCGAACTCGAATACCCCGTCATCAGCACCATAGTCGCTCACCAGAAAGGTGCCGATATCGCCGGTATGGCTTCTATGTTGCTCACCTCGACCGAATTCAGGATCGGAATGGAGTACTCCCCGAAGTCCCTCCACGGACTCTCTCACAGAGAGGTCGGAGACCACTCGGATGCCGTCTCGATCTTGCTTGAAGCGCCGGAACCTTTCCTCGACAGAGTGAGGGGGATCACCGACGAGAAACTTCTTCTCACGGGACAGGATGAATTCGTAGTGATGGCCGGCAAATACGGTCTCCTCTACGAGAAGATCGATGAAAAAGGCTGGCCGATAGACGTCAGAGTTGGAAGGCATTGCTCGACGGTTTTGATGATCTTTGAACTCTGGGGAGATTTCAATCCGGGAAAGGAGGTAGTGATCCAGCAAGTACCCAGGTACGACGAGGTAGTACAGAACGGAACGGGCTACTATTTCCGTGATCCGTCGAAAGCAAAAACGGAAGATATTTATTACGAATGACCGGACAGATTTTGGGTAACACCTCACAAAGGAGGGGTTAAGTAGTGAAAAGGGTTCTTATAACTATTATTCTTGTATTAGCGTTCTTCTACACAGGTTTGATGGCCTGTACAGACATCGCCGTAGGAAAGCTGGCGACGGTTGACGGATCGGTTATTTCCGCCCAGTCCGTTGACGGATCTTACGACTCCAGACTCCTGATACAGCCCGCGGCAGACCACGAACCGGGAAGCATGACACCCGTCTGGGAATGGATAATCTACGCCGACAGAAGACCTCTTGTTCAGCTGGGCGAGATCCCCCAGGTAGAACACACCTACCAGTGGATTCAGACATCCTATCCTTTCTCGAACGAAAAGGGTCTTTTGATCGGGGAAACAACTATATACGGGGCAAGAGCTACGGCCAACGGTCCGGATGCTATCATGACCATCGAGCAGCTCGAGGCCTTCGCGCTTCAGAGATGCACAACGGCCAGAGAAGCCATAGAGCTCATGGGAGCCCTCGCAGTTGAATACGGTTACCGCGAATCCTGCGCACGTGGCGAAGGCTTGACGATTGCCGACGGTAACGAAGTATGGTTCTTCGAAGTGTATGGAGTCGGCCCACTTTGGAAACCGGGCGACGGTCCAGGCGCGATATGGGCAGCCCAGCGTGTTCCCGACGATCATATGACCGTAATAGGCAACGCCAGCATCATCGGTGAGATCGATCTTACGACCAACAGACCGCCGAATGTTGACGAAGACCATTTCTTGATCTGTGACAACTACCTGCAGAGCGCCATCGATCTCGGCCTCTGGACAGAGGGTCAGGAAGGACCTTTCGTATGGAAGAAAGTAATAGGCGCCATAGGCAACTGGAACCCGAGAGTCTGGAGAGTCTTCTCCAAGTACCAGCCGTCGGGAAACTGGGAATACGGTAGCGACACCTCCGCATACCCGTTCTCCTTCAAGCCCGACACCCAGGTCTCCGTGTATGACATCATCGAACTCTACCGCGATGTCATGGCCGAC
>DBRH01000044.1:0-2408 GCA_002305955.1 Kosmotogaceae bacterium UBA1373
CTTGAAGTGGTCGTAAACCAGGCTGACAGTCATTCCGTTCTGGAAGAAACCTCTGGCCGATACAGAAAAAGCGTTCATATCGGGACCGTATTTGAAGCCCAGCGGATAATCCGTAAAATCCCGGCTGCCCGGCAACTCGGACTTCGTATAGATACGGTTCGTGAAGATGAGGAGCGGCTGCCATCTGTTGTACATCCAGGTGTCGGTGTGATAAAGCTCGATCGAAGCCAGGATCATGATTTCCTTGAACTGTGTCGAATACCTTATACCCCCGCCGTAAGCCAGCGCGGTCGGCTTTCCCCTGGCTCCCGCTTCGGTAGCTCCGAAGGCCACATCGTCGCTGACGAACTCTCCGTAAAGCTCCACCCCTTTGAAGGGCACCACCGAAAGATCCACGCTCGCCATAACGTTGGAGAAATCTTCGCCGTAAGTGTTATGAAAAATCACGAAGGGATTAATATCGTTCAGGTCGGGATGCTTGCCGCCCACCAGGTTGACCTCACCGACTCCGAGCCTTACCCAGGGTGCGAACTGAACATCGAAACGGTGTCCGATTATCGTTTTCGCCCCTTCGGTGTAGGGTCTTCTCTGGTTGAGGTCCCAGACTTTGTCCTGTTTTATCCATTCTTCGGAGTTCAACATGGAGTTCGAGGAGATGAAAACGAACGAGTAAGTGAAGCGACCGCCGTTTCCCAGCGCCGTCGTGTAGGTCGATGATACGTTGTCGTAGTACATGGAAGCGTCGCTTATCATTAGGCCGTTCCTCATCGGACCCCAGGCTATTTTGTACCTCCCGAGCGACGCGTAGAAGCCGCCGTTGCCGTAAGAGATGTACCCGAAGGATGGCCAGCTCATATCGATCGCCTGTAGTTTTCCCTCGAAGATCTCTACGGGAAAGTTCATGTAAGGCTTGGCGTTGAAGTCGATCCCGTGGCTTATGTAGCTTCTGTAATCCTTGGGAACGTCCAGATTGATATACCCCTTCAGGTTCTGAGAGATATCGCTTTCAAAGGCGAGTACCGTCCATGGTTTCAGAGTATCGTACCTGTACCTGAGATAGAGGGGTACTTTGGACTCCAGCCAATAGGTTTCCTTGAAAGGCTCGAAATTGTGGATCAGAAACTGCGGGGTGAGCCTGAAAGAGACCTCGGTAACGTTGTTCGATTTCAACGGGGAAGTACCCATCTGAACAGACGCGAACGATTCGGGAATGGCGGTGTTGGGTGTGAAGAGAGTCTTTCCTTCGATCAGGTTTCTTCCCAGAAGCAGATCGTGTTCGAGCGTACCCTTCAGGATAAGTTCACCCTGATTTGCGAAAAGCGCGATCGAAACTACGAGGAGTATCGGCAGAAGGATCTTTTTCATCATAAACCTCCCAGAATTGTAAATGTCTTTATGAAACCGAGATTCATATAGAAGTAAAAACGCTCCTTGAACATGAGTTTGGCCGAAGTGAAGATGGCCGCATCATTTCCAATCGCCAGCAACCCCTTCAGGGAGAGCGATACTGAGCGCTTTATAGGCTCCTTCGGACCGTACCAATCTGTGTCGAAGGGCGGGAAATACGTGGAATCGATATCTATTGAACCGGTCTTAACAAATTCGAGAAGGCCCGTGAGGGACAGCTCGGGTCTTTCGTATTTCACGCCTATCAGATCTACCACAGAGTCGGGACCGTAAGGAAATCCAAAAAATCCCGATACTATGGGCCATGAATCCAGCCAGAGTACGTTGAACCTGTAAGCGTACGTGAACTTACCTATACCCTCGCCCCTGTTGTAAAGATAGGTTGTCGCGTGGTAGTGTTCGTAAAAGAACTTCAAGCCGCCCGCGACTGCCAGTGTTTCATCTCTTATCGCGTGTTTCCTGTCGGTCATATCGGGTCCTGTGTAAGCCTGCCCCGGTATTGAGTAAGATATTCCGCCGAGCCAGCCGAAGGCCGTGGGGTTGGAGTTAGACCCTTCGCTCGCCAGTCTGAAATCGTCCAGGGTGAATTCGCCGTAGATAAGGCTTTCACCGAACTTCACCTCGGCCGCCAATGTTGCCGTCACGTTGGAACGGTCCTGGTAAGTGTGGTGGTATATCAGAAAGGGCCCCAGATCCTGAAGATCTGGATAGACACCGTATACAAGATTTTCTTCACCGAAGGTCACTTTTAGGTTTTCGTTCATGAAGCCGAACCTGTGTCCAAGGAGTGTTTTTGGTGCACCGTAGATCGTTCTGTCCGCCGAGATGGCAAAAAAGTTGTAGAAATACTTCCCCGCTTTTCCCTCTGCCGAAAGACGAACCCAGAGGTTATCTAAATAAGGTAACACGTCCGACAGAACAAAACTGTAGGTCGCCGGGCCGAGGCTTAGTTTTCGACGACCGATAGAGAGATGGACGTTTTCGTCGAGCCACTGATAGTA
>DBRH01000044.1:2432-5844 GCA_002305955.1 Kosmotogaceae bacterium UBA1373
AATTCCTGTCTCAGATCCATATTTATGTAAGCGGTTGATTTTCCAAATTCGATATTCAATCCTCCCGAAAATACGGGTGGTAGATCGAAGTATCTACAGAGATCTTCGAGATCGGGTTTATAACTGTCCGGAAACAGCGGAATATTATCGAGCGAGAGAGCAGGTGAAACTACCACAAAAAAGCCTGTACCGCCTATGCAAATGAGTGGTATCATTATTAGAATCGTTAACAGCAGATAACTCTTAGTCATGATCGTCCCCCCCACTTGATTTTACACCGGAGGAGCAGGGTTTTGTCTGATTCGAATCTCGCAACGGGAAAATCGAACATTAGAGAGATTTTAACGGAATTTCTCGTCTATTCAAACCTGAGTTTGACCTCTCTTTTCAGTCAGTTCTTCGATTCAAAAGGTTATTCGCCGATACAGATAGGGATTTTAATGGCCATATCGCCGACTTTCTCGCTGCTGGCCAATCCCTTCTGGTTTTCACTTTCAAAGAAGAGCGCGCCAGGAATACTGGGATTGATGACCTTCGTCGCGGCAATGGTTGTCTGGGGCGTATACCTTTCAAGCAGTTTCGTTTTAGCCTTTGTCTCGGTGTCCGCCATGGCCTTCTTCATTGCCAGCCTCATTCCGATCACCGAATCCATAGTCGTCCCCTCCCTGCGCATCAAAGGCAGAAGATTCGATAGAGTCAGGCTCTTTGGCACGGTAGGATACGCTTCAACGGCTCTCCTGTCGAGCTTTCTAGTAGAGATAAGCTTCTCCAGTATCTTCATTCTCTCCTCGGTGGCCCTGCTACTTCTAAGCGTCATCAGCCGGGGATATCCCTCGCGAAGCGCTGCGGTGAGCGAGGAAAGAACCGGTGGCGGAAGACTGCCGGTAACCTTCATCGTGATGCTGGCAGTCGGCGTGGCTTCGATCACCATAGGGGCCTTCGGCTCGACCTTTTTTCCCGTGTTGACCAGAGAGCTCGGTTTCGATCTATCGGCCGCCGGAATGGGCTACTCTCTCATGGCCTTTTCGGAGGTCCCATTTCTGTTTTTCGCCGACAGGCTTCTGGGTAAATTAGGCAATTTCAAAATACTCCTGCTCGGACTCTTTCTCACCGGTCTGAGATGGTTCCTGACCTCTCTGGTGGATTCATTTCCTCTGTTCATGGCTTTGCAGTCTCTTCACGGTCTCAACTACGTAATCGTCTATTATTCGGTGTTCAACTACATACATTTTAAACTTCCCGGCGATGTTGCCCTTAAGGCTCAGGCGATCTACTGGATGTCCACTATGGGTATAAGTTACCTCCTGGGTTCTGTGGCAGGAGGCTTTCTGGTCGATACTTTCGGATTGAAAACCGTCTATTTTTCGCTGGGGATGTTTGGTATGCTGTTATCGGTAGTGTTTACCGTTGTGTTGATATATACAGGAAAAAGATTCCGACCAATCAATTGATCTTCATGGTCAGCATAGCTCCGGTGTTCTTACCGGTCTTCCAGTCCTCCTGGAGCAGTACGGCGGCGTCCCTTCCGCTGAAGGCTATATCAACCGGGTATCCTTCGAGCTTTACCGTTTCAACGAACCTGCCGTTTTCGTCGAGGATTTCGAGAGTGCCCGTTATCGTTTCGAGAACGTAGATCCTGCCACCGTGGAGGACAGCCTTTATTGGCCCTTTACCGAGAAGATCGTAAGAAGTGGTACTGTAATTCTCGAGATCTATACTCATTATCCTGTCCTCGCCGGTTATGGAAATCCACAGCTTACCACTCTGCATGACCGGGTAGTTGGGATATCTTCCGAGCTCGATCGTCTTTATTTCCTTGAGGGTGTTTTTGTTGAGGATTTTCAGATTCTCTTCCATGTACGAGACCAGAAACAGTCTATCCCCATCGATAGAGATGTAGGAAGGTCTCTTGCCGATATCGAGACTGACCGAGAGCTGACCGTCGATATCGAAGACCATCAAACCCTTTTCCGTCTCCATAGAGCGGTTCAACGTGTTGTAGTTGTAGAAGAGAGAGACATAGAAGCGACTGGAATCCTCGGCAATCGTGAGCGCTGTCACCGGCAGTTTATAACGCTTCAAAATCGTCCTGTTGCCGGTATCGAGAACTATCAACTCATTTTCGTTCGAGAGTATGCCGAGCCTTCCATCGATGAAAGCGCCGGTTATGAGCCTGCTGGAAGTAGGTATCTCGTCTATCTTTTTCCACCTGCCGGGGTAACCTGAGGCGTCTATGATCACGAGTCTGCCGCTGAAGAAGCCAAAACAGTACAGTTTCCCGTCCCTGTAGATAATATCGTTCACACCGTCGTTCTTAATCGCGTCCATAATAGTTACAGGTTTGAAAGAGGAATCGAAGACTATCAGCTCCGAATCGCCTTTGACCAGTGTGACGTAGTAGATACCGTAACCGTTTTCAACCTTCACGATTCCCGACGGCATTATGCCCAGCGGGTACCTCTGGCCGATCACGACCGAACCGGATGCAATAGATACAATCACCAAACAGAATGAAATAAAGAATAATCTCTTCAAGGCTTCTTCACCACGTAAACCAGCAATTCCTCTTTGAAATTCGAGGCTATGTTGAAGTCGTGAGTATAAACGTCCAGTTTGTTGCCTTTAATAGAACTTCCAGTATCCTCGACAACGAAGAAGCCTTTGTTGGGAGATGACGAGAAGAACGGTATATACACTATGGAACCGGTCGGAATGACAGTCGGGTCTGTGGCGACGGTCCTGTAACCCTTCACGTAATTGCCGCTGGCGGTCATCTTGAAAGACGGAGAGGTGGGATTCTTGCCGTCGTCCCATTCGGTGTACATGGTGACCTGGAAAGTACCGGCGTTGTCGAAGATGATGTCGGCCGGGTTGACGGGAACGTCGGATTTCCAGAATTCGAAGTGCAGGTTTCCCTTGATTTCGCTCGCGATTCCGATCGTGTCGCCCACCCTTACAAAATCCCCTTTCGATACGGTTCTGCTTCCCAGACGCGCATAGACCGTCTTGATGTTGTTCCCGTGGTCCACCACGACCATTTCTCCGTACAGGTCGTTGACCCTCTCCGAGAGTATTACTTTGCCGGGCAGAAATGCCGTGATTCTCGAATTGACAGGCACCGTGAGGTCTATACCGGGGTTGGCATAGCCGTAATCGTAGCTTCCGAAGTTGGATTCGATAGAATCGACAAGAAACTCGATTCCCAGATTGAGCCCGAAGTGTGAAGCCAGAGAGGCTTTGGCCATAAGGTTGTCCAGCGAGAGAGGTATTTTGATCTCATCGCCCCTGTATATAAGGTTCCAGTTGCTTATTTCCGGGTTCATCTCTTTCAGCTGATCCATTGTTATTCCATAAGCCTTCGCGATACTGGATAGGTTGTCGCCGGATTTCACTATATAGGAAATATAAGAGA
>DBRH01000062.1 GCA_002305955.1 Kosmotogaceae bacterium UBA1373
GCATCCCGCTCTTACCCACTGCTCACCACCCATCATGGTTCCTAAGAATATACACCCCACCGCTAAATCAGAGTTGATTTGACACATAATTGGCCTCTTTTTGCATTACAATAATCGTTATAAACGAGAGATTATATCAAAAGATGGAGGCGCTTAATGGATTAATGGCATTGATTGTGCTTCATAGGCGCTTTCTCTTTTATCTCTAAGAACTCTAAGCCTGACAAATAGGGAGGAATTTCTGTGAAAGGATCTAAAAAAGGATTCGTTTTTGTACTTATCCTGGTGTTTTTTTCGTCTATGATGATCTCTGCCAGTCTGACAAGAGAAATCGAACCGCTGCCTTTATGGGAAAAGGAATCAGCTCATGAAGCCCAAAGGATAATTGTTGTGAGTGATTTACATCTAGGAGTGGATGACAGTTTTTCCGAAACGGTGAAGAACAAAGACCTGCTCACTGAGTTCCTGGAACGACTGGTAATAAGCGACATCGACGAGCTTGTCATTGCAGGCGATATGCTGGACGAGTGGTTCGTACCGATATCGTATGAGCCTCATAACGATCTGGGAGCTTTCTTCGAGAAGGTTGCGGAAAATAACGCTTCGATTGTTGCAGCTTTTGAGAAGATTATCCAAAGCGGAGTTGTTGTAGCTTATGTTCCGGGCAATCACGACCTTCTCTTGGATGAAGAAACGCTTGCGAAATTGATTCCCGGAATTGTCCAGGCCCGCGATGTTGACGGTCTGGGAACCTATCGTACGGGTATGCGCTCCGAGATTGTCATCGAGCACGGTCATCGTTATGATACTTTCTGCGCACCCGATACTTTGTCCAACAAAGAAATGACCGGCGATTATCCCTCATTCTTACCTCCTGGTTATTTCTTCACCCGAATTGCATCTACATCCGTTGTGGAAGGCAAATCGGCACCCGATAAAAACCTACCCAGAATTGAAGCTCCTTCAAAAGAAGATGCGGATCAGCTTGATGCCTACACGTATTACAATATATGGCTGTGGGCTATGACAACCTTTCCCATCAAAGCCGATTTCGATGAAAAAGCCATTTATGTCGGCGTAAATGGATACGACAACAGTTTTTCTCTGAGCGATTTGTTGCCTACAGTCCAGGATGACGGCTCGATCAGCGCCGTGCTATATGCTAACGCTCAAAGACGTTGGGACGAAGTTCAGCAGAACAACAGAGTAGCCGTTAAGAATCCTTATTCCAAAGCGACTGCTGGTGCAATTGACCATACATTCTTTGACGAACAGGCTGTCAAGCAGTACTTTGATCTTGATCCGACCGTTGATGTGGTCGTCTTCGGGCACTCGCACGTGCCGCTCGTCAATCGCTACGAAAATGAGTATGACAAAGAAAAAGTATATGCCAACAGCGGTACATGGATTGACGAAAATCTGATCGGTCTGGAAAGGTGCTTTGTGGTTATCGAATCCGGTAAGCAGTTCACAGACGTTCGCCTGATGGAGTATCATGCGGATGGAACGATAAGCAATACCGAACAGAAGTAAGGACCCTGCTCTAATATAAAACCGGCTTTCATCAACTGAAACAGTGGCGGGAGCCGGTTTCTTTTAGTTTCTTCGCTGCCCAATCGGTGTCCAGATTAGGTCCGAATCACACTTCGTCCAGAAGAGTGGACTCGTCAACTCACCACCCGCCACGACTCTTAAGAACTGTGAGCGTTTGTTCATAACCATCACCGCCTTCAAACACTGGATATCTTTTCCAATCTGGTCATATGGTGATAGAATTGTTTAATTCGGACTCTTCGGGGAGGAGATGAGACCGTGCTTACGGAGGCTCTGTTCGAAGGGACTTTCGGTCGCGAACGCCAGAAGCACCGACCGGTGCTTCTCTCCCCGGCCTTGCTGGTGATAGATCTTCAAAATTACTTCAGTGACAGAAAATCGCTGGCCTATCTGGAAGGAATCGAAAAGGTTGTGGCCAGTGTGGGCAGACTCGTAGAAGGGTTCGTCAGCTGCCGCCTGCCGGTAGCTTCGACCGTTCACAGGGGTGGCTCGAAGATGATGGAGGAGTGGTGGGGCAACACCGTAGCCGATCGCTGGGCCATTCCTCAGTTCAGCGATTTTCCCGTCTTCTACAAAGATAGTTACGACGCCTTCCAGGGAACCGCGCTTGACGCTTTCCTAATAGACAGAGGGGTTAACCAGCTCGTAATTTGCGGCGTGAGAACGCATCTGTGCTGTGAGACTACGGCGAGATCGGCCTTCGTCAAGGATTACGGAACTGTTATGGTCGAAGATGCCCTGTGCGATAAAGATGTCGATCAGCACGTCCGGTCGCTTAAAAACCTTGCCAGCGGCTTTTCGGCCGTGTCAAACACTCCGGAGATTTTGGATTTGCTTAGGGAGCGTTTATGATCAACACGGTGGGAGTCGTCGGAGCCGGACCGGCCGGTGTCGCAGCCGCGATCATGCTCAAAAGATACGGGATCGAAGTGCTGATTTTCGAGAGGCGAACTGTGGGCGGTCTCCTCAACAACGCCTGGCGTGTAGAAAACTTCCCTCCGCTCGAACCATGCACCGGAGAGGAGCTCTGTCGAAAGCTGGAAGATCGCCTCAACGTCAACGACATCGCGATAATTCCCGAAGAGGTCACGGCTGTTCGCGATAGAATCATCGTTACCCGCAGGGCCCGATACACGGTCGATTACACTTTAGTAGCCACCGGAACCGCGCCGAAGAGGCTTCCCTCGCTCGAGACCTGCTCAAGGGTGGTTTACGAATACAGGGATATCCCCCCGGGAACGGAAGTTGTCGCCATCTACGGTGCCGGAGATATGGCCTTCGACGGCGCCGTCAGAGCAAGCCTGAGAGGAAGTAGAACCTTGCTTTTCGCCAGAGGCGAGACATTAAGGGCGATAGAGGCATTGAAAGTATCGGCGGAGAAGGCGGGGGTCGAGTTGCACAGGGCCGAACCTATCCTGCGGACCGAACCAGACGAAGCATTATTGAAGATCACGACCGCGCTGAACGTTTATTCGGTTGACGCTTTGCTTATATGTATTGGTAGAGAGTCCCTTCTTCCGAGGATCGATTCGGACAGATGCGAGATAATCGGCGATGCCAGGGGCGAGATCTACAGGCAGGCTTCAATAGCTATCGGAGACGGTATAAAAAGCGCCATGAAAATAGCGCTGGAAGGGTGATGAATCATGAAGATAATAGAGAGTTTCGGAAAGGAAGAACTGGCTATCGTACATGCCGGAGAGACTTCACGGGCTTCGTGGGTGGAGTTCGTCGAATCTCTGCAGCCACCGCTTCCACGCGAAGAGAAGTGGGTTCTGATCGTCTCCACGATGGACGGCTGCCCTGTTCAGTGCGCCTTTTGCGATGCCGGCGGGGCGTACAGGAGAAATCTTAGCAGTGAAGAGATACTGGAACAGATAGATTACATGGTGAGCCGCAGATACGGTTCCACCGTCAACGTAAAGAAATTCAAGATCCAGTTCGCGAGAATCGGAGAGCCTGCGCTAAACCCTTCCGTCCTGGAAGCGCTTGAAATGCTTCCCCAAAAGTACGACGCTCCGGGTCTCTTACCCTCGATCAGCAGTATCGCTCCGGCAAGCTCAAAAGGCTTTTTTGAAAAGCTATACACGATAAAAGAGAGGCTTTACAGGGGAAGGTTTCAACTCCAGTTCTCGATACACTCCACCGACATAGCCCAGCGCGACTGGCTGATTCCCGTAAGAAAATGGAGCTTCGAAGAGATAGCCGACTACGGAGCTTACTTCTGCGGTCCGACCGACAGGAAGATAACGTTGAATTTCGCTCTTTCTACCATGTCTCTGGTCGATAG
The DNA here is from genome assembly GCA_002305955.1 of Kosmotogaceae bacterium UBA1373. Taxonomy (GTDB): domain Bacteria; phylum Thermotogota; class Thermotogae; order Petrotogales; family Kosmotogaceae; genus Mesotoga. Next base: position 3,845 of record DBRH01000062.1, read on the forward strand.
CGACATAATTTCGAGATTTTTCGACCCGCGCAAGTTTCTCGTGAAGATAACGCCCGTGAATCCGACGTACCGCTCCCATGAAAAGGAAATCAAGACGGCGGTTGAAGACGACGGCTCGCTACTCTTGCACGCTAGCTTTGTAGATGGTCTTCGCGAGAAGGGTTTCGAGGTCATAGTGAGCGTGGGTGAGCCCGAAGAAAACCGAATAGGCAGCAATTGCGGGCTGTACATTCGCAGACATATTGACAGAATGAAGGAAAGTCCCGAAATGTATTCCTTCGTAAAGTCGAAGAATGATCCCGAAAGATCGGACAGTGACCACGGCGTACCGAAATGAAGTCCTGTGTTGTTTAAAGCCTTAAACAAAACTGAAGATACTCTTGCAGTCTGTATTCACCGGCCAGATCTGAAGGCCTCGGCAAGTTCTTTCATGTACGGATCGATGTGACTGAAGTAAAGTTTCAGTCCGCTGCAAAGGTAGTTAAGTCCGGCCTCCCCTTCAAGGGTCCTTACGAACCTGTTTTTCGGACATTCTCCGTGACAGGCAAACAAGTATTCGCATCTGTGACAGTAATCGGGAAGCGTCGCCGCCTTGGAAATACCGAATACCGTCTGCGACGTCGAGTTCACCATATCGATCAGTCTCTTGTTCATTATGTTTCCCAGCAAGTGTTCGGGATATACGAAGTGGTCGCACGAGTAGATACTTCCGTCGGCCTCTATCGCCAGCGCGCGTCCGCAGATCTCGGCGAAGATGCACAGCGAAGATTGCATACCCAGCCACTGACCGAGGGCACACTCGAAAAGGAAGACAAAGACACGGCCGATATCGTTTCTGTACCAAATATCGAAGACACCGTTCAAGAAGCGCCCGTAATCCTGTGGAACTACCGACCAGTCCGTTGCGATCGACCCGGCTTTTGCCGGCAAAGCCTCGTTCGTGCCGATTATAGGCATCGAACTCTCGGCAATAAAGGTGGTGGGCCTCTCCTTGAAGATCTTCGGCTCGACCAGCGGAATGAACTGCATTCTCGTCGAACCCACCGAATCCCTCAGAAAGCGATACACCTCACCCGGGAATTTTGCGTTGATCCTGTTGACAACCGTGAGCGTGTTGAAATCTATGCTGTATCTATGAAGAAGCTTTGTGGCGTTGAAGACTCTCTTGAAAGTGGGACCCCCGTCTTTCGAGACACGATACACGTTGTGGAGCCGCTCGGGACCGTCGATGCTTATGCCGACCAGAAAGTTGTACTCTTTGAGAAACTCGCACCATTTCTCGTTCAGCAGGGTTCCGTTGGTTTGCAGGTCGTTGGCAATCTTTTTTCCCGGAGGACAGTACAATCTTTCGTACTCTATTACCTTTTTGAAGAAATCTATCCCGAGTAGCGTAGGTTCTCCGCCCTGCCAGGTGAAGACTATCTCCGAAACATTCTGAGAGTTTATGTACTCGTAGATGAACCTCTCCAGTACTTCCTCGCCGATGACCTTCCTGCTGTTGATCAATTCCTGTTTGTGGAGGTAGAAGCAGTAAGCGCAATCGAGGTTGCACAGCGCCCCGGTTGGCTTGGCCATGACATGAAAGGCCTGCACTTTGTGCTGATCATTTCTCTTGAGCGGTTCCTGTCGCATATTTTTACCTCCGGCCGATTGAACTCCGGTAGCTTCGAAGCCTTCCCGTCAACTCTGGAGATCTCAACCGCCAATCAATTGGATTCATTCCTTTAAAGTTAGATCGGGCTCAGCTTCTTTGGTACAATAATACAGGAAAAGTGTACCTAAATATGCTATCCACTACTCACCATGGCTCTTAAGAGGCTCGAAACACATAATTTGGGTTCCGGGGCATCCTCCATCGACGGAAAATGTATAATTGAAGTGTCATTGATTGAGAGGTGAGTTTAATGAGGGTTAGAAAGCAGCAATCCTTTCCGGTCTTCAGGATCATCTTCATTTCCAGCCTGGCAGTCTCTTTAGTCCTCCTGGTGTTGTTTCTGATGCTTTTGCTTAAGACCGGCAGGCTTGAGAAGACTCTTCAGGCTCTTGAAAAGAGGTACTCCGCTCTTGAACTCGAACTCGGTGCCGTGACAGGTACACAGAGGACGATGAAGATCAGTCTTTACTATTACAACGAACTTCTGGACAGGGCGATCAACGGCGATACCGCCTGCGATATAAACGCGGTTATTCCCGTTGAGAGATCCCTTCCTTATTCCCAATCACCGATAAACGATGTTATAAGGCTTTTGATAAGGGGAGAATTGACGAGGGCGGAAAGGGATCTGGGTTTTAAAACGGAGTTTCCCGGCAGGGAGCTCCAGTTTCTCGGGGCACGTCTGGAAAACGGTGTTCTATACCTGAAGTTCTCCGACCCCTCCGGCTTCACCTCGGGCGGCTCCTGCCGGATCGGCCTTCTGAAGGCGCAGATAGAGAAGACCGTGATGCAGTTCGACACGGTTAAGAGTGTCGTATATGAACCTGAGACGCTTTTTCAACCATAGAAGAGCCAGCGATGATATATAGTCTGTATTGAGGCTCTCATTTTTTTGATCAATTTGGTCTATCCGGGTTATCGGTTTTGCGTTTAGAGTGGTTTTTAAGATTGCGCTCATCGAACTGATCTCTCAGTATTGAAGCCATTTTACCCGGAGCGTCGATTCGGTGGTCCGGAAGGGGTTTTGTTTTTATCTTCGGCCTCTGATCGTACGATTAGTCGACTTATGACGTGATAGAATATTTCGGGAATGGGGAGTTGCATCTTGAAGAATTTCAGAATAAGAGACCTGGCTTTGCGGTTCAATTATGACAGCCCTTCGATCTTTAGGTCTGAGGTAAAGGCCATAGATCGGGACGAGTTTCTTTCTGCCGAGGAAAGGGAGTTTCTCCTGGCTCTGGACTTTGCCTACGCGAAGACCTTCGATGAAAAGCCAGGTCTTGTGATACAGGATTCGGACATAGATTCGCTGGCTAAAGGGCTTTATGCGCTCTCTTATTTCTACGCGCGCAACTCCGAGGATAAAATAGCCTACATGGTTTCCAGGCTGGGGGTCGATTTGATTGCCCCGAAGTGTTCGGCTGAGAACTCTATCAACTTGAGGATGCTTCATATGATGACTTCTTTCGAAATGGGCTTCGCAAAAGAGACGCTCTCTCTCTTTCACCAGCTCATAGGCCAGGAACGGTTCGTTCCCGGAACGAAGAAGTTCGAGTATTACAACAATCTGGGACTGGTTTCCACACAGCTTCAGACCGGCGACAATCCGTGGGAACTTTACGAAAAGGCCAAAGCCGAAACACGCTCGCCAGTGAGGGCTACGATCGTTCAGTTGAACATAGCCGATTATCTCTACTCTCAAAAGAGATTCAAAGAAGCGCTAAACGCTCTGGAAGAGACGATCGAAATCCCCGATTTCGACTCCGTCAACGGCTATAGATTGATGCTCAATTTGAAGATAATGCTTCAAATGAACGATCTCGCAAATGCCGGTAGAGTGGCCGAACAACTCGAGGCATTGATACACTCGAGCAGTAGCTGGACCGACATTGCGGTTTCGTATATATTTCTTGGACATTTCTTTTCGAGAGTGAAATCCATCGAAAAGGCCAGGTATTATCTAAATCTTCTCAAGTCACTGCCAGATGAGTGCGTGACCAACTATATACTGGGTGAAACACTTATTCTTGAAGCTTCGTTGCTACATAACCGCGGCGACTATTTCAAAGCCCTGGAAAACTCAGTCAGGGCCTTCGAGTCGCTGAGCGTTTACAGCACGATATCGCCACACCTGAAAGACTTCGTCAACAACCTCTTCGAGAGTCTGGTGTCCGTATTCAACCAGCTCATGTACGAACTCAGGCGGAAAGATGACTACACCGCTCTCCACACGCTCAGAGTCCTGAAGCTCTGCTATGGTTTTGGAAAGAGTCTCTCTCTGGAAAAGATGGATCTTTTTAACCTCTCGATAGGTGCGATGCTTCACGACTACGGAAAGGTCGATATCCCGTTCGAGATTCTCAATAAGCCTTCTCTGCTCACAGATGAAGAGTATTCGATAATCAAGTGTCATACGATCTACGGTGACAAATATCTGGGCGACCTCCGTTTCCCTGGTACCGTGAGAGATATAGTCAAGCATCACCACGAGAGAATCGACGGGAACGGCTATCCCGACAACCTTATGGGAGACGAGATCCACTACCTCGTTCAGATAGTTGCGATAGCCGATGTTTACGACGCTTTGACCACTGACCGCCCTTACAGAAAAGCACTCTCACGGGAGACGACTCTGTCCTACCTCAAAGAAAAAGGAGGCCAGATAATCGAAATCGGTCTCCTGAGGAAATTCATCGCATATGTGAGAATGAACGAAATCATCGTAAAGCATGAGGAGCTAGAAAATATATGGAACACAATAATATCCGAATTTTTCAGAGTGACTGACATCAACGAAACGGCCGATATGCAAGGTCAGTGAGAAGGCAGATGTTCCGTAAAGAACCTGCCGTCGGCCGGTTCTTATCAAGCACCCTCGGGAATCTTCCAGAAACCGGGGCCGCCATCGGCAGTTATCGCGTCTTCGGGAATTTTCCAGAAACCTGGGCCTGCAAAAGCTACCGTGCCGAACGCTACCATACCTATGAGAAGAATTGCTATCATTTTTTTCATCACTTAGACCTCCCTTAATCCCTTCTAATAGTCACTGATTGAAACATCGATGATTGAATGCCCTGTCGAATCAAGCGCCCTCTGGAATCTTCCAGAAACCGGGGCCACCATCGGCAGTTATCGCATCTTCGGGGATCTTCCAGAAACCTGGACCCGCAAAAGCTACCGTTCCGAACGCTACCATACCTATGAGAAGAATCGCTATCAACTTTTTCACTTCAAACACCTCCGATTTTAGTAGTTTCAAAACACCAGGAACTGCTCCTGCCTTTGAAGGTAGCTAATGCGGTTCTTCTTCTTCGGGAATCTTCCACATAAAAACGCCTCCTTGTCAGTTGTTTGAGTAATATTTCACTACGGTAATATCGAATAATTTTGAAATAATCTTTGGAATTGCCAATAAAAACCTGCTATAGAACTAATCGCTTGAGATAACCTATCGCCGTGCTCTTCACTATATATTTGGATATCAAGTACATTTTAGATGTTATCGTAAGATAATTCAAAGATTAGCAAGAAAGAGATTTCATTTGATAATCGGTATTAAATAGCTTTGAATGTCCATAATCGTCATACATCGACTATGGAGAATCACATTAATCAATAGAGTATCTAATTCGATTTAATCTATTGAATTATATTATACTTATCGATGGCCGTGGTCGATTCACGCGTGTTTTCGAAAAAAAACAATCGTTGAATTGATTCGAACACTATCATCTAACTATTCAATCCAGTTTGAATTGTTCAAAACTACGGAAAGGCATTATGTAAAAAATAGGAGTCGATGTACCTTGATTCCAGATTCTATCCGGCAATAAGTCTCCAGAAGATACCGGCCACTCCTGTGCCCAGAACTATCCAGATCACGGAGGGTTTGTAGCGGTAAAGCACATAGAATGCGATCAGCCCGATCACCACGGTGAAGAGGTTGTTGATCGATTCGATCCCTATGCGGAAAGTGGCCGCCAGTATGAGCGAAACGATCGAAACCCTCAGGGCGTTGAAGACCTGGGCCGTATCTATCCAGCGAGAGAGTATTTTGAGAAGTTTTAAAATCAAGAAGATCCAGAAAACACTCGGAAGCACGACACCAATCGTCGAGATTATCGAACCGCCCAGCCCGGCTATTCTGTAGCCTATGAAGGTGGCCGAGTTAATCGCTATCGGTCCGGGGGTCATCTGCGAGATAGAGATCAAGTCGAGAAACTCCGGTAACTCCAGCCATTTATTCACATTGACTATCTGATCCTGAATAAGGCTCAGGGCGCCATAACCTCCGCCAAAAGCGAGGAATCCGATCTGGAAAAAGGCCCAGAAGAGTTCTAGAAAGATCATCTTTTGCGCCCCCTGTCGATGAAATACACACAGACCGAGCTTATGAGCAGTATCCAGATCGAGGAGAAGTTCAGCAGAACTATGGCTGCCGTACCGGCTGCGATTATCGCGAGGATCAGATATTTCCTGACATTTTTCTTTATAAGTTGTAGAGATAAATTCGCGAGAATAACCGTTACGCCGACTCTGGCTCCCATGAAAAACCCTTCGAAGACCGGCAGGTCGGCGAAATCGGCGAAAAAGCTGGCGATAACCAGTATTATAAGGAATGGAGGCAATATGGAACCCAGAACGGCCAGTACGGCTCCCCACAGACCCGCGAGTTTTGTGCCGAGGATCATGGCCGTGTTGACGGCTATCACTCCGGGCACTGTCTGGGCCGTCACGATCACGTCCATGAACTCGTCTTCACCGAGGAGTTTGTACTTATCTACGATGAACTCCTTGATCACCGGGACCATGGCGTAGCCGCCGCCTATGGTGAAGGAGCTGACTTTCACAAATATCATAAACAGCTTGAATAAACTCATACAAGTGTCAACCCTCATAATTTTTTGTCGTATCTGTCCGCTCTATCAAGATGGGTCGCGCCGGAGCTCCGGAGCCTTTACGTGCATGGCCAATCAAGGATATTTTACAACCTGGCGTCCTTTCTTGCAGTCTTATACACTGAAACAACATCAGAGAGTGTGCCGGGCGTGTTAAACTTGTCTTTAAAGGAGGTGAGATAAATGGAGAACAGGATAAAGTGGGGCGCCAGGGCGGTTTCCTCCGACGGAAAGGACCTCGGGAAGGTTATACGGGTTGTGGTACACCCAAAGAACAACGAAGTGACTCACGTCGTTATCGAGAAAGGCATATTCAACAGATTCGCCAAATTGATCCCGATAGCCACGGTTTTCTTCGCGGCACCCGACGAAGTGCGTTTGAAGATCGACTCCAAAAACGTAGAATCCCTTCAGGACTATGAAGAGACTTTCTTCGTTACAGGCGAAGAGATCGAGAATCTGGAGAGTGGAGTTACCCCTGTTTACTGGCTCAGACCGGTCGGAGATTACGCCGAACTGTATCCCCTTCCTCCCCTCAACACATCGATAAACGTACCCAAGGACACCAAATCCCTGGAACCCGGCTGTGATATAGTCACTGT
>DBRH01000027.1 GCA_002305955.1 Kosmotogaceae bacterium UBA1373
AGATGGGCCTATATTCCCCAGAACGTTCTCGATTTCTTCGAGAGGGAGATGCTGATCGAAGAGTTCCTCTCAACAGGAATAGAGGAGGAGAAGCTGAGAAGTCACCTCGCGAACATCCGCTTCAGGAAGGAGCGGGCGATGGCCAGAATATCCGATCTGAGCCATGGAGAGTTGATGAGGGCCGCCTTGCTCAAGGTGATCGTTTCGAAGGCCGAATTCATATTCATGGACGAACCCACCAACCATCTAGATATAGAATCGCTCGAAGTCATGGACGACTTGTTGGGGGATTTCCCTGGCGGATTCGTCTTCATAAGCCACGACAGACGCTTCATAGCCAGTCATGGCCAGAGGCTTTTTTTCATCGATCGGGGCGTTCTCAAGAGTTTCGAAAGTATGTCCAGAGTCGATGTTCGCCTTTTCCGACAAATAAGCGACGATATATCCGATGCCGCGCGCGAGGCAGAGATGAGGCGCAGACGATCGCAGAACGATTGGGAGAGTGTCGAAAAAGCCCCACTCGAAGGAAAAAATGAAGATACGGGAAACTAGAAGGGGACTCTCTTCTAGCTTCCCTTGAAAACATTTATGTTCCATTTCAAGAACCTAACCGTTAGCTCCAGAACTCCGTTCCAGATCTTTCCGGACATAAAGAAGATGGCCAGCCCGATGAAGAAAAGGCCGAAGCTGAAGAGAAGCAGTTGTAGCTGTGTTATGTCGAGCGGTAGATTTACGAGGTACGGAAAAAAGAACAGTATGAACGGACTGGCAACGAAGGCCGCAGCGACAGCGTAAAGTGAGAGAACAAGCGCGTACAGGACGATGAAAAAGGGCAGGGAAACCACCAGGTTGAAGAAACTCAGCCCGATTATGCTCACGATCGCAGCGCCTATGCCGCGCCCTTTTCCCGATCTCTCTTCGATACTGCTGACTCTGTACTCCGCGGCTACGGCGCGGGCAATTTTCCCGGGGTCGCCGAGCGCGCGCGATATCTCCTCTTCATTTTTGCCGGCCTTTTTACCCTCTCTGAAATGGTCGCGATAATCCTGAAGGAGCTCCTGCCTCTCAACAGCGGAGAGGGAGCCAAGCCCCTTTTCGAGCAGCCTTATGTATTCAGATTCCTTCATTGTCAACCTCCCCGCCGATGAGAGCGTTCACCCTTTCGGCAAACTCTCTCCAATCTCTTTTCATATCCATGAATCTCGATCTTCCCGAATCGGTCAACCTGTAGTATTTTCTTGCCGGTCCTTCGCTGGACTCTATTATATACGAAGAGAGCAGGTTTTCTTTCTGGAGTCTCTTCAAAAGAGGGTATATGGTGCCTTCGGAGATCTCGACGGCGCTAGACACCCTCTCAACCAGCTGATAACCGTAGCAATCCTCCCTGTCGAGAATACTGAGAACACAAAGATCTAGAACACCCTTCTTCATCTGGCTATCCAAGTAAAACACCCCGTAACGGAGACGATCGCCCGGTTCTGGTCATTTATTTCTTCTTTATAACTATGTCGGCGTTGCTGGTCCTGAGAGTTATATCCAGATCGCTGCCGTTGTTCAGGTTTCCCCTTACGCTGGTCTTGCTCATGCTCGATACGGTGATGGAGAGCCCGGTCATATCTACCCTGCCGTTGGAGGTCGAGGCATCGATGTAGGCCCGGATGTCTTCGGGAACGAAGAGCAATATCTGACCGTTCGAAGAGGCCAGCTCAAGCGTCCCCTGCGACGAGAGCGTAGAATTCACCGTTACCTTGCCGTTGGAGGTCCTGAAGCTATTCTTCGTTCCCTGCAGAATGCAGTCTGTGATGTTGATGGATCCGTTGGAGGTCAGCGCGCTAATATTCGATGAGGAAGTTTCCACGTTTATCGACGCGTTCGAAGTGGTAACCCGCAGGTCGCCGTTCAACCTCGCGCCGGTGAATGGACCGTTGCTGCTCTGGAACTCCATAGGACCTACGATATCTCTGGCGTTGATCGGTCCGTTCGAAGTCTCCGCTACTACTCTCCCATTTATCGAGTAAATCTCTATTCCGCCGTTAGAACTTTCCACGTTGACATAAGAGTTCAGCGAGGCCGCTTTCAGCCTGCCGTTGCTCGTTCTGGCCACTACCTCTTCCAGCAGTTCGATGGGAACGCGGAGATATATCGAAGCGCCCTGTCCCCTGAATTCACCGGTCTGCTGGAGCCTCGGCGTAACGATCCTTAACAGTCCATCCAGAATGGTCACCACGGGCTTCGTTTCCTCGAAGTATTTCTCCTTGAGGTTTTCCGAGGAAACCTTCACGGTTTGTTTGACTTCAAGAGATATGAAACTCTCTTCCCAACCGACAACCTCCACCTCGCCGTTGAGGGTGTAGATATCTATCGATTTGATCGCATCGTTTAGCGATTCCTGATAGCTCCTGTCGAAACGTTGACCGTCGAGAGACCAGCCGAAGTCGAAACCGAAATCTATACCGGCCGGTCCGATCGCCACCGCCACTCCTATGAGTATCAGACCGATAGCTATCAGAATCCCAACCCAGGCTACCCCGCGCTTTCTTTCAAAACCTTTCAATTCGATTACCTCCCATTCGTCCGGTGAAGAGGCCGGACTTCGATTCAGCGAATAATATATCACCTATTACCTGGTATTGCAAGGTACTGTGCAAATTTGTTGAATTAAGATTTTGTTAATATTTAAGAGCAGGAAAAGCCGCCCTTCGTTGTTTATTAGAATAAGAGAGGCAGGGGATGCACATCCAGATAAGGCAAGTATGGTTATAATTCGCTTCTTTAACTCGAAACGCCTGAGTTGATAGGGCCAAAGAGTTTTGAGCGTGTCAAGAACAGAAAGCAGTGTTTCTATATTATTCTTTCAATATTTCTGTATATATTATTTGAGTATATATAATTTGACGGAGGTTTAGCATGAAGAAGGGTTTTTCACTTGTCGAGCTTTTGATGGTAGTCGTGATAATTGCCTCGTTGATTTCGGTCGCGACGATCGTGTCCGCCAGCATTCTCAGAAAGACGAAAGCGACAACAGTAGCACGAGACATGAAAGCCATAATGATGGCAGCTGAGGAAAAGCTAATGATCGAAGGGCCAAAATACTTCCAAAGTATCAAAAGCCTGAAAGATCTCGTCGAAAATGCGACCGATAAGTACCAATTGTATCTGGTGATAAAGAAAAGCGGAGATGTTTATATTACAGTGATATGTGATCCTTCACATGTGGATGTAGAGCTGGTGCGCGAAATATCACCAGATGCAACTGTTTTAAGTACCGGAGCAAAATGCTATCTCAATGATGAAGAAGTTTTCCACAAGATCACTTACAATAGCAATATGGTACATTACCTCGTAGGTTCCTACGTCACATATATCCCCGAAAACAGAATTTGTATCTTTAGAGATTACCGCCTTTTCTGAGCAATCGAAACGGGAAACTGACATCGCGCTAACCCCTCAGGGATGTTTTACAGTTAGAATTTATAATCCAATCTTATCTGGACCGGAAGGGGTGAGAGATATAGGCATCTTGAAAATAAAGAGTCACGAACCGGCACTACCGCTGATACAGGGGGGAATGGCCGTAGGCATTTCTCTTGACGGTCTCTCTGCGGCGGTCGCTTCCGCCGGAGGCGTGGGTACTATCGGTACCGCGGGGATCGGTATGACGATAGAAGGGTACGCTAGAAACTTCAAACAGGCCAGTATAGAAGGATTGAAAAATGTGATAAGGAAAGCTCGTAGTAAAACCGACGGGCTTCTCGGCGTGAATATAATGGTCGCCCTGACCAATTACCAGGATATGGTCGTAACGGCTTTAAGGGAGAAGATAGACATGATAATCTCCGGTGCCGGTTTGCCTCTGGACCTGCCTTCTTATCTGGAAGAAGGTTCGAAAACGGCTATAATACCGATAGTCTCTTCTCTTAAATCGGCGAAGGTGATCCTGAAGAGATGGTTCGGAAAATTCCGCTACATTCCAGACGCTTTTATCGTAGAAGGGCCGAAGGCTGGCGGACATTTAGGCTACAGGGTTGAAGACCTGCAATCACAGGAGTTTTCGCTTTCCAGTACCATCCCGCAGGTACGTCAACTGACAGAAGAGATAAAGCGCGAGTACGGAAAGGATGTACCCGTCATAGCCGCGGGTGGCATATTCGAACGCGAAGACGTTCAGGAGATGTTCGAACTTGGAGCCTCGGGCGTACAGGTCGGAACGGCCTTCATCGGGACACAGGAGTGCGATGCCGATATTAGATTCAAACAGGCTCTGATAGAGGCGAAAAAAGAGGATATCGTTATAATCAAAAGTCCCGTCGGTATGCCCGGGAGAGCGATCAGGAATAAATTCTTAGTCGATGTGGAGGCCGGAAACAAGAAGCCCTTCAAATGTGTCTATCATTGCATAAAGACCTGCAACTTTAGAGAGACCCCCTACTGTATCGCGCAAGCTCTAATGAACGCGTGCAGGGGCGACCTGGAAAACGGTTTCGCCTTTTCAGGAACCGAGGGTTACAGAATAAAGGAAATAACCACCGTAAAAGATGTCATCGAACGTCTTTTCGGGACGGGTCCGTTGAGTCTTTACTGATAGTCACCATGATGGCCTTTCTCGAACCTGACGGAGGAAAGGCGGAGATTATACAGCGCACCGTGACTATCACGAAGACTATACAGCCGCCCACCAGAGCCAGCGGACCCGGGACCTCGCCGATGAGAAGAAAGACCCAGAACGGGTTCAATATCGGCTCTATGCCCGAGATTAGAACCGATTCAAGCGCCGTTACGTGTTTTATGGCTCTCGAATAGAGTACGTAAGGAATACCCAGCTGCAAAATCCCCATAACTAAAAGAATTAGCCAGTCGAAGGCATCCGGTACTCCGAAAGCGATGAAGGGTATCCCTATAACGGCCGTCAACAGATTGCCCAGTAGAATCGACTCCATAGGCGAGCCATCTTTCTGCATTCTCATAAAGACCGTTAAAAGGGCGAAGCAAACGCCACTGCCTATGGCGAGTAAGTTGCCTAGCACTCCTCTTGGATCGAGTTTGTCGAGGAAGAAGAGGACCATACCTCCGAAGACGATCGAAATGGTTATCCAGTCGAAGAGCTTCACCCTCTCTTTGAGAATCCAGGCACCCAGTATCGCAACATAGATCGGAGATGTGAACTGAAGAAGGATTGCGTTGGCCGAGGTAGTTAGCTTGGTCGCGCTCACGAAGAGAAAGACCAGACCGACATACGAAAGCGCCGCCCCGATCTGGGGAAGCGACCAGTTGAATTTGGGCTTTCTGTTCGCGGCAAAGATTACCACTGCAGCTATGGCGCTTCTCACACCGGCTATAGCAAGAGGGTGCGCGTTAACGTTCTTTATGAATAACCCTCCGGTACTCCAGAGCGCTGAGGCGATCAACATAAGAAGTATCGATTTCGACTTTTCCGAATATACTCTCTTCGAATTTCCGGCCATTCTATTAACTCCCACCGCCCGGGTGCCGCTCTTACAGTACCCTGCCCGGAAAATTATAGCACCGTATCCGATACGGTGCGAACCGGTGAACGGTGCAAAGACACATACCACCTGTGAAGTTTCAATCTATCTTTCTATTTCATCGCCCACGGACCAAACGCTTTGCCGGCAGGAAGCACCGTCTTTCCGTAATGAGTGTTCAGCAAGTTAGCCGCCGAACCATAGAATGAAAAGATCGCTATGCCCATCTCTGCACAACCGGCGAGATATTTCCAGAAAACTCCGCCGACACCCAGAGTACTAACAAATAAGCCCAGGAAGAGGATGTCGATTAGAAAGAAGATTACGAAGAGTACCTTACTGGTACCCATAGCCCCCAATGTCATATAGAGGGTGAAGATCAAATATCCAAGGAAGGCAAAGGCAAGTTGAGACGTGTCCACAACCGCTGCTGGATTCATGGCGATAATGCCGTTTCCCATCATCCAGGTCATGGCAACTCCAAGCCAGAAGAAACCGTACCCGGAGAATGCGGTGGCTCCGAAAGTGTTGTTCAACCTATAATCCATGAAGCCTGCCAGAAGCTGGGCCGCCGCGCCAAGAAAAATCGCCCATGGAATTATGTTCACAGTTCCTTCCGTTATTCCGAGCTTTTGAGTCGAAGCTACCAGAGTCACGATAGCCAGTCCAAACAACCCGAGTGGCGAAGGATTTGCCGTCGCCTGGAGCGCCTTTACCGCGTTTGTTTCTCTTGCATCTGCCATATATGCCTCCCGACATCACTGGAGTGCCGGAGCACTCCAGTCTGTAAGTCTGTATTTACAAAAGTTAGGGATGTGTAATCAAAAAAATGGTTACGAAGAAAGTATCTCCTTCGAGAGGAAACGATAAATCGTACCGCTAATATTTTTCTATCGTATGAACGACTACTTCACATATGTATGGAAGTACTCAGCTTCTAATGATACTCCTGGCTCAGGCGCCGGCCAGGTACTCCAGTATAGCCTTGGCGGATCTCTTTCCCGCACCCATGGCTTCGATAACGGTCGCGGCTCCGGTTACTATATCTCCCCCGGCGAAGACGTTCGGGAAGTTGGTTCTGCCGGTTTCCTCGTCTGCCTGTATGGATCCCCATTTGTTGAGCTGGACAGAGGGGAAGCCTGCTTTGAGGACCGCGTTGGGTGTCTGACCGATCGCCTCGATTACCATATCTACTTCCATGGTGAACTCGGAATTTTCCAGCTGCACGGGACGCCTTCTGCCGGACGAATCGGGTTCTCCCAGAATCATTTTCACGCACTTCATGGCTATAACGTTGTTGTTCGAGTCTCCCAAATACTCCACAGGCAGAGTCAGACAGTGGAGCTTGATCCCCTCTTCCATGGCGTGATGGTACTCTTCAAGCCTCGCGGGCATCTCTTCCTCGCTCCGCCTGTAAACAATATGGACATCCTTGGCACCGAGTCTTTTCGCCGTCCTTGCGGCATCCATCGTAACGTTACCGGCGCCTATCACCGCTACACGATCCTTTATCTTAACCGGAGTATCGTACTTCGGAAAGAGGTAGGCTTTCATCAGATTGACTCTTGTGAGGAACTCCGAGGCCGAAAATATATTGTTCAAATTCGTTCCGGGTATTCCCATGAATCTAGGCGCACCGGCCCCGATTCCTATGAAAACCGCATCGTAATCACTCAAGAGTTCTTCGAAGGGAACGGTTCGTCCCACAATTTCGTTGAATTTGAACTCAACACCCATTTCCTTTACAAATTGCACCTCGTTCGAAACTATCTCTTTTGGAAGCCTGAACTCGGGAATTCCGTACACAAGAACGCCACCGGCGGTGTGAAAGGCTTCGAACACGGTTACTGAAACTCCTTCTTTTGCCAGATCGGCCGCAACGGTCAATCCGGCCGGACCGGCGCCTATGACTGCGACTTTTTTGTGAACCGGTGGTTTGACAACGCTTTCAATAGGTATCTCCAGGTCGGCGACATATCTCTCCAGTCTTCCGATGGCAACAGCATCGCCTCCGGGTACCCTTCCGAGAATACACCTTGCCTCACACTGTTTCTCCTGAGGACAGACCCTTCCGCAGACCGCCGGAAGGTTGTTGTCACCCTTGAGTATCACGGTGCTATCTTTATACCTTTCTTCTCTGAGTGCCTTTATGAAACCCGGAATGTTTATTCCAACCGGACAGCCATCAACACAAGGTTGGTTCTTGCACTGAAGGCATCTGGCGGCTTCCTTCAAAGCCTCTTCTCTACTGTATCCCAGTGCCACTTCTTCGAAGCATCCGATCCTTTCGATAGGATCGAGCTCTCTCATCTTAGTCTTATTTTTTTCAGGCATTCTTACCACCCATTTCTTTCACATAATCTTCCATGGCCTGTTTCTCTTCTTCTCTGTACTGGTACTGCCTTTTGATCAGCTCGTCCCATTTGACCTTTCTTCCGTCGAACTCCGGCCCGTGTACGCAGGCGAACTTGACCTCTTCTCCCACTTCCGCTCTGCATGCTCCGCACATGCCTGTGCCGTCGACCATTATCGGGTTGAGCGATACCCAGCACAGGATATCATTTTCGGCCGCCATGAGCGATACGAATTTCATCATTACCATGGGTCCAATAGCCCAGATAAATTCGACCTTCTCTTTTTTCAAGACTTCCTGCAAAGCGACTGTGACATTACCTTTGATTCCTTCCGAACCGTCATCGGTAGTGATGTAAAGCTCATCCAGATAAGGAAGGAATTCATCTTTCATGATCAGCAGTTCTTTTTTCGCGGCTCCGAGGATACCCACCACCCTGTTTCCTGCCTCCTTAAGCGCCCTGGCGATTGGAAAGAGCGGCGCTATTCCAACTCCTCCTCCGATTACACAAACAGTCCCGAAGCGATCTATCTCACTCGGGTTACCGAGGGGCCCCACTATGTCGGCGATCGTGTCTCCGGGCTTGACGGCACAGAGCTTATACGTGCTCTTCCCGATGGCCTTTATAATGACTCTTACTCTCCCTTCGGCTGTCGATACGATAGTTAAGGGTATTCTCTCACTGAACTCGTCTAGCCTTAAAATAAGGAACTGTCCCGGCTTGGCCCTTTTGTCGATATCGGGATGCTCAAGCCAGATGTCGAAAGTATCTGGAGCAATAGCCTCTGTAGAGATCACTTTGTACATCTCATCACCTCAAAAGTATGATAACAGAATTATTCTTGAGATATTCTGAAGGATATATGAAAGTAAGTCTTACACATCAAATTACCGATAGGGTTTCATAGGAGGAAGCAGCTCCGGCGCGACTACTAACAATAATCGCTCTTAATCGCTTATAGTTCACAGGAAAGCGACGAGAACAGACTCGTGCGTACTTGGGATAGACTCAATCGATGAGATATTATTTGTTTAGTTACTAACCAAACAAACAATTGGTGGTGGTGAGTTGGCCAATCTGAATGAAGTAAAAGCCGCGAACAAACACCTCGTTCTGGATCTTGTGAGAAGGAAAGAGGTAATTTCGAGGGCCGATCTTTCGAGGCTTTCGGGACTCACCAGGGCAACCGTGTCGGCTCTTACCGGAGAACTAATCGAGGAGAGGTTTCTCAAAGAGCTCATGGTGGGCGACTCGAAAAAAGGCAGGGGCGGTCGAAAACCCGTTTTACTGAGTCTGGACGGTGAAGGCAAGCTCTTTGCGGGGGTCGATCTTCACTGGGATTACTTTCAGATCGCTGTGTCAAACATACTGGGCGAGATCGTCACGGAGGATGTGTACCGCTTCGACAGGAGACTCTCTCCGGAAGAATATTTCGGGGTGTTGAGCGAAAGGGCAAACAGAGTCTTTCACAAAGATGATTTCTCCGGGAGGATATCGGCGATAGGCGTCAGTCTCTATGGTGTCGTAGATACAAAAAATGGAGTGCTTAAATTTCCCAGCCATATGCACTGGCCGCAGATTGAACTGGAGCGATACATAGCGGGTTTTCCAGCCCCGGTCTTCTGGGAAAGCCGTTCGGCAGCCTCCCTGATCGCGGAGACCTGGTTCCACGAGGAGCTATATCCCAAGGACGGCCTGATAGTATTCGTGAATGTGATAGAAGGTATCGGTGGTGCGGTGATGCTCAACGGAGAGATTCTGAAGAACGATGGGATAAGCACCGGAGAGATCGGTCATACCACCGTTGATATTAATGGCAATACATGCACCTGTGGGAGGCGCGGTTGTCTTGAGGCTTACGTGTCCGACAAGAAGCTTGTGGAGAGCTATGTGGATCAACTGGACAAGCTCAGCCTTCCGACCAAAAGTATAAGGGATATGGCCATAAAGATAGCGCAGATGGCCTCCCGCGGAGAAGAACCGGCTGTGAAAGCCGTACAGCAGATGGCGAGAAATCTGAGTGTCGGGATCGGGAACGTTATAAATTTTCTCAGCCCGAATTACGTGATCATCGGGGGCTTCATAACCGAGGCCTGGTCAGTCGTAGAACCGATAATACGCGAAGAGGTAACCAGACAGGCCCTGCCGGGACTCTTCATTTCGACCGAGGTTGTGAAAAACCATTACGGTTCCCGCTCGGGCCTTATCGGGGCACTGGCCGTCGCCATAAGAGAAAAGATGCGGCAGGTCGGTTCAATCGAGTTTAATTCGCTGGAACACCATAGCGTTTGACAGGTCGATCGAAAGTGTGCTTGGAGTTGTATAAAGGAGGAGACCATAAATGGCATCGCTTTCCAGTTCGGATCGGCAACAGTTGAGCTTCACTCTTGTAGGTGACGTACACATGGGTCCAAGCAATTCTACAAGACCGGGCGAAGAGACGCCCGGCCTTATGAAGCGGTTCGTGGAAGAGATAAACGGCTCGCCTGAGGTGGATTTTCTGGTCGAACTCGGCGACAGAGTAAACAACCTCAACTACGAAAAAGACCGTGAAAACGCACTGAAATTCGCCCGCATAATGAGTTCTCTATCGGTACCTTATTACCCGATCCTGGGAAATCACGATATACACTACCTCACAAAGGAAGAGAACAGGGAGATATTCGACCGCCCGGTTGAAAATAGAGTCGCTTTCGTGAAGGGTTACAAGCTGATATTTCTGGATACGGAAGAGCCGGTTATAGAAGGGGTCGGCGGAAGTGTCTCTAATGAACAGCTGAAGTGGCTTGAACGCGAACTGAATTCCGACGATCTGTCGAAAATAATCTTTGCCCACCATCCCGCCGACGATCAGGAGATAAGAGACAACCCTCACTTCGTTCAGTTTCCGCAACTGGCCTTCGTGGAGAACAGAGAAAAAGTAAGAGAGACGGTTGGTAGAGGAAAGAATGTCCTGGCTTATATCAACGGGCATGTACACTGGTTAGGCCTGTACGAGTGCAATCGAATACCGTATATCTCAGTACCGTCTTTTACGGAAGCGTGGCCGGAGAAGAGCGGCGCCCCCGGAATGTTTGCGCAGGTTTTTATTTCAGAAAACGGTCGTCTGGAACTGACCATACGAAGCTTGAATCCTCGAAGAATCCTGGGGAAGTTCTTCTGGAACAGCACGTGCAGTTCTTTATAGGAATCAACCAGAGAAAAGGAGGGGAAATGCATGCGTAAGTTCTTTGTAATTGCTCTAGTTGTTTTTGCAGTGTTTGCAACATCGTTGATCGCAGCCGATCCGGTAATTCTTAGATTCTACTTCCCTGTGGGTGTCGCCGGTCCGCTGGCCAGGTACATGGGAGAGCTGGCCGACAAGTTCAACAGTACCCACCCGGATATCATCGTCGAACCGATATACTCCGGTGGTTATCCGGAAACTCTCCAGAGGGCTCTGACGGCGTCAAAGGCCGGGAACCCGCCGGATGTGGCTCTCCTCACCGCCGCCGACATATGGACCGCGGCCGATGAGAAGATCATCATCTCTCTCGAATCGTTTATCGAAGCCGAAGGAGGAGAGACCTTCCTCGAACCCTACTTCCAGGCCTTTCTGGAGGACTGTGACGTCGCCGGAGAGCTTTACGCGATACCATTCCAGAAAAGCACTCCGATCTTCTACTACAACAAGGACATGTTCAGAGAGGCCGGCCTCGATCCCGACAGACCGCCTTCGACATGGACGGAACTGAAAGAATACGCGACAAAACTCGCGAAAAAGGAAGGCGGGAACACCGTGCGCTGGGGAGTGGAAATCCCGATAGATCAGTGGTTGCTCTCGGCCTTCATAATGCAAAATGGCGGACTCGTGAACAATCAGGCCGGAACGGAAACCTATCTCAACAGCCCAGAAGCGATCGGGGCTCTCGAGTTCATGAGATCTCTAGTTGCTGAAGGTCTTATGCCTGCCAGAAGACTCTTCGGAGACTCTTCTGCCGATTTTGTCGCCGGCACTACGGCCATGATGTACAACTCTACGGGCAGTCTAACTTTTGTCAGGGACAGCGCGACCTTCGACTGGGGTGTGGCCTATCTTCCCGAGAACGTCAGAAGGGCCGTTCCGACGGGTGGTGGGCAGCTTGTAATAATGGCGGGAATACCGGCAGAACGCCAGAAGGCGGCGTGGGAATTCATTAAATGGATGACGCTTCCTGAACAGGCTGCAACCTGGAGCATGAAGACAGGGTACGTGGCCGTAAGAGAGGATGCCTTCGATGTTCCTGAAATGAAAGCATACGTCGAAGGATTTCCCTTCGCGATAGTCGCGAGAGAACAGCTCCAGTTCGTTCTGGTCGGTGAACCGCCGGCAACTCACGCGGCAAGACAGATCTCCCGCTTCATGACTGATGCACTGGAGGGGGCAATCGCCGGAATGATAAGCGCGAAAGATGCTCTGAACACGGCTCAGGCCGAAGCCGAAAGAGTTCTGAGACCTTACAGATAAGAAGCGTGGAAGGAGGAGCGCGAAACTTGCTCCTCCTTTCCTTTTTTGAATCGGGGGTGAGAGAATGAGATTGTCCCGTAAGTGGAGAACTTATTTACTCGGTTATTTGCTTATTCTTCCAAGCTTCGTATTTCTAATAGTATTCACTTACTATCCGGTGGTTCGCTCCGTATGGTTGAGCCTCTTTCAGAAAATGGCGGGAGGAGTCACGAAGTTCGTCGGTCTGGCCAACTACGAATACATGTTTGGAAGCCGTCTCTTCAGGCAGGTAATGCAAAACAATCTCGTTTACTCACTCGGAAGCGTCATACCGGCAATAATTCTCGGACTGGTTTTTGCGATACTCCTGAACAAACGTTTGAAGCTTCGAGGGGCTTTCCGATTTTCGATATTCTACCCCACTATGATTCCAATCGCGGCCGCCTCAATGGTATGGATCTTTCTTTTCAGCCAGTCCTATGGATTGCTGAACAAAGTACTGAGTCTTCTGGGCCTCTCGTCGAACATCGACTGGTTGAACACCACCCCTTACGCGATGCTCTCGATCATCCTAGTCTCTGTTTGGAAATTCGCCGGCTATTATATGTTGCTCTTTCTATCGGGGCTTCAGTCCATCGATGAGAGTCTGTATGAAGCGGCCGTGCTGGAAGGTGCCAACGCCTGGCAGAAGTTTAGAAAGATAACCCTGCCACTACTCTCTCCGACGACTTTTTTCGTAACTTTGATGGCGATCATAAACTCCTTCCAGTCCGTTGATCAGGTATATGTCATGACCAGGGGAGGACCTTACAACACCACCAACGTCTTACTCTACTACATCTACCAGAACGGTTTCGTTTACTGGGACACCGGGATCGCCAGCAGCGCGTCGGTGGTTCTCTTCTCGATCCTGCTGGTTTTCACCTTCATTTACTACTTTGGACTGCAACACTTCGTCCACTACGAGAGGTGATCGTATGAAACGGGGAAATCTTGTATCGAAAGCAACGGTTTACCTCGTACTGGTGATCTTTTCGCTCATGATCCTGATGCCTCTGATATGGTTGACGACTACGGCTTTCAAGACGAAGACCGAGATCTTCTCCAACCCTTTCAACATTTTGCCGGGCAGTCCTGACTTCGGCAATTTCAAAAACGCCTGGTCATACGCGCCGTTTGCGAGCTACTATCTGAACACTATAATAACCTCTTTCGGACTGCTGGCAATTCAGCTAGTTACGATAACGATGGCAGCCTACGCCTTCGCGAGGCTCCAGTTTCCCGGACGGGATTTCTTTTTCATACTCTTCCTCACGCAACTGATGATCACCCCGCAGAGCACGATTCTTCCAAACTACCTGACCATAAGCCAGATGGGATTGATCGATACCAGGCTGGGGGTCATGCTCCCGTACTTCGCCTCGGCCATGGGCACCTTTTTGATGAGACAGGCTTTCAAAAGCGTCCCGGAATCTCTGGAGGATGCCGGCAAACTCGACGGTTGCAACACCTTTCAGTTGATCTGGCACGTCTTTCTGCCGATCGTCCGGCCTTCGCTGATAGCCTTTTCGATAATTAGCGTCACATATCACTGGAATGAATTTCTCTGGCCGCTCCTGGTTACCGAAACGTCCAGATCGAGAACCCTGACGGTAGGTCTGACGATCTTCGCCCAGCAGGCCGAGGGAGGGGCCGAATGGAGTTTGCTCATGGCAGCGACTCTGATAGTCATAGGGCCTCTTTTGATCGCGTTCACTATATTTCAGAAGCTTTTCGTTCAGAGCTTCGCCAATTCCGGGATGAAAGGATGACCTCCATGAAAGAGCCGGAGAAGTGGAAGTTAAAAGACGTGCGGGCCGTTTTCAGTGATATAGACGGCACGCTTCTAGACAGCGAAGAGAGATTGTCCGGTGAGAACCTGAAGGCGATCCAGGAGATCGTGAACCGGGGCATTTTAATGGTTTTTGCCAGCGGTAGATCGACCGGATCGATCAGAAACCTCTTCGCCGGACTCGATGAACATAATTTCAACGCCATTGCCTTCAACGGTTCTGAAGTTACCCTGAGGGGAGAGGTGATTTCCAGAACTAAGCTAGACTCCGTAACGGCTTCGCAAATAGTCAGGACTGTAAGTGAGATCAATATTCATATTCACGCTTATGTGGATGGCGAGCTGGTCTTTTCGAAACTGACCCCTACGGCGGAAAGGTATGCAATACATACCGGCTTAGAGCCGATGATCGTTGGAGATCTTGCTGTATATCTCCAGGAGAACCCGCCGATCAAGCTGGTCGTACTCTCAGAACCCGGCTATCTTCCCTCTTTGAGGGAGAAGCTCGCCGGGCAGTTTCCAGAGGTCAGTTTCACCAGATCCGGAGGAATCTACCTGGATGTCACGCGCTCGAACGTTGACAAAGGTCGTGGATTGATTGAAATATGCGAAAGAGAAGGTATAGCGCCCGAAAACGCCGTAGCCTTTGGAGATAGTGACAACGATATCGAAATGCTTAAAGCGGCCGGTCTTTCCGTGGCCATGTCTAACGGTTCCGAAGAAGTGCGGAGAATCGCGACTGTAACAACTGTATCGAACGATGAAAACGGATTTTCGAAGATGATGAAGAAATTGCTGCGAAATATGACCCCATAACTCAAGGCTTTCGCGTCCAGGTTCCTGGTAAAACAGAGGTCAGAGGAGAGGAAGAGAGAGGAAAAGAGAGAATGAGAGAGTAAGAGAGAGAAGTAGAGAGAGCGAGACGCCTTCTCGTGAGTGAAGCGGACTCTCAACGTTCTTTCTCTCGTGTTTTTCGCTCTCGTCTTCTCGTGATAGGATCACTACGGGATGACAGTCTTACTCCCTTCCCGTCATGCCGGATCGCGATCCGGCATCCCGCTCTTGCTCTTCTCGGAGGGCGGTGGACGGACGACGGATAACGGCTCCTGGTTAACTCTTGACGCTCTTTCTCGATTCTTACCCACAACACACCATTCACTAACCACTACTCACTATCCACCACCCACTGTGGCTCCTGTTGATCTTTCTTATTCAATCATATGATTTAATATAATAATATAATCCATAGATTATTTTTATCGGTTTTAATGGTAAAATATGTTCGAGAAGCTCATTTATGAGGGGATGAAATAGATGAAAAGAGTGATTTTAGCAGTCTTGCTGGCTTTTATTTTATCTTCGACAGCTTTTGGAGTACAGAACACATCTACCCAGGAGCTTAGAATAGTTGTGCAGCCAGTGGCATTACTGGATGTATCTCTCCTGACGGTGGTCTTCGAAATCCCCCAGGAGATAGTCCCCGGTGCACCTTTGCATTTTGAAAACATAGAAGGCGGGAATATAAGATACACCTCGCTCATCGAGCAGGGCAGGTCAAGAAAGATAACGGCTTCGCTGGTAGATACGTCGATCCTCGACTATGTTGAAATAGGAATAACCGTGGCGGCGCCTGAAAAGGGAACTGGAAAACTGGGAGTATCCACGGGAAGGATCTCTCTCAGCTCGATACCGCAGCCGGTTATCGCAGATATAGGCAACGGCTGGACGGGAACGGAAGAGACCGATGGTGCCAGTGTTTTCTATGATATCGATATACTGTCGGCGGACAACCTTGGAAGCGGTACCGTAACTATAGATGTGCTCTTCACACTCGCCGAGGAGTGATCAGAGTACACCGGAATCTATTATGATTATCTGTTCGCTCTTCTTCCTCATTTTGAAGTCGATCGTGGTTTCACTTCCCGATTTCAGTTCGAGTTCGGCGGTTTGATTATCTATCACAAAACCCCTGGGCAGAGTATCGCCGTCGATACGCAGAGTCCATTTTCCCGGCCTCAGGTTTGGAACCGAGATCTCGCCGTTCTCCCTGGTGCTCAATCTGAAGTTTTCTTCGCCATTACTCAACGTGAAATATATCCCGCCCAGATTGACGGGCTCCTTTTCCTCGTTTATTACTCTTACCCTCAAGGTCGAAGACTTAAGAAAGCCCAACGATATCCCGGACTCTTCGTCGGCTTTCAGTTCAAGCTTAAGCGGCAGCTTATCGACGCTTACCAGTCCCCTCTCAATTGACTGGCCATCTATTTCCACATAGTAAGTCCCCGGCCTTATACCTTTGAAGGCAAACTCACCTTCCTTGCCAGTGATGGCGACCAGGTTGTTGAGCCTTACAACAACCCCCACGATCGGTCTTTCTTTCCCGTCTTCGATAACTACCACCTTTCCAGATAGAGAAGCCAGATCGTTTCTGGGCCATACGGGAAGCGAGAACGGAAAGGAATAACCGGCCTTGAATTCAAACGCCGGCTTCCAGCTGTCCCGTTCGGCGATAGACACCGCCGCGGATGCCGTGAAGTTACCTCCATCCACGAAGGATTTAGAAAGCGCAACACCGANNAGAGCGCCGCTGTCGTTTCGAACCACTCTCCCACATAATTTTTCAGCGTTATTCTCGCCGATAGATACGCCAGATCGGAGAACCTGTAGGATCCGTAAATGTCCAATTGCAGCGTCGATTTCAAAAGGCCGCCTATCTGGCTTGCCTGTCCAGACAGAGAGCCATAAACATTCAAAATCGAAATAGAGTAGGCCAGCGAGAGGTTACCACCGTAGTTCCTGACTGTTGAGGCGGGATTCCTCGTACCGCTTGAGACGTAGTGAGCTCCCAGGCTAACTCTCAAACCCGACATCGCTGGAAGATCCACGCGAGCACGCAAAGAATAACCGCTCAATACTCCGGGCAACATAAAATCGAAGGGATTGTTTCTCTGTACCGTCCCTTCGAGGGAGACCCGTAAAGAGTCCTTCCTGCTCCATGTGGCACCTACATCTAGCTTGAGTAGCTCATTGTTCGATGGGCCGGTAAGCCTTTTGGAGTAACCTATCGAAGATCTTAGCTGCCAGCTTTCGAGACGACTGACAAAAGTGTAATCCAGCAGGATACCATCGAATTTACCCTCGACAAAGGGGACACGCAAAACCGACCTTGCACCGACGGGCTTCTCATCGGATTCGAGAACCACGGACGCGTAAGAAGGACCGGAGGAGTCGAGATTCCTGTCGAAGGCAAAGCTCGCCAGCAGCTCTTGAGTAGGTCTCCAGTCGATAAAAAGACCGTACCTGGACAGGTTGTTCGAAACTATCATCCCGAGTTTTAATGAATCGAGTTTCAACTGGAGATCGAAGCCTCTTGTGGAAGTGCCGACTGGTGTCGATGCCTGTCCTGCCGCCGGGAGGCTTCCATAACCGGCTTCAAGGATTTCTCCTCTGTACCGCAGATCCGCCTCGAATCTGTTGTCCCTGTTGGCACCGGTCACAGGGATGGAAGTATTCAACGACACGCTTCTAGTCTTTTCGTCGTTTAAAAAGCCTTCCATCCTTAGACCGGCTGCCAGAAAGAAGCTCTGCGAGTAACCTGTGGTTATCGATACTCTGGCTGGAAGCAACCTGAACCTGCTGGCCAGAGAGTCGATCGGTGGAAGCAGCAAGACCGAGGAACGGCCCGAAACGCTTCCGCCATCTCCCGACTCTATGCCGGCTATGAGAATTACGATGTGATTGTTCTGTTCCAGAAGCGTTCTGGATGTTTTGACTTCTACCGTTACCCTTCCCGATCGGGCCGGTTCAAGCTCGAGTTTGGATACGCTTGATTTCAAAGCGTACGACAGGTTATCGTTCACTCTCAAATTAAGCGCTACGGGAATATTGCCATTGTTGGTGATCAAAAAAACCAGCGAGTACCCCTCGCCGGCCCGAACATACGAGGGACCGTCGATAAGCTCAACCCTTATCGCCACATTCGACGCGACCTTCACTGTGAAGTTCAACCCGGATACCCTTCCATCGTCGCTTTTGACCCTGTAACTCAACTGGTAATCACCGGCCAGCGTTCTGGCCGGTACAAGAAAACTCAAAAGCCTGATATCGAAGGAATCCGGTTCGATCTCGAAAGAAGAGGTCCCGAATACATTTCTCCATTCTGAAGGTAGCAGCAGTTCTTCGCTGAGATTCAGTCTATCTTGCGAGTTGTTGGTCACAAGCACGGCCAGAGTAACTATCTCTCCAGGCCTGACTTGGCCGGGAGGGGGTGTAGAAAGAATGAGTTCAAAGTCGGCAGCGATCAGAAAAGCCGGTATGAGAATTAGAAAGAGAAGAGGTAAAAGTAGTTTTATCGGCCGGTCTCCATTCACTCTATTTTCATCGAATACTGGGCACCCCATACATCTTCACCGTCTCTTATCAGGGCCAGAACCCTGTAATCGCCCGGGGCCAAATCAACGAACGAAACCACGAAATGCCCGGAGGTCCCTGGGTACAGTCTCATCGAATTTCCCATGAACTCTCCGACAGTTTCACCGGATTGATTGAAGACACTCGCGGAAAGCTCCGGCCTCATCCACCAGTTTCCGGTGTTCTGAATATCCATGTTCAGCGAGTAAAGGCCGTTATTTTTCGATAGACTTCTTCCTAAAATCGCAACGCTCTTGGCTTGAGGCTCCCCGAAGTTGGTGACAACCTGAATCGCGTAGCGTGTCTTAGTTCTGACGGTAATTCCCTCTACTTCGTCGTCTTTGAAGTCATCGGTGGGTTCGACCATGATCACTGCCCAGTAAGTTCCAGATAAGCTCTCATCGGACGGAACGACCGCCGAAAAGTTGTAAGTCAGGTTCGCGTTGCCCGGAACGGTTATTTCAGGTGCCTGAAGCTCAATCCAGTTCGCATTGGATCGCTGCAGGCTACCGGCTTCGGGGTATTCCGTCGAACCTGTGTGGTAGAAAAAATAATCCGACAGATAAATACGAACACGTGCCGGGTCCATCGAGTTGTTTTGCAGCTCGATAACTCCGGACAAAACCTGTCCGGGAGAGGCCTGAAAAATATGTGTGAGTCCGTTTATTATAAGGATATCTGCCTTTACGGATATAAATGCGAGTATAAAAATTAACAGTACGATTTTCTTAATCATATGAATCAGCTCCAAATCAACAGCACTACCAAAGGTATTATAGGTTACCCATATCGATTACCGTGAAAGTAATTGAAGTGCCACCCATCAAGTCGAGATCATCCGGGTCTAAGGCATACTGAATGTAGAAGGTCACGATTTCTCCCCGAGGTCTGAAGACTATATCCACGAAATCGTAAGATACCCCGGCCATTGAAAGTTCGAGATAACCTGTGTAGAGTGGCGTGACAGAACCGCTTTGATTCGAAGGAGTCCACGCTACCGGTATTTCTGACAACCTCAGCGATATCTTCATACCGGAAGAACGGGTCACGATTACTCTGTACTTTCTTTCTTGTCCGTAACCGCCAGTGATTTCCGGTCTGTTCACCACTATCTTCGTGGAATCTGCCGGACTCACCATCTGCGAAGACGCATTAAGCACAGGGCCATCCCCGGCCAATTCCGGAGACACCGCGATGATTTCCCAGGCGATATCGCCCGTAACTTTACCCGTGGCCGATAACGTGACCGCACCGGTCGAAACGGCGAAAATCAGAACACCAAGACAGAGAAGCAGCGCTTTGCGCTGCTTCAATGCCAGATATGTTCCGGGAAGAAGACTCATCTTTCAGATCAGATATCCGTCAGAGTAAACGTGACAGTTATTACTGTATCTACTGCGTTCAAGAAACCACCGTCCGCAAGGCCGTCTCCAAGGTTTGCAAGTGCAGTCTCATCGATCATGGCTGTGTAGGTCAGGGGATGACCGGCGTTGGACTCTATGCCAGTTCTTGCCAGGCCAGCTCCTATAGAAGTTACGAGATCACCAGTTAGAGTTGTTCCTACAAACTCAAGCGTGGCGCCGGTCCCTACGTTACCCTTTGCCGAAGAGTCGGTGGTGCCTGCCGCCAGAGATATGGAGAAACCCGCGGGAAGAGTGCTGAAGGTTGTGGTGACCTTTCTCTCGAGGCCTCCAAATCTCAGGGATGTGTATCTGAGATATGTAGGGTCTTGTACAACCGTGACTACAGGAGCCGCACCTGCCAGCTCGGGCTGAGTCACCGAGATAGCAACAGCGGGGGCGTCGGCCGTTGTGGACCCTGTAGATGCCGCCGCGCCCGTTACGGCCAGCAACGCTATTTCGTTCATCGTGACAGTGATCGTTTGAGTGTCAGTATTTGTATCCTGCGCGAACACGAATCCGCCTAACAGAGTTACCATTACCAGAATTANNCCAGAATTACCAGAAATTTCTTCATTATTTACCTCCATTTTGTGTTTATTTATAAAATCGTTTGACATATAATTATCGCATTATATTTCCTGTGTTTTTTATCTGTGATTGACTCATATGGTACTTATATCGTTTTCAATTTAATTATACACTTAGTCGATTACTATAAATTTCGTATTCAATAAGTTCAAATGATCGTATTATTTTATAATTATTACAATTTGTAATGTTCTTTTCTCTCCTGCTTCAAATGCCCCTCAAGGGTATTTATGCAAAAGCGTGCCAGGAATTCCCCGAAGGATTTGGTGTATAGACAGGAATCTAAAAGATGGAAGAGTCTCAGGAACCATCTATGGTTCCCATTCATAGTACCTTTGATCAATTATGCGCAACTGTACTCAGCCGAAGGCGAAGACTGAGGGCGATGTTTTATTCGCCAATCGGTTTTCCGGCGGAGAAGTTGTTCTGAGTTCTAGATTTGCAACACGCTATTGAGATACCGAGGTCGGGTTGATGATTTTGGTCAAAATGAGCCTCCACTGCGTTCCGTGAAGTCCTATGGAACTCCACCAGACTTCTTTTTTGACAGTGCTGGATAAACCTCTCGAGTAGAAAGTGTAATAACCTTGACCACTCTCGTTTTTAGAGATCGAATATCCCAACTCGACAAGTGTATCGAAAGATTCGTATAGTTCATCCTCGAAGAGGTTTCTTCCGACTTCCAGGCTGTCCTGGTCGTAGAATATCGTGCCATCGGGCTGCATTATCCAGAATTCGTAGGGTTCCAAATTGTTGGGAATTATTACCGGGGCCAGGAAGGTTTCGGGCTTAATCAGGAAGCTCAACGATCCTGCAAGAGTGCCATCTTCCGCAAAAACAGGCCACTCTAGATCTACGGCCTGGAAACCTTCAACGGCTAGAAACCCCTCGCTCAGGACCGGCCTGCCTGTTTCATGAAGTTTTATGAGTTGTTCCTGGTCACCTATCCATTCCCCTTCAACGTAACTGTAATCCCGAGGATGGATCAATCTCAGCACACAATCGCCGTCTATGTAAGACACATCGACCACTTCAGAGTTCGCTTCGTATAGTCTCTTCAGCAACGATCGAACTTCTTCGTCATCGTTCAGTATCTTTCTCATATCCTCGGCACCTTTCGAAAGCGAAGTGTCGAGTCTATTGAAATGTTCCTGGATCTCCTTCTGCACCTTACTCAATAGGAGCTCGGGGCGTGGATCTCTCGTCGTGGACAGTAGCTCCCGTGCGATGACGAAAGTCCAGCCGGTCTTCAGCGATCGCCTGTAAGCCGCCAGATGGAGAACGTCATTACCGGTGAAGAGAAAGTCGCCGCTATCTCTATCGAGAGTTGCAAGCCTTTCGGTAATTCCAGGAACCGGAACTTCCAGAGAGCCCAGAAGCAGGGAGGTATCGTCCGATAGTGCCAGCGTGTTCTGTTCGTCGAAGGCGTAGAAATGGACTTCCGGCAGTTGTTTGAAATCCGAAATCAATTCGAAGTTCCATTCATCGAAGAAGGCCGAAATACCGACAAAACCGGATATATTGTCCTCTTTACGGACAGGCGTTGCGAAGACGACCGAACGTTTTCCGGTAGATCTGCTCAAAACCTGGTATCCCAGAACTTCTCCGCCCATCAGAAGCGCAGAAAAGTAACCCCTGTCGGAAAGGTTCAGGCCGGTCCAGTCCCTCTGGACGGTGTAGTAACCCCCGTCAGGTTCCACGTACATGGCCAGTCCTTCATAGCCCTGGTTGAAGCTGCTAAGGAGAGGTTTCATCCTCGACCACTCTCCCGATATCACTCCGGGAGAGCCTGCCAGCACCCTCAGTGAGGTCATTATTCCGTGGACGCGCTCCTCGAAAGAAGTTACCAGCAGATTCAAAGCGGTCTGGAGAGGTACCGACGATTGCGAGATCAGGTCATCGACTTTTTCGAGTCTGGAGGGATCCAGTTCGACACCCGCCGAGAGAAGAGCCTCGATGTTGACCATCGACCGGCCGTTTGAGGAATTCTCGGGTGGGATCTCATCGGGAGAAAGTCCGGAGAGTATTTTCAAGGCGATTAACCCGGCCCGTTTACCTTCCTCGAAAGCGGAGTTCACAACACCGGCCATCGCGCCGTCGGCCACTACAAAATCGAGAACAGAAAAGACTGCCAAACCCGTATTTTTAACCGTCCATTCGGTAACATATTCAGTGCTTACCGTTCTTCCGTGTTCGTCTTTGAGTGTCCTGTCGGCAAGGATAACTATGGCGTTCCCTTCTCCGGATAAGCTTTTCACAATTTCCTTCCATTCGTTGAAACTGCCGACCGTATGTATTTTCGTAGATAAATCGCCAAAGGAAGTCGCCTCGAGCTGTTCTCTCATACCGGCGACGGTTTCGCTATCGTCACCGATGAAATGGACCTCTCTGACCTGTGGAAAGAAATCGAGAAGCATCTCGACCGTCTCTTTCGAAAATAGGGTTTCCCTGATACCCGTGGCGTTGCTGCGCGGGTACGAATATCTTGCCGGATCGAGGTTGACACCGCAGTAAATTAGCGGGAGCGCGGTGAAGTCTTTCGCGAAATACTCCTGCGCATTATCGTCGCAGGCGATGACTATATCGGGTTGAAAAGCTTCGACCTCCCTGGCGGCCATCTTTCCGGCTTTTATCTTCCACTCTTCGTTTGTTTGAAGACGTGTGTCCATGTAGAAGACCTTCCATTCGATCGATTCGTCGGCGAAAACGCTCTTGATACCTTCAAGCATCTCCCTCGACCACACGTAATCTTCGTCGTAGCTATGAATCACCATGATCCTGGTGGCGAAAATACACGTAAAAGAAAGAAAGAGCAACAGAAAGAACGCCGGTATCGCTTTACTCTTCATGATTTCTCCCCCTTTTCCCTTTAGAAACATCTCAACGTTTGAATTATAGCTCAGGATAGATCGAATCCGGAGACGTAAGCGACACCTGAAATGAAAGTATCTCGCATCTCACAGAATGAAAAAGACCCCGCACATTTTTCAGTGAGCGGGGTCCTGGTAGGGTTAATATCGGTTGCTGCTACTTTTCGAGTTCACTCTTCATTCTATTCAGTTCTTCTTCAACTGAGAAAGAGCTCTTTGAGGCATATTTCTCTTCCAGGGCTTTTGCCTTGTCGATGGGCTCGCTGTTCAATTCGGCCATTGCGGTTGCCTCGTCCAGCATCTTCTGGGCCTTGTCCTCCATTCTGTTGAAGGCATCCATCGCTCCCTGTGTTCTTCCAGAAGTTGAGGCCGCTTCGTTGATCGTCTTCTGAGTCTTGGCCACAGAGACTTTGGCTTTTATCATCTCGCGCCGCGCCTTCAGAGTTTCGATGTTTTCTACCAGCTTATCGTGCATCTGACGCATCTTTATAGCGTTTTCGTGGGCCGCCGCGTAGGCCGTCATAAGGCCGGCACCGGCATCTTCAAGCTCCTGCTTTTTGGCGATGAAAACACGGGCATCTTCTTCGCTCCCGGACATCAGAGCTCTTTTGGCGTAGTTGGCGTACTTCGCCACTTCGGCCGCGTTTTCGTCAACGAGACGCTTGGTGCGGGTTTCTTCGGCCATAACGGAGGCCGTGCCTTTCTTTACTTCGGCCAGATCTTCAATCATCTCCCGCATGTACTGGTCGATCATCTTGGATGGATCTTCAAACTTGTCCAGTAATGCATTGATGTTCGACTTGATAATGTCGTTGAATCTTTCCAAAATACCCATCCTCTTTGTCCTCCCTTTAGTTTAAGCCTGACCGTCATAGACAAATCTGCTCATTTTGGCCTAAACGTTACTTTTCGTTGCTATTGTTTTCCTCGTATTTTTTTGAAAGATCTTCGGCCTCTTTGTCACCGAACTTTTCGAGCGGTACCTTGAGCATTTCTTCGGTCTGTTTGGCCTCGAGATATTTCTGTCTTCTCACCCGGCTCCACCAGGCGAATAGTATAAGAATAGCGACTACGATTCCGAAAACTATCAGTACGCTTATCCAGGGTGATTTGGTAACCGTCATAATCCTGTTGGCCGCATCCGTGAAGGCTTTACTGAAGAAAGCGTCATCTGTCAGGCCGGTATCGTAATAGTAGCGATCGATATAATCGAGCAGAATATCGGCCGCCTCTTCATCGATTACGGTTTTGGCCTGTACTCCGGCAACGTATCTGTCCATGTATCTTTCCTCGTATTCGAAGAATACGAGCAATAAGTGGGCTTCATCTGTGAAAAGCCTTTCGTAAAGTTCATGAGTGAATGCATTCAATTGCTCCTCGGACGGAAAGTGCGAACCGTATATCGTATCGGTTATATAAAGATAAGGCTGTACGCCAGTCTTTTTGTAGAAGTGCTTCATTCCTTCAAGAAGCTGGTTTTGATTGGTGATCCAGCCTAACTCGTCTGTGAAATAAGCGGTTTCCTTCACAGAGCCATCGGGTAAGGGCTTTCTCACGATCGTCGATCTGGTGATCTCGTTCTTGGAGACAGTCTGTATGTTGGGCGCTCCCTGGGCAGAAACGATAACTATTACTATAATCACCGCTACAACGATTATTCCTAGCGCCACAAAACTGCAGCCACTGCAACCGCTACAGCCACTCCCGACTCCTCCGACGCTCTGATTGACTCCTCCACCGCTGTTACTGACACGTCTGAAAGTACCGAGTCCTCCGATAATGGGAACGCCGATTTTTCTGTTGCTGACTTTGTTGCTTGAACTGCTCGAGCTGCTCCCGGTTCCGCCGCTGAAGAAGCCGCCGCTGCTTTTCCTGCTACTGCTGGAAGAGGAACTACTTCCACTGCTAGATCTACCGCTGGAAAAAGAACCGCCGCTACGCCCGCCGCTGCTCCTGTTGCTCGAAGAAGAGCCACCACTGCTCCTGCTACCCGAACCTCCACCTCTAGGCATTTCTCTATCTCCCTTCAAATACAGGCATGCTTTCAATTAATTATAATCACTTAAATATATAAATCCAACCGCTCAATACACAATAGACCGTTGACTTTGATCCCGGCGCCGGTTCCGGTACAATAAGCTTTTATATTCCCCCGTCTTGATGGGTGTATTCAAAGATATCAAAGCCACAAACCGATCGTTGTTATCTTTATTCCAACTTATTGACTCAGTTTAATTATACAAGCTATTCAATCAACTTTCGAGTCACGGATTATGGGTCCGTCCATCGAGAGTGGTTTCAAGTTGCAGGTTCCAAGCATAATAGAGCCATCTCTTACCCGGTGTCCTTTGAGAAGAGTGAGATGCCTTTCATCTCTTAATTAGGAACATTTCAAAGATGCTTCCTTCTTGCAAGCCTGGACCGAATTTGTGAAGGTTAATCTTGCCTCTATCTCTTAATAGTAAAGACGGTGCAGTGTGGTTTAATATTTAATCGAGGTGTGTATTTGCCTCTCAGTCTATTTTGGGAGAAGCGTTGTCTTGAAAAGGATCGTACCGACCATTTTGATTTTATGCGTTTCGGCAACTTTTCTATACGCCAGGTCTGAGGCTCTGGCCGAGAGGTATCTTCAACTGTTCCTGCGGGGGAGCTTTTATCTGGCAAACGAGATGCAGAGCGTGAAAGTGCGGAAAGACTACACCGTGGACGACATGCAGAAGGAGCTCGAGCGCCTCAGGGAAAATTATGGCAATTATCTCTTCATCTTCTCTACCGAAACAAGCGAGATCCGGGGATACACTGTTTATATCTTTCATTCGCAATTCGAGAAGGGCTACATAGATTTCAACATAGTGATCGATAATTTCGGGAAGGTCGATGCTTTTGTCGTGCAACCAACTCTTCAACCAGGCGCCATCCCCGACTACATAGATACGAGCCGGTTCGACGAGTTTGAGATAACCATCGGGAGCGACAGATGGAAACTCCCGGGAGTGTTGACCGTGCCGAAGAACCTGGACAGATATCCCCTGGTCATTCTCATACACGATTCGGGCGCCCTCGACAGAGATTCGACGATCGGACCAAACAAACCCTTCAGAAACATAGCCTGGGGACTTGCTACGCGCGGCGTGGCTGTAATGCGTTACGACAAAAGGACTTTCGTCTTCGGAGAAAAACTGTCTCAAGCTTCGCCGAGTATCGAGACAGAAATTATTGAGGACGTGATGAATGCTGTGAATATGGCCTCGAAGATGCCGGCCGTCTCTTCTATCTTTCTTGTTGGTCACGGATTGGGTGGCAAGATAGCCCCAACCGTGGCAGCTAGAAATGAGAATGTAGACGGTATTGTACTTATGGGAACATCGGCCAGAAGGGAATTGCAGGTGATAATAGACCGCCAGAATTATGTCTCGGAGCTCTTCTATTCGGACAGGGAACGGCAGCAGCTGAAACTTCTGATAGATTACCTCCAGAAAGCCCTGGATGGAAAGTTGCTTCCAGGAACGCCTGTTCTGGCAGCGACGGCAGGTTATTACTACGAAATAGATGCCCTTGATCCGATAGAAACGATAAAGAAATTGAATATACCGGTTTTGATTCTTCAGGGTGGGGCAGATTATGAATCGACGACCGATGATTATATGACTTTCATGAACTCTCTCTGGACCAGTCTAAACGTTTACTTCCAGCTCTTTCCCAATCTGGACCATTACTTCATGCCGGTAGAGAGAGAGAAGTCGACTCCCGACGACTACTACGAATTCCGTCACGTCGATCGTGAGCTCGTCGAGAGTCTCTTCTCCTGGATCTTCGTCTTCAACTGATCCCTCTCGGCATTGCTTCATTCGTACAGAAAACAGGAGACGTAGTGCCCGCTTCCCGTTTCGGTTAGCCGGGGCGCTTCTTTCAAGCATCTATCGAAGGCTTTTGGGCATCTTTTAACGAATCGGCAATTATCCGGTGGATCGACCGGCGAGGGAATATCTCCCTTAACGAGTTCTCTCTTGCCGATCTTTCTCATGTGGGGATTGGGGATCGGTATCGAGGCCAAAAGTCCCTGTGTGTAAGGATGCAAAGGGTTTCTGAAGAGCTCGTCCGTTTCGGCGGTCTCCACTATCTTACCCAGGTACATAACCGATATCCTGTCGCAAATATGCTTCACAACCGCCAGATCGTGGGCGATGAAGAGGTATGTAAGCTGGAAGTCGTGCTTCAGGTCCTCAAGAAGGTTTATTACCTGTGCCTGAACGGAGACGTCCAGCGCCGAGACCGGTTCGTCGCAAATCACCAGTTCGGGATTCAAAACTATCGCACGGGCGATGCCTATCCTCTGTCTCTGGCCGCCGGAAAACTCGTGCGGGTAGCGGTACATGTATTCCGGTCTCAGTCCTACCTTCTCGAGTATCCCCGCGATCATCTCTTTTCGCTCATCCCGGCCTTTGCCGATCGAATGGACGCGCAGACCTTCCGAAAGTATGTCCTGTACGGTTATCCTGGGATTCAGAGAAGCGTATGGGTCCTGGAAGACCATCTGGATTTCCTTTCTGAAGGGTCTCATCTGCGACTCATTCAGCGAGAAGATATCGATCGATCCTCCAGTGACGCCCTTGCCCCTGTAAATGAACTTTCCTCCGGTTGGCTGGTAAAGCTTTATGAGCGTCCGACCGATGGTAGTCTTTCCGCAGCCCGATTCTCCGACCAACCCAAGCGTTTCGCCCCTGTAGATATGCAGATCGACCCCATCGACGGCCTTCAGGTCTGATTTCTTTTTGAAGCCACTCTTGATGGGAAACCACTTCTTCAATTGATGAATCTCCACCATGGGGGTGTTAGCCATTTGTCTCACTCCCTTCGGCCAGCCAGCAGCGCACCGTGTGGGCTTCCTCAGGGCTGTAGATCTGTGGCGTCTCTTTCTTGCACTTCTCCATCGCCATGGGGCAACGCGGCTCGAAACGGCAACCTGTCGGGAATTTAGAAGGGTGAGGCACATAGCCCGTGATAACGTTGAGCCTCTTCTGATCGCGCTTCTCCACCTCTATCCGGGGTATCGAGTGGATCAATCCCCTGGTGTAGGGGTGTAGGGGGTTGTCGAATATTCTGAAGACGTCGGCGCTCTCGACGATCTGGCCGGCGTACATCACCAGCACCCTGTCGCACATCTCGGCTATCACGCCAAGATCGTGGGTAATTATGATCGTGGCCGTGTCGAGCTTGTTCTTGAGATCGTTCATGAGCTCGAGAACCTGGGCCTGTATAGTCACGTCTAACGCGGTCGTAGGTTCGTCGGCGATTAGAAGGGCCGGGCTGCAGGCCAGTGCCATCGCTATCATCACTCTCTGTCTCATTCCGCCGGAGAGTTGATGCGGGAACTCTTTGACCCGCTTGGCCGGTTCCGGTATGCCGACGAGTCGGAGCATCTCGATACTCCTATCCATGGCCTCTTCGTCATCCAGACCCTCGTGCAGCTTGTAAACCTCCGAGATCTGCCAGCCTATAGTGTAGAGGGGATTCAAAGAGGTCATCGGCTCCTGAAAGACCATCGAGATGGATTTACCGCGGATCTTGTGGAGATCGGACTTCTCCAGTGTCGCGATATCCCTGCCCCTGAAGGAGATCTTCGTTTCATCTCCGAGTATGGCATTTTTGGGGAGGAGCTTTATTATCGAGAAGGCCGTTATAGTTTTGCCACAGCCCGATTCGCCAACTATGCCGAGCGTCTCACCTTCGGAAAGTCCGAACGAAACTCCATCGACCGGTGTTATCTTTCCCAGTTGCGTTTTGAAGGTTATCTTTAGGTTTTCAACTTTTAGTATCTCTTGCATAATCATCAGCTCTCACTCACGAATTTCGGATCGAGTGCGTCTCTAAGTCCATCGCCCAGAAAGTTCACGCTCAGGACGGTCAGAAATATGAAAAAGCCCGGAAAGAAGGTCAGCCACCAGGGATTGGCACCTGTCGCCGTTCCAAGTATGTAGTTCATCGCCTTCTGGAGCATGTTGCCCCAGGAGGGCATCGGAGGCTGTATCCCAAGTCCCAGGTAGCTCAACGACGATTCCGAGAGGATTGCGTACGACATGTTCAGCGTGGCCGAGACGATCACTATCGGTATGACGTTTGGCAGTACATGTCTGAGTATTATTCTCGCGCTCCTCACACCCATTGCCCGGGCCGACATCACGTATTCCGTTTCTCTAATGGAAAGCACAAGTCCCCTGACCAGCCGTGCTACACCCATCCAGCCGAAGACCGTTAAAACGAGTATGATGTTCATGATACCCGAACCGAAGACGAGCGTCAGAGTGAGGAGTATCGGAAACATTGGAATCGAAAGCATAACATCGACGAACCTCATGAGGAACCTGTCGATCAGGCCGCCGTAGAAGCCGGAAAGCAGACCGATCAGAGTCCCGACCAGTGTGGTGATCACCGAAGAGGCGAATCCGACGAAGAGAGAGATCCGGCCGCCGTACATCACCCTGACGAGAACATCGTGTCCAAGCTCGTCTGTTCCCAGCGGATGACCCTGGCTCAGAGGCGGCTTGAAGAGGGAGGAGAAATCCATGTCCTCGTAGCCGACCTCTACGAATAGCGGGCCGAAGATGGTGAAGGCCACGACTATTATAAGCACGACCGCTCCGAACATGGCCAGCTTATGGCTTCTGAACTTGACCCATACGAGCTGCCAGTAGC
The DNA here is from genome assembly GCA_002305955.1 of Kosmotogaceae bacterium UBA1373. GTDB lineage: Bacteria > Thermotogota > Thermotogae > Petrotogales > Kosmotogaceae > Mesotoga. The sequence continues at coordinate 30,098 of DBRH01000027.1, forward strand.
TGTTTATATGTATCGGGCGGGCCTTTTCTTCGAGTTCGTCCAGTTTCTTTCGATAAAATAGCTTCGGCATATTCAGGCCCCCTTTCTTCCCATTCTTATCCTCGGGTCGACCAACACGTAGAGCAGATCGGCGATGAGGTTAGAGATCAGGGTTATTATCGCCAGAAACATCAGGCAGCTTATTGCCAGGTTGTAGTCGCTGGATATGACGGCCTGGTACATGAGACGGCCCATACCCGGCCAGGAGAAAACTGTTTCGATTATCAGCGCTCCCCCGAAGAAGTAGGGGATATCGAGCGCGATTATCGTTATGATAGGTATCATAGCGTTCTTCAAAGCGTGCTTTATTATTACCTTCCTGTCGGGAACCCCCTTGGCGTAGGCTGTCCTGACATAGTCCTGGTCCAGCACTTCAAGCAGGGAGGTTCTTATGTACCTAACCCAGGAGGCCACCTGAACCAGCCCCAGAATCGCAGCCGGCAGGATGAGGTATCTCAGCCTGTCCACGAAAATGTTCCAAAAACCCGTGACACCGTAGGTTGCCATTCCCGAAACTGGCAGCCACTTCAGGTTGACACTGAAGATGATTATCGCGATCAGGGCAAACCAGAAACTCGGCAGAGAGATCCCGATGAAGGCGAAAACCGTCGTAGTGTAGTCNNAAGGTCGAGTATTTTTTCACGGCCGACAGTATGCCAATAGGCAGCGCCACTACCAGACCGATCAGCCAGGCCGTGATCGTAAGTATCAGAGTGTTGGGAAGCCTGGAGGCGATCAGGTCTATGACCGGTGTCTTGTACATGCTGGAATATCCAAGATCTCCTGTGAGTACGCTCTTCAGCCAGGTGAAATACTTGAGCGGCAGCGGGTCGTCCAGCCGGTAGTACTCTCTGAGTTCTTTCATTCGCTGGGGATCGTTCGCCATCGCCCTGGGGTTCTGCATTCGCATCTGGAGCAGTGGATCGCCCGGCATCGAGTTCATTATTACGAAGATTATTATGGATATCGCAAAGAAGATCGGTATGAGTTCGAGGAACCGCTTCAGAAAATATACCTTCACTTATCGCTCTTCCTTTGCAGATAATCCGCCAGGTTCAGCCCTGCGAGCAACTGAACGCAGACGAGACTCTTTATTGGAATAGTCGTGTAGTCCAGGTTCTCCTCGAGATACTCGATCTTCCTGTCAAAGGCTTCGTCGGCCATGTTCGCTGCCGCGCTCAATTTTGCCGAGCCATCGTTGTTCTCGGCTATAAGCCGTCTAAGCATACCAAGCATCAGCGATTGGTAGAACTGGCTCACGATTTTGTTGTCGAAGACCTCGGCCTTTTTAGCCTTTCTCTCGAGGGAGGGATCGTTTTCGATCCAGTTCTTCTGAGCCTGCAGCTGATCGGGATAGGTCTCCAGAACGTTCTTGAAGACCCTGTAGAAGGGTGAGTTTCTGTTCTTTATCTCCGGTTCTAGCGAGGTCATGATCTCTTTGGTGAAGTTGAAAGATTCAACGGACTTTTCGTAGTTGAATCTGAGGGCCTCTTTTCTGGAGATATCTGCCTCTGACTGATCCTCGACGCGCGGATCGTAGTAATATGGCATTTCACAGACGAGCGAGAAGGTGTTGGCCACACTCGAGGCGTAGTCGTCCGAGCTCGTTCCGGCCTTTATCACGCTTGCCGGGTCTTTGTCCGGACCGAGGTTCTTTTCGAGGTAATCGTAGTCCTGCGCCATTCCAAAAAGCTTGAATATGGCGGGAGCCAGTTCTGTCAGATACGGTGCCTCAGGTTCTCCGAGGTTAAGGGGGAGGCCGAAGAGACCGGGCAGCTTGCTGAAGGTCTCGTAAAGCTCGGGGACATCGTCGCTTATGTAATAATAGACGCCTCCGAAGCCGGAATTGTGGAGGGAGTACATGAACTGAGGCTTCTTATCCTCCATCAGTCTCATCAACACTTCGGTCTCCGGGAGTGGAGAGTGGAAGTGGAGCGTTTTATAGTCGATCGGGAAGGTCCATTCGACCTGCTCGTGGCCCGGTGGCCGGTAAAAGTTGGCCGCGTATTTTCTTATGGAAGAGGAGTCGTTGAACCAGCCTTCGTTCAACTTGGTGCCATCGACATCTATCACCTTTATCATATGCCAGGTGTAGTCGAACTTGCTCAGCAGCTCGTCGTCGCTGGCGAGTCTCTCGCTGAGGTAGTCGAGCATCATCGCGCCTATCGGTTCGTTCGGGTGGGGGCAGCCGAAAAGGAGCGCGTTTTTGGAGCCTTTGCCTATCTCAAGAACGTATATAGGATGGCCCGCCCTGGATTTCCCGGCCTCGTAAACCTTCACTCTATCGGGGTATTTCTCCGCCAGGGCCAGTGATCTTCTGTCCATCTCTTCGACGGTGAAAAATTTCTTGTAATCGGGAACTGTTTCTATAAGCTCGGTGAATTTCATGTCAAACCTCCGGAATTATGATAGAGCGGGGACGGGATCGACCCGTCCCCGCCGAAAGAGAATTACTTCTGTATGTACCAGTTCTGGATTATCCAGCCCAGTCCGTTATCGTAACCGGAATCGAAGCTCTTTATGTACTTCTTCGCAAAGTGCGGAGTCGGCGCAACAACCAGCGGGAGCACCGGCAGCTCTTCGGTCCAGAGCGCGAAGTGCTTTTCGTAGAGAGCGACTTTCTTAGCTGGATCGAGCTCTCTGGCAGCAGCATAGATTATTTCGTCGTTCTCGGCGTTAGCCCAGCCTGTGTAGTTCGTGCCGCCCCAGTAGTTGGCGTCGGATGGTATCAGATCGGTGGTCCAGTAGTTGGAAGCATCGTCGCTGACTCCGTAGCCCCAGCCGGAGAGGAGCGCGTCGAAATCTCCGTAAGGCATTATTTCGGTCCAGACAACCAGAGAAGGCTTGAGATCGACCTTAACGGATATGCCGACCTGCTTGAGCATGCTCTGAATTATCTGTGCCATCATCTGGTACTGCGTGCTTCCTGCCGGACCTACTATGGAGAATTCAAAAACAACTCCGTCCTTCTCGAGTATGCCTCTGTTGTTAAGCTTCCAGCCAGCCTCGGCCAGCAGTTCCTTCGCCCTGGCGGGGTTGTACTCGTAGTGCTTTACGAGGGGACTCTTGAGGGCGTCTCTCATCTGGTGGAGGTCGGTGATCCATGTATCCACGACTTCGGCCAGACCCGAGTAAACGACGTTGCTTATCTGCTGTCTGTCTATCGCGTGGAGAACGGCCTGTCTTACTCTCTTGTCACCGAAGAATTTGTTGGGGTTCGAAGTGTTTTTTGGATCTCTGAGGTTGAGGTTCAGGTTGTCGTAAGCGATGTTTGGAGTGAAGAAGACGCTGAACACGTTAGGAAGCTGATTCTGAAGCTGTATGGACTGCTTCAGGTCTAGCGTGTATCTTCCGAAATCGACTTCGCCGTTGAGCGTGGAAGCGAAGGTAACGTCGCTGTCGGGGATTATCTTCATCACTATCTGGTCTATGTTCGGTCTGCCCATGAAGTAATCGTCGAAGGCTTCTAGAATGACGAACTGGCCTTCGGCATATTCCTTGAGCTTGTAAGGACCGGTCATAACTGGATTCTTGGTAGCCTTATCAACGAAACTGTCCCACATACCGCTTGCCTTGGCCTGTTCAAAATCCTTCCTGTAAACGTGTTCGGGGAGCTGGAACCAGCCGAAGTAATAGGCGTAAACCGAGGAACCCAGCTCGGCGTTGCTAAGCGCTTCTGGAAGGGTTATAGAGAAGGTGAGATCGTCGATTATCGTGACCTCGGAAACGGAATTTTCGAAGTAGTTGGCGGTCACCGGGGCGCCGCTGGTCATTACTTCCCACTGGAATTTGGCATCCCTTGCCGTTACCGGTGTNNTTCATACCTTTGCGAAGCTCGTAGGTAATGGTTAGAGAACCGTCTTCGTTTGCCTTCATTAGACCGTTCTCTAGGCTTGGCATTCTCTTTATCATTCTCGGGAAATAGAAGCCGTTGTTGTCCGTTCCCGTGTATCCGTCTCCGATTATGTTGCAGATCGTCCATGTGAGA
>DBRH01000049.1:0-8713 GCA_002305955.1 Kosmotogaceae bacterium UBA1373
CTTCAGACTCCCCAGTGGGCTTTATACATACTATGGTCCATGCTGGTCTTCATGATCGTATTCACCCTGATCGTTGCGATCGTTTCAAGGAAGAAGGTATGAGTCGGTTATCTCTCCCATAACGAGAGAATGGTACGAGTTGTCCCCGTAGAAAGCGCTCGCGATGCTTTCGTTCAGTGCCAGCGGAGTTATGGCCTCTCTGGAGACGATCCTGCATTCCAGAACCGCGTCGGCCTCCCTCACGAACATCACCGAAGTTGTAAGACCTTCCGAGGGCGTAAGCCCGGTCTCTTTGAACTTATCGAAGTATCTGCCGCTCCGGGTTCCGCAGAAGGTCAGCGCATCCTTCCACTGTTCGGACATGAAGTTAACGGAAAAAACGTCGCTCTTTCTGAAAAAATTGTGCGTGTATCTACTGGGCCTCACCATGGCGATGAAGACCGGGCGGTTCCAGGTGTAGCCTATGAAGCCCCAGGCGACGGTCATCAGGTTTCGTTCCACCCCGTCGGTGACTCCGAGCAGAACCCTACCCTCTTTCAAAGACTTCAGAAGCTCGTAAGAGTGTTCTGGAAATTTGAACTCCGTCATAATAAACCTACCTCGCTTTCTTTTTAAAACACCGGGATCGCTCCCCGTCAAATCTTTTCCAGTCTGTCGCTTATCTCGTTGTAATTGGGTTCTATCTTCGGATCGTCCGAAACCCACGAATACACTATCTTGCCTTCCCTGTCGATTATGAAAACGGCCCTCTTGGCGACTGACAGTCCCCTGACGCCGGCGAAATCTTCGTGAACTCCGCCGTATTTTCTGGAGATCTCTCCGCCAGGGTCGGAAAGCAGCGGGAAGGAAAGCGAGTTCTGGTCTTTGAAAGCCCTGTTGGCAAAGGGACCATCGACACTTATGCCGATCACCTGCGCGTCCAGCCTCTCGAAGTTCGCCAGAGAGTCTCTGAACGTGCAGAGCTCTTTCTGACAGACACTTGTAAAGGCACCGGGGTAGAACACTAGCACTATCTTTTTGCCGAAGAGAGAGCTGAGCCTGTAAGTCTTCAAATCAGTACCGTAGAGTGAAAAGTCAACGGCTCTTTCGCCTTTGAGTAACATATTCCGCACCTCCTGAATACCGTCTGTATTTGTCTAGGTTAATTCTAGCAGATGCGGAGAGGATTTCGCAGAAAAAGAAACACCATGCATCCCTCTTCGACAGTGCCGACCTGGCCGTACCTACCATCCAGCTCAGACTGAGCGCCCCCACGGCACACGAGAGTGCCCGCTTATGGCTGCTTCCTCCCGGACCTGACCAGGTTCGCAAGTTCCCGTTGCGCAGGACTCAATCCTCAACACCTTCAGATAGACCGACACCAAACCGACAAAGCCTGGGAAGGCCTTCGGCCCCGCGTATGGCGGATCTCGGGTACAGGGAACCGCCAGCTCCCCGCCTAGCATGGTGTAAATACATTATATATTCTGTCGGGCCAGCTTTCAAGTGCTCATCAATTGTTTAATCTGGTGAAGTCGTAACCGAGCTGGACTATCGCATCTCTGGAATAGCTCCTCTTTGTCGCCGGTAGAATGATCTTCCAGACTCCTGCCCCGATCAACTTATCGATGAGATCATCGTCAAGATCCTGGTTGGAGGCGAACGTGGAACCCTTTAGATCGTATTTGGAAAAATCCAGTTCGTTCAACTCTTTGAAGCTGAGCCCGCCCTTCAGGAGGAGACTCTCCCCATCCCTGAAAACGGAGACGTTGTTGGCCCGGTTCACGCGAGAGCAGAAAAGCGCGAGTTTCTCGTCGGGTTGAAGGTCGAGGATACTCATTTTGAAGGACTCCTCCTTGACGAAGTAATTCCCGAAACCGGAATATGCCTCCCCCGACAGAGAAACGGCCTCTCTCTCCGGTATGGTCAGTACCATCACGTCGTTCATTCGAGCGGTCCTTATGGCTTCCAGATCGAAAACGCCTCCGAAGGCCTCCACGCCGCGCTCGCGAAGGGCGACCATCAGCTCGTCGCTTATCGCGTAGGTCGAGGCGAACATAGTGTCCGGTCCCCCGAAATTCAGCTCGCCCGGCACCATCGCGGACGATACCTTCGTGATCTTCCCCTTGTCCAGAAAGACCGATATATTGTCTGTGTAGTAATAGAGCTCCATGAAGACGTTTATATTTCTCAGCTGAGACTTCTTCAACCCGACCGAAGGGTTGCCGATCTGTACCTCGTCGAGCAGCCCCGGCTCGACGGAAAGCTTCAGCAGATTGGCCTTCTGCGAAGGGTTGTCGCCGTAAAGCAGGGGCATTATATGCTCCATTATCGTATAGTCGTACTTCTCGGAGGCGAATATCTGCGAGAGCGCCCTGTGAATGGAAGATACGTAAAGCATCACCGAATAGATGGCCTTGAGCGCGTATCTGCGTCTCTTCAAAAGCAGCACGTCGCCGCAGAACTCGAGGCTCTCTATTATCTCGTCGTAATCGCCGCGATCGGAGATCGCCACAACGTCCCTGTGATTCTTAGCGGCCGCCATAAGCAAGGCCGGGCCGCTGACATCTATCTCTTTGGAAAGGTTCGACTCCTCGGGCGACTCCTCGACGGCAAGATCGAAGGGCTTCAGGTTCACCACGACCATATCGAAAGGGAGAATACCGTTGCTCTCCATCTCTCCCTGGTGGATCTTCGAATCCTGAATCGCCAGGACCCCACCGATCACTTTTGGATGCAAAGACTTCAACCTGCCATCGAAAACTGGTGGGAAACCTGTGTAATCGCCAACTTTGGACACTCTGACCCCGAAAGAATCCAGGTACTCGGCCGTGTGATCGGTCGCGACTATCTCCACACCGTTCTTCGCCAGATACCGGCCGAGCTTCTCTATGTCAGTCTTATCGTGAACGCTTATGAATGCGCGCTTTATGTTCACTCCTCGACACCTCCATCGAAATTTTCCAGATGAGACAAGTTTACATCATATTTCCCGTAGAACTTTCATGTTCGCTTATTTCGCCGTTAGCTTAATACTACTATACTGAAGTATCTCATACCCACCGGGCCGGGTATATAAGGGGGGAACAATGACTGTCGAGAAATTGATTCAGGAGGCAAAGTCGGGAGAAATCAAATTCGTAAGGCTTCAGATAACCGATATAAACGGTATGCTGAAGAACGTGGAAGTTCCATCGAAAATGCTCCCGCAGATTCTGGAAAAGGGCGCGATGTTCGACGGCTCCTCGATAGACGGATTCGTCCGGATCGAAGAGTCGGACATGTACCTCAAACCCGACGTAAACACCTACGCAACGCTTCCCTGGGACGGAAACCAGGGAAAGACCGTCCGGTTGATCTGCGACGTCTTCAAACCCGACGGATCGCCCTTCGAAGGCGATCCCAGATACGTTCTCAAAAAGGTAATCGAAAGGGCTTCGAAACTCGGCTATGAGGCCTTCGCCGGTCCCGAGCCCGAGTTTTTCATCATCAAAAGAGAAAAAGATTGTGTCGGACCCAACGGCAGATTTCTGGACATGGGGAGTTACTTCGATCTCCTTCCGGTAGACGGCGGAGAGGAAGTGAGGAAAAAGATCGTTCTCTCTCTGCAAGAGATGGGCTTCGAAGTCGAGGCGGCCCACCACGAAGTGGCGCCCTCCCAGCACGAGATCGATTTCAGGTACACGGATATACTGAAGACGGCCGACAACATACAGACTTTCAAATGGGTGGTGAAGACGATATCCATAGTCAACGGCCTTCACGCCACCTTCATGCCCAAACCCTTCGAGGGCGTCGCCGGCTCGGGGATGCACGTCCACCTCAGCCTCTTCTCGAAAGGGAGAAACGCCTTCTACGACCCCGAAAGCGAGCACGGGCTGAGCGAGGTGGCCCTGAACTTCATAGGCGGAATAATCGCCCACGCAAAAGAGATCACCGCGATAACCAACCCTACCATCAACAGCTACAAGCGACTTCTCCCCGGTTTCGAGGCCCCCGTAAACATATCCTGGGCCCTCGGAAACAGGAGCGCGATGATCAGGATACCCAGCGCCAGAGAAGAGGCCACCAGACTAGAGTTCAGAAGCCCCGATCCTACCTGCAATCCCTATCTGGCCCTGGCGCTGGCACTGGCGGCCGGACTGGACGGAATAGAGAACAAGATCACACCGCCCAACCCTGTCGATGAAAACATATTCGACATGAAAGGCTCCAGAAAGAAACAGCTCATGATAGACAACCTTCCCCAGAGCCTCTGGCACGCCCTCGAATACACAAAGGTCAGCGAATTCGTGAAAGCGGTTCTCGGCCAGCACATCTTTAGCACCTTCATAAGGGCCAGAGAGAGCGACTGGAGCGAATTCGGCGCGGCCGTCACCAGCTGGGAAGTTAAAAAATACATGGACCTCTACTGAAACCGGCCGTAAAAGAGCCCGACCGAATCATAGACTACCAGTAAAAAAGATGCCGGCAACTCCGGCATCTTTTTTATTACCGTTTCGAGATATGTATCGCAGTCTCTCAATGGCCGCAGCTGGAACAGCTTCCGCCGGAGCAGGAGCCGCAGCTCTCCGATCCGTTTGAGCAGCCGTAGCTGGATATATTGGTTATCTGTTTGACCAGAGCGCCTCCGCAACCGCCGCACGGGGGAACGGGCGCGCTCATTTTCAGCAAGAGACTTTCCTCTCGTCCGCATTTATCACAGACGAATCTGTACAAGGGCAAAGAAAACACCTCCAGATCTATTCGGAAGCGACGTCTATCTCCGATACCATCACGGAGGGAGAGCTCACCCTGAAGATAGAGGGCATCGCATCGCTTCCAACTGCTACGATACTATTATAGACCTTCAAAATGCTGGAGGAAATAGTGAACTGCTCGACGGGATTGACGATCGAACCGTTCTTCACGTAAAACCCGCTCGCGCCAAGAGAGAACTCGCCGGATATAGGGTTGGCTCCCGAATGGAGGCCCGTGAGCTCGGTCACCACTATTCCCTCGTCCAGCTCTCCGACCAGCGTGTTGAAGCTCTTTTCCCCGGGCTTAACGACGGTGTTTATCATGGAGATCGAAGGCTTCGACCTGTAGCTGGACTTGATAGCGTTGCCGGTGGATTTGGTTCCGGCTTTGGCGGCCGTCTTCAGATCGTAAAGGAAGGTCTTCAGAAGGCCCTTCTCGACCAGCGTCTTCTTCACCGTCGGTACGCCCTCGTCGTCGAAGGGCCGGCTGTTCGGGCTGATCGGCAGGAGGGGATCGTCGTAAACGGTGAGCAGTTCCGAGGCGATCTTCGTACCTTCTTTGTCCGCGATTATGGAGAGCCCTTTTTGAACGTTCTCGGCCGAATACATACTCGTGAAGGTCGCGAAGAGCTGGCCGAACATATCGTTTCTGAACAGCACCCTGTACTTTCCGCTCTTGACCCTCCCGGCTCCGAGCTGGTCTATCGCCCTTTTCGAGGCCTCTTTGCCCAGCGCCGAAACGTCTATATCTCCGGGCTCTCTGGCGATCGTGAAGGTGAAGCCGGTCTTTTTCGAATTACCCTCGCCGGCGAGAGCCACGACGACGGCGACCCCGCCATCGGACGAGTAATGTCTGTCGAGCCCCAGCGTATTGACGATGAAAACCTCCGACCGGCTGTCTCCAAGCCGGCACGTGGGCGCCATGATTATCCTTTTGTCGTACTCGAGAGCGCTTCGCTCCAGCGCAATTACCCTCTCTATCTTCTCCTCGACCGGCTGGGCGGAAAAGGCGCCGCTGAAGCCTTCAAACAGCGGGTACTCTCCCGACCCGTCGTGGAGAAAGTACACGTCCTTGCCGCTCGCGATAGAGTAGTTTTCGAAGGCCTCGTCCACGATCATTGAGGCGGTCTCATCGGTAAGTTCCTCGGCGAAGGCCGCGCCGATCTTCCCCGATTTCAGGCCTCTGAAATAGACCCCAATAGAGGTGGCGTCGTTGTAGCTGTCTATCTCGCCTCTCAGCGAACTGAGCTGGAATTCGCTACCGCTGGAGTAGTAGATTTCGGCCTCGTCGAAACCCTTCTTTTTGGCCAGCGCAAATACAGTATCTTTGAATTTCTTCCACTCCATCAGCTTCGCCCCCCAACGATCAATTCAGATACCCTGAGCGTCGGCTGCCCGACATCGGCCGGAATGGAGCCCGAGATCGAACCGCACATTCCCTGGCCCCTGGCCAGATCGTTTCCCACCATATCGATCTTCATGAGCACCTCGTTGCCCTTACCGATCAGAGTCGCGCCGCGAACGGGTCGGGTGATCCTGCCCTTCTCGATCAGATAACCCTCGTTCACCGCGAAGTTGAACTCGCCCGTCGCCGGCATCACCGAACCGCCGCCCATGGACCTGGCGTAAAGTCCGTAATCTGTCGCGGCTATTATCTCCTCCGGATAATGATCGCCCGGCAGTATGAAAGTGTTGCTCATCCTCGAAGTCGGAGCGAAAGTGTAGTTCTGCCTTCGAGAGCTCCCGGTGGGCTCCATTTTCATCTTCAGACCGCCCAGCCTGTCGATCATGTAGCTCTTGAGAATCCCCTTCTCGATCAGGAGGTTTCTCCTGGTGGGCGTTCCCTCGTCGTCAACGTTGGCCGAACCCCAGGCGTTTGGAATCGTCGGGTCGTCGACGGCCGAGACGCATTCACCCGCTACCTTCTCCCCGAGTTTCCCCGCGAATACGGAGGCTCCCTTGGCGACGCTGGTGGCTTCCAGCGCGTGGCCGCAGGCTTCGTGGAAAATGACGCCGCCGAACTCGTTGGAGATTATCACGGGCATCTTGCCGGCCGGGGCGTATTCGGCCCGGATCATGCGGTCTGCTATTCTTGCCGCCCTCTCTCCGGCCGCGCGGGGATCTATCCTGTTGAAAAGCTCGAAGCCCTGCGCCGCGCCGGGACCGTAGAAACCGACTTCCTTGTCCCCGTTCACGCTCGCCACGGCCGAAACCATGAGCCTCGTTCTGACACGGCTGTCGCTGGCCTTCACGCCTTCGGAATTGTATATCCAGACGTTCTGGGAGTAATCGAAGTAATTCACGACGACCTGCGAGATCCTGCCGGAAAAACCCGACGCCCCCTCGTGCGCCAGTCTCATGACCGCGGCCTTGTCTTTTTTCGAGACACTGTTGGGCATCAAGAGAATCGGGCAGATATCTTTGTGTTCACCGGCCCTGAAATCGAGAGCCAGATCCCTGTCGATCTCCTGTCCCACCACCGCCTTCAGCCTGCCGGCCACGTCCATAAGACCCTCGAAACTCACATCGTTGGTGTAGGCATAAATGCTCCTGTTTCCTTTGAAAGCCCGCAATCCAGCTCCGAGAAGCTTTCCCGAACTGCTGTCCTCGATCTCTCCCTGGATCATACTGATGTTGTTGGTGTATCTCTCCTCCACGAACACCTCGGCGAAATCGGCTCCGCCGGAGAGAATACGGTTTATTATCTTCGAATAGGCTTCGTCTGAAAGCATTCAGCACCTCCTTTTGTTTGTTATTCTTACTATTCTACAACATGAAAGCGACTCAACCGGAGACAAAAGAAGATACTATTCCTCGCTATTGAAAGANNCCCAGCAATCAAGGCAAAGGGGCCATGTAATTGTGTTTGGCTATCGCCACGTGCCATAGAGGGACATCACACTCGTCGCCATCCAGGACGACCTCCCAGCTCTGCCCGCCGTTGCTAGTTCGCAGTATCTTGCCGAACTGCGGGTATCCGGCGGAGCCCCCGGATATGAGTGCGTGATTTCTGTCCAGCGCGGCTATCCCGAGCAAAAAAGAGTTGCCCGTTCCGGCCGACGGCTGTTCCTCCCAGCTTATGCCGCTGTCTCTGGTGAGTATTATCGTGTCGAAATCGCAGGCCGCCCAGTAGGTCATCTCGTCGAGCATCACCAGAGAGTTGAGATCCTTCCAGAAGAGCGGCCCGCCGGCGACCCACTGTTTCCCTCCGTTGGCGGTCACTGCGTAATGTCCCTTTCCGCCGAAAATTATCACGTGGTTTTCGTCGGTCGCCTTGACTCCTATCCAGCCGTTCACGTTGTAGTCATTCGGAAGGACTATTCTATCCCAGGTAAGACCGCCGTCTTCGGTGCGGAGAACGATTCCGGTCTCGGTCCCCGTGGACTTGTTTCCCACGGCGTAGACGAGATCGTTATTTATCGCGTGTATTCCCTGAAGAAGATACTCCTGAGAGCCTTCGGGCAGATCGGCCACGGTCCAGCTTTTGCCTCCGTCTTTCGAAAACCCTATCAATCCCCCGTTCCCGCTCAGCCAGATATCGTCCTCGAATATCGAAATGTGCGCCAACTCGCCAGCTTTGAGCTCATCGGGTAAATCGACTACTTTCCAGTTTTTCCCGCCGTTGCTCGTCTTGATCAACAGACCTCCGCTCCCGACGGCCCAGACCTCGTACATGCTCACGGCGTACACGTCCGACAGGTTCTCCCCGTCGGGGAGAACGTCCGTCCCCTGACGGCTCCAGCTCCCGCCGGAATCGTCCGAATACAGTATCATAGCCTTGCCGTCCTTCGCTACGTCCCCGACGACCCAGGCGGAGTAGCCATACAGCTTTTCGAGGGGGATACAACCGCTGTTCAAAAGAGCGATGCCCAGAGCGAAAACCACCCCTATCACGCATGCCTTCTTCATTGAAAACCCTCCCTTTTGCGGTGAACTTCCCACGAAGAAATTCTACTCTATCGAGGGGCGGAAAGAGCAGAAAGAGCCGTCCTTGG
>DBRH01000049.1:8750-9175 GCA_002305955.1 Kosmotogaceae bacterium UBA1373
GAGAGGAAGAGAGAGAAAGAGAGACGCGAAAATTGGAGTGAAAACCAGGAGCCCGTCAGTCCCTGTTTTCGCAACCCAATACAAACAAACGTTTTTAGAGGAAGGAAGCAAACGACTGTACACGGTTCTATTTATTTATAATAACTACTGTTATAATTTATTCGAAACGTATGGCATGAATTTGCTATTTACAATTATCTGTATCTAGAAGCTGAATTATAAGTAATGAGAAGCTTGGCCGATGATTTCGGCCGGAGGCGCATAGATGAAAAGAAAAAAGGGAATAATACTCGGTGTCACCCTGATGATGTTTCTCACGATAGCCGTTCTGGGAACCACCATAATGGCCATTGTCATGAGCAAAGCCAGACAGACCAACGACCTGGAAAAGCGCACACAGGCCTACTTCTTCGCGAGATCCGGTG
>DBRH01000060.1:0-25613 GCA_002305955.1 Kosmotogaceae bacterium UBA1373
CGGACAGAGTAATGGCGGAAACATGGGAATTCAACGAATACCTGATAACCAAGTACCGCGACGGCTACATCAACATCCCCAACGTCGGTGCGTCTGCAGGCTATCCAGATGCATGGCTCAAGGAAGTCGGATACGCCGATGGTCATATCTTCGGAGATGACGGTTACAAAGCGAAGTAATCACTATTGCCTGTCCCCTGATGGGGACAGGCTTCTATATTTTTTTTATCAGTGGCTTTGAAAATGATTTTGTTTTGAGATAAAGCATTCCATAAAAACTCAAAAGGAGGGTTTCAGATGAAAAAAGTTATACTGGTTCTTGTTGCCATCTCTGTTGTAACACTGGCGCTGGCAACCACGGATGTCAAGCTGGGGCTTCCGCTGGCAATAACCTCTGCCGGCCAGAGCGCCGAAGTTGAAACCGTAAACTACGTCGCCGATGAAGTCGGCTTGAAGTACGATTACTGCGACATTCTCTCCAAAGATGAATTCGCGGCTGGCGTTGGACTGGCAGACGCCAAGTCTGGAATCGGCAAGCACGTCACAACTCTTTCTCCCGATCCAAAGGGCACGAAGTTCCAGACACTCATTCTTGTAGTGGGTGCGGATCTTAAGGGCATGGGCGCATCCGGTCTTTCGGTGGATAGCGAAGTCGCAAGACTGAAGAACCTTATCGAGTACGCCAAAGCCAACGGTATAAAGATCGTCGCCGTAGCCATCGGTGGAGAGATCAGACGCGGACTTCCCGGAAGCCCGAACGAAGTTATGATCGACACGGTTATCCCTTCTGCGGATATATTTGTGTTCACGAGCGACTCAAACAAAGACGGACGCTTCTCGAACGAAGCTAAAGCAAGAAACGTTCCGGCTGTAGAAATAGAGTCGGCTTTCGATCTTCTGGATACGTTCACCACGATCTTCGGCCTTTGATTTTCCCATTGACCGGCGTTATCACAGGGGGTTGTGAGGGCGCCGGTCTAATTGAAGGGGGTAGTAAAATTGTCTGCTGACGCAATTTACATGCAAACGATCATCGCAGGTATCGTAATGGTCGGGGCGTACGTGGTCGGGAAGTTGTTCAAGTTCTCGACGGAAATGTGTATGTTCCTGGCAGTGGTTGGCGGAGGTATAGCAGGAGGCGCCGGATTTGACCTTTTCAGGCACCTTGCGGAAGGATCCGTCACCTATCTCGATATCGGTTTGATCTTTGTTTTTGCAACGATCTTCATGAATATCATCAAAGAATCCGGTGGAACGAACTACATAGTGAGGAAAATCGTAGGAGCTTTTTACAATAAAAAGATCCTCATGTTGATTCTCCTGATGTGTGTAATCCTCGTTCCGGGAGCCCTGACCGGAGCCGGAAGCATCTCCGTTCTTGTCGTGGGCGGAACCGTCGCGGCCGCGTTAGGTGCGATGGGGCTTTCAAAAGTCACGATATCGGCGATAATCTTCATAGTCGCCGGTCTCAGTGCCGCCGCTCCACCAATCAACATATGGGCCATGATGACCTGTGCGAACACAGCCATACCTTATGTTGGCTTTACGATGCCGCTTCTAATACCCATCATCATTCTCGGTCTCTTCACCGTGTTGTTCCTTGGAAGAAAGGCCAAAGTCATTGACAGGGAAAAGGCCCTCAAGGATATTCCCGAGCCCAAAGGTCTGAGCGGCTGGAGCGTTGGAATTCCCTTCCTGGTTCTTATATTCCTGCTCGCCGCCCCGAGAATCTGGCCCTTCGGATTCCCCGTTCTCGGTCTGCCTCTGGCGTTTGCGATATGCGCGCTTGTTGCCTGGGCAATGAACTACAAGCGAGTCAATATACTCAAGGTAAGCAAAGACACGGTTTCTCAGTTGACACCTCTACTGGCAACCACCGCGGTCGTTGGAATGCTTGTCCAGATAATGAGCTTCAACGGAGTCAAAGGCTTGATATCCATGTGGATCGTCACGGCTCCTCTGATCGTCGTCTGGATAATCCTGCCATTCATAATACCGATCTCCGAAGGATTGCTCACCTACGGAGGCGCGATGGTTATCGGTATTCCTCTCATCTGGATGCTGAACTCTAACGGTATAAATCCCGTTATAGTTCTGGCCGGGCTGAGTCTGCTGTGGCCTCTCGGTGACGGATTGCCACCGACCGCACTCATCGGACGCCTGACAGTAAGTACCGTCGGCTACAAGGGCTCCTACGGTTCCTTCTTGAAGGAGTGTATAGTTCCCTGGATAGCTATTACCGTCGTGGGAATGATAATGGTTATCTTCGCCAACAACCTCAGCTTCCTGATGATGGTCGGTTAAGGAGGTATTGTCATGACTTTTATTATGATTCTTTATTATGTGATGACAGCCTATGTAGTGGGCATGCTTATATGGAATTTCATCAAAACCAAGGACATAAAAAGCGAAATACTCTACGCATTGGCCCTTCTACCGCTTATTCTCAGATTACTGAGAATGAAATAGGAGGGATTTTATGATGAGAAAATGGATTATTCTGGCAGTACTGCTGCTGGTGGTTCTTGCCGGCGGAATTCCTCTGTACATACATCGAAACTTCAAGGAAGAGGTCGTCGCAGGTGAGGGTGTAACCGGCTTTTTCAAGCTGAGCAAATACTTCAGCGGTATCGAGGGAACGATAGCCGATACCGACGTCTTCGAATTGAAAGGTTCCGAAGAGGGAGGGAAGATGCTCATAATAGCCGGTACGCACGAGAGCGAGCCCTCTGCGGCGCTGGCGGCATTCTATCTTATTGAAAATTTGAAGGTCGATCGGGGAACAGTGTACATAATCCCTCACTTCAACAGAAGCGGTTCGCTCGGCACTCAGCCCGGAGGCGGTTTCCCGCTGTATTTCAGCATGGAAACTCCCTGGGGAGAGAAGACCTTCAGAATGGGTGACAGAGGATTTCAGGCTCTCGATCAGTGGCCCGACCCCGATGTCTATATCCACTATCCCGAAGGTCAGGCCATGTCCTACATAGACGCCAGAAACACCAACAGAGCCTGGCCGGGAAGACCGGACGGACTCTATGCAGAACAGGTAACCTACGCAGCCATGGAGATGATAAAGAAGGAAAAGATCGACATCGTCATCGATCTCCACGAAGCCGAGGCCATGTATCCGGTCACCAACTGTATAGTCGTACCGGAGAAATCGATGAGTTACGCCACCGGCGCCTCGTTCTACGTCAAGGGCAGGGAAAAGTTCGAAAACCACGTCGAACGCTCCCCGACGGCTTTCAGGGGACTCTCTCACAGAGAAATCGGCGACTGGTCGGACGCTTACCCCTTCCTGCTGGAATCTCCCGGTGTCCATCTGGACCAGATAACCGCGGCCAAGACTCCGGAACTGATAATGGACGGTATCGATCCCTTCGTTCTCAAAGCCGCCGAAAAGGGACTGCTGTTTGTTCCTTACGACGAAAACGGCTTCTCGATGGATAGAAGGGTAGGTCAACACTCTTCGGTTATTCAGGAAATAGTCGTGCAGTGGTCGAAGAAGAACCCCGAGAGAGGTCTAACCATTTCGGCTCCCAGATACAAGGAAATCGTTGACAACGGTCTCGGATATTTCTTCAAAGATCCTTCCAAAGCTGACAAGAGCGACGTGTATTTACAGTAAGTTATCTCTATCTCTCGAGTCCGGGGAAAAAACATTCCCCGGACTTTTTTATTCCCCGTTCCACAGTGTTTTCGAAGAGTCTTCGTTACCACTTTGAAATATCCCTTTGACGAATCTTATATTGTATCATTGGTATATCCTGACAGAATCCAGACCGGGAGAATTGCAGTATGGACGGCAGGTCTGGAGACAACTGGAAATAGACCGACTCACACACGGCCATGGCGATAGTACAGAGCATTCAGGGTGAAAATCTGGCAGGAAAGTTGTGAGAACATGGAGGATAGCCAATGGAAAGGATCATCGTTACGGTGGAGCCCGACCTGGAAGGTCTCATAGATGGATTTCTAGTTAGCAGGCAACTCGATTCCGAGAAACTCCAGACGGCTATTGTCGAGCATGATTTCGAAGAGATAAGGAATATCGGAAGCTCTCTCAAGGAAGCCGGTTCCAGTTGCGGGTTCGATTTTATTTCAATCATCGGTACCAAGATCGAAATGGCCGGTACCCAGAAAAATAAACTGGGCGCCGAAATAGCCCTGGACGCTTTCAACTGGTATCTTGGAAGAATAAGGACAGAAGTCTTCGGAGAGGGATAATATGAAGTGCGGAACTATCTCCGTGGACGACATGAGCAAAGCGAAACCTCTTGAAATGAAAATTCCACCGGGCAATCCCATTGTCGCCATAACTATGGGCGACCCCGCGGGGATAGGCCCGGAAATAACTGCAAAAGCCGTTGCCGGTGGCGAAATTTACGAATTTTGCAGACCTCTGGTGATTGGTGACCGAAAAAGCATCGAGAGAGAGATAGTTCACAACGAGTTGAATCTGACTGTCAGCGAGGTAAGCGACCCCGAAGAAGGCGAGTATCGTCCCGGAAGACTCGTGCTTCTATCACTCCCATCCATCCAGGAAAACAACTTCCCCATCGGAACGGTATCGGCCGGTTGTGGCAGGGCCGCCTTCGAATACATACGCCGGGCCGTGCAACTGGCGCTCTCTAAGAGAGTGGCCGCCATAGCCACAGGCCCTATCAACAAACTATCCTTGAAAGAATCCGGTATACTCTTCACCGGCCACACGGAAATTCTGGCCGAACTCACCGGCACCCGCGACCCGTTGACCATGTTCGAAATCTACGGAGAGATGAGGATTTTCTTTCTTTCCAGGCATGTATCGCTTCGGCAGGCCTGCGATATGGTGAAAAAAGAGAGGGTGCTGGATTATATAATGCGCTGCACGGAAGCCTTAAAACAACTGCGGTTGAAAGACTCCAGACCTTTTGCGGTCGCCGGCCTCAATCCGCATTGCGGAGAGAACGGTCTCTTCGGCAGAGAAGAGATCGATGAGATAATACCCGCCATCGAAGAAGCCAGAAAGGCGGGGATCAAGGTCGCAGGTCCCTTCGGGGCCGATTCGATCTTCGCCATGGCCCGCAAGGGAGAGTTCTCGGCCGTACTGTCCATGTATCACGATCAGGGCCATATTGCGTCCAAGACACTGGATTTCGCCAGAACCGTTTCGGTGACTCTTGGAATGCCTCTATTAAGAACCTCTGTCGATCACGGCACTGCCTTCGACATAGCCGGTAAAGGTTTAGCAGACCCCGCCAGCTTGATCGAAGCGGTGAAACTCGCCGCTATATATGCTTGATTTCGCCCAATTAGCCACTGATAGACCATAGACGGCTATAAATGGCGAGAATCGATTCTGTTCGCTATGTTTTAAGACTTCGTTTTTGTATGGCCCGTATTGTATAATCATTCTGACAATACTAGACTTTTAAGAGGTGGTGTTTCGGTAGTCAGCTGTTGTAAGGGCATTCAGGACTACATCTTTTCGATAAATGTTGTATAGATGTTATTGAGCATAGAATAAGTGAACCATCCGTTCTCAACTTTAAGTGTTAGGAGGGGAAAAATGAAAAAGAAAATCTTGCTAGTTGCTGTGATGGCACTGCTTGTGGTGAGTGCCTTTGCCGGCAAAGTCACCATCTGGAGCTGGCGAACTCAGGATGCCGAGGTCTGGCAGAAGATCGAAGCGCTCCTGAAAAGCCGGGGCCAAGATATAACGATCGAGTTCACCGCTTACGCGCCAACCGAATACGACTCGAAAGTCAACCTCGCTCTTCAAACAGGAACAGGACCGGACATAGTTTACTCCAGAAGGCTCCCCGGCGGAAGAACACAGGTGCTGATAGAAAACGGTCTCTACCTGCCGATCAGCGATCATGTCGATCTGACGTATTTCCCCCAGGCCTCTCTGAATTCTGTGACCTGGGAAAACAAAGTGTACGGAGTTCCCTTTGCGGTACAGGTAGTCGGAATCTACTACAACAAAGATTACTACGATCAATTCGATCTAAAAGAACCGACAACATGGGACGAACTGGTGGCCAACGCCGAAGTTCTGAAGAAGAACGGCATCGATCCCTTCTTCGTATCGGGTAAGGAAGCCTGGACACTCACGATGCAGCACGCGATGGTCGGAGTCAGCATTCTCGGACCGGAATGGATAAAGGATCTCACAGAAGGCAAGACCAACTTCCTCGATCCGAAATTCACCGACGTCAACAAGAGACTCAACGATCTCAAGATCTACTACCAGAACGGATTCATGGGCAACTCTTCTGTCGATCAGGACGCTTCTTTCGCCTTCGGACAGACCGCGATGGTTTTCTACGGTGTATGGGGCTACCAGACATGGAAGCAGCTCAACCCGGATATCAACGTGGGTTACTTCATGGTTCCTCCGATAACCACAGATCAGAAACCATACGCTTACACCTATCTGGATGGAGCCATAGCACTGACGTCCAACGTAAAGAACATGGAAGATTCGATCGAAATCCTGAAATTCTGTGCGACCCCTGAGTTCGGAACCATCTTCGCCGGGGTAACTTACAACATCCCCGCGGTGACCGGTTCGACTCTTCCGCCTGATCCAGTTCTTCAAGAGGCTCTGGAAGTTTACTCCAACCATGCCTCTCCATACGTTTACTGGGTCGGTTCGGTCTTCACCACTCAGAAGCCTTCTCTGTACGACGACGTTCTGAGCCCGGGTATGCAGGAAATGTACGCCGGAAAGCTCACTCCGGAAGGACTGTCCAAGATGGCTCAGGATGCGATTTCTCAGTGGTACCCGCCGCTGATGAATAAGTAAGTCTTTGATTTTCACTCTTCCCCGCCACCGCGCGGGGGAGAGTTTTTTGAGGAGTCTATAATGAGTATAAAACTTAGATATCTTCTCGTTTTCATAATTCCAGCGATGCTTCTCTATACGGTCTTCATCATCTATCCGCTCTTTGACAGTCTCATTCTCAGTTTCTTCAGCTGGCCGGGAGTTGGATCGAGAACCTTTGTGGGCTTTAAAAACTTTCAGACGCTTTTCACCGGTTCCTACGCCAAAGAGCTTTTCAACGCTTTTCTGCACAACGTTTATTTCTTTCTGCTCCTTATCCTGCTTGAACTTGGACTTGGCTTTCTAATAGCCCTGATGCTGGCCAGCAAAATAAAGGGAGCGGGCGTGTTCAGAGTCATCACGTACATTCCAAACATGATACCCCTGGTTCTGGTCGGTTTCATGTGGGGACTCTTCCTGAATCCCCAGGTGGGTCTGGTTAACCAGCTCCTCAAACTGGTGGGACTCGGTGGACTGGCACAACCGTGGCTGGGTCTGGAGAACACCGCGCTTACGACTATAATCCTCGTGAACGTCTGGCGTAATCTCGGCTTTTACGTCCTGGTCATCCTGGCCGCCATACTGGATATCTCGCCGGATTTGATAGAGGCCGCCTACATAGATGGAGCCAACAACTGGAAAATAACCTGGCGGATAATATTCCCCCTTACTTTTTCAACGTTCAGAACGCTGGCGATTCTCCTTTTCATATGGAGTTTCAATATATTCGACACGGTTTACGCCCTGACGGGTGTTCAAGCCGGTCCCTACAGATCCACCGACGTTCTCGGAACACTCTTCTACAGAACGGCTTTCGGCGGGCTGGGAAGCGGTGCGGTAGATATGGGTCTGGGCGCGTCGGTCACAGTTTTCATATTCATGATAGTCATGCCCGTTTCAATCCTTTACGTTTACCTCGTGGAGAAGAGACAAAGGAGTGCTTGAGAAATGCTTAAATTGAGTCTTTTCGGGAAAATAATGGTGTACATACTTCTGGCCGTTTACTGTCTGGTCATTCTCGTCCCCTTTTTCATGATGATCCTGAACTCCCTGAAATCCATGAGGGATATATTCATGAAGCCCTTCTCCTTCCCCACGAAAGTACTGTACGATAACTACACCAAAGCCTGGAACCAGGCCGGCATAGGTACGGGCTACAAAAACAGCGCCTTCGTGGCGGGGGTGTCCGTAATAGGAATACTGATAGTCTCCTCCATGTTCGCATACGCCATCTCCAAGTACGAATTCAAGGGGCGCAGGTTCCTTTTCGTCTACTCGATGCTCGGGCTTGCCTTCCCCGCGAGACTGGCTATAATACCGATCTTCATACTTCTGAGAAACCTTACGCTCACTAATTCGCTTTTCGGTCTGATTCTGATATATACGTCCGTGAACATACCCTTTTCGGTCTTCCTGCTCAAGAACTTCATAGACGGCGTTCCGAACGAACTGTCGGAGGCCGCAAGGATAGACGGGGCCACACCCATGCAGATTTACTGGAAAGTCGTGTTGCCCCTTGTGAAACCGGCTCTTTCGATCGTGGCGATAGTGAGTTTCGTCAATGTCTGGAACGACTTCTTCTTCCCGCTCATATTCATAAACGACAAATCGAAGGCCACCATAACGCTCGCCGTTTCGATCTTCTTCGGAGAATATTCGAACCAGTGGCCGCTTTTGTTCTCGGGGCTCACGCTCGCAATCGCACCGACCATAATACTCTTCCTGCTTTTCTCCAGACAGTTCATCACTGGAATGACCCAGGGAGCGATAAAGTGAGGTGTCTGAACTGAAAGTGAAACTGGGAATAGACAACTTTCTAGAGAGAGAGGACTTCAAAGGAAAGAGGCTGGGCCTTCTGACGAACTCGACGGGAATCAACGGCCGGTTGAAACAGAACATCGACCTGATCGTGTCGTCGGGATTCGATCTGGTCAAGCTGTTCGGCCCCGAGCACGGTATATCCGGCGCCGCCCCTGACGGAGTCGGGGTGGGAAACGCAGTCGATCCAAGGTACGGTATCCCGGTTTATTCACTCTTCGGGGAGATTTACAGGCCCACCGAAGAGATGCTCTCAGACCTCGACCTCTTCGTGTACGACATTCAGGATGTGGGACTGCGCTTTTACACGTACATCTACTCGCTGGCCTACTCGATGGAGGAGTGTGCCAGAAGGGGTATCAAAGTAATCGTCCTAGACAGGCCGAACCCGCTTTCCTGCAAAGTCGAGGGACCTACTATCAAGAAGGGCTTCGAGACATTCGTGGGAGGTTACGGCCTCGCGCTTAGATACGGCCTCACTGTCGGGGAACTGGCGAGGTATTACAACGCCGCCTTCAACATGGGAGCGGATCTGGAAGTCGTTCCGATGGAAAACTACGACAGGAATATGTACTTCGATGAAACGGGACACCTCTGGAACACACCGTCGCCGAACATACCTTCCTTCGAGCATGCGCTTCTCTACACGGGCTTTTGCCTTTTCGAAGGCACGAACCTCTCTCTGGGCAGGGGAACGGTACATCCCTTCAAGTACATCGGCGCCCCCTGGATAGACCCGGAGCTGCTCTACAAAGAAGTGTCGCGATTGAACCCGCCGGGCGTAGCCTTCCGTGAAAGATCCTTCATACCCTCGGCCTTCAGACTCTCGAACAGGGCGTGCCACGGGCTGGAGTTTTTCGTGACCGACAGGAAGCGTATAGAACCGCTCGAACTGGCGATCGATATCATATCGACCGTGCGAAGAGTGTATCCGGAAGAATTCCAGTGGGATCTCCAGTACCACGGAGCCGACGGCAGATATCATTTCGACCTGCTGATGGGTGAGAGCCTCTACCGCAAAAAAATCGAAGAGGGGGCCGCTTCGAAGGATTTTGTGGCTATCTGGACCGACGAAGAGCGGAATTTCGAGGAATTTATAAAGCCCTTCAGGATCTATTGAGCGTGTCGAAAACCTGCTTTGCCAGTATTTCGTCGACGTTTCCCTCGAAGAGGGAGATTTTGTGGCCTCCTAGTGCCCGGGTGAATCTCTCGCGATAGTAGGCCGACTGGAAAGAACCCCCGTGGACGCTTATCGAGTCAACGGGTCCGGTTTTTTCGAGAACCTTCAGAGTTCTTCTGGCGAGCAAACCGATTCCCTCATCGACGATCTCTCTGACCAGGGGCGTTGGCTGCTCGAGAGCCACTTTGCTGAACGATGCGATCTTCGTTTTGAAATCCTGAATTATTGTAAGGTTAACGAGTTTCTCTATGCTTTCCACAGAATAAAATTCCAGCAGCAGGTCGAAGATCGGGTCGTGCGGCAGCAGCCCATCCCTGTACCTCAAAGCGCAGGTTATTATCTCCCTGGACATCCAGAAACTGCTTCCTTCATCGTCGAAGATATGCCCCCAGCCGCCCGATCTAAACGGAGTTCCTTCGTCGTCGTGGCCATAAACGGTAGAGCCGGTTCCGGATATCACCACAACTCCCCTTCCGCTGCCCACGGCCGCCCTGTAAAGTCCTTCG
Organism: Kosmotogaceae bacterium UBA1373; assembly: GCA_002305955.1. Lineage (GTDB taxonomy): Bacteria > Thermotogota > Thermotogae > Petrotogales > Kosmotogaceae > Mesotoga. The sequence goes on from DBRH01000060.1 coordinate 10,315, forward strand.
ATATCCATCATCACTTCGATCGAAGCTCCGTAGAAGGCCGTCTTCAGGGCGCCGCTCAGCTTATCTTTCCTTTCCTGGTCTCCGGCTCCGGAAAAGGCCGCAACGATCACGTCGGGCATCCAGAGATCGCTCTTAACCATCGAGAAGATAGAGATCAGATACTCCATACTGACGGCCGTCAGATTCACTCCGGTCCGGTAACTCTTTCTGAGCTGTCCATCTCCGGAAATAGCCGTAACCCTGAGGTGCGTACCGCCTCCGTCCATAGATATCACGCTTTTGATACTCATTCGACTCTCCTCACCACTTTTAACCTGTAACGGTCTCCCCGGTAAACCGACTTGACCATTTCCACGCAAAGCCCGTGATCGGTGTATGTATGACGTTCTCTGGCTATCGCGAAGTTTCCTTCCTTTACCTGAAGATGCCTGGCCTCATCTCTGGTCATCCGGCAGACTTCTATAGTCTCCTGCGCGTGGTCGAGCACGATACCCAGTTCGCTTTTCATTATGTAATAGAGAGACTCCTTCGACATATCTCTCTGAACGACATTCAAAATCCGTATATCCACCATCGGATTGAGAAAGGCCCTCTCCATGCCGTAAGGTTCACCGTCCAGATACCTCACTCTCTCCAGAACCACTACCATGCCGCCCGAAGGGATCTCGAAGAGCTCCGCAACGTCCTCTTCGGGAGCTACGAGCGTATTTTTCAACACGAGAGAAGTGGCCTCTCGTCCGTCGCGTTTCGCCTCCTCGGTGAATCCGGTGAGGGTCCCTATTTTCTCTTCGTGCTTTTCCTCCAGCACGAAGGTTCCGCGTCCCTTCGAAGCCTCGATGATCGACTCTCTCTTGAGCTCTTCCAGAGCCCTCCTTAGGGTTAGTCTGCTGACGTTGAACTCGTCGCAGAGGTTCTTCTCCGTGGGCAATTTTACCGAGTAAGTTCCCCTCGCAATTCGCTGCTTGAGTTCTTTGTAGATACGGTAATAGACTGGAACGGAAACTTCCTTCAACTAACTCCTCCAAGCTCTTTCAAGGAAAGCCTTATGTTTCCCCGGTTTTTCTTCAAGATCTTTTCGCACTCTTCTCTTTTGGCGCCCGTGAGAGCCATCAGTATCGCCAGCGGCACATCTCTTCCAGACTCTTCCAGTATTTTAGCAGATTCTCCATACGGCAGGTCGCTTATTTCCGAAACAATCCTTGTGGCGCGGTCAACGAGCTTTTCGTTGAGAATCTTCACCCCTATCATATAGTTTCCGAAGACTCTCCCCACCTTAACCATGGTGATCGTGCTGATCATGTTGAGGACCATCTTTTGGGCCGTGCCGGCCTTCAGTCGGGTGCTACCGGTTATCACTTCAGGGCCGGTGCGAACCGCGATCGTGACATCCGCGTGATCTTTCAATCCGGGCTCACCGACGTTACAGACGAGAATCGTCCTGGCTCCCTTTTTTCTGGCGTATTTCAATATACCCCCGACAAAGGGAGTTCTTCCCGAGGCCGTTATACCGACGACAACGTCCTTCGCGGTTATCGAGGTCTTTTCCACCTCGCTGGCGCCGAGAGCTTCGCTGTCTTCGGCCTGCTCTACCGGAGTTGTCAGCGCGTCGTTGCCTCCGGCCATAAGGGTTACGAAGAGATCCTTTGAAACCCCGAAAGTGGGAACGACCTCCGCGGCGTCGAGAACGCCGAGCCGACCGCTCGTTCCCGCACCGGCGTAAATTATTCTCCCCCCATTTTCGATGGCGCCGGCGCACAGGTCAACGGCCGAAGCGATTTCGGCCAGCACATCTCTCACCGAAAGGGGAACGGTGGCATCCTCTTCGTTCATCAATCTGAGCATCTCCAACGTAGGCAGTTCATCTATATTTCTCGTTCTGGGATTTGACCTTTCCGTTTCGAGCTTCTCGAACTTCATCATGCCTAGACCTCCTGAGGAATCTCTACTGGAAGAACCCCTTGCGGTTTTATCTCCCCCGTAAGTACTTTAAGAAGACTCTTCTGTGAGAGCGTTTCGTAACCGTAGCTGAGAATGCTGTTTTTCACACCCTTTATAAAAGCGTCGTACGGATTTCTCAGTGCTATAAGGAGCGTTCTACCCGGACGACGCGACAGCTGCATGAGGAACTCGCGCTGACCGGCGGAGAGGTGTGCGTTCTCCGTAAAGACGATCCTGACCCCTTTCCTTGGGGCTTTGTCGGCGAGTATTATCGCTTCCTCTACTGAGATCTTCCCGTCGAAATCTATCAGAGGGCAGTCGGACATCTGCGCCAGTTCCCTCGCGACGGCCGGAACTCCTTTTAGCGGTCCGTCCTCTACCTGAACCAGTCTGGACAGCCTCACGGAGTAGATCGCCGTAACAGCCTCAAGAGAAAGCGGAACCAGAGATTCATCCTCTAGAATGGCCGTGATCGAAGCGTCGGAAATTCTCTGCATCGTCGAGAGACTCTCGTCGGTTCCGATAACGTTCAGAGGTTCGAGCTTCATGGCCGTCGCCTTTCTCCTGAAGGTTTCTACACGCTCGAGCGATTCTTCGAGCCTTCCGGTCAGTTCCCCGGATTGTTCGACGGCTTTAATGACGGCCTTCTTCGCGCGTTTCTGGACTTCGGGGACATGGCAGAAAGTGAGAAAGTCCATCCCGTTTCTCAATCCCTCGACCGCGGCTTCTTCGGGGGAGAAGTAGTTGCTGACCCCTCCCATGCCGAGATCGTCGGCCACCAGAACACCCCTGTAGCCCAGCATATTTCTAGCCAGTTCGATCAAAATCTCCCTCGACATCGACGCGGGAACCCTGTTTGCCTGCATCTGTGGCATATATATGTGGGAAGGCATAATCGAATCGCCGGGTATCTCCCTGAAAGGCCTCAACTCACTGGAAAGCATCGTCGCGATCGGAACGTCGAGAGTGGGCAGATCGATGTGAGCATCTACTTCCACCCGGCCCTTTCCGGGAAAGTGCTTAAGGCAGCTCATAACGCCTTCCCTTTTCATAGCCTGCACGAAGGCGGTGGCGTATTTCACCACTTTTTCGGGATCGTCTCCGAAACTTCTAACGCCGATTCCCGGGTTCTTCGGATTGCAATTTATATCGACCACCGGCGCGAGATTCCAGTTGACTCCCAGGGCTCTCATCTCTCTGGCCATTATACCGGAGGCCAGAGACACGTTCTCGACGCTCCCGGTGGCAGCCAGCGCCATGGCACCGGGCGAGACCGAGAAGCCCTCCCTCAACCGCGTCACGATACCGCCTTCCTGGTCTATGGCGACGGCGAGCGGATATCCCAGAACCCTGTTGATGTCCTCAAGAAGAGTTCTTACCTGGACGGGGCTTTCTATGTTCTTGGCAAAGAGAATCACCGCACCCGGTTTTATATCTTTAAGTATCTCCTCGGTCTCACTGTCCATTTCTTTTCCGGGGAGCCCTATAAGGAAAAGTCTTCCGACTGCCTGATCGAGATTCATAAAGTCGCTTTCTCCTTCTATACTCATATACATCCATATTCTATGGCTTAATCACTTGTCTTGTCAAATAACTATTTGTATAGTATGAATATACATAACAACTATCCGGTGCCCTCATCGACTTTAATCGCCCGTAGATACCGGCAATGACAGAAAAAAAGGGTTGTTACTATATGCCGTTTTGAGTTAGCATAGGCAGTGACGGGACAATTATATTTCGCCGGAAGTTGAACTATACTGTTATTCAGGTACGAATCTATTCACAGGGAGGTATCACTTTGATCTGGAACCGTGTTGACGATACAGTATTGTCGGGAATCGGGAAGGCGGTCTACCCGGGAGCGGCCCTGGTGGTCGGCAAGGACAACGAGATGCTCTACTCGAAGTGTTATGGAACGATCGCGGTAGACGACAACAGGCCGGTTGACCTGGAGACTGTGTACGATCTGGCCAGCATGACCAAGATAGTCGCGACTACGACTGCCGTGATGTTGCTGGTATCCAGAGGTGAAGTTTCGCTCTGGGACACGCTGGGAGACTTCTTCGAAGTGCCTGAATCCAAGAAAAATATCGCGCTGTACCACCTCCTAACCCACACGTCCGGCATGCAGCCCTATTCGGAGGCCTGGAGGGAGCTGAGAGGAAGGGAATTGCTGGAGAGTATAATCAGGCTCGAGCCTCTGTCCGGTCTGATGGAGAAGATCGACTACTCCTGCCTGAATTTCATAACCCTTATGGCCGTGGTCGAGAAGGTCACCTGCAGAAAGTACGACGAGTTCTGCCTGAACGAGATCTTCAAACCCATGGGCATGGACAACACAACCTACCTCCCCCCGCTCGCCCATTCCATAGCTCCGACCTGCGAGCGTGACGGAGTAACCCTGAGGGGACTCCCCGACGACGAACTGGCCTATTACCTGGGAGGCGTCAGCGGAAACGCGGGACTTTTTTCCACCGCCGGCGATCTCTTCAAATTCGTATCGGGCCTTATGTACGCCAGACTCATACCATCGAGAGTCTTCGAGAGTTTCGTCGGGGAGACCGTCTTGATTGGCGAGGATAAGCGCCATCTGGGCTGGATGTCTCCCTCGAAAGGTTCCAGCGGCGGCGACATGCTGGGAGAGGATGCGTTCGGCCACACGGGTTTCACGGGCACCTCTCTATGGGTCGATCCCCAGAGCGGCCTGTACGTGATACTGCTGACGAACCGGACCAACATCAGCAGAAGAGAGACCATTCCACAGATGCAACAGATAAGGCGTAGGTTGCACAACCTTGTTTTTGGAGGTCTTGGATGACCTGGAGTAATTTCGGCGAGATACTTTCGAAGGAAAGTAGAAATATCGTCGGCGTCATGAGCGGTACCTCGGCCGACGGCCTGGAACTGGCGCTCACCAGATGCGCCGGTTCGGGCAAAAAGATGAAGGTGGAACTGTTAAAGCACTCGTCCGTCGCCTTCGACAGGGCTTTTCAGGACGAAGTCGTGGCCACGTACAACCCTTCCACCTCGGGTGTCGACAGGGTCAACAGGATGAACTTTCTCATCGGCAGAACGCACGCCCGGCACATAAAAAGCTTTCTGAACTCGCTTGCCGCCCCTGTCGATGCTATCGCCTATCACGGCCAGACGGTGTACCACGATCCGGCCGACGGCTCTACGTTGCAGATAGGTGAGGCCGATTTCGTCTCGCACGAGACCGGGCTGCCAGTGATCTTCGATTTCAGGAAAAAGGACATGGTGGTGGGCGGCGAAGGCGCTCCACTCATACCCTATCTGGACTGGATTCTCTTCGAAGAGGGCACTTACGCGGTCAACCTCGGCGGCATAGCCAACGTCACGTACGTCTCGGAGAGTTTCGACGGCGTGATCGCCTTCGACAGCGGACCGGCCAACTGTCTGATCGACCTCACCGTAAAAAAGTACTTCAACGTCGATTACGACAGGGACGGTCTCATAGCTTCGAGAGGAAAGATAGACGGGAGTATTCTTGAAACACTTATAGAAAGAGATAGAACTTACTTTTTGAGAAAACCACCAAAATCTACGGGAAGAGAGATATACAACGAAACCTTTCTTGAAGGTATAACTCATGGAAAGCCGGAGGATCTTGTCAGGACTCTAGTAAGATTCACTGTTCATCAGCTGGTGGAGAGTATCAGATCTTATTTGTCTTTGGGGAATGAGATAGTCGTTACCGGAGGCGGTGCCCTCAATCCCGTTATGATGGAGGATCTAAAGACCCTGAGCGGTCTGAAAGTGATCGTTCCCGATCGCGCATTTCTCCAGGCGAAGGAAGCCATGGGAATGGCCGTGCTCGCCCAGGAGTTTTTGAACGGGGTCGGAGCGAACGTTCCATCGGTAACCGGTGCGAGACAAAGAGTTGTTCTGGGCAAGTTAGCTTTACCATGATCTCCCAGACGGGAGAGTTTATACAAAGGAGGTTTTAGCGTGAAACGTATCTTATTGGTGATTCTCGTATCGCTCTGTGCTGTGATGGTTCTGGCGGCTCCCTTCGTTGAGGACACACTGCTCACGCCCGACAAGAACCCGAAAATGGGTGGAACGCTGTACCTGGCGCTAACGGGGGCTCCGCAGTCGTTCAACTTCTACGGTACGCTGGACAACAACGCCTACACCGTTGCCGGCCAGATGCTCACAGGTCTCGTTGAAGCTCACCCGGTGACATCGGCCATCAGGCCGGCGCTCGCCGAGTCCTGGGAAGTATCGGAGAACAACAAGGAAGTCATTTTCCACCTCAGAGACGTCAACTGGTCAGACGGCGCACCGCTGGTCGCCGACGACGTCATCTTCACCTTCAAGTACTTCATAATGAACCCAGTCGCGAGAGGAAACTCCGTTGACCGCTTCACCATAGAGTCGCAGCCGATCGAATGGGTGAAGATAGACGACAAAACCGTAAAAGCCATACTCCCGGCGCCTTACGCCGCTTTCTTCACGGTTCTGTCGCACGCCTATATCTACCCCTCTCACGCGCTCGATAGCAAGATCGACAAAAGCAGACCGGATTCCGTCAACGATTTATGGCTGACCAACACACCGCCGAGCGAAATCCCGGCCAACGGTCCCTTCATACTGTCCGAGTACATAGTCGATCAGAAAGTTGTAATGACCAGGAACCCGAACTACTGGAAAGTAGATGTTTTCGGCAACAAACTGCCTTACGTGGACAGAATAGAATACCTGGTTGTCAGCGACGCTCAGGTAAGACTGGCCAAGTTCATGGCCGGAGAGCTCGATTACATGGCCGTATCCGGGGCGGACTTCCCGATTCTCAAGGAAAGGGAGCTTTCCGGCGGCCCGTTCAAGGTATTCCTGGCCCAGCCGACGCAGCCGACACCGAGCCCGGTGCACATCGCCTTCAACTTCGATACGGAAAACGCGAAGCTGAAAGAACTCTTCATGAAGACGGAATTCCGCCAGGCCATGGAGTACGCTCTCGACAGAGAGAGGATAATCGAGGAGGCTTACAACGGACTGGCAGTTCTCGGTGGCGTTCCCGTACTGCCCTCCAACAAAGCCTTCTACAACCCGAAGATCGAAGAGATCCGCAGACCGTTCGATCTGGCGAAGGCGGCGGAGATACTCGACAGCCTCGGCTTGAAGGACGTCAACGGCGACGGATTGAGAGAATTCCCCGACGGGAGCAAGTTCGAATTCGTACTCACGGTTCAGAACTCTCCGCAGGATTATCAGGACATTGCCTACATCTTCTCCCGGGACCTCCTCGACATAGGCGTGAAGGTTAACCTTCAGATACTCGATAGCTCTCTCACTGGCCAGATGTTCGGCGCAGGCTCCTTCGAGGTTGGTATAAGAGCCTTTGGAAACCAGCCCGACCCACAGCTCAGAAAGGCCATCTGGCAGCCTGGCACCCAGCTTTATTACTGGCACAGAACCACCAGAGACCCCGAAACGAACACGGCCATCTTCGATAACATGCTGGAATGGGAAAAGAGAGTTTACGACCTCTTCGAAAAGGGACAGATCGCCATGGATCCGGTCATAAGAAAGACCTTCTACGACGAGTGGCAGGAGATCTACGCCGAGTACCTGCCCGTTATCTTCGTCTGCAAGGGCATGAACCTTTACGCGGCGAACAAAGCGCTTGGAAACGTCGAGCAGAACGCGGAGGGACTTCTCTCTTACGCGTCCTGGACGGTATTCAAGAAGTAACTTGTAAACACTGCGGGAGGAGGGCGCTCCTCCCGCGTTTTCTTTGACGGAGGAAGGCTATGTGGTCTTTCATAGTGAGGCGCTTACTCATAATGATACCGATGATGTTTTTTATATCGGTCATATGTTTCGTGATAACGGAGCTTCAGCCGGGAGATTTCGTCAGCCAGTATCTAGACAACCCCAGAATCTCGCCGGCACAGATCGAGTTGCTCAGAAAGAACCTGGGGCTGGACGAACCGGCCTATGTGAGATACTGGAACTGGATCAAGGGGATCGTAACCAGGGGAGATTTCGGCTATTCCTTCGCCTTTCAAAGACCGGTGGGCGAACTGATATGGGAGAGGATGGGCTGGACCATCTTCGTCGCTCTGGGAGCGATCGTCTTCCAGTGGCTTCTGGCCGTCCCCATGGGAATCTATTCGGCCCTGCACCCTTACTCCCCGGGCGATTATACCCTGACCGTCGTCGGTTTCATCGGACTCTCTATACCGGACTTCTTCATGGCTCTAATACTGATGTACCTGATGCTGAAAATGGGCGCCACCTCCATCGGCGGGCTCTTCTCGCCGCAGTTCGTGGGCGCGCCCTTCAGTCTTGCCAAACTCGTAGATCTACTCAAGCACCTGTGGGTCCCCCTCGTGGTGGTGGGCATGAGCGGACTGGCCGGCCTGATGAGAGTCATGAGGGGAAACATGCTCGACGTGGTCTCCTCGCCTTTCATCACGTCCCTGAGGGCGCACGGGCTGGACGAGAAGACCGTCAAGAGACACGCCATAAAAAATGCGCTGAACCCCATGGTGAGCATCGCCGGAACGGAGCTCCCGAACGTGTTCAGCGGAACCATAATAACCGCGATAGTTCTTAATCTGCCTACGATGGGACCGTTTTTCTATAACGCACTTCTGAACCACGACCAGTACCTGGTCATGAGCTTTTTGATGTTCATCGCCATCATAACCCAGATCGGAAACCTGCTCGCGGATATCGCGCTGGCGGTTCTCGACCCCAGGATAAGGATGAGCTGAGATGCAGAGTACAAAGAAGAGAATCGTACGCAACTTCTTCAAGCATAAACTGGGCGTGATCGGTCTGGTCGCGCTGGGTATCATGTACCTGCTGGTGATACTATCCGATTTCATCTCTCCGTACAACTACGTCACGTCCCACAAGAACTTCGTTTACGCTCCCCCCTCGAAGATAAGGTTCTTCGACGAAGACGGCAAATGGCACGGCCCCTTCGTCCATCCTATGGTGAAGGTCAGAAACCCGGTAACATACAGGCTCGAATTCTCCGAGGACAAAAGCAAGATCGTACCCATAAAGCTCTTCGTCAGGGGAGAGGAGTACAAACTCTGGGGCATCTTCAAGACCGACATCCACCTCTTCGGGGTCGAGGAATCCTCCGATAAGGCGATGGTGCTGCTCTTCGGCGCCGACAGGTTCGGACGCGACCTCTTTTCGCGTGTCTTGATCGGCGGGAAAGTCTCTATGACCGTCGGACTGGTCGGAACGCTCATAAGCGTCTTCATAGGCGCCATCGTCGGGGCGCTGTCCGGCTATTACGGAGGTCTGGTGGACGTTCTGATCCAGAGGTTCATCGAATTGCTGAGATCCTTCCCGCGAATCCCCCTCTGGCTTGCCCTCGCGACGATCCTCCCGCCCAGCTGGCCGAGCACGTGGGTCTATTTCGGAATAGTGATCGTTCTTTCCCTGATAGGCTGGATGGGAGTGGCCAGAGTTGAAAGGGGAATGGTGCTCAGCCTGAGGGAAAAGGAATTCGTCCTGGCCGCCAGAGTGTCGGGCGTCTCCAACATGAAGATAATCACCCGTCACCTCATACCCAACACCATCAGCTATCTGATCGTCGTATCGACGCTATCGATTCCCGGCATGATCCTGGGAGAGAGCGCTATAAGCTTTCTCGGGCTGGGCATAAAGGAGCCTATGACCAGCTGGGGACTGCTGCTTAAACAGGCCCAGTCTCTTTCCGAACTTGAGGCCCATCCGTGGCTCATGATACCCGGTATCTTCATAATAATCGCGGTGCTGTCCTTCAACTTCGTCGGAGACGCGCTCAGGGACGCCGTTGATCCGTACAGGGCGGTGGAAAAGGTATGAGCGGAATACTCGAAGTCAAAAACCTGAAAACCTACTTCAGAACCCCCGACGGTTTAGTGAAGGCCGTGGACGATATAAGCTTCGAGCTTCAAAAGGGCGAGATACTGGCGCTGGTCGGCGAATCGGGCTGCGGCAAGAGCGTGACTGTCCAGACCGTCATGGGGCTCATAAAAGTCCCGCCGGCACGGGTGGAAGGCCAGATACTTTACAGGGAGAAAAACCTAGTCGGCCTCTCGAACAAAGAGTACAAAAACATAAGAGGCAAAGAGATCTCCATGATCTTTCAGGAACCCATGTCGACCTTCGATCCGCTCTACACCATAGGCTACCAGCTTTCCGAAGTCGCGAAGGCGCACATGCCGTGGGACGACGCCAGAACCCGTGAAGAGATAATCTCGGTGCTGCGGAAGGTGAACATTCCCGAACCGGAAAAGAGGTACAGAGAGTACCCGCACGAAATGAGCGGCGGGATGTTGCAGAGGATAATGATCGCCATGGCCCTGATCACGGGCCCGGAAATCATAATCGCCGACGAACCTACGACCGCGCTGGACGTGACCATTCAGGCGCAGGTGCTCAACATCATGAGAGACCTCCAGAGCGAGTTCAACGGCTCGATCATATTCATCACGCACGATCTGGGAGTCGTTTCCGAGATAGCCGACAGGGTCCATGTGATGTACGCCGGAAAGATCGTCGAAAAGGCCGGTGTCAACGAACTTTACAAAAAACCGGCCCACCCGTACACGAAGGGATTGCTCAATTCCAGAGTGAAGAGAGACTTCAAAGGCCAGAAACTGCCTTACATAGAGGGCTACGTTCCCAGAGCCTACGAGTTCCCCGAAGGGTGCCGCTTCAACCCGAGGTGTCCCCACGCGATGGAAATATGCAAGAAAGATCCGCCCGAGATGTTAGTGAGTGAAAACCACACGGCCGCCTGCTGGCTCTACGGGGAGGGTGGTATATGAAGATAATCGAGACTAAAGAGCTCAAGAAATACTTCCCGATCAAGGCCGGAGTCTTCCTGCAGGTCGTGGGACACGTTAAGGCCATGGAAAGCGTTAACTTCCACATAAACCGCGGCGAAACCGTCGGAGTCGTCGGTGAATCCGGCTGCGGNNAGAGCACGATATAACGAAGGGACTGGACAAAAAGATCAGATTGAAGTTCCGGCGGGATATACAGATGATATTCCAGAACCCCTTCGACTCTCTCGATCCTAGAATGACCATCAGGGACGTGATCAGGGAACCGATAGAGGCCCACAACCTCGTGCCGAAGAACGAGATAGACGGATACGTCGCCGAGCTGTTGATGAAAGTTGGACTCTACCCCGAATATTCGCAGAGGTACCCGCATGAATTCTCCGGCGGCCAGAGACAGAGAATCGCCGTGGCGAGATCCATCTCCGTCAAACCGAGGCTGGTCATCTGCGACGAACCGACCTCCGCGCTCGACGTGTCCGTCCAGAGCCAGATAATCAACCTGTTGCAGGATCTGAAGGCCGAGAACGATATCTCCTACATCTTCATCTCTCACAACCTGGATGTCGTCCATCATATGAGCGACAGGATACTCGTCATGTACCTCGGCAACGTGGTCGAATCGGCCGGCGCCACAGATCTCTTCGATAACCCGGCCCATCCTTACACCGGCGCCTTGATGGCCTCCATACCCGGCTGGGACCCGCTGGACAGAAAATTACAGAACATAAGGCTGGAGGGAGAGCCGCCCAGTCCGATCAACCCTCCGCCCGGTTGCGCCTTTCACCCCAGGTGTCCTTACAGAATGGATAGATGCGACAAAGAAAAACCGCCGGTGGTGGAGATAGCTCCCGGACACGAAACGGCCTGCTGGCTACACACGAAATAACATCCTCTAAGAGCCGTGGTGGGTGGTGCGTTGTGGGTCGCTCATCTTGCGCTCCTTNNAGGAACCTGGACGCGCAGCGTCGGAACGATAAACCGCTCTTCGCACTTTACGTCGCGTGCGGAGAACGACGGGCGGATGACGGAGAACGTCTCCCAACGCAACGAAGGACGGGTCCATGCTCTTGGACGACAGACGCTGGACGGCTCTTTCCACTCTTCGCGGCGTTCAGTCTTTGCCCGCGTTTATAGCAGAGCCAGCCCCTTGAGAGATATGTTCAAGACCCACACAAGGAGGGTAACGAAGGCCAGCGAAAGCGAGGTTTTCACAACGCCCTGCCGGTAGAAATCGTTGGCGATCAAACCCGGTACCACCGTACCTATAACGGTCGAAAACAGTTCGAGAGGCAAATTCGGCACCAGAAGAGTATCGAGAGCCAGTTTCACGAAGACTCCCATCGTTATTCCCAGGGCGAGCCTCTTTCTACCGTAGAGTATCAGGTACCGCTGGAGGAAGTTCAGAATGATGAACGTCAAAAGCCCCACGGCCCAGGTATAGACGAGCCGTAACGGCTGATCTATGAATATGAAGAGATAAACCGGCGTTACGATGCCCCCCGCGGAGAGGCCCGTGATCCACCAGAAAAGTGTACTGATCACCACTCCTATCGAAAATATGGCCGGGTTCATTCGATCACCTCCAGATTGCTCAACCACTGTACCAGACCTCTTATGTTGCCAAAGCCGAAAACTATATCGCCCTTTTGCAGAAACTCTTCTATCGACTCGCCGTCTTTAACCTTCCTGTACTTCAGACCTTTGAACTTGTGCACCGGGATCGAACCCCTGATCATCAGGTTGTCGAACTTTCTGGTGAAGGGCTCGAAGACCAGTGCCCTGTCGGGCCGATCGTCTCTGGAGTTGAAGAACCCCACCACTCTTCTGCCGGGGAAGTCCGCCACGGTCCTCTCCAGAAGGTAGATCGTGGAACGTATATCGTTTGCTGCGAAAGCGTTCGCGAGAATCGCGCTGCCGCTATTTAGCTTCAACTTTAGGTACCTGAACGTGCCAACGTCGGGCAAAACTCTCGCCATACCTTCCATCGAAGCCTTTTCATTCAGCCCGAAAACCTCGATAACCCTATCGATCAGACGCAGATTGTCCGGATGCGGTCTGAAGGCCATTCCTTCGTCGGATATCGTCCTCTCTCCGGCCCTGAGCAGCTCGCTGCCAACTCCTTCACAATGAGTTCTCATCATTTCCAGGGCCCCCTCGCCGAGATTGCCGACAAGGCACTTTCTGTTGCCTGGAACTGAAAGCGAGAGCACCCCGGCGGTTGCCTCTTCGCTCGCCCCGATCTCCTCTATGTGGTCGGGATAGGCGTTCGTGATCACAGTGAGATCGGCGTCCAGTATCTTTCCGCTGGCGAGTTGCATCTCGGGTCTGATCGCCATGCACTCTACGACGAGCGCGTCGCACTTCAATCTCCCGGCCTGCTTCAGCGCCCTGTACTGCTCCTGTATGTTTGCCGGGCCTCTCCTCTTTATTTCGCGATGACTGCCGTCGGGCATTATCCAGAGCGGCACCGTGCCCGTTGTCTTGGCCAGCACCCTGTAACCGTTCCCCGACAGCACGCCGTGGATAAGTCTGACAGTCTCGCTCTTTCCCCTGGTACCGTTGACCTGGACAACGATCTTCATTCTCTTTCTCCGCCGTCTGAGGACCAGCTTCTCGACGATGAGAACCGTCAGCAGTGTGAGGAACGCAACGAGCGAAAGAATCAGGTTACTCATTTTTTCACCGCCAGTTTGCCCGCGATAAGCGACAGGACCATAAGCGCCAGGAAAAACAGCGCCAGGGGCAGCGAGTAGCTATCGATATAATAAACGCCGCTCTTTCCCGGTTCCGGAAGCGGCACAGGATCGATCGGGATTCCATTTTTGAGGGCCAGATCGCGGATGTTGAGCAGGTGAATGGATGGTACTCCGCGAGAGGCGTATTCGAAAATCAAGCCCCTATCCTCGCCCACGGGGATATTCTTGAGGGAAGTTATAAGCCCGTTCTCGAGGCTGAGGGCCGCGGGACTCTCTCCGAAGTTCGGGCTGGCGCCTCCGACGTTCACGAAGACTTCCGGAAGCCCGCCGGCATATTCAAAGTAGATCTTGAACCTCGCGTCTATACTCTTCTGAAGCGTGTCTTCGCGTATGAAAGTCTTTCCGGTCGAAAGGGCGATTTCCGTCATTTTCTCGACCGCCCCCGGGAAAAACATACCCCGGGCGTTGTCGTTGTTGCCGCCAAGAGAGACGGCTATTAGACTGTCCCGCAGAAGGCCTTTCTCAACGAGTCTTTGAAGCATCCTGACGAAGGTGAACTCCGGATGGGTTGCCCCGTGTTCAGAGGCTCCGATCGAGTAAATCAGGAGAGGCTCCAGATTCATCGCTTCACAGGCGCAGAGGGTTGCCAGCACCAGCGACGGGAAAGAACCGCTCGCGCCTATGGCCACCGGGTCTCCCTTCTTCAAACCCAGTTCCCTGAAGTACTTGACGATCAGCGCGGCGAAATCCGGGTTGGTCGATGTCCTCTTGGCCTCGAGATTTCCAAGCGTCGTAGTTAGTTCGGTGAACTCGGGACCTATGAGTCCCGTGCCGTTCGGATCGAGCAGCGGATCTATCTCTATACCGAGCGAAAGTCTGTAGGAAGAGATCTCGCGAGTGGCCTCCCTCATCAAGCTGGCGGCCGCGAGCTGGGTGCTTATGAAGGGCGTCTCGCTTCTTCTCACCGAAGAGGTGAGAAGAAAGAAGGAAACCAATCCTATAACGACTCCGACAGAGAGCCATTTCAAAGAAACTCCGGCCTTGTTCAATCCGGAAAGGCTCACAAAAGAATGACTTTTCAAGATAACTCCCCTTTAATTCAACTAACGGTCAGGACTCTTATTATCGCTATCAGCACTCCGCCCAAAGCCGCCTGCCTCCGTCTCCTTATAATGATCAATTATACATTACCTCCGGAAAAGCTTCCCGGAGAATGAAGGCGGCCCGGCCTCTCGCGGCGAACTGGAAATATCTTCCTTTCAAGTATTACCGGCGGATATCTCTACCCTTCGAGTGTTCTGTCGACAAAAGCCAGTTCGTTTTTCTTAATCTCTTTGAGCGCTTTTTCCCAGATCGGAACGGCCCTTAGCGCGTAGCATTCGGCCTTCAGTACTCTCCCCGTTCTCATTTCATTTTTCGTTAGAAATCCTGCGATCCTGTCGTACCTCTGAACGTACCCCTTGAAGTCGTGGGTGAGGTAACCGGCGGTGTACTCCGATCCTTTCCCGGTGACGATGGTGTACGAAACCTCCCCGTTGAAAAGGTAAGGCGGTTTCACTAGCTCCTCGACCCCGTGCATCAGTGTGTTCGGCCTCAATCCGCATCCGATGAAGATCACGACTCCGTCTTTCTCGACAAGCTTTCTGAAGGGCGATCTCTCGCCCACCGGAGTCCTGTCTTTTTCGTGTTCGGCCGTTACGACTTGCGCGAGCGGACCGAAGGCGCAGACCGAGTGGGTAGGATGCACGCTCCTGACGACCCCCTCGCTCTTCCTGAAGGCTTCGGGAATGGCCCCGACGTTGGAAGGCGTTCTCTCCAGATCGAAGAGGGGCCTTTCCGG
>DBRH01000060.1:25631-25804 GCA_002305955.1 Kosmotogaceae bacterium UBA1373
ACGGCCTCAACGACTGCCGCGGGACCGCCATGAACACGGCCCATGGCTGAAAGCGACGAGTGAATCATCGCCACTTTCGCACCGTCGACAAGTCCGGCGATGGCCCGTTCTATCTCGCTTATCTCTTCGAACAACTACACCATCTCCCCATTTTGAGTGTGAAAGGCGAGGCG
>DBRH01000060.1:25867-28244 GCA_002305955.1 Kosmotogaceae bacterium UBA1373
GCGTCGAAACTCGCCGCCAACCCCAGGGCAACTCCGGCCTGGGGCAGCAAGGCCAGCCCGAGATACTTTCTCACCGCCGGTTCGCGTCTGGTGGAGACACCGCCTATCCATGCTCCGAAGATCTTGCCGACGCTTCTGGCAACCACATAAGCGAGACCTACCAGGCCGAGCCTGGGCAGCAATTCCAGATTGAGTCCCATTCCGGCGAAGACGAAGAAGCTTATCATCAGCGAATAAGAGATCCTGTCTATACCGTTCAAAATAGCCATGTTCCTGCTGGAGAGATTGGTGACGACCGTTCCGAGCACCATACCGGCAAGCAGGGCCGAATAGCCGAAGTACTCCGTTATACCCACAGTTACGAAAAGAACTCCGAGCGTAATCGCCAGAAGACTGTCTTCATCCGTGGCCTTCCTGGCGAGGTACGAAAGCAGGAGCCCGCCGGCGAAACCTATCGCGGCAGATATGCCGAGCGTGGCCAGAGGCTCTAAGAAGAGCCCCGCGGCGATCGCCTTTCCACTCACCATACTCGCGACGGCAATTTGAGAAAAACCGAATATGATTATAGCTATGGCGTCGTCCAGGGCAACGACGGGAAGGAGCGTCCTCGTGAACGGGCCGTTGGCCCTGTACTGCCTCACTATCATGAGAGTCGCGGCCGGAGCGGTGGTCGAGGCGATAGCCCCGAGTATCAACGTGAGTTCCAGCGGCTGACCGAGCAGGCCCGTGAGAGTCAGAATCGTAACCAGCGTAGCTCCGAAGGCCTGTGTTAAAGCGACGATTATGACTCCGCCGCCCATCTTTTTCAGTTCGCGCAGATTCAACGATGTACCCATGGTGTAGGCTATGAAAGCGAGAGCCGAACTGGACACGGTAGAAAGAATCAGTTCCGTTTCGCCGGACGGTTTGAAAAACAGACCGATGAGCACCCCGGCAAAAACGTAACCGGTTACGGCAGGCAGTCTGAGCGGTTTCATAGATCTGCCCAGCGCTATTCCAGCCCCTATTACCACTCCGATTATGAGCAGCTGCGTCATTTTCAATCACACCTGGAAGGAACCGCCGAATACGTTCGAGACCGGTACGCTGAAGAGTATCCCGGCTCCGGGTTCGTTTATATCCACGATGGCCCTTACCGCCTCTATGGCTTTGCCGGCCGTTTCATTTTCCACAACGCTGAACAGAGTCTTGTTGAAGGGACGCCTCTCGCCTACCAGAAACTTCAAAGAGGATATTACGGGAAGATCTTTCAGGATACCCGATTCTGCCATCGCCGAGACGCCCGTGCTGTCCAGGATAGTTAGACCCTTCACGCCTGCCTCCAGAAGGCTTTTCACAACTCTGTCAAGCAGATCGACTTTTCCAAGAACAAAAACCAGGAGTTCCACAAACTCCACCTCCGTTCAATTCAGTTTTATTTTAGAAATTCGAGATGTGCGAAGATATTCGATTGATCAGCTCAAGTGTACTATAGAAAAGCATACCGGGTATGACTGAAATGGTAAGCGGTAGTTGAAAATCGAAGCGATCATGGGGAACCTCCGGTTTGATACTTTCAATATCGATATTCTCTTATTTTGTTCAATCGCACAAAGATAAGTTGAGCTATAATACAGCTGTAAGAACAGGCTTTTTCTAACGCACATATCACAAACACGGATTTCGCGGCGAGAGATTTTTCGATGGGGCCGATCGGTTAGTGAGCGATAAAAAAAAGTACTTTTAAATCTGTTGATTTTATGATATGATTTATACACACGAGTAAATAACGGAAAAGAGGTGGCAGTTATGCGGACTCGGTTGATAGCGGTTTTCTCCATTTTATTGCTCTTCTTGACAACGGGCGCCCTTGCATACACCCTTGATGATGCTCAGTCGGTGGCGGACAGAGCTAACACGGTGGTTGAGACGCTGATTGCCAATGCAGAAAAAACCGCGGAAGTCCTAACGGAAAACTACGGCAAGCTCGCCGAGATGTGCAAAGACAACGAATATTTATTGTCTCTTCTGGAGGAAAATTACAACAGAACAATCTACATTCTAGGTACCGGTCTGGCTGAAACGGCCTTCAGAATCAGTTCGGCGGCCATCGATAAAATCGCGATGATGGGATACAGGGCCGAATGTTATTATGTTTCCATCACCCTTGGCAACCAGGTTTTCCAGATCGATCCCATAATAATCATCGACGACTGATTTCAATAGTTTCAACTCATACAGGCCGCGCAGTAATCGCGGCCTTTTTTTGTTTGAAGCGCGCTGATGCCGATATATATGCTAAACTCTATATAGATGGCTGGAAAGAAATATCGATTTTACTCTGTCGGGGGAATTATGTCAGGTTTTTTCGTGAGAAAGTCCGGAGAATCGATCGAGA
>DBRH01000060.1:28300-31546 GCA_002305955.1 Kosmotogaceae bacterium UBA1373
CACTGCGAGGATGGCGAGACGGTTCTGAAACCGGGAGATTATTTCTATGCACACAACCTGAAAGCACCGGTCGAAATCAAGCCGCTGACTGACGCAAAGCTCATATACGTCTCTTCGAGAGCTCTTTTTAAGCACATAAGCCATAACATATCCGTGTTTAAGGAGATACTCAAAAAAGTCGAGGAGAAAGACGCGTACACGCATGGCCACGGAAAGAGGGTCAGGGATGTTTCTCACGCGATAGGCAAGAAACTCGGTCTGGACTCCAGAAAGCTCGAACGGCTCGCGATGGGCGCGCTTTTCCACGATATAGGCAAGATAGATATACCCGACGAAATACTCAAAAAACCTGCCAGATTGAACTTCGAAGAGTTCGAACTCATAAAGAAACACCCGGTATACGGCTATAAGATGGTATTGAACACACCGCTGGAGGACACATCCGACATCATCCGACATCATCACGAGAGAGTCGATGGCTCGGGATATCCCGACGGTATTCCCGGAGAACTGATAACGATCGAATCGAAGATAATCGCCGTTGCCGATTCTTTCGATGCGATGACTTCGGTCAGACCATACAGAGAGGCCATGACCGACGATGAAGCCCTGCGGGAGATCAAATCGCTCTCCGGCACCCTCTACGACCCGAAAGTTGTCCAGGCGCTGGAAGAGTGCCTCCGCGAAGGTCTTATCTAGCACCGTCTTACCCGCACACAATTAGGAAAAAATAAAGGGCCGATCGATCGGCCCCTTGTTTATCTATGTTTTAGAGCTTCGCAGCGAACTCTTTGCCGAACTGCTCACAGTCTTTGAGGTTGGTCTCGTCAGGAGACCATAGCTTCTTGAGCCCCTCCTGAATCACTTCGAAACCCGCATCTTTGACGAACGCGTTGAGGACATCGACCGACTCGCCGCTCCAGCCGTAAGTTCCGAAAACGGCCGCTTTCTTTTTCTTGAAGGCCAGGCCCTTTATCTCGTGCAGCATCCCCGAGAGCGGCGCGAGGATCCCTNNGTGGGGGAGCCGAACAGTACGGCCTTCGCCTTGAAGATTTCGGTCACTATGTCGTTTTTGTCGCTCTTTCCAGCGTTGAAAAGCTTTATTGTCACGGTTCCGTCGGTCTGGTGGATGCCCTTTGCGATCGCTTCGGCCATCTTTTTCGTACCGTCCCACATCGTATCGTAGACGATGGTCACCTGGTTCTCCTGGTAATCTCCGGCCCACTCGAGATACTTCTTGACGATCTGGGCGGGGTCCTTTCTCCATATCACTCCGTGGCTGGGACAGATCATCTTAAGAGGCAGCTTGAAACTGAGTACCTCTTCGATCTTGCGCGTAACGAGCTTGCTGAAAGGAGTGAGTATGTTGGCGTAGTACTTTATCGCTTCCTGGTACAGCTCGGCCTGATCGACCAGATCGTTGTAGAGAAGCTCGGTCGCGTAATGCTGGCCGAAGGCGTCGTTACTGAAGAGGATCTCTTCGCCGTCCAGGTACTCGAACATCGAATCGGGCCAGTGCAACATCGGGGCTTCAACGAACGTGAGGGTCTTCTTTCCGAGCTTGAGAGTATCCCCGGTCTTAACGGTCACGAAGTTCCAGTCTTCGTGGAACTGCCCCTTGAGGGACTTGACTGCGTTGGCCGTACAGTAAATCGGCGTATCGGGGATTTCACGCATCAGGGCTGGCAGTCCTCCGCTGTGGTCTATCTCTCCGTGGTTGGCGATTATATAATCGATCTTCGAGAGATCGATCTCCTTCTTCAGCTTTTCTACGAACTCTTCTCCGAAGGGCGACCATACCGTATCGATGAGGGCAACCTTCTCGTCCCGCACGAGATAGGAGTTGTAACTGGAACCCCTGTGTGTCGAATAATCCTCGCCGTGGAACTTCTTCAATTCCCAATCAATTTTTCCAACCCAGGTTACGCTTTCGCTTATTTTCACTCCCATAACAACACCTCCCGTGTATTTCGATTTAATTCTACCTCTTTTGACGGCATTGAGCGGTAACATTTGTTACACTCTTTTCCGGCCTTTCAGAATCAAAGAAAAATACCACGAAAACGGAACGGCAAGGGTTTCATGACGCAAAGATCTTCAGTCCAGACTTCCGGTGCGTCTTTGATCCATTCCGTACATGGGCCACAGTCCCGCGGGGGTTCCATCGGTCTCGAGAGATACGAGCTGGCTCCAGGTGCCGATGTCCACGAGCGTGGCGGTGAAGTACAGCGTGCCGTCGTCCGTCATGAGCGGAGAGCAGGCGCTGTTGCGCCCCATGCTGGAGCGTTTTGCCACTCCTCCGTCGTGATCTACAACGTACAGTTTCGAATCGTCCCAGCCCACTATATAAGCCACGCCTTCGGAGGACAGGACCGGGGTGGAAAAGATCGTGGTGCCGAGGGAGGCCGTCCACTGTATCGATCCGGCCGGAGAGACGGCGTAAAATTCCCCTTCGTTGGTGCAAAGATAGACAGTCCCGTCCTGTCCTACAACCGGGCTGGAGGCTATGGCGCTGTCTCCGCCGGGCTTTGCCGGAGCCAGTCTCAGACTCCAGTCGAGCGTGCCGTCCAGAGTGTCCAGGCAATAGAGATATCCGTCGTGGCATGCGACATATACGTTGCCCTCCCCGTCCAGCGCGGGACTGGAGTAGAAACCAACCGACGGAGCATCAGTCTCGAAAACCCATAAGGGCTGCCCGTCTTTGATCGCAAAAAAACTGTGAGTTTCACTGCCGCCGGTGACAAGCGTGCCGAAGAAGGCAGTTCCGTCTTCCCCTATCGCCGGCTTGGACCAGATCTCTTCACCCGTATCGTAATGCCAGAGTTCCACTCCCTCAGGCGATACGCAATACATGGTGCCGCCGGTTGTTCCGAAATAGAGGTTGCCCTCGCCGTCGATCGAAGTATCGCGAACGGTGTAATTTCCCGAAGGCTGTGACGGAAAGGACCACAGCAGAAGCCCTTCGGGGGAGATCTTGAGCAGCCGGCCGCCGGTTGTTCCGATATATATGTTTCCGTATTCGTCGACAGAAGGGTTGCCGCCGAACCATTCTCCCGATCCCAGACCGTAAATCGAAGTGGACTTACCGGTCTGCGTGAAAGCGTAAAGATCCTCCTGCGTGGCGGCGTACACAATCCCCTCGCCGCCCATGGCCGGGCTGCTGAACTGAAAGGAGCCCCTGACTCTGGAGGTCCAGCTCCAGGGCGAGAAGATCGGCAAACAGCCGGAAAGAAGAAAAAGAACGAC
>DBRH01000081.1:0-391 GCA_002305955.1 Kosmotogaceae bacterium UBA1373
CAAATACATAGTCAACTGGTGTCCCAGATGCTCGACGGTTCTCTCGGACGAAGAAGTGGAGCACGAGGACGAAAAGGGAGCCTTCTACCATATAAAATACCCTATCAAGGGCAGCGACGAGTTCGTAGTGATAGCCACTACCAGACCGGAGACCATGCTCGCCGATACGGGAGTTGCGGTCTATCCCTCCGACGAGAGATACCTGTCGCTCCAGGGAAAGACGGCCATACTGCCTCTGGTAAACAGGGAGCTGCCCGTAGTGGCCGACAGGTACGTCGATCCGGCCTTCGGTACGGGGGCGCTCAAGGTGACCCCGGCGCACGATCCGAACGACTTCCAGATAGGGATAAGGCACAACCTGCCACTGGTGGAGGTCTTCGACAAAGACGCG
>DBRH01000081.1:548-1480 GCA_002305955.1 Kosmotogaceae bacterium UBA1373
GTCTTCTTCCCCGAAACGTGGAAGAAGGTCTATCTCAACTGGATGAACGAGATAAGGGACTGGTGCATCTCCAGACAGCTCTGGTGGGGCCACCGCATCCCGGTCTGGTACTGCGACGAGTGCGGAGAGATCATAGTCGAGGAGCACGATCCCGAAAGCTGCCCCGGCTGCGGCTCTGGCAAGATCCGGCAGGACGAGGACGTACTCGACACCTGGTTCTCCTCACAGCTCTGGCCCTTCACGACGCTGGGCTGGCCTGAAGAGACGGAAGATCTGGCGACTTACTACCCGACGAGCGTCCTCATAACCGGCTTCGATATTATTTTCTTCTGGGTGGCCAGAATGATCATGGCCGGTTACCATTTCAGGGGCGAGAAACCCTTCGAACATGTCTTCATAAACCGGCTGATAAGGGATAAGACCGGCCAGAAGATGTCGAAATCGAAGGGAAACGGCATCGACCCGCTGGATGTGATAAAAGAGTACGGGACGGATGCGATGCGCTTCACACTGGCCATTCTGGCGGCACAGAATCACGATATAAAGCTGGACATAAGCTTTTTCGACATATACAAGAAGTTCGCCAACAAGATCTGGAACGCGGCCAGATTCGCCATAATGAACCTGCAGGACTTCGAATCCCTGGATCTTGAAAAGGCGGAGCTGGCTCTCGAAGACCGCTGGATACTCTCGCGTCTCCAGAGATCTCTGGAATCGATGACCGTGAGCCTGGAATCCTACGATTTTCCGGCCGCCGCCAAGACGATGTACGCCTTCTTCTGGAACGAATTTTGCGACTGGTACATAGAAAGCGCCAAACCCCGGCTTTACGAAGGGAAGGGCGACAGGAAAGTGGCGCAAAACGTGCTCGTCAGGGTGCTCGATATATCCCTCAGGATGCTTCACCCTATCATGCCGTATATAACCGAGGA
>DBRH01000081.1:1574-9333 GCA_002305955.1 Kosmotogaceae bacterium UBA1373
CTGGGAACTCCGCTGGAAAAAAGCTACCTCGACCTGATAGCCCATCTGTCCAATTCCAAAGCGATAACCCTCAAAGACTGTAAATCCAGGGGCAGTGTCTCGGCCTGGGGAGACCAGTCTAACCTCTTCTACGTTGTCCTCGGAGAGATAGACGTACCCTCGGAGATAAACCGTCTCCAGACAAAACTCGAGAAAGAACGTAAAGACCTTGAAAAAACCGAAGTGAAACTGTCTAACGAAGACTTCCTTAAAAACGCTCCCGAAGAGGTTGTCCTGGAGAACAGAGAACGTCTCGTAACCAGCAGGGACAACATCGAAAGGATAGAGAAGATAATAGAAGACCTGAGATGAGCAGAACATACAGCCAGACCATAGATTACCTTTATAACTCGCGACCTTACGGACAGATCAAATACGGGCTCTACAGAATAAAAGAGCTCCTCGAAAGGCTGGGCAACCCGCAAAAGGCCTGCCCGGTCGTCCATATAACCGGAACCAACGGCAAGGGTAGTGTAGCCGCAACCATTGCCACAGTCTTCACGTTGCACGGCCTCAAGACAGGCCTGAACGTCTCTCCGCACATAGTGTCCTTCAGAGAGAGGATACAGCTCGACGGCCATTTTATAAAAGAAGATGAGGTCGTAAACCTCCTGGAAGAGATGCAACCGGCTCTGGAGGAGATGGATGCCAGGGGCGAGGAGTACTCCCCCAGTTTCTTCGAAGTGGTGACGGCGATGAGCTTCATGTACTACAGGGAAAAGAAAGCCGATGTCGCCGTCGTGGAAGTCGGGCTGGGCGGGAGGTTCGACGCAAGCAACGTTATCGACTCGGCCCTGGTCTCGATAATCACCAGCGTAGGCCTCGACCATATGAACATACTCGGCGACAGCGAAGAGAAGATCGCCTTCGAGAAATCCGGNNGGGTGATCGAAGAGACGGCCCGCAATTTGAACTCTCCGTTTTACGCGTACTGGCGCGATTTCAACGCGACCGGCAGTAGCTATTCGACCAACGACAACAGCTTCGATTATTACGGCGACAGGACGCTGAGGGATCTGCATATCAATCTCAACGGCGAGCACCAGACGATGAACGCCGCTATTTCGCTCAAGGCGCTAGAGCTCTCGTTCGAGGGACTGTGTCTTGAAATGAAGGAAGAGACTCTGCGAAAGGCGCTCAGGCGGATTTTCTGGCCTGGAAGGTTCGAAGTGATGCACGTCCAGGGCAAGGAGATAATACTCGACGGCGCCCACAACCCCGAAGCGGCAAAAGTTCTCAAAAAGACCGTGGAGAGATATTACCCCGGCCAGAGGCTGACGCTCCTCTTCGGAAGTCTCGACGACAAGGACTTTGAAAGCAACGTCAGGGCGCTCGCGCCGGTGGCCGACAGGGTCGTGGTCTGCAGAGTTCCCAACCACCGCAGCGTTCATCCCGAGAGCGTCGCCGGCATCTGGAAAAAATACACAAGCAACGTCGAGTACATAGATTCTTACCGGGAGGCGCTCGACACCCTCCTCAAAGGCGGGGAGAAACGGTTTCTCATATGCGGTTCGCTCTATCTGGTGAGCGAGCTCAGGAACATCCTCACCGGAGTGAAGGAATATGCTGGAAGGCGTTGAGGGGAGAGTAGTCGAAAAGCGTGAGACCGAGGTCGTTGTGCAGGTCGGAGGCTTTTTTTTGAGGTTGAACTGCACTCCCGACACCCTGAACAGACTCGCGAAGGGCGAGACGACTTTTCTCCTCACCCACATGGCCTATTCGCAGGACAGACCTCCCGAGCTTTACGGTTTCGCCGATAGGGAGGAGCTGGATCTCTTCAACACATTGCTCAAGATGAGCAAGATCGGTCCGAAATCGGCGATGAAGATCCTATCGGCAACGGCCCCCTCCAGATTGCGAAACCTTATCGCCACCAGAAATACCGGCGAGCTGTCCAGACTGCCGGGCGTGGGGAAAAAGACGGCCGAAAGGATGGTCGTCGAACTGGCCTCCGTGCTGAACATCGTCGAAGGCGAAGAGGAGATGAAATCGCTGCCGATGACTCAACGTTCGACCGGCGAGGACGCCGTGATAGCTCTGGCCTCGCTAGGCTTCGACGAGCAGCAGGCGAGAAAGACCGTCACAGGTCTTCTCAAGAAAAATCCCGAGATCGATACACAGGAACTGATCAAAACGGCCTTAAAGGAGATCAGGGGGTAGAGGGCGATTCGTGCCGAAGCAAGACTTTAGCTGGGTTGTACCCCGTCCGGTCGCTGGAAACATACAGCTTCCCGTCCCCGAGAACGGCGTTTTCGGCTTTCAAACCTTTCGAGGCAAGGAAGGGAATGCACGATCTTCCGCCCGGAACGGCGAGCGTTAACTCCCAGCCTCCAGTGCCTCTCGCGATCGAGACGATCCTGGGCTGGCAGCTCTCCTTTCCACTGAGCAACTGCGGTTCTACGGGCATCAGGAGGAAGGGGACGCTGTATCTGACCTCGATTTCCAGTTCCCTTCCGCTCACCGGTCCTTCCGGCTCGATCCTGCAGGCCGTCGCCGTCGTACCCCGGTAAACCTTCACCGGCCTCTCGCGGCCGTTCACTCTCAATTCGATCCTTTCGGCGTACGCCGGTATATGGGGAGTGAAGTAAAGGGCAACTTCCCTCTTGAATTTCAATTCGAAGCGCCCGGTCATCTCTATGAAGCCGCCGAAGACTCTGGAAGAAGCGTAACGGAGATCGAGCGAGTTGTCGCCGAAGATCAGCGGCCCGGCTTCGAGCCTTTCAAGATTCGGCGGTATGGAAGGCCCGAGCCTCAACGTTCCCTTTAGAGAATCCGGTTCGAAGCCCAGCACACCTTCGTAAAAGGGATGAAAGCCCATAGTTTCCGACCAGGCCTGGTGCGGACAGACTCCCGACAGCTCGTAGGTCTCGCCGTCGAGGACCTCCGGTATATAACCGCCCGAGAAGTCCCTGCAGGTGTACAGGTTGGCCAGAGTGTGGTTGTAACCGTCCAGATCGGCTCCGATTTTGAACTGCGCCAGAGCGGCCCAGCCTGTGAAGAGAGGCCAGACGCTTCCCTCGTGGTAACCCCTTGGGTTGAAAATGCCCGAGCTCTTCCCGATTATCCTGACGCCCCAGTCGGTGGAAAAGTCGTCGGTGGCGAACTCCCCGATCTGTTCCCCTATACTCTCTCCCGACACAGCCTCGAAGATCGCCCCCATCGAAGCCATGACCGTTCTGTGGGGCATCGGCCTTCCGTATTGGTCTATGCCGAGGGCGTATCCCTTCGAAGGATCGTGGAATTTTTCCAGTCCTGCGGTGGCCTTCTTCTCCAGAGTAGCAGCCGCATTTCGTAACTCCCCGTCGTGGAGTTTTTCGGCCAATTCCCCGACTCCCCTGAGCGCCGCCAGCCAGATACAGTTGAGATAGAACGAGGCGCTCGCCCCGTAAAGCCTGCCCCCTTCGACCCAGCCGTGCCCGGCAACCGTGTTCTCTATGAGGCCATCCCCGTCAGAATCCGTTCCGGCGCAGTAATCGAGCGCCGCACGCAGAGAGTCGAGATTTTTCCTTACGAAATCGAGGTCGCCCGTGTGCCTGGCGTACCTGTAGAGGGCGTACAGAAAGAGGGGCGTCGAGTCGGCGGCATCGTAGTGAACCACGCCGCTCGAAGTCAATTCGTGATAGATCTTCCCGTCAAGCCTCCGGTACTTGACCAGAAGCTCGAGGTTTTCCCTCACCGTTTCGAAGTCCCCGATATCGAGAAAGGCCAGCGAACACCACAGACTGTCGCGGCCGAAGTACCAGGCGTACCCGGGCCTGGCGCTGAACCACCCCGGCCTGCTAGAAGCGTACCCGGCCATAAGGCCGGTTCCGATTCCGGGAGTGGTGGCCCTGAACTTTACCGCGCCCACACGCGCCAGATCTAGAGCCTCGTTTAGACGGCGATCGTCCGTTCTCACTCTTCCCCTCTCCAGATAGGCCGTGTAGAAGTCTCTGGCCAGCTCTATCTCTTTCTGCATATCGATCGTCCGGGGGAACTCCTCGCCGTTTATACTGGCGATTATCGCAACGCAACCGGTCCCTTCGAAGCGGCTCTCGAACCTCCCGATCACCGACCTCCCGTCGTCGCCGATCTCTATTCTCACCGGATTCGAGTTGACGATCGAAGCTCTCATTTGACCGTCTTGTGTGGAGAAGTGGACACCCTTTTCGAAGACGCCGTAGAACCTGTCGCCACTGTAGGCTTCGTCCATGGGCCACATGATTCTCATGTCCGATTCGAACGAAACACCGATAGTGTGTTCCCGTCGATCATCCAGATCGAACTGCACGAAGAGGAAGGACTCCTTCAGGCTGCTGAAGACGTTCATTCTTCCGAACTCAAGTTTGAACTCCACCCTTTCGGGCGAACAGGAAATCGACCCTGCACTCAGAGAGAGAGGTTTTCCGTCGATGGAGAACTCCAGATACTTCAGAATCCTGAAGGGGTGGGCCCAGACCTCTTCTATCCGCCCGACGCTCATATTGGCCAGCAATCTCTCCCCGGACGTGCTCAGGTAACCACCGGCCCTCTCGACGGGGATGGAGACGTTCGGCCAGTTTTCGACGGGCGAGAGCGAGGGAATCTCCAATTTTCGGTCGAAGAAAACGTGCCTGCAAACGCAGTGTGCCTCCGCCCAGTAAGATCCCCCCTGGCCGCCTTCAGACATGAATCCAAGAGTGTTTTCGACGAACCTTTCGACTTCGCTCCGATACGGGTTGTCTTCGCACTCGAGCGGTAAAAAGCCGCCGATCGAAAGAACGGGAAAACCGTTGACCGTGTGGAGCCAGATCAAGGCCCTCTCCCTTATATAGCTTATATACCGCTTTTCCACCGCGACCACTTTCGCCCTCTTTCCCCTGTAATAAAAAACGTCGGGCATCTCTTCGCACGCGTTCAGATAGATGCTGTAAAAGCCGCCGTGCAGCCCGTTAAAGAGCGGGTGATCTCTGTACGACTGGAAGCCCCTCTTGTCCCAGGGAGCGTCGCTTAAAGAGACTTTCGACTCCTCTATCGCCCCTATCTCTTCGACACCGATCAACTGGAGAGCCTTCACGGCAGAGCCGTAAAGCACTACCGGCACCCTGCCGATAGTTTTAGATAGTATATCTTCATCGGGGACTGTATCGATAAATAGAACGACATCATTTTCAATCACTGTATTTAAATCACGACTGACACTGTATTTTGCCCTTGAAATGATGTCTTCCAGGAGGCTTTTCCGCTTTTCAAGTATTCTAATCATATCGGCCCGTTACCTACCTGGACCAGAGCTCTTGTGGGGTGTATTCGGCGGCGAAGTTTAGGTGGGGTTCGTTCTGGTACCAGTACGCGACGGTTGCGATATCGTCGGTCAAAGGCTGAAAAGTTCCGTCCGGGTACCAGCCGAGAGCCTGCACGGTAACCTTTATCGATTTTCTGAATCTAACGGGGTCGCATATGTGCCAGCGGTAGAGGCCGTGTCTGGGGACCTCGCCCTCCTCTCTTCTCCAGAGCGGGTACCCGCAAAAAGGCGCGGAGAAAGTCTCCCCGAAACACCAGGCCCCGCCGAAGTAATCCTCCGTTCCAGTCGTGCAGATGGTCGGGTAGTCCTCCCCATCAAGAAAGAACTTGACCTCCCCCTCTCCCCACCAGCCGTTCGAGAACTGCGTCCAGGCAGCTACCGTGCCCACGTAATGGCCGGAACCGCTGACTCCGTCGAGTATTATGTGTTCGGGATTCTCGCGGGTCGTCACAGACCTCCGCCAGGAGGCGTGAAAATACGCGGAGCTCTCTGGAACCTGACCGAGCGAATAATCCAGCTGGTAGAAGAAATTCTGGACGGGTTTGGCTGCCAGATTCTCCAGCGTGATCCTGGCGCCCTCCCTGAAAGGCATCGGCCAGTAACAGTTGAAGCCGCCCGAAGGGTTCACGGCGACGGGCAGGGAGTTAACGCTGTACCTCAGGCCGTGCGTGCAGGCGAAGAAGTCTCCCAGGGGAGCCTCGACCGAAGGAAAGGGTTCGCCGTCCCAGTAGAACCTTATAAGGCAGGTCCTGTAGGCTTTGCTGTCGACCGTCATCCAGACGTGCCTGATAGTTCCCGGTCCCGTGATTTTCGCCAGTTCAACCGTTTCACCCGGCTGTATGTCTATGCAGGGTCTCGCCTTCCAGCCCTTTCCCAGCCTTCTCGCAGGCCCGGAGCCGCGGGGATCTTCCAGAGCGCCTCCCGACACCCTTCCATCGGGATTTTCGGCCGATATGGATCTGGACGACTCGTTTCTCAACTGGCTAAGATCTTCTAGATCGAACATTTATCTTCCTCCTTGAATTTATATTTCACTTGTCGAATCCCGACGTGAGCCTTATTCCCTGCACTATCCATTTCTGAGCGATGACATAGATCAGGATCATGGGGATAGAAGAGAGCGCGGCCGCCGCCATCTGCGCCGGATAGTTGGTAGTGTACTGCGAGGAGAACATGGCCACTCCCACCTCTATTACCCTCATTTCCTTGCTTCTGGTGACTATCAGGGGCCAGAAGAACGAGCGCCAGGTTCCCAGAAAAGTGAAGGTTCCCACCGTCGCGATGACCGGTTTGCAGAGAGGCATGATTATCCTCCAGAAAATCTGCCAGGTAGAGGCGCCGTCTATCCTGGCCGCGTCTTCTATACTGCTGGGAAGGCTGAGCATATACTGCCGCATTAAAAACATTCCCCAGATGTTTCCCAGCGCCGGAACGATCATCGCCCAGTAAGTATCCACCCAGTCGAGAGAGTGGAGAATTATGAAGCCCGGTATCAGCGTCACGACGCCGGGCAGGAGCATGAAAGTGATGAAGAGCTTGAACATGAAGTCCCGGCCGGGGAAGTGAAGCCTCGAAAGCGCGTATCCCCCCATGGCCACCAGTATTATCTGTCCGATCAGCACGCAGATAGTCACGAAAAGCGTGTTGAAGATGTATCTACCCCACGGCTGCGACTTCCACATCTCCACGTAATTCTCCAGGCGGAGGACGTCGGGGATCAGCTTGGGCGGAAGCCTGTACATTTCGAACTCTGCCATGAAAGAGAAGGAGATCATCAGTATGTACGGCAGGAGAGTGGATAGACCCAGAAGAATCAAAAGGGCCATAATAACTATCCTGGTTATAATCGTCATGATTTTGTTGTCTCTCATACCCTCACTCCCCTTCTCAGAAGTACGCCTGCCAGCTTTCTTTGCCGAAGAGCTTGAATTCGACGAAGGTCAGAACGGCCAGCAAAAGGAAGAGTATCCACGACTGGGCGGCGGCGTACCCCATTCTCATATCCACCCAGGCCGACTGCCAGATGTGGTAGAAAACGACGTCGGTCGATCTCAGCGGGCCTCCCTGGGTGAGAACGTATATCGGCGTAAAGACCTGGAAGGACCCTATCACACTCGTCACCAGTACGAAGAGGCTAGTGGGCTTCAACAACGGGAGGGTTATCTTCCAGAAGATCTTCGGTTTGCTCGCTCCATCGACGCTGGCGGCGTCGTAGAAGTCCTTGGGGATACCCTGCAGGCCGGCTAGAAAGATCAGTAACTGGCTTCCTATGGCCGACCACACACCGATTATCATCATCGAGATCAGCGCGAACTGGGGCGATTCAAGCCAGGCTATCGGTTTGATCCCCACCAGCCCGAGAATGAAGTTGAGAACGCCGAAGTCGCGGTTGAAGATCCAGCGCCAGACTATGGTCGTTGCGACGCCGGCCGTGACGACCGGGAGGTAGTAAAGGAC
>DBRH01000010.1:0-1407 GCA_002305955.1 Kosmotogaceae bacterium UBA1373
TCTGTACGTATTAATCCTTACGTCGATACCGGTTTTCTGAAGCCTGTTCGCGGTGGCAGCTTCGGAGATGATGTGACATGCTCGCGCGTCTCTTATAGAGGTTATGTATATCCCGAAAGCGCAAATGACTTCTTTGGCTTTCGTGTTTGCAGGAAAGCGCCATGACGCGGGATCGAGGGATATCCTGTTATAGGGTAATTCGCGCAATTTGACATCTATACGTTGGAGTTCACTATAGGTCGATATTCTGTGTGCGAATCGGAGGAAAGAATGAGAAAAGCATCGTTAGTACCGATGATCTGTTTATTGAGTCTTTTCGTTTTTACCGGTACCGAATTGGCTCAAGCCGTAATGAACAGTGGGCGTGAAGCGCTGGAATACCTTGTCGATTATCTGCCGGAGGACAACTTGATACACAATCCCTGGTTCCGTACGGGAAGCAGACCCAGCCTGGATGGCTGGGTCGAAGCAACTATCTCCGATGGTGGATGGACAGCCAGTCAAAAGCCAGGAAATCCTACACCGGATGATATTGTCGGTACGGCGGCGAGGATATCTACCGGTAGAGGGGATCGGCTCGCCGGGCATACAGTGAATCCGGGTGTCGATACCTATCTTTATCAGATAGTTGCGGCCGATCCAGCTAAAAGAACTTTGAAGTTCGATATGTACTGGGTTACGCACACGGTGAATCCTGTTGTGGTGACCGTATATGCCGGTCTTTTTCCTGAAGGGCCATGGGAAGAGATATGGAAGCCTTTCTACCAGGTGCACACGAAGATTATTATCCCGCCTTCGTTAATAGCCCAGGATTTGTGGCAATACTATTCAAGCATCACCGATCTCGCAACAGTGACTCTCGAAGAGGGTGGTTATTCATATTACAAAGTGGAGATAAAGGCAAATCTTCCCGACCTTCAGGGGGGGTTGAAGATAACCGGAGTGTACTTCGCCGTTGAATAGATGTTTTTCAAAGCGTCCGGCAAGAATTAACCATTCTGGAATCTGCGTACCTTTCAGTAGAGATTTCTCTTTGCGGTTTCCGATTTACCCTGCACAGATGTTGGAGATAAACAGAAGAACATATAGGATTGAATCAGCGAGATAGGTAGATCTTCTGGAAGCGGCACGATATGTCTGGAAACTTAGCCTAAAATCGTTTTTTACTGCGGAGACAGGGGAGTGACGACTGATGAAGTTCTCGGATCTGAAGGTTATTCTATCGAGCTTCGACTTATGGGAAAAGGTATCGGGTGCCTACAATCCCGATGGATCTGTCAAAGACTTCAAGATGCTGGACAAGACGATTAACAAGCTGCCGACCATGGAAAAGATGGTTATAAAGGCCATGACCGGAATTTACCACAACCGAAACACAGTCACATTAACGGAGCTCTACAACACACT
>DBRH01000010.1:1420-1957 GCA_002305955.1 Kosmotogaceae bacterium UBA1373
AGGCGGTATTCCGATTGACCCGTACCCTTTTCTACCAGGCCTCCTGCGTATTTTCTCTCGAAAGTCTATCATTCAAAACAATAAGTCCCTTGAATATTGTTTCTGTATAGCTTTAATGGAGAGTCATATCTGAGCTTCTATTGTTCAATTTAGATTGTTCGCTACTTTATTGACAGTGATGATATCGAGAATTCTAACTGTCGACGGACCGTTTACAGTGCTTGCCCCTACGGACAAAGCCTTGGTAAAGCTAGCCGAAGGAACCATAGAATAGCTGCTGAAGTACATTACCGATCTCAAGAGTATTCTCCTTGGACCTACTCGAAAACTCTAGGAAAAGAGCTTTCTCATAATTTAGAATCTTATTAGTTGAGAGCCAGAGATACATTAATCGGGGGTGCCTATGAAAGGCAATTTCTTTCCAGATAGTAGATACGACGTTGCAATAATCGGTTCGGGACTCGGAAGCCTTGCGGCGGCTTCTTTACTGGCAAACAGGGGTCTCAAGGTACTGGTTGCCGAACGGCACTATCTTCC
>DBRH01000010.1:2065-29282 GCA_002305955.1 Kosmotogaceae bacterium UBA1373
TATGAAGACCAGCTCAGAAAGTTTTACGACTATCTCGCCGACTTCTATCACAACGTGATCGTGGCCGATCCCGTGATAGTGCCTCCGACTGAAATGAAGAGGAGCGACAGTCTCAAAGCCCTGCTCAAGCACCCGGTGCGGCAGGCCAGGATGATCAGATTACTCTTCAGGAGCACCGAAGAACTCATGAGTAAGTTCATCGACCCGAAAGCTGAAGAGCTTTATCAGTTCTTCGATGTTCTCACTTCCACCTACTGTTATACAACGGTTAAAGAGACACCCGGCGTTCTCGCGGTGACTATGTTCATAGACAATCACGAGGGCGGTGGTTTCTATCCCTCTGGTTCCTCCCAGATGATCCCGAACAAACTTGAGAAGTCAATTGAAAGAAACGGCGGTTATATGCTCTATGAGAACAGGGTTGACGAGATCCTCTTTGAAGACGGCAAAGCGGCCGGTATTAAGCTCGAGGATGGAAGCGAGATCGGGTCGAACTATGTTATCTACGGCGGGACGGTATGGAATCTTTACGGAGGGATAATCCCAAAAGAGCGCATCGGTCCTGAGAAACTGAAATGGGTCGAATCCCTCGAGCCGACCTTCCCTGCGATCGTCGTTTACGCCGCCGTCGATTATTCGGCCGTTCCGATCGGAACTAATCCCGTCGAAATGTTCGTCGAGGAGTTCGACGAGATAGCCGAGAGCGATGTCACAGTTTATATATCCTCGATCGACGACCCCTCGATCTGCCCGGAAGGGACTCATGTAATGTCCATGATCGCTCCGTCAAAGAAGAAGTGGCCTCCGCGGGGCACCGAACAGTACAAAGAGATGAAAAAAGCAGAGACCGAGAGAGTTCTGAAGCTGGTCGAGAAGAAATTCCCCAAACTCAGGGATTCTTTGAAACATCTGGAAACGGCCACGCCGCTCACAATCGAGAGGTACACGCTAAAAAACGAAGGCCGGGTCGGAGGTCCAAAACAGTCCATCGGCCAGGAATTGCTGAAGAGACTTCACGCCAGGAGCGAATGGAAAAACCTGTTCATATGCGGGGATTCGACCGTGATGGGAATGGGAACGCCGGCGGTCACAGTCTCCGGTATCGGTGCCGCAAACTTGATTCTCAGAGATTTAAGAATGAAGGAGTACAGTTACAGAGAGCCCGAAGTCGAGAGGGTTCACTATCTTTCCGAAAAAAAGAGGAAGGCGGTGGATCTTGAAAAGACCGCGCTCGATCGCGATACGGTCCCTTTGATTAGCGGCTCCTGTCAGCTGTGCGAAATCCCCGGCTGCAAGATGAAGTGTCCCGACGGAAAGGATATTCGGGGTGTTTTGAGGCGTCTGGAGTCGGGAAACTTCCCGGGGGCGAAGCGACGGCTTCTAGAGACGAAGGTGAGCACCGATTGCGCC
Organism: Kosmotogaceae bacterium UBA1373; assembly: GCA_002305955.1. Taxonomy (GTDB): domain Bacteria; phylum Thermotogota; class Thermotogae; order Petrotogales; family Kosmotogaceae; genus Mesotoga. Next base: position 3,476 of record DBRH01000010.1, read on the forward strand.
GACTGCCCGGGATACTGCGAGAAGAGCTGCAGAAGACTCTCCTTCGACGACAGGCCCGTACCCATTAAAAGGCTTCTTAGCTGGCTGGAAAAGGAAGTGATAATATGAAATTCGATTGCATCGTGATCGGCTCGGGAATAGCTGGTCTTAGCTGTGCGGCTTTCATAGCGAAGGCTGGCAAACAAGTCATATTGATAGAGAGAGCGGAAAAACCTGGTGGCTGTTTCTCATCCTTCGAGTACAACGGTTACCATTTCGACAGCGGAATAAAGGCAGTCGAAAACGCGGGGCTTTTATTTCCAATGCTTGAGAACTTCGGTATCATGGGTAAGCTAAATTTCGTAAAGAACAGAGTGTACGCTGGCTTCGAGGACAAAGTGTTTTCCATGGAGTCGGACGAAAGTCTTCTGGAGTACTTCGACTTCCTCGGTGAACGCTTTCCCGAAAGCAGATCCGGCATAGAGGATCTACTTAAGGAAATGCAAGAACTGAACAGCTTTATGGGTTCGTTATCAGGAATGTCGGGACCGCTTTACGGAAAGACTACGTTTCTGACCAAGTTGAAATCAATTCCCTGGTTTCTCAAGAACGGTAAGAAACTTCTGGGCTTCCTGAAGAAACTGAAATACAACAATATACCGTTCAGGGATTTCCTCAAAGTTAGAATCCCCGACGACGAGCTTGTCAGTATCATAGACGAGCCCTTCTTCGAGGGGACTCCCGCGTTCTTTGGGCTGGCCTACCCGACGGTTTTCAGGGATTACTTCTATCCCGAAGGCGGGATAGAGAGAATACCGCTCACCCTCGCTGACTTTATCAGGGAGAATGGGGGGACCGTCCTTACCGGTACGGAAGTGACCGGGATACTTCTCGAACGAGGCTTACCTTCGGGGGTAGTAACCGATACCGGTCAGGAGATCGAGTCTCCGATTATCGTGAATGCAGCCGATGCGAAGCGGCTATACAACAAGTTGCTCCCGGAGAATTCCGTAGATCAAGATTTCCTTCAGAGGCTCAACAGAGCGCAGGTTTCCGACTCTGTCTTCTCCGTATTTATGGGAGTTGACACAGCTCCAGAGAATCTTGATCAACATGTGGAACACATAATCTATGTTCCGGCTGCAGCCAAACCCTGTGACTATGAATCGCCGGAGTACTTCAAAACCACGGGAATGGAGATCAGCATTCCCTGCATGAGAGATCCTTCTCTCGCTCCAGCCGGCAAGACGGGGGTAATTCTGAATGTCAATACGACTCAGAAGGCCCTGAACGGCTGGGGAAGAAGTGTTTCCAGAGCGGAATATGAACGCCTTAAGGAACAGGCCGCCGACGATGTAATGGCCAACTTCTTCAGGCTTTATCCTTCACTTAGAGAGAAAATTGAGTTCAGGATTGTTGCCACTCCTTTCACCATGGAAGAGAAAACCCTCAACAGCGGCGGTTCGATTACGGGATGGAACTACCATCCATCCGAGACTTTTCCCTTGAGGGACTTCAGAAAGATGAAGAGATCGATCGATACGCCCGTAAAGAATCTCTTCCAGATAGGCCAGTGGAGCTTCGATCCGGCAGGAGTGCCGGTTTGCCTGATTACAGCCAAACTGGCTGCAGATAGAGTTCTAAATATCTCCCGGCCGTAAAGACTGTAAAGTCAGCTTCTTTAAGATGACACCGTAGGGCTCTTTGAGCCAGATCGGATAGATAGCGGAGGTATCGAGGTTGAAAAAAGCACTTATAAAAGCGCTCAAAAGCGCAAAGGTCGAGTTTGTAAGGTCTCTCTGGTGCGATAACGCCAACGTGATAAGGGCCAAGTCGATAGATATCGATTTGCTCGAGGACAATTTCGAGACGGTGGCCGGTATCTCTCGCGCGCAACAGGGGGTGCCTGTCATGTACGACGGCGTGGTGCCTGAAAGCGGGCTGATGCCTGTTGGGGAGATATGGCTCAACCCGGACTGGGATACTCTAAACGTACTCCCCTACACCCCGGGGCACGCTAGCGTTATTTCGGATCTCTTCGCCGGCCGATACGAATGGAGTTTATGCCCGAGGTTTTTTCTGAAAAGGGCAATAAAAGCTCTTGACGAGCTCGGTTTCACCATGAGGGCCGCCTTCGAGAATGAGTTCTATCTCTTCGACAGGTCTCTGAACCCGGTGGACAACACGCTATTTGCCAGCTCCTTTTCGATGGACCTCAACTCGAAGGTTGTGGGCGATATAGTCAGAAACCTCAAAGCCCAGTTCCTGAACGTCGAGAGGTACTACGCCGAATCGGGGCCGGGCCAGCAGGAAATCGTCATAGCTCACGCCCCTGCGCTCGAGGCCGCCGACAACCAGATCACTTTCAGGGAAACCGTGCGGACCACCGCGGTGAGAAACGGTCTGATGGCCTCCTTCATGCCCAAACCTTTCGAAGAGTTCGGAGGGAGCGGCTGCCACCTGCATTTCAGTCTTTTGAAAGACGGGAAAAACGTAATGAGAGACCACAACGGTGAGCTTTCGGAGGTTGCGCTCTATTTCATGGCCGGGCTTCTGGAACATCTCCCCTCTCTCATGGCTGTGACGACACCGACCACCAACTCTTACAGGAGAATAAAGCCCTCCTGCTGGGCCGGTGCTTACAGATGCTGGGGGCTTGACAACAGAGAAGCCGCTTTGAGGGTTCCGACAGATCCCTCCGGCAGCGTTGCCGGCCACGTCGAATTGAAGAGCGTGGATGCTTCCAGCAATCCGTACCTCGCCCTGGGAATGATGATCTTCGCCGGGATTGACGGATTGAAGAAAAAGGTCCTGCCGCCGGTCAACCTGCAGGGAGATCCGGCCTTGATGAACGGAGAGGAACTGCTGCAGGGCATGGTAGAACCTCTTCCGTCCTCCCCGGGAATCGCGCTGGATATGCTCGAAAACGACCGATACCTTCTGAAAGTCCTGGGCGAGGATCTGTCCCGGGCCTATTTGGCGGTTAAGAGAGCCGAATGGAAGGCTATGGGAGAGCTGACGATCGCTCAAGAGCGCCAGATTCTACTGGAGCGGTTCTGATGGGACTGGATCTATCGTCGCTTCCCGTTTTCGACGGTCATGCACACAACCTTCTCCTCCCCGCATGGCTCAAGGAGTATCCTATCGAAGGGATATTCACTCAGAGCACGGACAGGGAGTATCTTAACTCTTTTGCAGGCGAGACGCTCGCCTTCAAGAGAAGTCTCAAGGATATCGCCGCCGTTCTGGAATGCGATCCCTCGATCGAAGCGATCAGGAACAGGCGTGAAAAGATGGAACAGACCGAACTGGCCGGTCTGTATTTCGAAAGGGCGAATATCTCAGGCGTCGTTCTGGACGATGGCTTCTGGTTCCACCGAACTCGCCCTCTGGAGTGGCACTCAAGTTTCGCGAGCACATACAGGGCTTTGAGAATCGAAAGCCTTGCCGAAGCTTTACTCGAAGACTCAACCTCTTTCGATTCCTTTCTTTCCGATTTCAGAGATGCACTCCTCAATCCACCCGGAGGCGTCGTGGCTTACAAAAGCATAATCGCTTACAGATCTGGTCTGAGAATCGGAGTGCACGACAAAAGAGCGGCCAGAGACGGCTATCTAGTTGAAAAAGAGAGGAACACCGGAAGGTTGACCGATGGAAGGTTGCTGGGCTTTCTCTTCAACCTGACTCTCGAAGTCTGCAGGGGCAGGGGTCTCCCTTTGCAGATACACACCGGTTGGGGCGATTCCGACCTCGATCTGCGCGAATCGAACCCGCTGCATCTTAAACCTCTACTAGACGAGGATAAATACTCCCGGACCAGGCTGGTTCTGCTTCATTGTTACCCGTACGCACGGGAGGCGGCGTATCTTGCCGCGATTTATCCGGAGGTCTATGTCGATTTCGGCCTCTCCGTTCCCCTTCTAAGTGTTGCGGGCATGGAGGCGGTGATCGGAGAGATGCTGGAGATCGCGCCGGTCACGAAGATCTGTTATTCCTCCGATGCGAGGTTCATGCCCGAAGGTTTCTATCTAGCCGCAACCTGGGCCAGAAGGGCTTTAGGGGAGTCTCTGGAGCGATCAGTGCGGTGTGGCGAATTGATGTTGAACGAGGCGCTGAAAACGGCCGAAAGGATATTGAAAGAAAACTCGGAGGGGCTTTACGGAGTGGCCCGATCGGCTGGAGGTGAAGCATAAGAATGACGATGCATACAGGGGGTAAGGAGATGCTTCTTCAGAGAGAACAGAGAGTTGTTTTTCAGGGCGATAGCGTAACCGATACCGGGAGAGATAGGGACGACTTCTTCGGTCTTGGAAACGGTTATCCCGCGATCGTCTCCGGGACGATAGGTTCGCTTTTCCCGGAGATGCGGATCGAGTTTCTGAACAGGGGCGTGGGCGGCGATAGAGTTAAAGACCTTAAAAACCGCTGGAAAGAGGATTGCCTGGATCTTTCACCGGACTGGGTCTCTATCCTGGTGGGAATAAACGACTGCTGGCGTCTTTACGACAGCAACGACAGGACCGAACCGGCCCTCTTCGAGAGCAACTACAGATACCTTCTCCAATCGGCGGCCGCGAGGGGCGCATCGCTGATCGTTATGGAACCCTTTTATTTGCCAGTTTACAGAGAGATGGAAATGTGGACGGAAGATCTGGGACCGAAGATACAGATAATACGCAGGCTGGCCAGAGAGTTCAAAGCCGTGTACGTTCCACTGGACGGAATCTTCGCGGAGGCAGCCACAAAGAGAGAGCCTTCTTTCTGGGCCGAAGATGGAATCCACCCGACCCCGGAGGGCCATTCATTGATCGCGAGACACTGGTTAAAAGCCTTGGGAGTTCTATAAAACCACGATCGGTTCGTGTCGGGCCGTCTTCTAGATGGCCGTCGCCCTGTTTTTACCCCTTCTCTTGGATTCATACAGGGCTCTGTCGACCCTGCGCAAAAGTCCGTCGTAGTCTTTCTCGCCGACCTCAAGTGATGAGACGCCCATGCTGATACTCAGTTTGTCGATCGCTTCGAACTCTCCGGAATCGATTTCCGTTCTCAGTTTCTCGGCCATCTCGAGCGCTCCATCTAGATCGGTTGAGGGAGCCACGATCAAGAACTCGTCGCCTCCCCAGCGGCCTAGAGAGTCGCTTTTACGGATTTTAGAGAGAATTTGAAAGCTGAGCGCCTTGAGAGCCGTATCGCCGGCGTGGTGGCCGTGGGTGTCGTTGATCTTCTTGAGATCATCTAAGTCGAACATTATCACCGAAAGCGGCTCGCGGTATCTCCTGGATCTTTCGGTTTCGCGTTCCAGGAGCTGATCCAGTGAGTACCTGTTGAGCACGCCCGTGAGCATATCGGTTGTGGCCAGTGTCCTGTACATCTCCTGGCTTTCCTTGAGCGCTTCTTCAATCCTTTTACGGTCGGTTATATCCGTCAGAAGCACTATATGTCCCCTCAGTCTTCCACGTTTGCTCATTATTGAAGTCTTTCTGGATTCAACGATCCTCTCTCCGATAACCATCTCGGACCGCGAGTCCGTCGATCCGATGAAACCCAGCAGAGCCGGCATACGGGAAAAGGCATCGTCTATGGGGAGTCCGAGAGCCTTCTCTCCGTCGATCTCGAGAAGCTTTACCGAGACGGGGTTCACGTCTATCAGGATGTCCGATTTGTCGATAACAACTATCCCGTCCTCCAGATTTCTGATCACGGTCTCTTTGGCGATGGGACGGAGATCGAACAGCCTGAACCTGAAAATGCTCAAGGCCGCGAACAGAGACGTCAGGAAAAAAGCGACCGGAGTCAGGTCGATATACCCCACCGGAAGGATTTTGAAGAGGTAGTTTAAGTTGACTAGTATCGGGAAGGCCATGCCCAGAAGTATAATACTCAGCTGCGTTCGGTAAGGTCTCTCCGAATAGAACCACTCCCTGAGGAGCAATACTATACTGCCCACCAGAAGAACGTAAGTATAAACGATATTGATCCAGAAAAGCGGACCGTGAACGAGTTTCTGAACGGGGAAGGGCCACTGTGTATCTATCTCGCTGACCGTGTAGAAAAGCCAGTGGAACTCGTTGGTCCACATGGTCAGATTGACGATCGCGGGTACAATGAAAAGCAGGACCACTCTTTTGAACGTGAACCATTCTCTCCTGTCCAGAATCGCCATTACAAACATGAAGACGAAAACCGGCAGCGAAACGATCGCCGGATAGGAGATACTGTTCAGCAGACGCATCTGCTGCAAATCATTGCTCAGAAGTTCCAGACCGTACATAGTGGACCACCAGGTGATGGCTAACATCAGGAAGCCAAGAGGCCCCGCTCCGGTCAACTCCCGTTTATAGAAGCTGTACATCCCCAGCAAACCGCAAGAAACTGTGGGAATGAACATCAACAAGGCAAATGGATTCATCTAAACAGATAGCCTTCCCTTCAGAGAGATCGTCAGAAGTATTATACATTTCCAAAATGAATTCCTGGAACCGGCGTTTGTCTCTTTCAGAAAATCGTGGTCACCAGGCGAAGAACTCCTCCCGGAAAAGTCCGGTCTAACACGAGAGGTCCGGAGAATTGTACAACTTTCCGACCCGCAACCACAACAAATACTGGAGGTTTGAAGTTATGAGAAGATCGGCAATAATTGTTTTTTCAGTCTTGACTGTGATTTCTACAATGTTATTTTCCGTCATATCGGAAGATATCGTTTCTATTCCGGCGATTATAGATGTGGTCAGTATTGAACAGCGTCTGAAGGTTGAGCTGGTAGAAAACGCTTCCACGGGATACACCTGGTCGTATGAAGTCTCCGATCCTTCCTTTCTGACGCTGGTTTCGAAGGAGACTGCGGAAAGCTCAGTAGACACCCCCGTAATAGCCGGGAGTCCCTCCACCGTCACCTGGCTCTTTTCTCCCAACAAGAGCGGCTCCTTTTCTCTGGTTTTCAGGTTGTTCAGAGCATGGGAAGGCGAAGAGACGGCGATCGACGTGAGAGTGTACAACGTCGAAGTTCAGAACAGCAGCCTGAGTGAGTGCGTTCCACAGTATGTGACCATTCTCGGCAGTTCGTCCGGAGAGATCGAAATATCGCAGTTGGCCAGGATAGTCCTTCAGGAGAACCCTTCAACCGGTTACTCCTGGAAGGCAGAAGTCTTCGATGCAGCCGTGCTTAGAACGGTCGAACGCTCCTTGCTGGCCGAAAGCGATTCACACGAAGCTACCCCCATTGTTGAGCTGGGAGGTAGTCAGGAAGTTCTCGGCGCGCCGGTTAACGTAGCCTTCGACTTCGAAGCGCTGAAGGCGGGCATCTCTCTTGTGAGGTTCACTTACTCAAGGCCCTGGGAGGAAAGCGAGCAGGACAAAACGCTGCTCGTTGGAATCAAGGTGGCCAGATAAACCGGAAGGATCAAGTATCGTCAACGATTTCGCGTCTTCGACTTAATCGAACATCGAACTGAGAACGATCCCGCGGAGATTTCCCGGTAGTATCATAGTCGTATATCCCCTGCGCCGTCCGACAAGTCGCGGCGCAGGATATATACTATTAATAACAGTTCGATTATCTAGAAAGGAGATCGATCACCGTGGGAGTTGAAGGTCTCGAAGTATGGTTCATAACAGGAAGCCAGGAGCTTTATGGAAAAGAAGTACTGAATAAGGTGGAGAGCAACTCGAAGAAACTGGTCGAGTATCTGAACGACCAGGCCGGGTTGCCGGTAAAGATCGTATGGAAACCCGTCTTGAAAGAGTCGCGGCAGATCAGAACCCTTATGAACGAAGCCAATGTCGACGACAGATGTATAGGACTGATGGCCTGGATGCACACTTTTTCGCCTGGAAAGATGTGGATCGCCGGTCTTAAAGCCTTGAGAAAACCCTTTCTTCACTTTCACACCCAGTTCGACCAGAAGATCCCGTGGAAGAGCATCGACATGGATTACATGAACACCAACCAGTCGGCCCACGGCGGGAGGGAGTTCGGCTTTACTGCCACCAGGCTAGATATAAGGCGGAAGGTAATAGCGGGCCACTGGAAGAATCCCGAGATGATCGCAAGAGTTGAAAACTGGATCAGGGCGGCGCTCGGCTGGAATGAAATGCAAAACCTCAAGGTGGCGAGGCTGGGCGACAACATGAGAGACGTCGCCGTCACCGAAGGCAACAAAGTCGATGCCCAGATAGATCTCGGGTACGAAGTTCACGGCTACGCTATGGGCGATTTCATAAAGCTGGTAAAGAAAGTGAAAGAAAGCGAAATAGAAGCTCTCGTAAAACAGTACGGGCAGGAATATCCTCTCACCAGATCCTCTGTCTCCCAGGAGGAGTTCAAAAGTTCTTTGCACGAGGCGGCAAAGATCGAAATAGCACTCAGACGTTTTCTCGATATGGGTCCGTTCAAAGCCTTCACAACTACTTTTCAGGATCTGTACGGCCTTCGCCAGCTCCCCGGTCTGGCCGTTCAAAGGCTTATGAGAGACGGCTACGGGTTCGGGGGGGAAGGAGACTGGAAAACGGCCGCGCTGGTAAGAACGATGAAAGTCATGGCCGCTGGCAGAGACAGGGGAACATCGTTTGTGGAAGATTACATATACCATTTTGAACCGGGCAACATGAAGGAACTGGGTTCTCACATGCTCGAAGTGTGTGAATCGCTCGCTGACGGCCCGATTTCCCTCGAAGTTCATCCCCTTTCTATAGGAGACAAAGAGGCTCCGGCGAGATCGGTTTTCGATTCCAGAGAAGGGGAGGCTGTCCAGGTATGTATCGTAGAGTTCGGAGATAGATTCAGGATGATAGTCAACGAAGTGGAGGTCGTCAAAAGGCGGCAGGAGGAAGAGATGCCCGGACTTCCGGTAGCCAGAGTGCTGTGGATTCCCAAACCCGATCTCCCGACCGCGGCAACGGCCTGGATACTGGCAGGAGGAGCGCACCATTCCTGCCTGAGTTACACTGTCAATACCGAGCAACTGGAAGACCTTTGCGAAATGCTCGATATAGAGTTCGTGGTTATAGATAGAGACACGAAGATCCGTGACTTCAAAAGAGAGCTGAGAAACGGCGAGATCTACTACAAATTGCGAAAACTGTGATATCGCACTGAACGCAATGTATTCATAAGTACCGTAGAAGCTTTGCGAAAGGAAGTCGGAGTATGCTGGAAGCACTAAAGGAAAAGGTCTTCAGGGCCAATATGAAGCTGGTCGAGGCCGGTCTCGTGATTCTAACATGGGGCAACGCGAGCGGTATTGACCGCAGCAAGGGGTTAATGGTGATAAAGCCCAGCGGGGTGGATTACGACGAACTCTCGCCCGAAAAGATGGTGGTGGTCGATTTGAACGGCAACGTCCTGGAGGGAGGGCTGAGGCCTTCCTCCGATACGCCGACCCATATAGTCCTGTACAGGAACTTCGAGGGCATCGGCGGCATAGTACACACACATTCAACATGGGCCACGGCCTGGGCTCAATCGAGGTCGCCCATTCCTTCTCTGGGGACGACTCACGCCGATCACTTCCACAACGAAATACCCTGCACCAGATTGCTGAGAGAGGAAGAAACGGAAGAAAACTACGAGATGAACACTGGCAGGGTCATCGTTGAAACCTTCGCCAGTAAGGATTACTTTAGTACTCCCGGAGTCCTCGTGGCCGGGCATGCTCCCTTCACCTGGGGCAAAAACCTGGATGATGCCGTAAACAACAGCGTGGTTCTCGAAGAGGTGGCGAGGATGGCCTTTCTGACGAAGATGCTGAAAAGCGACGTTGAAACCCTGCCTGCGCACATAATCGATAAGCATTATTCGAGAAAGCACGGAAAGAACGCCTACTACGGTCAGAAAAAAGCGCCGGGTGACGCGCCTGACCGGTAACAGGTGAATCTGGAGCTGGTTTTCGCAAGAGATTACATCTGAAACAGTTAAACCTCAGGTGCGTGCGCGCCTTCTCTTCCTGTAAGCAAAGTGCAGAATTAAGAAGTAAACGACGCAAACAACGGTGAAGGCGAATATCACGATCATTATCAGTTGTACCTTCGTGCTGCTCAAGAACAGCTCTGTGTTGACGGCAATCTGATAAACTGCGTAGAGACTGGCTACCAGCATACAAGCGGCGAGTATGCCGATCTCCATTCTTCTTTTCTTGATGCGCTCTCTCGTTTCAGGTATTATCCTCATGCGGAACACCCCGGCGAATTCGGCGTTAACCTTCGATACAGTAGAGCTATTATACCAAAATGTACGGGTTTTTCACCCCTTTATTTCATCGCTCTCCACCTCGTTCTTAGCCGTCCTCCGTCGCCGGGAGCCGGGACAAGCGAATAGCTATTCTTAACTTCCAGTATTAGGCCTTTTGATTCAATTTATGTATATAAAACGACAGAAGCGGCCCGAAGGCCGCTTCTACAGCAAGATTTTTAACCCTTTTTCCCCAGCTCGGATGTGCAGTTCGGACATCTCGTCGCTTCGATTGGAATCGAAGTGTGACAGAATGGGCATGTCTTCGTCGTTGGAGCGGCCGGAGCCTCTTCTTTCTTCTGGCGTTCCCTCATCTTGTTTATCTGTCTGATGATCAGGAAAATCACGAATGCCAGAATCAGGAAGTTGATCACGGCGTTTATGAAGAGGCCGATGTTTATAGTTGCAGCACCGGCCGCCTTTGCTGCCGCGAGTGTTTCGTAACTCCCGCCGGAGAGGTTGATATAAAGGTTACTGAAATCGATGCCACCCGTGAAGAGACCGAGAATCGGCATTATGATATCATCCACGAGGGATCTAACTATTACCTGAAAGGCGCCCCCGATTATGATACCGACTGCCAGGTCGATGACATTGCCGCGACTTATGAACTTTTTAAACTCCTTCCACATGGCTCTCACCCCCTCTATTTTGGTGACACTGCGATTATATTCCCAAAAGACTTTAAAACAAAGAAAAAGAGAGACCTGAAAAGCGCTTTTAGAGATGTGTGAGAATCGCTGTATCATGTTTTTCTCGTTCTTGTCAGACCCTAGACCCCACATCCCGGATCCCGCTCGCCCCTCTGATCTCTCTCCTTCCGACGAATCACGTAGAAATCCAACAGAACTATTGCAATACAAAGTCAGGCATGATAGAATACTAACGAACGTTAAATATAAAGGTGTGTACAATGGCGGAGAAGGATTTAAAAGAGAGAATCAAGGAAGTGGCGGTTGAGCATTTCAACAGAAACGGTTATCACGGAACGACGATACGCAACATCGCCAACGATGTTGGATGCTCTCTACCGATGATCTATTATTACTACAAGAACAAAAAAGAGTTGTTCGACGAAATAATCAAAAAGGAGTTTTTCAGCATTATAAAGAAGCAGGCTTCGCTCCTGAAAACCTCGAGTATCATAGATTTCTACACCAGGTTCATCCACGACCTGAACGCCCTGAATGGCTACGATAAACAGGTTTACCGCCTCGGGATAAAAGTCTATCTCTCCTTCGACGGTGACGATGAATTGATGAATCTAATGGATGAATGGGAAAAGACAATACTGCCCAGGCATTACCGGATTCTGCAGCCTCATCTGAAGAACACCGATAACGACACGGCGGTCGTGCGGACACTGGTTCATTTGCTGGAAACGCTGATCGAGAACATAGTCGTAAAGAACAGATACTTGCCCGAAGAGGAGATCCGGGAAGAAATCGCCATCGTTCTGCGCGGTGTGGACGGTTCAATTCCCGATCCGCAATTACACTGAATATAAGCTGGCATATAAAGATGCGGTTTTATCATCTACACTTTATTAACGAACGTTAAAACAACAAAGAGGAGAGGAGAAAAGTGGAAATCGAAAAGAGACTCGCAATACTGCAGAACACATACGCGGCATCCGTGGCCGAAGCCGTCAACACATACGACAGGTTAAAAGAGCTGGAGGCTGTAGTTAAGAGAAGAAAAGAAAGGCAGGCCCAGACTGCTCCATACATGAATCAGCAGCTGGGTATCGAGAGTGTGGAAGATGTCTTCTACAAGCTTTCGGAAATCTACGGCTGTGCGAACTGGAAAGTGGAGAAAACAGGTGACGACTACGTCGCCACAGCGACTTCATGTAAGCTCTGCGCGTTGTCCAAGAAGATGGGCGGGGCAAACCCCTGCAGTGGGTGGTGTCTCGACCCAATGATCGCCATGCTGTCGGCGGCCGTTAAAATCGACTCCAGACACATAACTGTTGAAAGTACTTTAATGAAAAGCGATAAATGTAAAATGTTAATTAATACAAAAATTGAATAGCAATTGAAGCTAGCGAATATATAAATTGACTTACGTAGAAGTGTCATATAAAAAACCGGTGTGATTACGCACAAAAAATTATTTGCTTTTTACAGGAAGGCCGACGTAGAATATAAACGTTTATTTTGGAAAGCAATCGAGGCGATGATCACTTGGAAAACCTAAAACTCAACAGGACGCTATTTGCTATCGGGATGTTCGTAGTGGTATTCGTTACGCAAGTGTTCTTAGGAAGAATCGGACACTATATCGCCAGTGTGATTTCGTACGGCAAAATCGATCCTTACGATGCTTTTGCGGGCATTTCCATTCACCACATCGTCCAGATGGTTCTTGCCTTGATTATAATCACCGTGCTCGGCAAGCTTCTAAAGATCGATTTCTATCTGAAGCCAGGCGACGTAGCCAGAGGAAAGAAATACCTGATAACTTTTACCTCCATCTTTGCCCTTATTGCAGTCGCGCTCCACGTTTTCATGTACATCAACAATCAGCTTCCCGTATATACCTTCCCTCTGGACAAAAGGAACGTTCTGGGGACTCTGGGTTTCCAGTTATTGATAAGCGGGACGTCTGAAGAGATAGTGTTTCGAGCGCTGCCGGTAACTATGCTGGTCTATGCGTTCGGCAAGAGCATCCCGGTCAAGGGTCATGTTACGCTGGAAGTCATTCTTGCATCGATCCTGTTCTCGTTGGCCCACACAAAATGGTCGCTGATGCCCTTCAAATTTGAGATGGATACCTTTCAGATAGTGTATTCCTTTATACTTGGAACGATACAGGGCGTTGTATATCAGAAGAGCAAGAGCATTGTGTATCCGATGCTGATGCATAATATAAGCAATTTCCTGATGGTAGGCATGGGGTATCTCTTCACGGCCTTGAAGGCCATCACAAGTTGACCTTGTCACGCTGCGAAATTTAAAGAGCGGACCTTACGGTCCGCTCTTTTATATGCAAGGGGGGATCACTTCCTTCTGAGTGTTATCGCGAATATGTGGACGTTCGGAATCTGGGGAAAGACTATGGTTTTGAGTGGTTTGTCGAGAGTTTCGGCGCACCGGTAGTAAAGCATGCATTTTATTCTTTCTATGTTTCCGGTGTTGTCGTACCTGGAGGGAAAAGTGAAGGCAATATCCTCGCCCTTCGAGGGCCCGCCGCACCAGTCGGAGAAGGAGACAGCGATGTTCTGTGTAGTTCCGTCTTCGTAAACCAGCATCGCCTGTCCCGTGTAATCGCCGTGGTTGGCCGCCCCCAGTATGCAGATCCGGCTGAAAACCTCCGGAACGAAGGTCACCGCCTGGCCGGTCAGGCGCATGTTGTCCCTTCCCTTCGTCGTAATTGCAAATTCTACGTCGGAGATCTCCAGCCTGCCGTCGATGAAGCTTTTTTCAAGTTCCTGCGCGGGATAAGAGGCCCCGAAGATGCCCTGCGGGTTGTCGAAGTTCGAGCTTTTCCTCTCATCGGCAGTGGCCAGGCCGTCGTTGTCGAAGAGCGGCCTCAGATCCAGGTGCACCCGATCGAGGTTCTCGATCGAATCTACGGCCACGGTCGGCACCTGGACTATCTTTCTCTCGGTAGATACGATCCTTCCCGGCAGCACGGTCATTCCCTCTTCGTATCCGGGGACGTCTCTGTAGTTCAAGACCAGCGTTTCATCGCCTGGTATGTACAGGGCGATCAGGTCGGGTAAAAGCACCAGCTGATCCAGATCGAAGCTTCCCGATTCGACCTTTCCCCCCAGCGTGAGCGTCGATTCCTGAGCGGTGCCGGTGATAACACCGACTTTGAAGATAGATTTCTGGGCGATGGAAACGGTCTCTTCCGATCTCGACTCCCCCAGACGGAGGGTGAAAGAGACCGGACCGGTCTGAACGTTACCGATCCCGGTGAAGGCCGAATAAGGCACAGGAGGAAGCGCAACGCTCTCTCTCAGACTGAAGACACCGCTTACTTTTAGAGCGGCGTTTCCCGAGATCCCCGTACCCTGAAATGTATCGACTTCGGAAAGGCCGGTCCTCATCGCTTCGGCCTCTATCACCTTTGCGGGCGTAAGCAACTCGATCGCGCCTGAGAAGTACTTTTCATATTCTTCCGGCAACCTCGACACTCTTTCCAGCGAAAGCAGCATGGATATCGTCGATTCGGCTCCGGCGTTTCTGTTTATGTGGGAGAATTCCATACCGTCGTACCCCTCTCCGTTCGGTCCGATCATGGACTGGCCCAGTGGATTGAGACCGATGAACCAGCTCCCCAGAAGCGCGGTGATCGTCGCGATCTCCCGGTCATTGGTAATGGAGAAGAGCGTGTAGCCAGTCGAAATGGCCGCCTCGGCGGCGTAGGCGATCTGGGGGAAGAGCTGGACGAATCCGGTTAGAGAGTACACCGGACCGGCGCCGAGCAGAAGCGTGGCGCCTTCTTTGAAGGCATCTACCGTGAGCTCGAGCAGTTCATCGTCTTCCAGCGCCAGCGCGGTCATCGCGAGCGCTTCCAGCTGTCTGGAGCCCCAGCCGTGCCAGTGAGGAACGGTCTCTTGCGGAGCGTTCTCGTCCACCAGACCTCTGAAGATCGAGTCGTCATCGGTGATCAGTTTCGATATAAGCGAGCCGGAACAGCGTTTTATGAAGTTCAGCGCTTCGAGGTCGTTGGAGATTCTGTAAAGCTCGACGGCGCCAAGGAGCGCTACCGATGAGACATCTGTGTATCCCTGGATCAGACCGTCTCTTTCGTAGTTGAGCAAAACTCTGAAGGCCTTCTGGGAAGCCCTGGCCAGCTCTATGGAGTAGGAAGGGTCCCTCTGACCGAGTATCCACGCGCCCGTAGATAAAGCCCAGAACCCGCGCGCCGTCCACCAGTTGCCGCCTTTGCGCGAGGTGGGACCGTTACGGTTTATCTTCCCGTCGTCGAAGATGAAATTGAAGAAGTCGCCATCCGCATCCTGCATGGCCAGAAGGAAATCGAGGGCTTCACGGGCCCTGAGGTAGTGGGTCTCATCGGCCGAGTTCTCGAAGAGTCTCAGGTAGAGTATGGCGACTCTGGCCACGTCGTCCACGCAGGTTACTCCCTCTCCGGACGCTTGTGCGTGTCTGTAAGATCCATCGGGCTGCCTGTCGGCGTAGATCCAGTAGCCCATCTCCACGCTTCCCTCTATGTCGAACTCATCTCTCAGAAATTCGAGATGGCTCAGATCGATCTCGACGTTTATTCCCGCGAGCGCAACGGGCATAACTATCATGAGCAAGGCCAGAATTCTTCTCATAAATTATTCCCCCTTTCAAGAGCGAGGGCGAGCAAAGCTCGCCCTTACACCGTTGTAGATGGCCGGAGGTTTCTATTCTCCAAATACCAGGGAATGTATCTCCGCCTTCTTCAGTTCGACGAACTCGATCGAGTCGGCAATCGAGTCGGCGTTATAGACCGAATAGACTTTCGAGAAGACGTAAACATCGCCGGCCACGAAATGGGCCACGTAATCTTCCCACTTGGAGGAGATGGCGCCCTTCGTGCTTTCGAAGGCGTCTATCTCACCGGGCATCCACTCGAAGAGGCCGTCGCGGAACTCCCGGCTCTCGTACACCCAAGTCGGTCCGCCCATCCATTCCTGGTAGTTGGCGGTTATTGGAGGCACCCACATATTTATCTCAGCAATACCCGTCTTGAGCGATGGCGAATAGTTGGCCCTCCAGCTCTCCTGAGAGGCGAAGATGTAGGTTGCGCCCCACCAGAGAGGCCTCATGGAATCGACGGCGGGGAAGACTATGTACGGCTTGTTACCTGTGTACATGATAGCGTTTCTCTCCAGCCAGTACTCGAGCGGGGTTATGTTCAGTTGATCGGCCCAGAGCAGTCTTCTGAAGACCGGCAGTGTGTGCACCGTATCCTCGGCGATGTCGGTGAGCGGTCTGGTCGCCATAACCTGCAGTTTCATCAGATCGGCATAGGTACCGAACTCGAAGATGTTGCGGGAGACAATGTCGCCGTTGGTGAAGACCGTGGTGATGATCTTCTGAGTCAATCCGAGGAAGGGCTTCCCGTCGAGCGTGCCGACAACGGTAACACCCACCGGTCCGGCCGGTAGCACCGCGACCTCGACGACCGGGAAGTCCCCGGAGGTCTTCTCTTCGTGTCGGCCGTACTGACCGTCGACATAGAAGGTCGAGCCTACCCAGCCCGCGACTCTCGCTACACCTATTTCATCGACGATCGTTCCTTCGACGGCGCCGAAGCCGGTCACTCTCACGAGTCCTTTAGCGTTCACCGTGGCCCTTATATCGCCCACTTCGACCAGCCAGTTACCGTCCTCCTCGACTACGTTTCCCACCGCTGCGTAAGTCGGTGCCTGGATATCGAAGTCGTCGCTCACGACTATCTCGGCCGGTCCGGTTATAAGGAAGGAGAAAGTGTCTCCCGACGAAAGCCTCCCCGTAAGATCTGTATCGTCGATCTGGTAAGGAATTTCCTTTCCGTCCTGTATTACTCTCAACGAATCCCAGTTGGCATCGAAATCGACTCCGATCATATCGAGGAGACCGCTGAGACCTAGAGAGACCGGTATCGGCTCGCCCGTGAAAGAGTTGACCGAGACGGGAATCCTCACAGTCCCGGCCGCCAGAAACACTGAAACCACTATGAAGAAAAGAACGAAGAACTTTTTCATGTAAACACCTCCCTGTGATCGTATGAAAACGCTTACACATCACAGTGATTATAGAATTATTTTATCTCATTGATCTAAGACGATTAAAGACTACCAGAGGACACAGATGGACAAAAAATAGTGTTTATTGGCATTTATTTCCTTTTTAAACATTGTTTTATACATTTTTTATATATATCAGATCAAATTAAAATGTAAACTTATGATAAAAAGAGATATGAGGAGATAATTCAATTTAATAGCACTTAATATGCTCTAGAGTCATATTATATCTAATTTTCGGGCATGAATATCGTCGCTTTCAAAGGGTATAGTATTTTTAGAGATGTAAGCGTTTACATAATGAGGTGTTTTCTTATGGCGGCCAAGCTTTCAGATGTGGCAAAACTTGCCGGAGTTTCCACGGCCACTGTCTCCAGAGTCTTGAACGAAAGCGGGTATGTCTCGAAAAAAGTCAGAGAAAAGGTTATGAGCGCGGTGGACGAACTGGAATACAGACCTTCCAGGGTCGCGAGCTACCTGGCCAGCAAAAAACTGGACTTCGATATAGGTGTTCTGGCCGGAAAAAAGGTCTCTAAAATTCTCCGGGACAGTTCCGACCAGTTCTACACCATAGTTTTCAAAGGGATTCAGGAGTTCTGTGAAACCAACAATATGAACCACAGGCTCTTCCCGGTCGAGGAGTTTCCCGGGGATCTGGACGGGTATCTTCTGGTGGGGGGAGAGATAAACGAGGAGAACGTTAAGAAGAGCAAGGCCACGGGAAGGCCGGTCGTGCTGGTCGATCAATATCTGGCCGGTGTGAAAGTTGACTGCATAGTCTCCGATGGCTACGACGGAGCCGTTTACGGGATAAAGAAGCTTCTCTCGGGTGGATTGAAAAGGATAGTGAACATCCACGGTCCGCTCTCGCACTTCGGCTTCAAGGACCGTTACGACGGATACGTGGTGGCCATGGAATCGGCCGGTTATCTGCCGAGATCCTTCGAGTACGACGAGGACAACGACAACATGGGAGCGATCATAGATCTGATGCTTTCGAGATACGGACTCCCCGACGCCGTCTTCGGCTGTAACGATACGGCCGCGATAAGGGCGATGGAGGAGTTGAAGGCACGTAATATAAAGATACCGGAAGATGTATCGGTCATGGGTTTCGACGACATAGTGAACGCGACCGTGGCATCGCCGGCCCTTACGACCTTCAAAATATTCAAACGAGAAATGGGCGTGGCGGCAGCGAGGAGGCTTCTGAATCTTTTGATGAACAGCGAGCCACACCCGATGAAGATATCGCTATTCACCGAGTTTGTAAGACGGGAGAGTACAACCGTGTAAAGGAGGTAATTACAGTGAAGAAGAGCATTTTCTTGATGTTGATTGTCTGCCTTTCGATCGCCGCGATCGGTGTCGAGCTGGTATTCTGGACAGCACCCAACCCTCTTCAGGAGAGATTCTGGAAGGAAACCGTCGCCGAGTGGAACGCCAGCAACCCCGATATCCAGATCAAATGGTCGACCATACCCGCTGCCGGGAGCTCCGAGGAGGCCATTTTGACGGCAATAGCCTCGGGAAGAATACCGGACATTTCCACCAATATCTTCTCGGGATTTGCGGCCCAGCTGATAGAGGCCGACATACTCGTGCCGCTGGACTCTTTCCCCGATTTCTGGGAACTGGTGGATACGAGAAAGATGAGATCTATCGTTGAGAAGTGGAAGTTCGGAAAGAATTACTATGTCTTTCCGATCTACTCCAACCCCATAATGATGTGGTGGAGAATGGACATACTCAGGGAACTGGGGTACGACAAACCGCCCAGAACCTATTCGGAGATATACGAAATCAGCTCGAAGTATTCCATTCCGAACGAGAGGTTCGGCAGCCTCGTCGTGATGGGAAGGAACTGGTACGACCGCTGGTTCGACTTCATCACTTACTATTACGCGGCCAGCGGCGGAGAGCCGTACCTCGATGTCGAGAAGGCCAGAGCGCTCTTCAACAACGAGGCAGGCAAGGAAGTAGTCGGCTTCATAGATAAAATGTTCCGCAGCAACTGGACGGCCGTCGATCTCGGTTCCAACCCCTTCTACACTGGAGTCGTGCTCGGCGGCATCTTCGGGCCCTGGGAGATCAACCAGGCCAGAAGCCTCTTCCCCGATGTCTTCGACGATATCGTAATAACACCGCCGCCCGTTCCAGATACTTATCCGACAGATGAACCGATCTACACCTTCGCCGATACCAAGGGTCTGGTGATGTTCGCCACTACCAAGCACAAAGAGGCCGCCTGGAAGTTCATCAAGTGGGTCTATTCAGATATAGAGAAGGACCGCAGATGGATGGAGACCACCAATCTCCCGCCAGCCAGAGAGGACCTGCTGACCAACCCGATCTTCAAAGAGTATATGGACGGCAATCCCTATTTCGCGGCCTACGCGAGCCACGTGGCCTATGCGGTGCCGCCCGCATTGACCACCAAGACCGTCGAGGTTCAGGACATAATGACGACGTTCCTGATAGAGACGATAATGTACGGAAAGTCCGATCCATTGAGCGCTCTGAGCGATTCGTCCAGCAGGGTGAGGAAGGAGCTGTTCTAATTCTATCATTAGCGGGGGATGGGCAATGAAGAAGAGACTGAAAACGGTCGAGGCGATAAAGGGCTGGTCGCTCTCGGGGATGTATCTGGTCTATACGGCGATCTTCTGGGGCTACCCCTTCGTCTGGCTGATAATACTGGCGCTGTCGAAATGGAATTTTCTCACGCCCCGAAAGTTCATCTGGTTCGACAATTTCATAAAGCTCTTTCAGGACGAGCTGTTCTGGAGGGTCTTTATAAACACCTTCAATTTCATGCTTTACTTCATCCCCATAGTGATCGGTTTCTCGCTGCTCTTTGCCCTGGGCCTGAAAAGAGTAAGGCTCTTCAGAACGTTTTTCATACTGGCCTTTCTCGTGGCCAACGTATCTTCCGGTGTATCGTACTCGATCATCTTCCAGAAGCTCTTCGCTGTGAACGGACCGTTGAACGACCTGACGAGGGCCCTCTTCGGCGTTACGATCCCCTGGTTCAGCAGCCCGCAACTGGCAACGCTCTCGATCGCCATCATGGTCACATGGAAGTTCATAGGCTACTACGGGTTGATCTTCTTCTCGGGCTTGCAGGCGATTCCCCAGTCTCTGTACGAGGCGGCCGAGCTGGATGGGGCGGGAAAGTGGACAAAGTTTTTCAAGATCACCGTCCCGCTCCTCAATCCTTCGATAGTGATGGTTCTGGTGCTGTCGTTAACCCTCACCTTCGGGATATTCACCGAGCCCTTCCTTATAACCGGCGGTGGCCCTATGAGAACGACTTACACTTTCCAGATGCTAATCTACTCGACGGCCTTCCAGAAGATCAATCCGGGGTACGCCTCCTCGCTAGCGATCGTTGTGGCGCTACTGAGCTACGGCTGCGTGCTCCTGACCAGAAAGCTGGTCGAGAGGGAGGTGGAGCTGGCATGAAGAAATTCTGGCAGATCTCGCTTTATGTATTTCTCTTTGTTGCCTCGATCCTCTGGATCTATCCCTACATCTGGATGGTACTGGCCTCTTTCAAGCCGGCGAACGAGATCTACGGCCAGTTTCTGCCCAGCCGGCTCACACTGGAGCATTACAGGTTCATCCTTCAGGCCGCCGACCAGATGGACCGCCCCTTCATGCTGGCCCTGGGAAACTCTTTACTCATCTCGGTCGCCGTTACGCTGGGAGTCCTCGTTACATCGGCGCTGGTGGGATTCGCCCTGTCCAGGCTGTACTTCAAGGGAAGGAACATGATCTTCAACTTCATAATCTTCCAGATGATCTTCCCAGGGTTCATGTTCATCGTGCCGCTTTACGTGCTCATAAAGAACCTGGGCTTGATAGACACGAGGACGGCCGTGATCCTGCCCTCGCTCGTTTCGGCCTGGGGCGTCTTCATGTTCACCCAGTCTTTCCGGGCCGTTCCAGGCGAGTATCTGGAGGCGGCGAAGATGGACGGAGCCAACGATCTCTGGATAATCGCCAGGGTGCTGGTTCCCCTCACCAGCTCCACCGCCTCGATAGTGGGTCTTTTCACCTTCATCGGCATATGGGACAATTTCATGTGGCCCCTGATAATCGTCAGCGATTACTCGAAGATGCCGCTATCGGTTTTGCTGGCCAGCTTCAACATGCAGTACGGCAGCTACCTCGGCCCGGTGCTGGCCGGCTCGGTCCTGCAAACTATGCCGATGGTCGTTATATTTCTAATATTCAGAAAATACTTCCTGCAGGGAATATCTATGTCATTGAAATAGGGAGTGATGATTGTGCTGAAACTCGAAAGACACCCGCTTAATCCTCTGCTTTCGCCGATTTCCCGGCACCACTGGGAATCGAGGTTCGTCTTCAACTGCGCCGTGATAAAGCGTCAGGGGCTGTTTCACATGCTGTACAGGGCTCAGGGCGAGGACATGGTCTCGAGGATGGGATACGCCGTATCGACCGACGGAGTTCGCTTCAACAGGATGGAAAACCCCGTCTTCACGCCGGCCAGTCAGTGGGAACTTTACGGCGTGGAAGATCCCAGACTGACGGAACTGGAGGGCCGGATCTATCTGCAGTACACGGCCTACTCTCCACGCGGGGTCAGGATTTCCATGGCTTCGACGGAGAACTTCTTTCAATGGGAGAGGCACGGTGTGATAATACCGGACGTGGACAACAAGGACGCCGCGCTTTTTGCTGAAAAGATCGCCGAAAGATACGTTATGTTCCACAGAATAGAACCGGATATGTATCTCGCATTCTCGGAGGATTTGAGAAAGTGGACCGACTTCGTGTCTATTGCCGGGCCAAGAAAAGACGGCTGGGACAACCTCAAGATAGGTGTCGGCGCTCCGCCAATAAAGACGGAGTTTGGCTGGCTCGTACTCTACCACGGCGTGGAAAACACCCCCAGGCCGACGTACAGACTCGGCTTCATGTTGCTCGATCTGGAAAATCCGCGCAGGGTTCTGAAGCGTTCGCAAGAACCGATCCTCGAACCGGAAGAGGAATGGGAGATCTTCGGCGGCGTTCCTAACGTGGTCTTTTCCGACGCCATGGTCGAGCACGAAGGCAAATACTATATCTACTACGGCGCTGCCGACAACCACATAGCGCTGGCCACGATAGAAAAAGAGAAAGTGTTCGACTGGATCAGAGGGATGGGGGGGTGATGTTTTGAAGGTTTTGCTGACTCTTGTGGCAATACTCCTGTGCGCGGCTGCACTTGGGGTCTCGCTCCGGTTCGACGACCTGTACAGAGTCGAAAGATACTCGGATCTGCCCCTTCTCATGCCTCAAGGTATAGGCTGGGAGAGCAAGGCCGTCTTCAACCCGACGGCGATAGTTGTCGATTCACTCGTGCATATGTTCTACAGAGCGGAGGATTGGGCCGGTGCCGGCAGGTGGAACGGGACATCGCGTATAGGCAAGGCCACGTCGATCGACGGCTTCGATTTCACCAGAGAGGCCTCACCGGCGATCGAACCGACCGAAATCTACGAACTGCCCGGCGGCTGTGAAGACCCGAGAATAGTCAGGGTAGATGATCTGTATATCATGACCTACACGGGCTACGACGGAGGCAAGGCAAGGCTCTGCATTGCGACCTCTAGCGACCTCGCGACCTGGGAGAAACTGGGGCCGGTCTTCGCCAACGATACGTGGTCGAAGTCCGGGGCGATCGTACCCGCGAAGATAAACGGAAACTATTATATGTATTTCGGCGACTCGTCTATAAAACTGGCCTATTCGAAGGATCTGAAAAACTGGACCGTCTATCCCAGGCCCGTGCTGGAGCCGAGACAGGACAGGTTCGACAGCAGGCTGGTAGAACCGGGACCGGCGCCGCTGATAACTGAGGAGGGTATCCTGCTCATCTACAACAGCGCCGACTTCTCCACTATATACCGTCCGGGGGCGGCTCTCTTCGCCGTGGACAACCCGAGAAACCTGCTGAAGAGAACCAATGTGCCGCTGATGGAACCGGAACTCTCCTGGGAAAAGCTGGGACAGGTGCCGAACGTTATCTTCATAGAGGGCTCGGTGATGGTAGGAAATAAACTGATCCTCTATTACGGCGCCGCCGACACATATATAGGAACGGCGGTGGTAGAACTCGAATGAGAGCTGAAGAGCTGGCGGAGCCGTCCATAGTCCTTCGTTAGAGCTTGGACCCTTCCTTGGGAAGAGCGAGATCTCGTTTAAGATCACAACGGAATGACGGTTATGAAGGAGCTCTCGAATGCGCTCTTTCTCTCGTGTTTTACCAGCAACCTTTCTTAGGATGCCGGACCTTTAAACGGGCAGTTCTATATGTGTCGAGACTCCGTCTTCTTCATTTTCGATCCATACCCTGCCGTTGTGGAGTTCGATTATTCTCTTCACTATATTTAGTCCAAGCCCGTGTTCGCCTCTAGCGCCTTTGTTAAAGGGTTTGAAGAGCTGCTGGAATCTTTTTTCTTCTATGGCCTCTCCGTCGTTCTTGAAAGTGAGGGCTATTTTTGAATCTTTCTGGATTGTCTTGAGCTCGATCTCGATCTTCTGCCTGGCGTAACGCAGCTGGTTGGTGAGGATGTTCTCGATGGCTATCGAGAACTGTTCTTCGTTGACCGACGCCGGAATCTTCTCCAGCCTCAGATCCCATTCCACATCGGCTCTCTGGTAGTAGAACCTTCCGGCGACACTCTCTATGAGCTCGGAAAGATCTATCGTCTCGAGTTGCAGGTTGTGTCTGGACAGATATTCAAGGCGCGTGATGAAAAGCAGATCTTTCACCCTCATATCCATTCTTTGTATTTCCCTGTCTATAACATCTATGGCGCTATCGAGGTCTCCACCAGGATAGACGCCGTCCTTTATGGCCTGGGCATAGCTTCTGATAACCATAACCGGTGTTTTTAGCTCGTGAGAGATGAACTGAAGCATCGCCTGCTGTTCTCTGTCCTGTTCGCTAAGGCTGGCTCTCATCATCTCCATCGAATCGGCCAGTTCGCCGATCTCGTCCTTGCGGTTTATCGAGATGGGTTTGTCCCAGTTTCTCGCGGCTATGGCTTTAACATCTTCGGAGAGTTTTTTCAACGGTCGCGTCAGGTATCTCGAAAAGAGTATGGCGATTATCAGGCTTAGAATCACAACGACTGCAATAACAAGAAATAGACGCGAGAAAAGCGTGCTGGAGAGTGTGTTCTTGTAGGTATCCCACATATAGGAGATGAAAGTGATATTTCTGTCGGAAAGCTCTTCCGATCTTATGACATAGAAGAGTTTCCTGTTCCCGATATCGGTTTCATAACGAACGGATTTTGCCTTCTGTAGCTCGGCGTTTTCTCTTATCTCACCAAGAAGGGGAAGTATATCCGGGGAGATGGTACCCCATATGACTATACTCGAGATCTCCAGTTTGAAGGACTGGCCGGAGCCCGTTCTTAAGTCCTCCCTTACGTTGGGACCGGTTATTTTCAACCTCCAGCCCTCCAGGTACTCCTCGAGAAGACCGTACTCTTTATTCAGGACGATTATGTGACCGACGTCCCTAATATTCTTCAGGTCGCCCATGTAAATATTGCTTCCGGGAACCAGCCCACCCTGTAGTTCAAGCAACTTCATTTCCTGGGCCGATTCTATCGTCATGTAAGCCTCTGTCGTGAAGAAATCCCTTATGGACCACCTGAAGACCACGGCGAGTATCACACATAGAAGTAGCATCACAAGGCCGAAGAGAAGCCATATCTGGCTGGAAAGACCGAACCTCTTCATACATCTACGCCTTTGTAGCCGAAGCCGTAGATGGTCTCGATCTTGAAATCGGGCATCTTTCGCCTCAACCTCCTGACCAGATCATCCACCGCCCTGTCGCTTCCGTAGTGATCGTAACCCCAGATCTTATCCAGTATCTGATCGCGGGAAAAGGGCTTTCCCCTTCCGTGAACGAATAGCATGAGAAGATCGAACTCCATCGACGTAAGTTCGATCTCTACGGGGGTCCCCGGTGAAGAATCTACGGTGACCTTTCGCTTGCTCTCATCTATCGTGTAAGGAGGTATCGACACCAGCTCTCCGGTAGTCTGTACACGTTCGAGTATCTTTTTGACCCTTATGACCAGTTCACGCGGCAGAAAGGGCTTGGGCATATAGTCGTCACTTCCCATTTCAAGGCCTATAACTCTGTCTATATCTTTATCTCTGGCCGAGATGAAGATCACCGGCATCGTGGAATTCCTGCTGCGGATCTCTCTCAACAGCTCGAAGCCGTCAACGCCCGGAAGCATGATATCCAGTATCCACAGATCCGGTCTGTCGTCGATCTCCTCGAACGCGTCACCCCCGTTGTAAAAGGATTTAACTTCCCAGCCCTCTCTCTGAAGGTAGGAAGTCAACACGTCGTTCAAACTTTTTTCGTCTTCCACAAGGTTTATCCTTATGGACATGGTTACCACCTCTGTATCGACAGAAAATCGCACTTCAAGTATATTCTATCTTTTCGAATCTAAAAAACCGGACCGCTTGACTTGTTTTTTGCTACCTATACGGTCCGGTGTTACCGCTCTCACGATCGGCCTTTTCAGGGGTAGATAGGGATTCTGGGTGATGACTTCTAGACTCGTATTCTCTCATCTATGTCAGACAAAATTCTCATCGTCTTCTTCAGCACAATTGTATGATCTCTTCTTGGGAGAAATTTGGCAGGAATATGGGATTTTGTGGGAACTGGACGGACAACGGATGACGGATAACGGTTCCTTCCGTTTTTTCGAAAGATGGAGATGACGGATCGGAGCCCAGCATGACGGAAAGGGAGCAAGACTGTCATCCCGTGGAGCCTGTCCTGAGGAGCATGCCCTGAAATGTTCCTATTCAGG
>DBRH01000002.1 GCA_002305955.1 Kosmotogaceae bacterium UBA1373
AGGCTCTTCCTACGGCGCCCAGATGATTAGAAACGCCCTCTCCAATTACTCGAGCCTCTTGCTCGCCGACAGGCTGGCACAGCACGGTTTGACGCTGGCCGATCTCAATATGGTCAGCGTTCAGCAGGAGGATGTCGCCCCCGAAGAGTCACGTGGAACGGAGTTTCTCGCGGTTTTGATACCGTACTTTCTGCTGATATATATCTTCTCCGGAGCCATGAACATAGGCCTCGATACCACCGCAGGCGAGAAGGAAAGGGGCAGCATGCCGGTCTTGCTTGTGAATCAGGTCTCCAGGACTTCGATAGCGATGGGCAAAATCCTCTATGTGATGATGATCGCGGTGCTCAACAGTGTCTTCACCTTCATCGGCCTGATAATCGCTTTCAGACTGGGAGGACCGGCCTTCGGCGCCGGAGAGATGAACTTCTCGTCTCTTTCACCTTCCACTCTGGCCGGGCTTTTCGTAACGCTGCTCACTATGGCGGGGCTGGCCGCTTCGATCATCGTGCTCCTCGGTTCGCTGGCCAGAAACATAAAGGAGGGCGGTGGCTACATACTTCCGATCTACATTTTCGCCGTAGTCCTGGGCGTCGCCACCATGCAAATGGAATCGCCGGACAACCCGCTCCTGTATATCATCCCGCTCATAAACTCGATATTCGTCATGAAGGACATAATAACCTTGCAGTTCGTGAGCTGGCGCTTTTTACTTATGCTCTTGAGCAACCTGACATATGTTTCGGTCCTGATATTCGCGCTGGCGAAGGTATTCAACAGCGAGAAGATAATGGATTCCTCCGGTTCGTAAAACCGGCCGGATCGACAAATTCGAAGCGCCCGATCAGGGCGCTTCGATTACTTTTACGGGTGTAGAGATCAGCAGCTCTTTGCCGTTGAAAGTGAAAACTCCCTCTATGTAGAAAGCGTTGAATGAGACTCTATCGACGATTATCTCCTCTTCTTTCCCGATCGTTTCGTATTCGAAGAAGGCCTTGCGAAAATCCCTGACGGCCGAGAGAGAGTGAAAAAGCCGCAATTCCACGAGCTTGGAGTCTCTCTCATCGACATTTAAACTAATTTTCACGTTCGAGGCGGTCTCTTCGAGAAAGATCTCGATAGAGGGAAATTCCAGCCCGGTGTTCAGATGGGAGATCATCCCCTGGATCGCCTGGGTGACCCTGTAAACTTCGGTGCCGTGACCGGCGTTGGGTGCGTACACCATGGCGGAGTAACCGGGAAGGTCGTCTATATAAAGGTTGGCGGCATCTACGGGCCAGTACGGATCGTTGGTTCCCACAACGATGAGCTTGGGCAGATCGAGCGAATCCCTGTAAGTAAAGGGATCCACCAATTCCAGAAGTTCTCGCTTCTTCGGATCGTCTAGGTCGTTGAGTATGCCGCTATCCACGTACTCTCTAATGGAACGGCTGTAGCTTCCCCAGAAGTCCAGCTGGTGCCGCATCTGGTCGGCGAGATTGAGGTTGTCGTAGGCTATCGGAACGATGCCCTCCACCCTCTCATCGATCGCCGCCGTGAGCCAGGTGGTCCACCCGCGTTTCGATCCTCCGCTCAGAACGAACCCCTCGACAGTGTCGCCGCTGCTCGAGGCGTAATCATGGATTAGGTTCATCGAAACTACAGCCGATTCGACCATCGGTACGAGCGCCGGCCACCGTGGATCACCGGTTCTGAGAAACTCAAGGAAAGTATGGCTGATCAGCCAGTCCTCCCTCTTTCCTCCAAAGAGCGGCTGGTTGGGAACGTCGAAGAGAACGGCCACGTACGCCCTGTTCTGGAGCGCCATCAGCCGGAATACCACCAGCTCATCCTCCGAATAAGAGTAGTCGCCCGTTATGAAGATCAGGGCCACTCTCGACTGAACACTCGGAGGCCGGATGATAAGCAGGTGGTTCTGCCATTGGATGCCCTGCCAGTTGAAAGGATTGAAAAGAAGGGTTTCTATCCTTATAAGTCCCGCCGACGGAGTATCCACGACCCGGGCCCCGGCTTCGGCCAGAGTTTCCGGAAGCGATTCCCCGTACACAAGTTCGCGCAAATTGCCGGCGCACGCAAAAGCGGCGAACAGAAGAAAGAGAAATAGATAAACGATTTTCGATCTAATCACTATCGACAACCTCCAGTAAAGTATTCGCGGCGTTGCGTATCCGATCCACCGCGGAGGCCTCGCCCTTGAGCCTTATGCCTCTGTTGTTCAAGATGAAATCGATCAAGTCTTCGAGATCGAAGAAGTAGTGCGTGAAAAGCTCGCCCGCCTTTTCGAAGACGGCTTTTTCTACCACGGCGTCGACGGGCAGCCTCCTCTTCCAGAGCATAGGCTCTTTCATATACTTTCTTCTGGATTTGCGGATCTCTATTATTTCGCCGACCTGTATGAAGAGAAGCCCGTCTCCCTCTCCCGGACCGGCGAATATCTCCTGCCTTTCGTCCGAACAGGCAGGATGGAAGTAAACGGCCCTTCCGTTTTCCAGCAGGACTCTGAGAGCCTTCTCCTCCTCAATCGCCTTCAGCAGAGTCTGTCGTATCTCGCTTCTGCTAGGGATTTCCATACCTAGCGAACCGGAGAAGAGTGAGGGAATATCGTAAGGCTTCGTATATGAATAACCGGACCTCTCTCTGGAATAAGAGAGAGGAGCCCCGAGATTGGTCCTCAGGTACTTGATATCCCTCTTGGCCTGCCTGGTGGATATACTGAACTTTTTCGCAAAATCGTCTAGCGAAGGCAACCCGTCTTTCGAAAGATTGCTGTGAAGCCATAGAAGACGTACTTCACGGGACATAAGAAACACCTCCTGTCCCCTCAGCGCCGAAACACAAGTAGATCGTAAGCCGGAACAGATGCTAAAATATATATATTCAATTATACAAAAAACGCCCTAATATGTCCACAATATTCATACATAAAAGGAGTCTCTGATGATTAAAGGTATGATTTTCGATCTCTTTGGCACCATAGTTAGCAATCACAGACTCTTCGGACCCGTCTGCGAGAAGATGGCAAACGATGGCACGGCCGATTTTGAAGAGCTGGAAAACGAGTTTGTCAGGCTATACAGAAAGCACTTCAAAGACTATCACAAGTCGGCCTTTCAACCGGAGAAGTTCTATTACTATCTGCTAATAGACGAGATGATAAGGAAATTCGACCTGAGCGGAGACATCGAGTCTTACTGCAACTACATGTACTCTTCCTTCGGCAAGCTCCCGGCCTATCCCGACGCGAAGATCCTGAAGAAACTCTTCAGAGAATACACAATCGCGATAATCACCAACGCCGACACTTCCTTCGTGAACGAAGCGATAAGAAACAACAGAATCCCCCACCACGTCCTATTGACCTCGGAAATGGCGAGATCTTATAAACCCTCTTGCGAGATATTCGACCGGGCGCTTCATTTGATGGGCCTGGAGAGAGACGACGTGATATTCGTCGGAGACAGCATCAGGGTGGATATGATGGGGGCGGCCGGAGCCGGTATAAAGGGAGTGCTGATAGATCGTTCGGGATCTTATCCCGACTACGCTCCCAGGATCACAAGCCTTGAAGAACTCCAGCACATAGTCCTTTGAGATCGCTTTTCGCTTCGAGTCGCGACAAAGAAAACCATTCCTCTTAGCGGTCTTGACTATCACCTTGCGTCATAGTTTATGATTGGAACTGCGAGGAGGGGAGGCCGATGAACGTAAAAGAAGTGGCGAACCTTACCGGTATCAGCGTACGGGCGCTTCACCACTACGACAGGATGGGGCTCCTGTGCCCGCGGCGCAACCGGGAGAACGACTACCGAGAATACTCGGAAAGCGATCTGGACAGGCTGCAACAGATACTTTTCTTCAAGGAGTGCGGCTTCTCCCTGCAAAGGATACGCGACCTTTTGAACAGCCCGTCTTTCGACAGGGAGAAGGCCTTCGAGCTGCAGAGAAAGTACCTGTTGCACGAGAAGAGGCGTATCGAAACTATGCTGGGCACACTCGAAAGAACCATCGAATCTCTGAAAGGAGTGAATATCATGACACAGAAGGAAAAGTTCGACGGGTTCGACTTTTCAAAGAATCCGTACGAAGAAGAGGCGCGCCGGCTCTGGGGAAATGAGACTGTGGAGAGAAGCAACGCCTTTCTCGAATCGAAGTCCGGGGAAGAGAGGGAAGTCATGGCGAAAACTATGGATGAGCTTTTCAAAGAACTGGCCGCGATCCGCAAAGAAGCTCCTGATTCCGAAGTGGCGCAGAGGGCTATCGACAGAATGTACAGACTCTTCAACGAGAGCTTCGGTTATCATTACACGCTCGACGTCTTCGCGGGAATAGGAAAGATGTATGTCGACGACGAGCGCTTCACCAGAAACATCGACAAATACGGGGAAGGGTTGTCTGTCTTTCTCTCGAACGCGATGCGCATATACGCCGAGCGTGGGGAATCGGCACAATGAAGAAGAGAGCCCCGGGGCTCTCTTCTTTTTAATCCGATAAATGTCGATACCTTACTACAGAGTGGAAAGGTTCACAATTTTCACTTGATCGTGAATGCCCATTGACCGCTTCCGGTGTATTGTGAGTTGGAATCGACGATTGCGATAGTGAGAACAACTGCCCGCATCCGCGGGTATTATCGCTTTAAGCGCAGCCTCTCCATCGCTCAGAAGGCACGAGGCCGAGTAATTTTCCGAAGGTACGTCGGTGATGGTGAACTGGATATCCGTCTCGGGTACGGAAACGGCTTCTCCCTCGAACGTGGTGACTCCCGCAAAGCTTATTGATGGAGATGTGCCGCTCGCTATAATGTTATCGTCGTTGATACGGAACACCACGGCCGTTTTTCCCGATGTCGGCGCGTA